>JAJZVU010000059.1 GCA_021845505.1 Pseudomonadota bacterium | reverse complement strand
CGCCGCCGACTACCTGCACCCCGACCGCAAGACCCACCTCCAATACACCACCACCAGCCCCAAGCTGCACCAGGTGCTCGGGGTCGAAACCCCGGTGTTCGACTGACAACCCCGGCGTCGGCCGGCCGACGTGTCGGAAAAACGACGCGCCGGCAGTCAGAAACCGGACGCCGCGCGCTCCTCGGTGCGAACGATCTCGTCGATCGCGGCGAAGGTCGCGGCGGCCGTCTCGCGCAGGTCGCCGACGATGCGCGCGTGGGTGCTCTGCAGGGTGTCGTCGTTGGCGCGCATCAGTGCCTGCGCCAGCGTGGCCAGGCGCACGGCGCCGATTTCGTTGCCCACGCCCTTGAGCGCATGGGCGCCGGCACGCACGTCCTGCATCGATCCCTCGGCGAGGGCCGTGCAGATGCCGTCGATGGAGCCCGACATGTCGCTGCGCGCGCGCTTGAGCATGTCGGCCAGGAAATCCTTGCTGCGGCCGATGGTGCGCAGCCTGCCGATCACCGTCTGGTCGATGTAGATCACCGAGACCGGGCGCAGGTGGGCCGCCGCGGCGCCGGTCGCGGCCGCGCCGCCCGGGCGCTGCTGCGGCGACGGCACCCTGGCCTGCGTTGCGCCCGCTCCCGTTGCCGCGGCGGCCGCCGCCTGCGCCAGCGCGCGGCGCAGTTCCTCGACGCTGATGGGCTTGGTCAGCACCCCCAGCGCCCCGGTATCGCGCAGCCTCTGCTCGGTGACCAGCGTGGCGTCGGCGGTCAGGAACCACGCCGGAGCCGGCGCGCTGCGGCCGAAGCGGTAGGTCTGCAGGACCTGCGTGCCGTCCATGTCCCCGAGGTTGTAGTCCAGGATCAGCAGGTCGAAGGGCTCGTCGCCGGCCAGGATGGCCAGCGCCACCTCGCCGCTCGACGCGGTGACCACGGTGTGGCCGTCGCGCGCGATGAGTTCCTTGAGCAGGAACAGGTTGGTGGCGTTGTCGTCGACCAGGAACACCCGCAGCGGCCTGGCCGGCCGCTGCTCGAGTTCGGCGGCTTCCTCCGCGGCGGCCCCGATCTGGGTATCGGCGTCCAGCGCATGGGCCTTTTCGAGGCGCAGGTCGAACCAGAAGTGGCTTCCGCTGCCCAGGGTGCTGTTCACCCGCAGCGAGCCTCCCATCAACTCGACGGCCTGCTTGCTGATCGCCAGACCGAGGCCCGAGCCTTCCTCGGAATTGACCCGGCCGTGGACCTGCACGAAGGGGTTGAAGATCTTTTCCAGGTTCTCCTCGGAAATCCCGATCCCGGTGTCCTGCACGCTGAAGCGCACCGTGTAGTGGCGATCGTTCTCGGTCAGCAGCACCGCATGCACGGTGACGCTGCCGACATCGGTGAACTTGACCGCGTTGCCGGCGAAGTTGATCAGCGCCCGCGACAGCCAGCGGCTGTCGACCAGCACGGACTGGGTCAGCCGGGGATCCACCGTGCACTGCAGCATCAGGCCCTTGGCGTGGGCTCGGTTCTCCAGCGATGCGCGCACGACCTGGATCTGGCTCTCGATGGTCTTGGGCTCCAGGTTGAGCACCATCTTGCCCAGGCTGAAACGGCTCTGGTCGATCAGGTCGTTGATGTCGGCCAGCAGGTGGGCGCCCAGGTTCCGGATGGTCCGCGCGAGCTGCCTGGCACGGATCGTGCTTACTTCGGACTCGATCAGTTCGGCGGCGTTCGAGATGCCGCCCAGCGGAGTGCGCAACTCGTGGCTCACCCGCGCCATCAATTCGCTTTTCGCACGGCTTTCGAGTTCGGCAAAATGGATCGCAGCATGCACCTGGCGCGTCAGTTCGCCCGCATACCAAGGCACGATGACCACCGCGAGGATCGCCGAACCCCAGGCGACCATGTGGTCCTGCCAGTACGGGGCGAGTACCGGCACCAGGCAGACGAAGACCAGCGAGGCCGCCTGGGAAATCAGCAGGATCTCGCGGCGACCGGTGCGCAGGCCGTAGCCGATGGTGGCGAAGTTGTAGAGCGGGGTGAACAGGATCGCGTACTTGCCGGTCACCAGTTCCCAGGCGAAGACCATGAAGGCGTCGAGCACCGCGGTGGCGATCAGCGAAATCACCGGCGGCCGCGTCTTGGCGTTGCGCAGGAATACGTAGGCCGCCACCGCATAACCCAGGTGCATCACGCCGACCAGCACCTCCCAGCGCGTCAGCACGCCGAAGGCCGCGCCCAGCGCGAAACCCACCGCGACCGCGCCCAGCACCATGAACAGGCGCAGTTTGGCCTGCACCACCAGTGCCGCCCTGCTGTCGACCTCGAAGGCGCTTTTCATTTCATCGCGATGGGTAGGCCGGCGCGCGGTGCCCGCAGGGTCGTTTCTGTAAACCGGACGAGAACGATCGTATGAAAGAGATTGCCATCACTGGAGTCGGCGTTCATTCCCCGATAGGGCTCGACGAAGCATCGGTGCTCGACAGCCTGCTCGCGCTGCGCAGCGGCATCCGCCGCATCGACATCGCCGCCACCGGCAAGGCCTACGCGGTCGGCCTCATCGAGCAGGACTTCAGCGAACGCTTCCCCAAAATGGAAAGACCTCTGCTCGATCGTATCGCGCAACTCGCGGTACTGGCCGCGCAGCAGGCCTCGGAAAATGCAGGTATTGTCAACTATTCCACATTCGGTGAGCGCGCCGGCGTGTTCTTCGGCACCGCGCGTGGCGGCGTCACCACAGAATGGGCGGCGTCGCAGGAATTCATGGAAAGCCCTGCGAAGACCGCGCGTCCCTATTACCTGATGGGATCGATGCCGAATTCCGGCGCGGCCCAGATTTCCATCCGCCAACAAATCGTCGGCCCGGCGGTCACCCATACCTCGGCCTGCGCCTCCTCGGGCCTGGCCATCGCCGACGCCTGCCGCCACATCCTGTGCGGCGACCTCGACATCGCGCTGGCCGGCGGATCGGAGTCGACCGTGCAGCCCGGCGTGGCGCCGATCTTCCTGCGCCTCTGGGACGCGCTGCGCGCCCTCGCCGAGGTGGCCGACGACCCGGCGACCAGCTGCCGCCCCTTCTCCCACGACCGCACCGGGCTGGCACTGGCCGAGGGCGCGGCGTTCTTCGTGCTGGAATCGGTCGAACATGCCAGGCGCCGCGGCGCGACCATCCTCGGCTACGTATGCGGCACCGGCGTGGCGTCCGACGCCTACCACATGGGAGCCCCGCACCCCCGCGGGCAAGTCGCCGCGATGCGCTCCGCGCTGCGCTCGGCGGGCATCGGAATCGGCGACATCGACTACGTCAACGCCCACGCCACCGCGACCCGCGAGGGCGACGGCGTCGAGGTGGCGGCGATGAAGGAAGTGTTCGGCGACGACAGCGCACGCATTCCCGTCAGTTCGACCAAGGCCCTGCACGGCCACATGCTGGGCGCCGCCAGCGCGATGGAAGCCCTGGTGTGCCTGCTCGCCGCTCGCCACTCCTTCGTCCCCGCGACCGCCCACCTCGAGCGGATTTCGGACGACTGCCTGGGGCTGAACCACGTCAGGCAAGTCGTCCGCGAACGGCCCATCCGCTACGCGATGACCCTGTCGGCCGGATTCGGCGGCACCAATTCCGCGCTCGTGCTGCGCGCCCACGACCCCCTCGCCCGCGCCTGATCCACCGCCATGACCTCGCTGCTTGCCGATCCCCCCGCCCGCCAGGCCCGCCAGGCCGCTCGCGCCGAGCCGGTGCCGGCGCACCGGCCGCCCCACTCGCTGGCCGCGGTCGACGTCGCCTACGACGCGGCCACCGCCACCGCCTGGGTGACCATGCGCCCGCGCGCCGAGCAGCCGCTGAACTTCTCGCCGGCCATGCTCGATGCCTTCGACCACGCCTTCGCCCGCTGGGAATCCAACGGCTGCCGCTGGGAGACCGGCGACGGGCACCTGCACCCGGTGCACTACGCGGTGCTGCGCTCGACCCACCCGAGCTACTTCAACGTCGGCGGCGACCTCGGGCATTTCAACGACTGCATCCAGCGCGGCGACTTCGACAGCCTGCGGGCCTACTCGCTGCGCTGCATGGACCTGACCTACCGCTGGGAGGCGCAGGTGTCGCGCCACGCCACCACGGTGTCGCTGGTGCAGGGACGCGCGCTCGGCGGAGGCTTCGAGTCGGCACTGTCGTCGGACTATGTGATCGCCGAGGAACAGTCCGAATTCGGCTTGCCGGAAATCCTCTTCGGCCTGTTCCCCTGCTCCGGCGCGATGCCGCTGCTGGCGCGGCGCATCGGCGCCACGCGGGCCTCCGCGCTGATGACCCAGGGCAGGATCTACAAGGCCGCCGAACTGCTGGAGCTCGGGGTGATCGACCAGGTCTGCGCCCGGGGCGATGGCGAGCAGGCGGTGCGCCGATTCATCGGCGAACACGCGCGCGCGCGTGCCGCCCGCCATGCGCTGCAGCGGGCGCGCAGGCGCATGGTGCCGCTGGACCTGCGGGAAATGGCCACGGTGGTCGAGGACTGGGTCGAGGTCGCGCGCCAGCTCACCCCGAACAACCTGCGGGTGCTCGACACCCTGACCCGCATGCAAGGCAGCGAGTTCGGCCAGTGAGCCGCGGGCAGCGCTCGCGCGGGCCCGGAATCGACAAGGAGATTTGCCAAAGAACTCGCAGCAATTCCAGACGAAATGATCAAAAATCGTCTACGCCCCAGGTTTCATCGCATACACCTCCATCCTGTCAGTGAAAACGACGGACACCCCAAGCGCTGAGCAGGCCCTCCGCGGGTGCATTCTGGCGCTGCGCCGGCTGCACTTCGATGCCGACCTGCTCGCAGCCGAGCCCGCGGCCGGCGAGTCGCGCCCGGCGCGCGAACACGGCCCGTCGGCCGACGCGGACGACTACTGGGTGTTCGGCGACGGCGACAAGCGCTACCTGCGGCAGATGGGCCCGCAGGAACTGCAGGGCGCCTTGGCCCAGGCCACGGGAATGCTGCAGCAGGCCTACGCCCAACTGCAACGAGTGCGCGACAGCCTGGGCAAGCCGCCGCGCCTGTGAGCGCGACCCGCAGCGCCGGCGCGACCGTGCGGGGCAGCGGGGAACTACTGGCCGATTCGGCTACCCCACAGCGCGGCGCCCACGATCATCGCCGTCGCGACGACGATCGACACACTCGGGCGCTGGTGGTGCACCGCCATCAGCAGCGCGGTCGACAGCAGCGGCGTCAGAAAGGCCAGCAGACCGATGCGCCGCGGATCGCCGCGCTTGAGCGCGGCGTCCCACAGGAAGAACGCCCCTCCCAGCGGCCCCAGGCCGAGCAGCGCGAGCAGCGCCCACTGCGCGCCCGAAAGCCTGGCGCCGGGCTCCAGCAACAGGTGGCACAGCAGCGCCAGCGCGCCCGCGATGGCCGCGAAGCCCCCCACCGCCGAAGTGGGAAACGGCGGCAGCCTGCGGGTCCACAACGAATAGCTCGCCCAGGTCAGCGCGGAACCGAGGGCGAACACGTAGCCCCAGTGCCATCCGCCGGCCAGCGTCGCGCCGCCGCCGCGCCCGAGGATCGCGATGGCCGCGCCGGCGAAACCCAGCAGCGCGGCGGCGACATGGCCGGCGCGCAACCGCATGCCCGGCAGGACCAGCGGGGCCATCACCACCATGCCCAGCGGCCACAGGTAGTTGATCAGGTTGGCCTGCACCGGTGGCGCCAGGCGCAGCGCCATGAACAGCAGGAAGTGGAAGCCGAACAGCCCCCCCACCCCGACCGCCAGCGTCGGGGCCGGGACGCGCCAGCGCCGCAGGTCGAATCCCGACAGCGGCAGCGCGATCAGGCTGCCGATCAGCAGCCCCGATCCGGTGAGCAGGAACGGCGGAACATGCGCCAGGGCCACGCCGAGGGTGGCCAGCGAACTCCACAGCACGATGGCGGCGAGCGCGAGCAGGTCGGAAGTCATCCACGAAGCGTAGCGCGCCGCCGAGGCCCGTCCCTGACCGCTTCACTTGGCCGACAAATGCCACTATGTTGATAGGTTCGATGGCAAGCCGCCATCACCACCCGACGACGGAGACAAGGCCATGGCCAGACTGGAAGAGAAGTGGGACAAACTCTGGAAGGAGTTCGAGACGACCCGCAAGAGCGAGTGGCTCAAGTCGCATGAAGTGGGCAAGTTCAACGCCATGGTCAAGGAAGCGCCCCAGTTCAAGGCGATCCTGAAGTCTCTCGACTCGGGCGAGACCGATCTGCTGAACGCCTGTGGCAACCTGCACGGCAAGACCATGGCGGAGGCACCGCTGCTGCTCAAGTCCTGGGTGTCGAAAATGCAGATCCTCCAAAAGGACGCCCTGAAGAAGCTCGCCAAGGCCGCGCTCGACGAAATGGACAAGCAGACCAAGCCCAACACCTATCGCGCGCTGAAGGTGCTGATCACGGGGATCGACGAGATCACCTCGCTGGCCGAGTACGTCGAGAAGACCCTGGTCGACGCGGCGGCCAACGCCGGCAAGACCGTGAGCAGCCAGGAGCGGGTGGCCAAGATCCAGTCGCTGGCGCTGACTCAGGTGAAAAAGGCCGTGATGAAGTCGCTGGCGCAGATCCAGAAGGTCAAGGCCGCTCCCACGTCCGAGACCTGGGGCAAGCTGGTCGCGGACGGTGGCACGCGCGACCTGTGCATGAGCCTGACCTCGCTGGTCGCGGCCCAGCAGAAGGGCCATTTCGGCGCGGTCCCCGCGGCGCTTCCGCTGAAGAACGCCACGCAGCCCTTCAACACGGGGCAGCCCAAGTCCGACCTGCAAGCCAACGCCAACCCGGCCCTGGTCGCGCAACGCCTGAAGGAATGGTCTACCCTGGTCAAGGCGGTGGCGACGGCCTATCAGCCGCATTGGTAGGCCGGTCGGCGCAGCCGCGCAGGCCCTGCGCCGGCCGGCGTGGGCTTGCCCGTCCACTCCGGAGACGAACTCGTCTGCCGCGCGGCGCGCACCTCCACCGGGTCGCTGCCGCCGTACCCCGAGTCCCCGAAGGACTTCGCCTCCGAGCAGCCTGCGCCGAGCCCGCGCGCACAGGCCGGCAGCCGCGGGCGTGCCCTCTTTCAGGCTGCGCGGGTCCGGGCTGGTCGATCGGCCGTCGCCTCGGCCAGCGCTTCGACGATCGCTGCGCAGAAGTCCGGAATGTCGGCTGGCTTGCGCGACGTGATCAGGTTGCCGTCGCGAACCACCGGCTGGTCGATGACCTCGCCGCCGGCGTTGCGCAGGTCATCGCGGATCTGCGACGCTCCGGTCACCCGGCGCCCGCGCAGCAGCCCCGCCGACGCCAGCATCCAGCTGCCATGGCAAATGGCCGCGACGATCGCGCCTCGTTCGGCAGCGCTCCGGACGAGTTCGACCATCTCCGCGTTGTCGCGCAGCAGATCGGGCGCATAGCCCCCTGGAATGATCACCGCGTCGTACGGGGTCGTGAGCGCCTGACTGACGCCGACATCGGCCGGAGCGGGGTAGCCGAGCTTGGACTTGTACGTGTCCACCCGCGGTCCGACGAGCTGAACCTCGTAGCCGATTTCCCGCAACCGATACACAGGCACCCATACCTCCATCTCCTGGTACAGGTTCTCCACCAGAACTGCAACCTTGCCTGATTTCTGCTCGCTCATGAGCCCTCCACGGGTGGCGCACCGTCCAACACATAGGTCTCGTTGGATGCGTGGAACCATACGACCCCGAAGTCGCGATGACAAGAGGCCCACCCGCCTCCTCGGCCGGCGGGCGTGTCCTGGCCGACCGGCGGGTTGTACCGGCTGAAGACCATTCCGGCTCGCTCGGATACCCGGAGCGCCGGCTTGCGCGTCGCCACGGGCCTACGCATCCACCCCCAGGGCGCCGCGCGCCATCGCTTCGCCGCCGCGCTTGCTCGGCACGCAGCAAGCCGGCGTCGGGCTGGAGCTGACAGGCCGCACGATCCGCAGGGGACCATTCCTCGACCGGAGGGAGTCGCGTTGGTGCAAAATCGGAATCATGGGCGTGCAGCCTGGCATTGGCTCGGGCGCCTTGCCGCTCATCGCGCAGCGCCTGCGCGCGGCCGCCTCCGCCACTTCAACATCCTCTGAATGCATGTCACGCAAGAAATACGCTGCCGCCCCGCCCTCCCGCAACCCGGCCGGCGAGGGTGTCGTCGCGTCCGGGCGCAGCGCCTCCCTCGTGGATGTCGCCGCGCTGGTGGGCGTTTCGGTCGGCACCGTTTCCCGCGCACTGTCGCGACCCGAAATGATCAGCGAGGTGACCAGGCGCCGGGTCCAGCAGGCGGTCGAACAGGTCGGCTATGTGCCGAATGGGTCTGCCCGCGCGATGGCCATGCGCCGCACGATGACGGTCGGAGCCATCATTCCGCGCTTTGGCAGTATCTCCTTTGCCACCATGGTGCAGACACTTGAATCGGCCCTGGCCCAGGCCGGATACACGTTGCTGCTCACGGCACCGGATCGCCTGAATCCCGAGCCCGCGAAACTCGTCCACAAGGTCCTCTCCAGAAACGTGGACGCGCTGGTGCTGCTGGGTTCCGAGCACCCGCCGGAAGTCCTCACCGTGCTGGCGCAGCGCTCCATCCCGTTTGTCCAGGTATGGACCCTGGACGGCCGCTACGGTCCCTGCGTGGGCTTCGACGAGCAGTTGGCCGCCGGGCTGGTGATCGATTACCTGGCCGCCGGCGGGCATCGGAGGGTCGGATTTCTCGGAGGCTATCGGGCCGGAAACCAACGCGCCCAGGCGCGTTTCGCGGGAGTGACGCGCGCCATCGCCAGGCACGGACTCACGCTGCGTGAAGACGCGGTTCTCGAGGTGGAATACGGCTTTCGCGAGGGCTTCGACGCGATGCGGCGCGTCATCGCCGCGCGGACCGATGTGACGGCGATGGTGTGCGGCAACGACTATCTGGCCGCAGGCGCGCTCGCCGCACTCGACAAGGCCGGCATCGATGTACCGGGGCAGATGTCCGTTGTCAGTTTCAACGACAACGAATTCGCGCCGTTCCTGCACCCGCCGTTGACGACGGTGCACTTGCCGATCTCCGAGATGGGCAGCGCCGCCGCCCGGCTGCTGCTCACCCGCCTGGCGGGCGACGCGGGTCCTTCCTCCGTCAACATTCCGGTGGAACTGATCGAACGCGAGAGTGCCGGCCCCGCGCCCGCCGAGCGCGGATAGTCGGGGTGCGCGCGTCAGACGCAGAAGTGCAAAGGCAGTCCGGGGGACGGCCAGTCGTCGATTGCGATGAGCACCCCGGTTGCGGACAGGGTGACGAACGCAGTCCTCATGTCAGCTCCGCCAAAGCAGATATTCGTCGTGAAGGGGTCCGGCAAAGCCACATGCCGGAGCAATGCGCCATCCGGCGCGAAGATGCTGATGCCGCCGTGCAGCAGCGTGGCCACGCAAATGTGGCCATCGCGATCGACCGCCATCGAGTCAAACCGCTGCCAATGACCTCCCGGCGAAGCGGCAAGCATGCGCGCGCCTTGGGGCGAAGGCCAGGGTTCCCGTGCGGCCTGCCCTGGCCCCGTGAGGCTGAAAGCCCATAGGCGCGCCCCCTCGGTCTCGGCGTAATAGAGCACGCCACCGTCCGGCGACAGCGCCACCCCGTTGGGGGTCGTGACCGGCCTCGCGAACGCATCGACGGTGCCGTGGTCGGGCCGCGCGTAAAAGATGGCCCCCCTGTCGACCGCGTCAGCCCGGATCTTGCCCAGGTCCGTGAAGTAAAACCCCCCATACCGGTCGAACACCAGGTCGTTGGGCCCCCGAAGAGGGATCCCGTCGACGCGGTCGTAGATCCGCTCGACCTGCCCCGTCGACAGTTGCACACGCTCGATGCGTCCGCCGGAATAGTCATGGGCCTGCCCGACCGGCCGCAGGTATCCGTTCGAGTCGCGCGTCCACTCGAAGCCGCCGTTGTTACATACGTACACCGCCCCATCGGGCCCGATCGCGGCTCCGTTCGGTCCGCCACCGAGTCTGGCCACGACCTGCGTTTTCCCGTCGAGCGTCACGCGTGTGAGCGTTCCGCGTGCGATCTCGACGACCAGAATGGAGCCATCGCTCAGGAACACGGGGCCCTCGGGGAATTCGAGCCCTCTGGCAATCTCACGGACTTTCACGGCATGGGCCTTCATTCATCGGTCGGGATACCGTGTCCTCGAAACGGGAACCGGCGAGCGGCGCTTCCTTGACCTGAGCTCGACCGGCCGCCACCGCGGCAGATGCGCCACGAACCGCTCGGTGCAGCCTGACCGAACCCTGTTGGGCGCGCGCAAGGCATGTCGCGCGAAGACCGTGGCATGCGCGCCTACGCCCCTTCCGGCACGGCCTTGGCGCGACTCAGGATCTCGACCTCGTCCATGTTCGCGCCGACAGGATTCCAGTTCATCATCAGCGTCGCGACAAGCCCCAGAGCCGGCGCGATGATCAGGAATCCGATCATGTTGTAGAACCCCGCGACCGAGACCAGCAGCGGGAAGAAATAGAAGCCGATGATGCTCCCCACTCGCACCATTCCCTGCCCCCAGCCGGTACCCAGCCCGCGGATGCGCGTCGGGTAGGACAGCGCCGCCGTGGTCATGGCCTGGGAACCCGCGCCGAACGAATGCGCGAGGATCATGAGCCCGACGAGCAGCCCCATGTCGATCACGGGCAGCGTGTTGTGCAGCTCGAACATCGCGAGCAACGCGGCGATCGTGAATGAATAGCCGATCGTCATGACCAGCTTGGATCCCATCCTCCTCATGACGAGCGCACTCAACCCCGATCCGACGATGCCAAAGATATTGAAGACCACGGCGCCGAGAATGGCATTGATGAAGGCCTTGCCAAACAGCGTCTGGGAAATCGAAGGCAGATTGAACCCGATCGCGAAATATTCCATGCTTTGCGTCATGCAAATCACCGCGATCAGCAATGTCCGTCGACTGTAGACAGGCGAGAAAATCTCGCCGAACTTCGCGTCCTGGATGGCCGGCTTCGTCGGCTGGTCGGCCTCCGGCACCACCCGCGTCCTGATCTTGTACGTCGCCTCGAGGATTCGCGCGGCCTCGGCCAGGCCCACATTGTGCGCCGCCCAGGGGGCGCTCTCCTTGATATATTTGAAGCGCAGCAGCAGGACGATCAACGCCGGCACCGCGCCAAAACCCACCGCGATGCGCCAGAGATTCTCGCCGAAACCCGCCAGGTAGAATGGAAGGATGATCAACCCGGTGCAGGCGGCCGCAACGGACCACACCGGCGCCCACATATTGCAACTGCCGCCGCGCTTGTTCTTGTTGACGAATTCGGCGACGAAGCTCAAGGCCACCGGAAAGTCCAGCCCCACGCCCAGGCCGAGCAGGAACCGGAAAGCGAGCAGCATCGCCAGATTGACGGACAACGCGGCACCCAGCGCGCCGACGACCAGCAAGATGAGGTCGATCAGGAACATCTTGTAGCGACCCACCCGGTCCGCGGCCTTTCCGCCCCAGACGGCACCGATGGCGGCGCCGATCGCCATCATCGCCGTCACGCTCCCGACCTCGAAGGGGCTGAGCCCGAAGGTATGCTGCAGCGCCGGAACACCGATGCCCAGACTCGTGAAATCATAGCCGTCTGCAAAAACACCCCCCAGAGCGATCAGGACGATCAGCCAGGACGACCGCCCACCCGCGTGCTGATCGATGAAGTCCGAAACGTCCCGGGCGTTCCGGATGATCAATTCTTGCTTCATTGCTGTCTCCTTGTTGTCTTCTGGATGGGCGTCAACGCATTTGCCCGGTACCACGGCGCCCACGCACCTCGGCACCGCAAGGTGCTACCGCGGTTCGTTGCCGCAGTCTGCCGATGGGCGCGCGGCAGTTGTCAGTTCATCCACGTCCCGCCGTTCACGTCCAGCGCGTGGCCCGTGATGTAGCGTGCCGCGTCCGAACTCAGAAACGCCACCGCTTCGGCGACCTCATCCGCCACCCCGAGTCGGCCCAGGGGGATGCGCGGAATCATTTCCGGCCAGCGTTCACGCGGAATCATGGTTCCCTCGATGGAGCCAGGCAGGACCGCATTGACCCGAACGCCGTCTGCAGCCAGCTCGCTGGCGAGCGACCTGACCAGCGATAACACGCCGGCCTTGGATGCGCAGTAATGGGGCTTGGTCCCTTGCGACACGGCCAGCGCCGCCACGCCGGTGCGTGCCGCACGCGACGCGATCATCACCATGTTTCCCTTCGTGCTGCGCAGAGCCGCGACGGCAGCCTGCGCCACGAGGAAGGACCCGGTGAGATTGACGTCGAGCACCCGGCACCACTCGTCGAGCGAAATCTGCTCGAACGGTCTGGCTGGCGCGGTGATCGCGGCCGAGTGGACGACGACACGCAGATCCCCCAGCGTGCTCGCGCGTTGCACCATGGCACGACAATCGTCGGGTTGGGTGACGTCGGTCTTGATGAAGTGCATCGACGACGTCAACGCGGCCGACGGGGCACGCACATCGGCAATGACCACGACATGCTGCGCCGCCATGCGCTGTGCGCAAGCCCAGCCGATGTTGCTCGATCCACCTGTGACAATGACGACTTCAGACATGCCGCAAACCCCGATGTGCGTTAGTAATCCGAGGCCGGCACATGGCTCGCAGCCGGGTCCACCGCCACGTCGATGACGGTGGGCACACGCGCGTGCCGCGCTTCCTCGATCGCCGTGATCAAGCTGTCGGCGCGATCGACCCGTACGCCATGGCACCCCATGCCCTGGGCGACCAGCGAAAAGTCGATATCCGAAAAATCGACCGCAATACGGCGTTGCTTCATATTGTCCCGAACCATGCCCAATCCCTTGTTGTTGGAAACGATCACGGTGATCGGCAGGTCGTGCTGCACGCAGGTCGACAGCGCATTCAGGGTCATTGCGGCGCCTCCGTCTCCGACGAGGCAGATGACGTTGCGCTGCGGATAGACGAGTTTCGCCGCGGCGGCGGCCGGCAGGCTCCATCCCATACCGCCGATGCCTCCTGGAACCAGCAGCTGCCCCGGGGTGCGCAAACGCAGCATGCTGGTGATCCAGATACGGTTGGTGCCCGCATCCAGCACCAGCATGTCGCTGGGCGTGAGAATGCGATCCAGTGCCCGGACGATGTCCGAGTTATGCAGTGCACCGGCGACCGCGATCGTCGCCGGCAATTCGCCGAAACCATGCACCCGATTGTTCTCGGCAATGTCCGCGAGGCGCTGTCGGCCAGCGCCAAGGTCGTGCGCTGCGAGGGCCTCCAACGCTTCCGCGACGTCGCCCTGGATGGCCAGGTCGACGGGATAAACCCACCCGGCGTTGCGCGGATCGATATCGATCTGGACAATCGTCTGCCGGGAGGGGTCGATCAGGTCTTCGTCGCGAAAACGCAGATAATCCGGACCCAGGCTGGCGCCGAGAACGATGACCAGATCCGCCTTGCCGAGCATCGCGTTCGCGCTTTTCGCGCCCCAGGTGCCGAGCATGCCCACCGCGACAGGCGAGGTCTCGTCGATCACTCCCTTGCCGTTGTAACTGGTGGCCACCGCGATGCCGGCGCTCATCGCGACGGCTGCAAGCCGGCCGCGCGCAAGATCCGTCTGCGCCCCCTGACCCGCAAGGATCACGGGATTCTTCGCCTTGCGGATCAACGCCGCCAACTCTCGCATCGCGTCGGTGTCGATTTTCGCCGGCGTGTACTGCAGATACCCCTTGGACGGGTACAGTTTGACGCGTTCATCCGCTGGCATTTCGCGGCGGATGACGGGCGACTTCAAGATCAGCGCCGCAGGCCCCATGCGCGGAAGCTGGGCATGCTTGTAGGCCAGTTGCAGACCGTAGACGGCCTCATTCGGCTCGGTCGCGTAGGCCGTGTACTTGGTCATGGTACCCAGCGACTGGCGAATGTTCGCGGCACCGTAATCACCCGTCATCGTCTGATAGACGCCATACATGCCGAAGCCGTCGTAGCAGGAGGTATCGGTGAGCACGACCATCGGCGAGCCCGCGAAGTACGCTTCCAGGATGCCGAACGCACCCGTCGTACTGGCGAAGGGCCCCTGCCCCATGTAGATTCCCGGTCGTCCGGTCAGGCGGCCATAGGTTTGCGCCATGACGGCCGCCGTCTGCTCTCCCCGCGTCAGCACGACATTGATTTCTTCTCTGCGCTCGTAGAACTCATCGAGCATCCAGGTGATGCCCAATCCTGGCAGCGTGAAAGCGTGGGTCGCACCACAGTCGATCAGCGTGTCGACCACTGCCCGTTTTGTTGTTCTCATGAAGACTTTCAAAGTGGAGTGTGCAAGCGCCCCGCATGCAATCGTTTGCAATACACGCGAGGCTCATACACGCATATCTGGTTGGCTGTCCAATCCGTAGAAATGCAAACGTTTGCATATCGTATGGACATGCGCGCCGCATGGGCATGCGGGTTTACCCTCGCAGCCAAGGCGCCGCCTCGGACGCACCGGCCATTGGGTCGTCGGGGCACCCCGGCCGCCGCTTCGGCAGCGAGGGAATCACCGGGCATGCCGCGTGCCGGACGGACCATCATGGCTTCACACATCGACAGGAATGAGCCGATGTTGACGTTCGGCACGGCACGGGAACGCGAAGCTCCGCTGTGCGGCGCATCCGGGGAAGCCGTCGGATTCTGGCTCAAGCTTGCCAACGCGCGCGAACTGACCCCCAGGCGGCACTGAGAGCTGACCCCCTCCCACCGAGAGGGGGTTGCAGTGAACTGCGTCGAGGAAGTCGTACCAACTCCCCGGGTCGTGATCGACCTGGGAATGCTGCTCGGAACTGGACCGCGCGCGGTCAGCGGGGCCACAATCCGGGGCATGTCCGTGAGACTTGGGGCCTGATCATCGATGGAAACTGCCGTGCCCCTGACCGATACCGCCCCGCGCAAGGCTGGGGCCACGGTGTGCCTCTGGTACGACCATGGCGCCGAGGCGGCGGCGAACTTCTATGCGCGGACCTTTCCTGCCAGTTCCGTCGATGCGATCCGCCATGCGCCGGCCGACTACCCGGGCGGGCGGCGGGGCGACGTGCTCGTCGTCGAGTTCACGGTGCTTGGCATTGCATGCATGGGTCTGAATGGCGGCACCGCGTTCCGGCACAGCGAAGCCTTTTCGTTCCAGGTCACGACCGCCGACCAGGCCGAGACCGACCGCTACTGGGATGCGATCGTGGCGAACGGCGGCAGCGAGGGCGCGTGCGGCTGGTGCAAGGATCGCTGGGGCGTCTCGTGGCAGATCACGCCCGCCGCCCTGCTCGACGGCCTGGCCGATCCCGACCCGGCTGCGCGCCAGAGGGTGTTCACGACCATGATGGGGATGGGCCGGCTGGACGTCGCTGCACTGGTCGCGGCGCGCCAAGGGGATCGCGGGACCTGATCGGCAGGCGTCCGCACCCGGGTGCCCTTGCGCCGATCAGGCCCGGACCCAGGACGCCCCTTCTTGGGCACGATGACAGCGATCTGCCCGAAGTCTGCAAGCTCAAGCATGGCGGCCGCCACGGGTGGCGACCGACGCCCGCTTCGGCCGGGCTGCTGACACCCGATGAAGGACGGGTCGTCGGCCTGAGCGGTCGTTGGGCATAGCATGAGCGGCGAGCGGAAGGACAGGGATAGCAGCCCCCGTGGAACACGGGGAGCTTGGGCCCGTGTTCACGAAACCGGCAGCAGCCCATCTCCAGGCCCTGCACCATGACCTGGCGAATCGGGCCGATGGTCTTGCCCCAGCCGAAGCACTGCTCGATCCGCTTTCGTTTGCGCTGGCTGACAACGTAGCCGGCGTGTCGCGTCGTGCGGCCATCGATCGCACTGCCTCCGGTGCGCTTGGTGT
>JAJZVU010000080.1 GCA_021845505.1 Pseudomonadota bacterium | reverse complement strand
GATACTTGGCGCCTTTTTCTTTTCCGCGCGGCGAACCGCCCCGCGGGGCGGGATGCGCCGGCGTGCACCTGCCGCATGCCGACGATGGTTCGCAACCCGTTTCCGGCGACAATGGATGCCGCAATGAGCGGCGACCGAGGCACACCATGCGGGGAAGCCCCGACGGCTACCCCCCACCCCGTGTTCACGCACCGCGAGATCATGCGCGTGATGTTCGGGGTGATGATCTGCATCCTGCTGGCCGCGCTCGACCAGACGGCTGTGATCCCGGCCATCCCGGCCATCGCCAGGGACCTGCACGCGCGCGCCGACCTCTCGTGGATCGTCGCGGCCTACCTGATCACCGCGACCATCAGCACGCCCATCTACGGCAAGCTCTCCGACATCTACGGGCGGCGCCGCCTGCTGATGCTGTGCCTGTCGGTGTTCATCGCGACGTCGGTGCTGTGCGGTACCGCGCGGCAACTGGTGCAACTCATCGCCTATCGCGCCCTGCAGGGACTGGGAGGCGGCGGACTGATGGCGCTGACCCAGGCGGCCATCGCGGACGTGGTCTCTCCGCGCGAGCGCGGGCGCTACCAGGGCTACATTTCCGCAGTCTGGGCACTGGCTTCGCTGAGCGGGCCGCTGGTCGGCGGCCTGGTCGCGCAGGACCTGTCCTGGCGCTGGATCTTCTGGATCAACCTGCCGGTGGGCGCGCTGGCGATCCGGGTCTGCCACGACGGCCTGCGCAAGCTCGCGCGCCCGAGCCGCCGGGGCCGCATCGAGCTCGACGCCATCGGCATGCTGCTGCTGACGGCGGCCATCGTCGTGCTGTTGCTGGCGCTGGGATGGGGCGGCAACACCTACGCCTGGGTGTCGACCCCGATCCTCGGCCTGCTGGGCCTGGGCCTGGCCCTGCTGCTGCTGCTGGTGGTGCAGGAGTTGCGCGCGCACGACCCGCTGTTCCCGCCGCGGGTGTTCGCCAGCGCGAGCTTCAGCGCCAACCTCGTCGTCTCCACGATCGCGTCGCTGCTGCTGTTCATGTGCCTGTTCGCGATCCCGCTGTATTTCCAGTACGTGCGGGGCACGACCGCCGCGCAGTCGGGCCTCTACGTGACACCCTTCATGCTCGCCAACGCGTTGGGCAACGTGGTGGGCAGCCGCTGGGCGCGGCGCTTCGGAGCGCTGCGCGCGGGCCTGCGCGCAGGCACCTTGCTGCTGTGCGTCGGGCTGTCGCTGCTCGCGCTGCTGCCCGCCAGCGCTCCGCTCTGGCTGGTGATCCTCGCGTTGACCCTCGTCGGTCCCGGAATCGGCATGTGCCTGATCGGCTCCATCATGAACGCCCAGAACGTGCTGCGCAGGCAGGAGATCGGCGCCGGGACCGGAGCCTTGCTGGTGCTGCGATCGGTCGGCGGAGCCAGCGGGTCGACCCTGGCCGGGGCGATCATCGCGTCGGGCCTGGCGATGATCGGAGGCGCGGGCCATGCCTCCGGCCTTGCCGCGGCCGCGGCACTGCAGAGGGGCTTCACGCTGGTGTACGCCACGGCGGCGGCTTTCGCGGCGATCGCCCTCGTCACGACCTGGCTGATGCCCGACACGCCCTTGCGCGAATCGCTGCATGTTCCGGCAGCGATCGAGTAGTCTGGCCGCGGACCAGGGCAGCCGCTTCGCGCGTGGGCCGGCGAGTGTCGCGGGCGCCGCGGGGGTGCCGGGTCGCGTGCCGGGGTGCTGAGGCGGCCTGCGTACCTCAGCCCGGCGCCAGCAGCCTGGCCAGGCGCAGCTCCAGTCGCGAGCGCACCGCGGGCCATTCGTCGTCGATGATGCTGTAGCGCACCGAGCTGCGCCTGCGCCCGTCGGGCATGATGCGCTCGTTGCGGATGATTCCCTCCTCGACCGCGCCGAGCCGCGCAATCGCGGCGCGCGAGGCTTCGTTGAGCACGTCGGTGGTCAGCTGCACCCGCACGCACCGCAGCTGCTCGAAGGCATGGCGCAGCAACATCAGCTTGCACTCGGTGTTCACCGCGCTGCGCTGCCAGGACCTGGCGTACCAGGTGTGGCCGATCTCCAGCTTGCGGTGCTCGGGCTCGATGTTCCACAGGCGGGTCGACCCGATGACCTGCCCGCTGGCACGCAGCGTGACGGCGAACGGCAGCGCGCTGCCCTGCCGCTGGTCGCGCAGGGCTTTCGCGAGATAGTCGTCCACGCTGGCGGCCGACGGCACCACGGTCCAGCGCAGATCCCAGAGTTCGCCGTCGGCGGCGGCGCCGACCAGCGCCGGCGCGTCGCTCGCCTCGAGCTGGCGCAGCGTGACCAGGGTCCCGGTCAGGGTGGGTGCGGGGTGCATGAGCGCGGCTGGGTGGCTGGGCTGCTTTGTACACGCCGGGCAGGTCGTCCTGCAAGGCGCTTGCGCTCGGGCGCGTTGCCGCGCGCCGCCGCAGGCCTTCGCAGCCCGCTGCGCGCGGGGTAGCATGTCCTGCCGGGAGGGACTGGCGGCAGCTGCGCCGGCAGCCCGACGCCCGAGGAGACACCATGCAGATCCACGCCTGTACGCGACGCCAGATGATCCACCGCATCGCCGGAACCGCGGTCGCGGCGCTCGGGGCCTCGAACGGTCTGCCGGCGTGGGCGCAGCCCCGACCGGCCGCGGCCGACAGCCTGCTTCCCCCGGGATCGGGCGAGCTGGCGCAACTGATGCGCCAGCTCGCCGCGACCCCGCGCGTGCGGGGATTCCACAGCGTGCCGATGACCCTGACCCGTCCCGATCAGTGGGACTCCCGGGCCATGTCC
>JAJZVU010000079.1 GCA_021845505.1 Pseudomonadota bacterium | reverse complement strand
TGGCCGAAATGGCCACCGAGCGGCTCGAAATCGTCTCATCCCGCCCCGTCGATCTCATCATGTGCAACTGCTCTCTCCGCATGCCGTCACTGGGCTGAAATCAGCGGCTTGTTCAGCGTAGCCTTAAACACAGATTGCAGCAGAAAACACACAAATGGAGGGCCGTCCCGGCGGACCCTTGATCGAAGGCAAACCGCCCGCAGACGGTGCCCGCCTAGCATCGGCAGCGGCGGGGTCCATCGGCCTCGCGAGCCTGGCATCGTCGATCGACATGGCAATGCGCATCCAGCCCGTGCGGGTGGTCGGCCTGTTCGCGGTACTGACCATCGTGGCCGTCTCGGTCTCGGTGCTGGCGCTGCTGTGGGGGCTGCGCGAGCGGGCGCTGACCCGCGACGTCGCGCGCACGGACACCCTGACGCGTTTGCTGTCCCAGCAGACCGCGCAGAACTTCGAACGCAGCGACGCCACCTTGCGCACCGTGGCCGACCGCCTCGGCTCGTCCTTCGTCGGCCGCCTGGGACTCGACAGCCTGCCGGTGCACCTGCTGCTGGCCGCCCACGCCCACGGCCTGGGGGTCGCGGGAACGCTGTTCCTGGTCGACGCCCAGGGCCTGGTGGTCAACACCACCCGCAGCTTCCCCGCGCCCGCGGTGTCGGTGGCCGACCGCGACTATTTCAAGGCCTTCGCCAGCGGCCACGCGCGCGGCCTGTACATCGGCGGCCCGGTGCTCAGCCGGGTCAGCGCCCGCTGGACCGTGCACCTGGCGCGCGCGCTGCGCAACCCCGACGGGACGTTGCGCGGTGTGATCGTCGCCGGCATAGCGCGCAGGCAACTGGAATCGCTGTACGGCTACGTGCTGCAGGACTTCCGGCGCCCTGCCGCGCTGTACCTGGACGACGGCAGGCTGCTGGCCAGCCTGCCGCATCGCGACGCCCTGCTCGGCCAGCCGGCCCCCGAGCTGAACGGGCTCGGCCTGCCGGCGCCCGGCGCGCTGCTGCACGCCGACGTGCTGCGCACCGGCGGCGGCGAGCGCCAGCTGAGCCTGGCGCGGGTGCCGGGAGTCCCGCTGCTGGTGGGGGTCGGCGAGGACCGTGCGGCCACGCTGGCGGCGTGGCGCGAGGTGGCGGCACCGGTCGCGCTGGGCGCGCTGCTGGTGTGCGGCTTCCTCGGCGCCGCCGCGCTGCTGCTGGGAGCCGAGCTGCAGCGCGAGCAAAAGCTCGACCAGGCGCTGCGCGAAGCCGACGACCGCTACCGCCGCACCATCGATTCGGTGATGGACGCGATGGTGTCGGTCGACGCCGAGCACCGCATCATCCTGTTCAACCCAGCCGCCGAGCGCATGTTCGGCATGCCCGCAGCCCAGGCGCTGGGCCAGCCGCTGGACGTGCTGATCCCGCCGCGGCTGCGGCAGGCCCACGGCGCGCACATGCGCCAGTTCGCCGCCTCGCGCGTGGCGTCGCGGGACATGGCTCCCAACATGGAGGTCCTCGCGCGGCGCGCCGACGGCAGCGAGTTCCCGGTGGAATCGGCGGTGTCGCAGACGCGGATCGACGGCGCGCTGCAGTTCACCGCGGTGCTGCGCGACGTCACCGAACGGCGCCGCCGCGAAGCCGAACTGCGGCAGATGAACCGCGAACTGCGCCGGCTTTCCAACGCCCAGCAGACGGTGCGCGAGGAAGAGCGCGCACGCATTTCGCGCGAACTGCACGACGACCTCGGCCAGCTGCTCACCGGCATCAAGCTGGACCTGTCGCGACTGGTGGCGCGCTCGCGCGACGGCCGCCCGGCCACCCCGCAGACCTTCGACTCGATGCGCCAGCTGCTCGACGACGCCATCGCGTCGGTGCGGCGCATCTCCACCGAGCTGCGCCCGCGCATGCTCGACGACCTGGGCTTCGGCGAGGCGCTGAGCTGGCTGGCCGGCGAGTTCGGCCGGCGCACCGGGATCGAGGTGCAGCTGCGGCTGGACGGCGCCTGCCAGGTGCCGGCGGACACGGTGTCGACGGCGCTGTTTCGCATCGTGCAGGAGTCGCTGACCAATGTGGCGCGCCACGCCGAGGCGTCGCTGGTGCGCATCGAACTGCTGGTCGACAACGGGCGGCTGCGCCTGACGGTGCGCGACAACGGACGCGGCATCGATCCGCAGCGCCTGGAGTCCGGGGTCGGCCTGCTGAGCATGCGCGAGCGCGCCACCGCGCTCGGCGCCAGCCTGCGCATCGCCCGCCTGCCCGAAGGGGGCACCGAAGTGGCGCTGCAGATGTCCCTGCACGAAGACCTGAACGACCAAGGAGTCCCGGCATGAACAGGCTCGACGTCTTGCTGGCCGACGACCATGCGATCATCCGCAACGGCCTGCGCAACATCCTCGACGACACCGACGACCTGCGCTGCGCAGGCGAGGCCGGCAACGGGCACGCGCTGCTCGAACTGGTGCGCCGACGGGACTGGGACCTGCTGATCCTCGACCTGTCGATGCCCGGGCGCAACGGCCTGGACCTGATCCGGCTGGTCAAGGCAGAGCGCAGCCACCTGCCCATCCTGGTGTTCACCATGCACCAGGAGGAGCAGTACGCGGTGCGCGCGATGCGCGCCGGCGCATCGGGCTACCTGACCAAGGAGGTCGACGGCGACGTGCTGCTGGGAGCGATCCGCAAGGTCGCGCGCGGCGGCGTGTACGTCAGCCCGAAGCTGGCCGAGCTGCTGGCCACCGACGTGTCGAGGCCGCGCGACGTGCCGCTGCACACCCTGCTGTCGAATAGGGAATTCGAGATCTTCCAGCGCATTGTCGACGGCCGCAGCCTGACCGACATCGCCGCCGAGCTGAGGCTGAGCGTGAAGACCATCAGCACCCACAAGTCGCACATCCTCGACAAGATGAACGCCGATCACGACGTCGACCTGGTGCGCTACGCACTGCAGCACGGCCTGGCCGACGCCACGCTGGACTGAGCCGCCCACCGGCCGTCGTGCCCGCCGCGCGCGAGCGCGGCGGCCCCCTCCGCACCCCTGTGTCCACCCGCCGCCCGGCCGCGGCCCGCGGGCGCGCGCCCGCGTGCGCGCCGAGCGCGCGGCGCGTGCCCCGGCACGCCGGATTTCCGATGGGGCATAGGACTTTTCCGATGGGCATTTTGATCGT
>JAJZVU010000058.1 GCA_021845505.1 Pseudomonadota bacterium | reverse complement strand
TGGTCGGGCGTCGGTATTGTTCGAATCCCGCGCCTTGATCGGCCGCCATTGCAAGGGTCTGTTGCGCTTTCATCTGTATTCAACGCCTCACCCGCTCATACGGTGGACTTGTTCAGCGTAGCCTTAATTGATTCTGCGCAAACTCGGTGATTTCGGGCCTGCCTATCTTTGAGCCCGGGACTCGAACCGCGGCCCGGCGCCGGCGGCGGTCCCCATCCGAGCGCTTGCCATGCACGACACCCTGGAGCACGAATTGCGAGCCACCCAAGTGGGCTGCCGCAGGGGCCGTCGGCAACTGTTCAGCGGGCTGGACTTCCAGGTGCGGGGCGGGCAATGGCTGCAGGTGCGCGGCGCCAACGGCGCCGGCAAGACCAGCCTGTTGCGCCTGCTCACCGGGCTGGCGCGGCCGCACGCCGGAAGCATCGAGTGGAACGGCGTGGACATCGCGCGCGCCGGTGAGGACTACCGCGCGGCGATGGCCTATTTCGGGCATCGCCACGCGGTCAAGGACGACCTGAGCGCGCTGGAGAACCTGCAGCTGGCCGCCGCCCTCGACGGCCGGCTGCTCGATCAGCGGGCCGCCTGCGCTGCGCTGTGGCGGGTCGGGCTGCGCGGCCGCGAGGCCTTGCCGGTGCGCGTGCTGTCGCAGGGACAGCGCCGGCGCGCGTTGCTGGCGCGGGTGCTCACCCGCGGCGCCAGGCTGTGGATCCTCGACGAGCCTTTCGCGGCGCTCGACGCCGACGGCGTCGACATGGTCTGCGCGCTGGTCGCCGAGCACCTGCGCGCAGGCGGCAGCGCGGTGCTGACCAGCCACCAGCCGGTCGCGCTGGCCGGCGGGCAGACCGTGGAGCTGGCGGCATGAAGGCGATCGACGGCACGCTGCGGCAGGCCGGCGGCTCGCGCGCGGCCCACGGCGAGCCGCGACCCGCCAGCGCGCTGCTGGGCATGCTGCGCCGCGAACTGCTGCTGACCCTGCGCCGGCGCAGCGAGGTGGCGACGGTGCTGGTGTTCTTCGTCCTGGTCGCCAGCCTGTTCCCGCTGGCCATCGGACCCGAGCCGGCGCGGCTGCGCGCCATCGGCCCGGGCGTGCTGTGGGTCGGCGCGCTGCTGTCGACCCTGCTCGGGCTGCCGCGCATGTTCGGCGAGGACTACGCCGACGGCACCCTCGAGCAGATGCTGCTGTCGCCGACTCCCTTCGCCTGGCTGGTGGGCGGCAAGATCATCGCCCACTGGCTGGTCGCCGGTCTGCCGCTGGTGCTGCTGGCGCCGGTGCTCGGGCTGCAGTTCGGGCTGCCCCCGGCGGCGCTGGCGCTGCTGGTCGGCGCGCTGCTGCTGGGCACGCCGCTGCTTTCGCTGATCGGCGCCATCGGCGCCGCGCTGACCCTGGGCACGCGCGGCGGTGGGGCGCTGCTGGCGCTGCTGCTGTTGCCGCTGTACGTGCCGGCGCTGGTGTTCGGCGCCGGCGCGCTGGCCGCGCAGGCCTCCGGGCTCGACTACTCGGGCTATCTCTCGCTGCTGGGAGCGATGCTGGTGGTGGCGATGTTCCTCGCCCCGCCGGTGGCTGCCGCGGCCGTCAGGATCGCAATCGAATGAACGCGCACACCATCCGTTGGTACAAGTACGCCAGCCCGGCCACCTTCTACGACCTGGCGGGGCGAATGGTCCCATGGTTCGCCTGGGCCGCCGTGCTGTTCGGGCTCGCGGGGTTGTGGGTCGGCTTTTTCGTCGCACCCTCCGACGCCACCCAGGGCGAGGGCTACCGCATCATCTTCCTGCACGTGCCGGCTTCGTGGATGTCCATGTTCATCTACGTGGTGATGGCCGGCTGGGCGGCGCTGGGCCTGGCCTTCAACACCCGGCTGTCGGGGATGATGGCCGCGGCGCTGGTGCCCACCGGCGCGATGTTCACCGCGCTGGCGCTGATCACCGGATCGCTGTGGGGCAAGCCGATGTGGGGCACCTGGTGGGTGTGGGACGCGCGCCTGACCTCCGAGCTGATCCTGCTGTTCCTCTACCTGGGGCAGATCGCGCTGCGCGCGGCCATCGACGACGAGCGGCGCGCCGACAGGGCCTGCGCGGTGCTGGCGGTGGTCGGCGTGGTCAACATCCCGGTGATCTATTTCTCGGTGCAGTGGTGGAACACCCTGCACCAGGGAGCGTCGATTTCCTTCACCCATGCGCCGTCGATGGCCATGACCATGCTGCTGGGCATCCTGCTGATGACCCTGGCGGCGTGGATGTACAGCATTTCCGTGGCCCTGGCGCGAGTCAGGGTGATCATTCTCGAGCGCGAGCACGACAGCGCTTGGCTCGGGCAGCTGATGGAGGCTTCATCATGATCTGGAATTCGGCCTCGGAGTTCTTCTCCATGGGGGGCTACGCGCTGTACGTCTGGGGCAGCGTGGCCGCCTGCGCGCTGGGGCTGCTGGCCGAGGTGGCCGCGCTGCGGCTGCGGCGGCGCGCCGCGCTGGCGCTGCTGCAGCAGCAGGACGCGGTGCGGCGCATCGAGCGGCAGGAACGCTCGCGCCCCGGCGACATCGACCTCGCGGTGCCACTGCAGCGGGAGGCGGCATGAAGGCGCGCCAACGTCGCGGCGCGCTGATCGCCGCCGGCCTGGCCGCCCTCGGGCTGGCCACCGCGCTGGTGCTGCATGCCCTCAACGGCGCCATCGAGCTGTACGTGACGCCGACCCAGATCGTCGACGGCACCGTGCCCCGCGGCTCGCTGTTCAGGTTGGGCGGCCTGGTCGAACAGGGCAGCCTGCAGCGCCACGGCACCACCGTGCGCTTCCTGGTCACCGACACCGCCAAGCAGGTCGCGGTGGTGTACACGGGCATCCTGCCCGACCTGTTCGCCCAGGGGCGCGGCGTGGTCGTGCAGGGCACCCTCGGGCCGCACGGCACCTTCCACGCCACCCAGGTGCTGGCCAAGCACAGCGCCAACTACATGCCGCCGGAGGCGCGCGACGCGATCCACGATGCGCGCCGCACTCAAAGGACACTCGAACAATGATCCCCGAACTCGGACATTTCGCGCTGCTGCTGGCGCTGCCGGTGGCGCTGGTGCAGGCGCTGCTTCCGCTGGTCGGCGCGTGGCGCGGCAACCGCGTGTGGATCGCGCTGGCCAGGCCGGCCACTCGCGCCACCTTCGTGCTGGTGGCCTTCGCCTTCGGCTGCCTGCTGTGGGCTCTGCTGCACGACGACTTCTCGGTGCTGTACGTGGCCGAGAACTCCAACACCGCGCTGCCGACGATCTACAAGATCGGCGCCGCCTGGGGCGGCCACCAGGGCTCGTTCCTACTGTGGCTGCTGATGCTGGCCGGCTGGTCGGTCGCGGTGTCGCTGTTCTCCCGCAGCCTGCCCGATGAGATGGTGGCGAGGGTGCTCGGCGTGCTCGGGCTGATCGCCTTCGGCTTCCTGGTCTACATCAACCTGGCCTCCGATCCCTTCCAGCGGCTGCTGCCGGGGGCGCTCAACGGCCGTTCGCTCAATCCCCTGCTGCAGGATCCGGGGATGATGGGCCACCCGCCGATGCTCTACATGGGCTACGTGGGCTTCGCGGTGGCCTACGCCTTCGCGGTGTCCGCGCTGCTCGCCGGGCGGCTGGACACGGCGTGGGCGCGCTGGTCGCGTCCGTGGACCATCGCCGCCTGGGTGTCGCTGACCCTGGGCATCGCGCTGGGCTCCTACTGGTCCTACTACGAACTGGGGTGGGGCGGCTGGTGGTTCTGGGATCCGGTGGAAAACGCCTCGTTCATGCCGTGGCTGGTCGGCACCGCGCTGATCCACTCGCTGGCGGTGACCGAGAAGCGCGGATCGTTCCGCAACTGGACGGTGCTGCTGGCCATCGGCACCTTCGGTCTGTCGCTGCTGGGCACCTTCCTCGTGCGCTCCGGCGTGCTGTCGTCGGTCCATGCCTTCACCACCGATCCGCGCCGGGGCATGATGATCCTGCTGCTGTTCGGGCTGTTCATCGGCGGCTCGCTGCTGCTGTTCGCGCTGCGCGCGCCGGGCCGCGACCCCGGCGGCAGCTTCGAGCTGGTCTCGCGCGAAAGCCTGCTGCTGGGCAACAACGTGCTGCTGGTGGTCGCCGCCGCCAGCGTGCTGCTGGGCACCCTGTACCCGCTGGTCGTCGAGGCGCTGAACCTGGGCCGGCTGTCGGTCGGTCCGCCGTACTTCAACAGCGTGTTCGTGCCGGTGGTGGTTCCGCTGTTCCTGCTCGCCGCGATCGGCCCGCTGGCGCGCTGGCGCGCCGCGCGCCCGGCCGACCTGCTGCGCCCGATGCGCGTGCCGGCCGTGCTCGCGCTGCTGGCCGCGATCGCGCTTCCGCTCAGCCTGGGTCGCTGGAACGCCGGCGCGGCGCTCGGCAGCTTCTGCGCGCTGTGGCTGGCGGCGTCGGTGTTCCAGCAGACGCGCAAGCGCCTGCGCAGCGGCAATCCCCCGGGCGGCTACTGGGGCATGCAACTGGCCCACCTGGGGCTGGCGGTGAGCATCGTCGGCGTGGCGCTGGTCACCCATTACCAGGCCGAGCGCGAGCTGCGCATGGTGCCCGGCGACTACACCGAACTCGCCGGCTACACCATCACCTTCCACGGCGTGAGCACCAAGCCCGGCCCCGACTACACGGCGCAGCAGGGGGTGTTCGACCTGTCGCACAACGGCAAGCTCGTCGCGGTGCTGCGGCCGGAGAAGCGCGACTATTTCGGCTCGTCGATGGAGATGACCGACACCGCGATCGACACCGGCCCGCTGCGCGACGTCTACGTCTCGCTGGGCGCGCAGCTGCGCAACGGCGGCTGGGCCGTGCGGGTGTACTACAAGCCCTTCGTGATCTGGATCTGGGCCGGCGCGCTGCTCATGGCCGTGGGCGGCGTGGCCGCCGCGGCCGACCGCCGCTACCGCGTGCTCAGTCGCCGCGCCGCGCTGGCGCTGGAGGCCGTCGCATCATGAACCGCTCAGCCAGGGTCTCACTGGTCGTGCTGGTGTTCGCGGCCCTGCTCGGGCTGCTGGTCGCCGGGCTGCACCACGATCCCCACACCATCCCGTCGCCGTTGATCGGCAAGCCGGCGCCCGGCTTCGTCGCGCCGCAGATCGAGCCCACCTCGGGCACCGTGTCCTCGGCCCAGTTCAAGGGCAAGGTGTGGCTGCTCAACGTCTGGGCGTCGTGGTGCACCTCGTGCCGCGAGGAGCATCCGTTGCTGCTGGCCTTCGCCCATGGGCAGCACGTTCCGCTGGTCGGCCTGGACTACAAGGACGACCCGGTCGCGGCGCGCCACTGGCTGGCCGAGGCGGGCGACCCCTACGACCTGGTGGCCAGCGACGCCAATGGCCACATCGGGATCGACTACGGCGTCTACGGCGTTCCCGAGACCTACCTCATCGACCGCCAGGGCCGCATCGTCTACAAGCAGATCGGCCCGCTGACCGTGGCCGTGCTGCAGGACAAGCTGTTGCCGATGATCCGGAAGCTATCGCAATGAAACGAATCCTTCTGCTGTTCGCGCTGGCGCTGGCGACCCTGCCCGCCTGGGCCGGCCTGGCGCGCCCGCTGGCGCACGACGAGGCGGCCGAGCAGCGCATGCTGGCCATCACCCGCAACCTGCGCTGCCTGGTGTGCCAGGACGAGTCGCTGGCCGCCTCGCAGGCCAGCCTGGCGCGCGACCTGCGCGCCGAGGTACGCAAGCTGATCGAGCGCGGCTACACCGACAAGCAGGTGGTCGACTACCTGGTCGCGCGCTACGGCAACTACGTGCGCTTCCGCCCGCCTTTCGACGCCGAGACCTGGGCGCTGTGGCTCGGCCCCTTCGCGCTGCTGGCGCTGGGGCTGGGCGCGCTGACCGCCACCATACGCCGCCGGCTGCGCCGCGCCGAGGCGCCGCTGGACGCCGCCCAGCTGGCGCGCGCCCAGGCCCTGCTGGCGCACCACGGAGAACTCGAATGACTTCCTTCCTGCTCGCCGCCACGCTGCTGACAGCGGGGGTGCTGTCGATCATGCTGCTGCCCCTGCTCGGGCAACGCAGCCGGCGCAGCGTCGACCGCGCGGCGGTCAACGCCCGCCTGCTGCGCGAGGACATGGCCGCGCTGGAACGCGATCGCGCGTCGCTCGGCGAAGCCGAGTACGAGCGCGCACGCGAGGAACTGGCGCGCCGCGTGCTGGCCGACACCGCGCCGATGCCCCAGGCGCGCCGCGCCGGCAGCGCGCTGCCGACCGTCGCCGGGCTGCTGCTGAGCCTGCCCGTGTGCGCCGGACTGCTGTACGAACTGCTGGGCACGCCGGCGGCGCTGGCCGGCGCGCAGGCGGTCGCGGCGACCTCCGCCCAGGCCGCCGCTCCGGCCGCTCCGACGCAGGTGCAGAAGATGGTCGATTCGCTGGCAGCCAAGCTCGCCGCCCACCCGGACGACCCGGCAGGCTGGGCGATGCTCGGCCGCTCCTACGGGGTGCTGGGCGAGTTCGGCAAGGCCGCCGCCGCCTACGCCCGCGTCGGACCGCAACTGCAGCACCATGCGCGCTGGCTGGCCGAGTACGCCGACGCGCTGGCGATGACCGCCAACGGAAGCCCGCTGGGCAAGCCCGAGCAACTCGCCCGCCAGGCGCTGGCCATCGATCCCGACAACCTGCTGGCGCTGATGCTCGCCGGCTACGCGGCGGCGTCGCGCGGCGACGACCGCGGCGCGCTGCCGTTGCTCGAGCGCGCCAGCCGCGAGGTGGCCGCCGGTTCCGAGGACGCGACCTTCCTCAGCCACGTGATCGCCCAGGTGCGCCGCCGCATGGGCCTGACGGCGGCCGAGAACGCGGCGATGCTGCCCGGCAAGACGCCCGACGCGTCGCCGGTGCCTGCGCAACCCGCGGCGCGGCCCCAGGCCGCGGTGCTGATGCAGGTGCACGTGGCGATCGCGCCGGCGCTGCGCGCCGACGCGGCCGGACGCACGCTGTTCGTCATCGCCCGCGTTCCGGGGCAGAGCATGCCGGTGGCGGCGGTCAAGCGCGCCGACATCACGCTGCCGCTGCAGGTCGGGCTGACCGACGCCGACTCGATGGAGCCCTCGGTGCCGCTGTCGAAGGTGCCGCGGGTGCAGATCGAGGCGCGGTTGTCGGCCACCGGCGACGCGATGCCGGCCCGCGGCGACCTCTACGGCACCGCCACCGTCGAGCGCGGCGGCAGCGTCGACGTGGTGATCGACCACCGCAGGCCCTGAGCGCGGGGCCGCGCAGCGCTACACTGCCGCGGCCCGCCTCGCCGCCATCCCGCGGGGCGGGCGAAGCACCGCCCACGTGACCCGCCCAGTTCCCGCCAGCCGCGAATCCGCCAGCTCCGCGCCGGTCTACTCCGATCTCGGCCCCGAGCGGGTGCTCGATGCCGTCGACGGCGTGGGCCTGCGCTGCGACGGCAGCCTGCTGCAGCTCAACAGTTTCGAGAACCGCGTCTTCCTGCTCGGGCTCGACGACGGCCAGCAGGTGGTGGCCAAGTTCTACCGCCCCGGGCGCTGGAGCGACGAGGCCATTCTCGAGGAGCACGCCTTCTGCCTGGAACTGGCGCGCCGCGAGATCCCCGCGGTGCCGCCGCTGGAGTTCGGCGGGCGCACCCTGCACCGCGCGCAGGGCCACCGTTTCGCGCTGTTCCACAGGGCGCGCGGTCGCGCCCCCGAGCTCGAGGACGAGGCGACGCTGGAGTGGCTGGGGCGTTTCCTCGGGCGCATCCACGCGGTCGGACAGGCCGACGCCTACCGCGTGCGCCCGGCGCTCGATCCGCAGACCTTCGGCGTCGACTCGCGCGACTGGATCGCCGGCAGCGACTGGTTGCCCGCGGAGTTGCGCCAGGCCTGGCTGGCGGCCAGCGCGCAGGCGCTCGACGGCGTGCGCCAGGCCTGGGAGCGCGCCGCCCCGGTGCGCAGCCTGCGACTGCACGGCGATTGCCATCTGGGCAACCTGCAGTGGAGCGAGCAGGGGCCGTATTTCCTCGACTTCGACGACAGCCGCAGCGGCCCCGCGGTGCAGGACCTGTGGATGCTGCTGGCCGGCGAGCCGGCGCAGGCGCAACGCCAGCTCGACGCGCTGCTGCGCGGTTATCGGGTGTTCCGCGACTTCGATCCGCGCGAACTCCAGCTGCTCGAGGCCCTGCGCACGCTGCGCCTGCTGCACTACAGCGCCTGGATCGCCCGCCGCTGGCAGGACCCGGCGTTTCCCGCCGCCTTTCCGTGGTTCGGCGACGCCCGCTACTGGGAGCAGAGGGTGCTGGAGCTGCGCGAGCAGGTCGAGCTGATGCGCCAGCCCGCGCTGCACGCCGGCGCGGCCTGAGGACGCGCGCGGCCGCGGCCGGCTTCCTACAATGGGGCCGCACCGACCACCAGCCGCCACGCCGCGATGTACGCCCTGATCCTGTCCACGCTGGCCTATCCGCTGGTCGCCTGGTGGCTGCACCGCCGGCTGGAGGACTGGCTGGAGCCCGGAATGGTGCGCCGCATGCTGGTGTTCCTGCTCGCCAGCATCGCCTGCTGGATGCTGGGCAGCGCGATCGACTGGGCTTTCCCGGGGCAGGCGATCCACCTGCTGAGCGCGATGCGGGCGGGTGCCGCGCGCGGTTGATCGGCGCCACGGCCGTCGTCCCGGCGGCTGATGTGGGTCAACGCGCCGCCGGGGCCCGGCGGCGTACAAAAGGCGCATGGCCATGTCCCTGCGCAACCTGTGGTCGCGGCGCCGGCGAGCCCTGTCGGCGGGCGCGGGGTTGCTCGTGCTGGCGCTGCTGGCGGCCGGCGCATGGTGGAGCGGCCGCCGCCAGCCGGCGGTGCAGTACCTGACCGCGGTCGTCGGGCGCGGCGACGTGGCGCGCACGGTCAACGCCACCGGCAGCGTCAACCCGGTGATGACGGTGATCGTCGGGTCCTACGTGTCGGGGGTGGTGCAGTCCCAGTCCTGCGACTTCAACACCCGGGTGCGCAAGGGGCAGTTGTGCGCCCGCATCGATCCCCGCCCCTACCAGACGGTGGTCGACGAGAACGCCGCGCAGCTCGCGGTGGCGCGCGCGCAGCTGCTCAAGGACCAGGCCAACCTGGACTACGCGCGGATCAACCTGCGTCGGCAGTCCGGACTGGTGGGCCAGGGCGTGGTGTCGCAGGACGTGGTCGACGTGGCGCGCAACGCCTTGCTGCAGGCGCAGGCGCAGGTCAGGCTCGACCAGGCGACGGTGCGCGAGCGCGAGGCCTCGCTGGAGGCGGCGAAGGTCAACCTCGGCTACACCGACATCGTCTCCCCGGTCGACGGCACCGTGGTGTCGCGCAACGTCACCATCGGGCAGACGGTGGCGGCGAGCTTCCAGACCCCCACGCTGTTCCTCATCGCCACCGACCTGACGCGCATGCAGGTCGACGCCAATGTCAGCGAAAGCGACATCGGCAGCGTGCACCAGGGAGACCCCGCCCGCTTCAGCGTCGAGGCCTATCCGGGCCGCAGCTTCGAGGCGCGGGTGGTGCAGGTGCGGCAGGCGCCGCAATCGGTGCAGAACGTCATCACCTACGACGTGGTGATCGCGGTCGACAACACCGCGCTGCTGCTCAAGCCGGGGATGACCGCCACCGTGGCCATCGTGACGGCGCAGCGCCAGGGCGTGCTTCGCATTCCCGACCAGGCGCTGCGCTTTGCCCCCGGCGGGCTGGCCGCGCCGGCGCGCGCCGCCGCGGGCCGGCAGGTCTGGGTGCTGCGCGACGGCCGGCCGCAGGCGGTGGCGGTGCGCACCGGGCTCGACGACGACAACTACTCCGAACTGCTCGGCGGTGCGCTGCAGGCCGGCCAGAGGGTGATCGTCGGCGAGCAGCGCGGCGACGCGTCGGGCGCGCGCGCCTCGCGGCTGCGCTTCGGGCTCTAGCGCAGGCGGCTGCGATGGCTGCGCCGGTCATCGAACTGCGGCAGGTCAGCCGCATCTACCGCGCCGGCGACGTCGAGGTGCGCGCGCTCGACGGGGTCAGCCTGCGCGTGGAGCGCGGCGAGTTCGTCGCCATCATGGGCTCGTCGGGGTCGGGCAAGTCGACCTTGATGCACCTGTGCGGCTGCCTCGATCGCCCGAGCGGCGGCAGCTACCGGCTCGACGGGGTCGACGTGGCGGGCCTGCGCGAGCCCGAGCTGGCGCGGCTGCGCGGCGAGCGCATCGGCTTCGTGTTCCAGAGCTTCAACCTGCTGGCGCGCACCAGCGCGCTGGACAATGTCGCGCTGCCGCTGCTGTACGGCAGCGCCGGGCCGGCCGGGCGCGCCGAGCGGCTGCGGCGGGCCCGCGAGTCGCTGGCACGCCTCGGGCTGGCCGGGCGCGAGGGCAACACCGCGGGGCAGTTGTCCGGCGGGCAGCAGCAGCGGGTGGCGATCGCCCGCGCGCTGATCAACCGACCGCCGCTGCTGCTGGCCGACGAGCCCACGGGCAATCTGGACACCCGCACCTCGCACGACATCATGCGCATCCTGCGCGAACTCAACAGCGAGCAGGCACTGACGGTGGTCGTGGTCACCCACGAGGCCGACGTCGCCGCCTATGCGGGCCGCATCATCACCATGCGCGACGGCAGGATCGTCTCCGACGTGGCCAATCCGCGGCCGACCGAGGTGCGGTCGGAAGCGCCGGCGCCGGCCGGGCCGCAGGCGCAGGCGCCGGCGGCGGCGGCGGCGGCGGCGCGGCTGGCCCCCGGCTCGGGCTTCGGCGCGATGATCCTGGCCGCTGCGGCGCAGGCCATCGTGCGCAACAAGATGCGCTCGGCGCTGACCATGCTCGGGGTGTTCATCGGCGTGGCGGCGCTGATCGTCATGGTCGCGGTCGGGCAGGGCGCCAACGCCGCGGTGCGCAAGCAGATCGAGAGCCTGGGCACCAACCTGCTGGTCGTCGTCCCCGGCGCGACCACGCGCTCGGGGGTGCGCGCCGGCTTCGGCAGCGCCTCCACGCTGACCCAGGCCGACGCGCGGGCCCTGCGCCGCGACGCCCCGGCCGTGGCGCGCACCGCCTACATGATCCGCCAGCTCGGCCAGGTGCAGTACGGCGGCAACAACTGGACCACCAGCATCCAGGGCGTGACCCCGTCGTACCTGCCGATGACCAACTGGCAGATCGCCAGTGGCCGCGCACTGGAGCCGACCGACGAAAGCAGCGCGGCGATGGTCGCGGTGATCGGGCAGACGGTGGCGCGCGAGCTGTTCGGCCGCTACGAGAATCCCATCGGCGCGCGCATGCTGGTCAAGGGCACCAGCGTGCGGGTGGTGGGCGTGCTGGCGGCCAAGGGGCAGACGCCTTTCGGGCAGGACCAGGACGACCTGGTGATGCTGCCGTTCAGCGCGGCGCAACGCAAGATCCTCGGCGTGGCGGCGCCGTCGCAGGCGCAGGCCGGCGCGGTGACCCTGCTCGGCGGCGCCAGCGTGCCGGCGACGCAGACCGCGACGTCCTTCCCGCCAGCGCCCAACCCCTTCAACATCCCGCCGCGGCTGGTCGGCTATGTCAACACCCTGTTCGTGCAGGCCGCGAGCCCCGAGGCCGTGGAGCCGGCGATGCGCCAGATCACCGAGGTGCTGCGCCGCCGCCACCGCATCCGCCCCGGCGACACCGCGGATTTCTCGGTGCGCAACCTCAGCCAGATCGCCGAGACCGCGCAGAGCTCGTCGGCGATCATGGCCGCGCTGCTCGCGGTGGTGGCGTCGATCTCGCTGCTCGTCGGCGGGATCGGCATCATGAACATCCTGCTGGTGTCGGTCACCGAGCGCACGCGCGAGATCGGCCTGCGCATGGCCATCGGCGCCAGGCGGCTGCACGTGCTGCTGCAGTTCCTGGCCGAGGCGGTGTTCCTGAGCACCAGCGGCGGGCTGGCCGGCATCGCCTGCGGCGTCGCGGTGTCGGGCGCGGTGTCGGCGCTGGCGCATTGGCCGACCCTGTTGTCGCCGGGGGCGATGGCCGGCGGCTTCGGCTTTGCCGCCGCGGTGGGCATGTTCTTCGGCTATTACCCGGCGCGCAAGGCGGCGCGCCTGGATCCCATCGAGGCGTTGCGCTATGAGTAGCCACCGGCGGCAAGCCTGGCCGGGCGGGGCGCGCGCGCTCGCCGTGGCGCTGGCCGCGGCCTGCCTGGCCGGCGGCTGCGCGGTCGGGCCCGACTACCAGCGGCCCGCAGCGCCGGCCCAGCAGGGCTACACCTGGCGGCCCGTGGACCTGCCGGCCGCAGCTTCGCAGCCGGCGCAGCGACTGCAGACGGTGCCGCAACCGCCGGAGGCGTGGTGGCGGGAATTCGGCTCCGCCGAACTCGACCGCACGGTGCGCCTGGCGCTGGCCGACAGCCCCAGCCTGCAGCAGGCGCGCGCCAGCCTGCGGCAGGCGCGCGAGGCGGTGCTGGTGGCGCGAGGCGGGCTCGCGCCGCAGCTCGACCTGCAGGCGGCGGCGCAGCGCGCGCGCGCCGCCGGCGCTGCGTCGGCGACCGAACTGTACAGCGCAGGGCCGCTGGTCGCCTACGCACCCGATGTGTTCGGCGCCACCGGCCGACTGGTCGAGCAGCAGCAGGCGCTGGCCGATGTGCAGGCCGAGCAGTTGCGGGCAGCCCGACTGTCGCTGAGCGGCGAAATCGTCGGCCAGGCCATCGCCGCGGCAGCGGCCCGCGAGCAGCTGGCCGCGCTGAGCCAGGTGCTGGACGCCGACTCCCGGACCCTGCGACTGGTCGAGCTGGCCTTGCGCGCCGGCAGCGCCTCGCGCGCCGACCTGCTGGGCGCGCAAAGCCAGCTCGACGCCGACCGCGCGCTGGCGCCCGCGCTGCGCCAGCAACTGGCCGCCGCCGACGACGCGCTGGCGCGCCTGGTCGGGCGCAGCGCGGCGAGCTGGCGCAGCCCCGACTGGCGGCTCGATGGCCTGCGGCTGCCGCGCCGTCTGCCGCTGGTCGTTCCTTCGCAGCTGGTTCGCCAGCGCCCGGACATCCGTGCCGCGGAGGCGCAACTGCACGCGGCGGGCGCCGCGGTGGGGGTGGCGACCGCCGCGCTGTATCCCCAGCTGAGCTTGAGCGCCGACTGGACCACCCAGGCCTCCAGCCTGGGCGGGCTGTTCGGAGGAGTACCGGGCTGGGGGCTGTCGGCGGCGCTGACCGCGCCGCTGTGGCATGGCGGGGCGCTGCGCGCCCAGCGCCGCGCCGCGCTGCAGGCCTACGACGCCCAACTGGCGCTGTACCGGCAGACCGTGCTGCTGGCCTTCAACCAGGTCGCCGACGTGCTGCAGGCGCTGCGCCACGACGCCGAGCTGCTCGCCGCTCAGCAGCGGGCGTTGCGCAGTGCCGACGCCTCGCTGCGGCTGGCGCGCCAGGCCTATGCGGCCGGCTCGGGCAACGTGTTGCAGGTGCTGGCCGCGCAGCGCCTGCTGGCGCAGGCGCGGCTGGGGCAGGCGAGGGCGCGCGCGCAGCGCCTGGCCGACAGCGCGCAGTGGTTCACCGCGATGGGGGCGGGTGGCACCGCGCCGGCACCGCGTTGACATCGCGGGTCGCGCGCGGGCGTCGCGTCATCCGGCCTCCTGCTCGCGCAGCCGGTCGATGCGCTGCAGGATCTTGTGGCGCCAGTTGTCGGCGATGCCGGGCATCGCGGCCAGTTCCTGCAGCTGCCCGGGGTCGGGTCGCGGCGCGTGCCAGGTCTGCAGCGCCTGCTGCAGGCTGGGGGCTGCTGACGCCTCGACCAGTCGCAACTCGTCCGCGGGTTCGACGAGGCCGGGGCGCAGCACCCGCAGATACCAGCCGGCGATGTGCTGCTCGGCGATGAAGGCCGCCATGCCGCTGCAGCCGAAGCGTTCGTCGATCTTCCAGCAGGGGTTGCGCGGCTGGCAGGGCTGCAGCAGGGCCTGGCCGAGGCGCCAGACGTCGCCGATGCGGACCTGGCTTTCGTCGATCTGCCAGGTGCTGAGGTTTTCGCCGATCGAGCCCGGCTGCAGCAGCTCGGCCGCCGACGGGAACTGCCCGGCCAGCCTCGCGTAGTGGCGCGCCGGGTACAGGTGGACCGCCTTGTCCGGGCCGCCATGCACCCGCAGGTCGGCCTGCTGGTCCCCCTCGAAGCCCTGCGCGCCCAGTTGCAGCGGGCCGTGCACGGGCTGCTTGTAGATTCCCGACAGCCGGCCCGATTCGGGCAGCGGCCGAACGCCTCCGACATACACGCGCACGGCGGCCGCCTGCCCGGCGGTGGCGGTGCTGGAGGCGGTGGCGTCGTGGGCGGTGCGGGACATGGGCGGATCGGTGTCGTTGGCGAGAGTATGCGCATTGTGCGATAGTTCGGCCCTGTGCCCGTGGCGCAGGCTGCGCGCCACCGATGTCTCCCCCGCCCCATGACCGAATTCGTCGATCCCGCAGTCGCCATCGAGGACAACGGTGCATCCCGCCAGTACCTGCAAGGCGTCGCCGACGGCCTGCTGTCCATCGAACGCATGCGTGGGCGCATCGTGCAACTGCTGGAGGTCCACGAGCCCGACGCGGGGTGGCTGGAGCGCCTGCAGCGCGCGCTCGACGACCTGCTGGCGGTGGCCGACGCGCAGCCCGACCTGGCGCTCTACTACCTGGTCAACGAAAAGGTCAACCACACCCAGCACTACAGCGCGGTGCACTCGATGTGCTGCGCACTGGTGGTGGTGCTCGCTGCGAAGTGGCTGGAGTGGCCGGCCGACGAGGTGCGGGCGATCGCCGGCGCTGCGCTGACGATGAACCTGGGAATGGGGCCCCTGCAGGACCTGATGGCCCGCCAGAGCCATCCGCCCAGCGTCGCGCAGCGCGAGGTCATCCGCAATCATGCCGAGCGTTCGGCGCAGATCCTGCAGGATGCCGGGGTCGACGATCCGCTTTGGCTGCAAGCCGTGCGGGCCCACCATACCGAGCACGACGCCGCCGATCCGGAGACGCTGGAGCCCGCGGTGCGCGCGGCCGAGCTGTTGCGCCGGGTGGACGTCTACGCGGCACGGCTGAGCAGCCGCAAGACGCGACCGGCGCTGACCGCCGCGATGGCGGCGCGCGGAGCGCTGCTCGGGCCGTCGGACCAGCCCGATGCGCTGGGCGCCACGCTTTTGCGGGTGCTCGGCCTGTATCCCCCCGGGGTCTACGTGGAACTGGCCAATGGCGCGATCGCGGTGGTCATCGAACGCGGCGAGCGCGCGCACACCCCGCTGGTGGTCAGCCTGCGCCGGGCCGACGGCCATGTGCTGCTGACTCCGCAGGCGCTCGACACGGCGCTGCGCCACTTCGCGGTGCGCCGCGGCATCGATGCCGCGCAGGCGCAGGTCCGCCCGGGGCACCTGGCGATCCTCAAGGCGCGGCTGCAACTGGGCGTGCCCGCCGCGGCGGCCGCGCAGATTCCAGCCGCCGACGGCGAGACCCTGCTCGACGACGGCGCCGGGGACCCGCCCGCGGCGGCAGACGACGCGCCGCCGCAGGCCGAGCCGGCCGCTTGACGCGCTGGCGCCGCGCCGGGTCAGTCGCGGCGTCCGCTCAGGTCGGTCGCAGCCGGCTGCAGGTGGGAATCGAGCCAGCGTGCCGCCAGTTCCGAGGCCTGGTCCAGCGCGCCGGGTTCCTCGAACAGATGGGTCGCGCCGGCCACCACCTCCAGCCGGTGCTCGCAGCGCAGCTGGCTTGCCGCATCGCGGTTGAGCTGCAGCACCAGCGGGTCGGCGGCGCCGACGATCAGCAGCGTGGGCGCGCTCACCCTGGGCAGCGCGGCTGCCGCAAGGTCCGGGCGGCCGCCCCGCGAAACCACCGCGCCGACGCGCTGCGGCCGCTCGGCCGCGGCGACCAGCGCTGCAGCGGCGCCGGTGCTGGCGCCGAACAATCCGACCGGCAGGCGGCGCAGGTTGTGGCGGGCAGCGCTCCAGTCCAGCACCTGGACCACCCGCTCGGCGAGCAGCCGGATGTCGAAGCGGTAGTGCAGCGTGCGCTCGTCGACCTCGGCTTCGCGCGGGCTCAGCAGGTCGAACAGCAGCGTGCCCAGGCCGTGCTGCTGCAGCTGTGCCGCGACATGGCGGTTGCGCGGGCTGAGGCGGCTGCTGCCGCTGCCGTGCACCAGCAGCACCAGTGCGCGGCAGTCGCGCGGCAGGTGCAGGAAGCCGTGCAGCACCAGCCTGGGCAGCTTGATGAGCACCGTCTCTTCGCTTTCGTCTGGCATCGCCGGCGCCCGGCGCGCAAGCCGCCAGGGCTGGGGACCATCGTAGGCGCGCGTTCGCGGGGCCGCGCTGATCCGGCACAAAGTCCCCGACCGCCGTCGCGCCCCGCGCGGTCTTGGCTACCATGGTCGGTCGCGTGCGCCCGCGTCGGCGCGGCTTGCGGCGCAGAGCGCCCTGGAACCCGCCGTGGAACCCACCTCGCAACCCCATACCCCGCCGCCGGTGCTGGTCGAGCGCCACGGCCGTGTCGGCCTGCTGACCCTGAACCGCCCGCAGGTGCTCAACGCGCTGGACCTGCAGTCGCTGCGCATGCTCACCGCGGCGCTGCGCGAGTGGGCCGACGATCCCCAGGTTGTCGGCGTGGTGGTGCGCGGCGCCACCGTCGAGGGCAGGCCGCCGGCGCTGTGCGCAGGCGGCGACCTGAAGTTCTTCTACCACGCCGCGCTGGCAGCCGATCCCCGGCTCGACGAGTTCTTCAGCGAGGAATACATCCTCGACTACCTGGTCCATCGCTACCCCAAGCCCTACGTCGCGCTGATGGACGGCATGGTCATGGGCGGCGGAATGGGCATCAGCCAGGGGGCGGCGCTGCGGGTGCTGACCGAGCGCTCGCAGCTGGCCATGCCCGAGACCCGCATCGGACTGTTCCCCGACGTCGGCGGAGGCTGGTTCCTCGGGCGCTGCCCCGGACGCATCGGCGAGTACCTGGCGCTGAGCGGGCAGTCGCTGCGGGCCGACGACGCCATCGCCTGCGGCCTGGGCGACTGCCTGGTCGACTCGGCCCGGCTGCCGCGGTTGTGCGGGGATCTGCTGGCGGCGCAGCGGCCGGAGCAGCTGCGCGAGATCGTCCAGGCCGGTGCGCGCGACGCCGGGGCGTCGCCACTGCTGGGCCAGCGCGCCGCCATCGACCGCCACTTCGGCCAGCCCGACATCGGCGCGGTGATGGCCTCGCTGGCCGGCGACCAGGGTGCGTTCGCGCGCGCCACGCTGCACACCCTGCGCCAGCATTCGCCGCTGATGCTCGGCGTGGCGCTCGAGCTGGTGCGCCGCGCCCGCGGCATGGACCTGGCCGACGAACTGCGGCTGGAGCGCGGGCTGATGCACCACTGCTTCCACAGGCCGGACGGCGTGCCCGGCGATGCGCTGGAAGGCATCCGCGCGCTGATCATCGACAAGGACCGCCAGCCGCGCTGGCAGCCGGCCCGCGTCGAGGACGTGCGGGCGCAGGCGGTGCAGCAGTTCTTCGCCAGCCCGTGGCCGGCGCCCGGGCATCCGCTGGCCGCGCTCGGCCGGGCGCGCTGACGCAGCGCGGCCGGGCAGCCGGGGCCGACGGTCCGCAGCCCGGTTGCGGTCCGCACGCCGTGCGGTGCCCGGCAAGAAACCGCGGATCTTCTTAAGGCTACGCTGAACAAGTCCACCGTATGAGCGGGTGAGGCGTTGAATACAGATGAAAGCGCAACAGACCCTTGCAATGGCGGCCGATCAAGGCGCGGGATTCGAACAATACCGACGCCCGACC
>JAJZVU010000057.1 GCA_021845505.1 Pseudomonadota bacterium | reverse complement strand
CCGGGCAACGCCCGGCGAGGGGGCCCATCGGCAAGCAAGCGCCGGGCCGCCCCAAGCTTGCTTGCGCCCCCCTTGGGGGGGGCCGGGCAACGCCCGGCGCAGGGGGCCCATCGGCAAGCAAGCGCCGGGCCGCCCCAAGCTTGCTTGCGCCCCCCTCGGGGGGGGCCGGGCAACGCCCGGCGCAGGGGGCCCATCGGCAAGCAAGCGCCGGGCCGCCCCAAGCTTGCCTGCGCCCCCCTTGGGGGGGCCGGGCAACGCCCGGCGAGGGGGCCCATCGGCAAGCAAGCGCCGGGCCGCCCCAAGCTTGCTTGCGCCCCCCTTGGGGGGGGGCCGGGCAACGCCCGGCACAGGGGGGCCCATCAATTCCCGCCTTCGTCCATCAGCGCGCGCGCCTGCGCGATCTGCCCGCGATAGGCCTCGAAGATCTTGCGCAGAGCGGTGTCCATGTCGGTGCGCGGGGCCCAGTCGAGGTCGCGCATGGTGTTGGCGATCTTGGGCACGCGGTTGGACACGTCCTGGTACCCGGCACCGTAGTAGGCGCCCGCGCTGGTCTCGACCAGCCGCACCTTGTGCGCGGTCTCGGCGTACTCGGGGAATTCGCCGGCCAGTCGCAGCATGCGTTCGGCCAGGTCGCGCACCGAATGGTTGTTCGCCGGGTTGCCGATGTTGTAGATGCGCCCGCTGGCGACCCCCGACGGGTTGTCGATGATGCGCATCAGCGCGTCGATGCCGTCGTCGATGTCGGTGAAGGCGCGCTTTTGCAGGCCGCCGTCGACCAGGCTGATGTTCTCGCCGCGGACGATGTGGCCGAGGAACTGGGTGACCACCCGCGAGCTGCCTTCCTTGGCCGAGAAGATGGTGTCCAGGCCGGCGCCGATCCAGTTGAACGGTCGGAACAGCGTGTAGTCCAGCCCCTCCTGCTGGCCGTAGCCGGCGATCACCCTGTCCATCAGCTGCTTGGAACAGGCGTAGATCCAGCGCGGCTTGTTGATCGGGCCGTACACCAGCGGCGAGGCCTCCGGGTCGAACTCGCCGTCCGGGCACATGCCGTAGACCTCCGAGGTCGACGGGAACACCAGGCGCTTGCGGTGCTTGACCGCCGCCCGCACGATCGGCAGGTTGGCCTCGAAGTCGAGCTCGAACACCCGCAGCGGAGTCTTCACGTAGGTCGCCGGAGTCGCGATGGCCACCAGCGGCAGCAGCACGTCGCACTTGCGCACGTGGTATTCGATCCACTCCTTGTTGATCGTGATGTCGCCTTCGAAAAAATGGAACCGCGGGTTGCCCAGCAGATCCTCGATGCGATCGGTGTTCATGTCCATGCCGTAGACCTGCCAATCGGTCGTGCCCAGGATGCGCTTGGACAGATGATGGCCGATGAACCCGTTGACTCCGAGGATGAGGATTTTTTTCATGGTCGATTCGCGAGCAATGGCTCCAGCTCTCCAGTTTGCAAGGCAAGTCCCGGGCGGGTGCTGTCCCACACCTGCTGCAGGTGCAGCACCCCGCCGTCACCGCAACGCGCCAGCACCTGGCCGGCGCACAGTCGCACCCCCGGCGCGCCGGGTGGCAGGCACGCCGCCAGCGCGGCGGCCGCCGGGCGGGCGCGGGCCACGATCAGCCGCCTCGCGCCGATTTCGAAAAAGGCTCCCGGGTAGGGCGGGGCGACCGCGCGGATCAGGTTGTAGACCTGGCCGGAAGCGAGTGCCCAGTCGATGCGCCCGTCCTCGGGCTTGCGGCCGCCGAAATAGCTTCCCTGCTCGAGGCGGTTGGCGCGCCTGGGCACCTCGCCGCGCAGCAGTCGCGGCATCACCTGCCAGAGGGCGATCTCGGCGGCGACCGTGACCTTGTCGAACACCTCGCGCGCGGTGTCGTCGGGCAGGATGGGAACGGCCTGCTGGGCGACGATGTCCCCGGCGTCGGGCTTGGCCTGCATTTCGTGCAGGGTCGCGCCGGTCTCGGCTTCGCCATGCAGCACGGCCCAGTTCACCGGAGCGCGCCCGCGGTAGCGGGGCAGCAGCGAGCCGTGCATGTTCAGCGCAGCCACGCGGGCCGACTCCAGCACCGCCTGCGGCAGCATGCGGCGGAAATAGAAGGAAAACACATAGTCCGCTCGCAGCGAGCGCACCCGCTCGATCTGCTCCGCGGTCAGCGACTGCTCGACCAGCAGCAGCGGGATCGCGTGCTCGGCGGCGACGTCGGCGACGCGTTCGAACCACAGGTTCTCGGCCGGGTCGTCGGGATGGCTGAGCACCAGTTCCACCCGCATGCCGCGCGCCAGCAGCACGCGCAGGCAGCGCGCGCCCACGTTGTGGTAGGCGAAGACCACCGCGCGCATGTCCGGCCTCACCGCGCGCCGGCGCCGTCGGCGGCCCGCGCCGGGGCGTCCGCCCCGGCGGCGGGCACCTCGGTGTCGTCGAGCACGGCCTGCACCACGTAGCGGGGGCGCCCGCGCACCTGCTCGTAGATGCGCCCCACGTATTCGCCGAGCAGGCCCATGCTGAACAGCAACACCCCGAGCAGGCAGAAGGTGATGGCGAACAGGGTGAACACCCCCTGCACCTGCGAGCCGAACAGCAGGCGGTCGATCATCAGCAGCACGAACAGCGCGCCCGAAGCCAGAGCCAGCGCGATCCCCAGGAACGACATGAACTGCAGGGGCATCAGCGAGAAACCGGTCACCAGGTCGAAGTTCAGCCGCACCAGCTTGAACAGCGAATACTTGGACTCGCCGGCGGCGCGCTCCTCGTGCCCGACCTCGATTTCGGTCGGGCGCAGCGAGAACGTGTAGGCCAGCGCCGGCACGAAGGTGTTGACCTCGCTGCAGCGGTTGATGGTGTCGACCACGTCGCGCCCGTAGGCGCGCAGCATGCAGCCCTGGTCGGTCATCCGCACGTGGGTGATCTTCTCCCGCAGCAGGTTCATCCAGCGGCTGGCGTGGCGTCGGAACCAGCTGTCCTGGCGCTTGCGCCGGATCGTTCCCACGTAGTCGTAGCCCTCGGCCATCTTGGCCACCAGCCGGCCGATTTCCTCGGGCGGGTTCTGCAGGTCGGCGTCCAGCGTGACCACCACGCGACCGCGGCAGTGCTCGAAACCGGCCAGGATGGCCATGTGCTGGCCGTAGTTGCCGTTGAACAGGATCACCCTGGTCACGTCCGGGCGCGCGCGCTGCTGTTCGGCGAGCAGCGCGGCCGAGCGATCGCGGCTGCCGTCGTTGACAAAGAGGATTTCGTAACGCTCTCCCAACGCGTCCAGCGCCGGGTAGAGGCGGGCGAACAGCGCACCCAGGCCGTCCTGCTCGTTGTACACCGGCACGACCACCGAGAGCGCAATCGCACTGGGGGAAACTGTGTTCATACCCCGAATTCTCGCAGCACTGCCGACAGCGCCTGCGCCACCCGCTCGACGTCGGATTCGCGCATCGCCGGGAACAGCGGCAGCGTGAGGATGCCGGCGCCGACCCGCTCGGCATGGGGAAAGTCCCCCGCGGCGAAGCCCAGCTTGCGGTACAGGCTGAACAAATGGATGGGCGGATAGTGCACTCCGCTGCCGATTCCCCGCTGCCTGAGCGCGACCATCACCGCGGCGCGTTGCACCCGCTCCGGCAGCACCACCTGGAACATGTGCCAGTTGCCCCCGGGCTGCTCGCGCAGCGGCAGTTGCACCCCGCGCTGCGCCAGCTCCAGGCGGTCGAGGCAGCCGAAGTACGCCCGCGCCAGTTCGCGCCGGCGGTCATTGAACTCCGCCAGCCGCTGCAACTGCCCCCAGCCGACGCGCGCAGCGACGTCGGTCAGGTTGGCCTTGCCGCCGACCAGGTCGACATCCATGCCGTCCGGCCCGCTGCGGCTGACTCCCTGCAGCCGGTAGCGCTCGGCCAGCGCCGGGTCGGCGTCGGGCGGCAGCACCAGGCAGCCGCCCTCGATGCTGGTGACGTTCTTGTTGGGATGGAAGCTGAAGGAGGCGAAGCCGCCGAAGCTGCCGACGCGCCGGCCGCCGCTGGTGCTGCCGATGGCCTGCGCGGCGTCTTCCAGCACCTGCAGCCGGTGGCGCGCGGCGATCGCGTACAGCCCTTCGAGGTCGCAGGGCAGCCCCGCCAGGTGCACCGGCAGCAGCACCCTGGTGCGCGGGGTGATCGCGGACTCGATGCGCGCCACGTCGAGATTGCGGGTCGCCGGGTCGATGTCGACGAACACCGGGCGCGCGCCGACGGCCAGGATCACATTGGCCGTCGCGACCCAGGACAGCGGGGTGGTGATGACCTCGTCGCCGGGCCCCACCCCCATCATGCGCAGCGCGATCTCCATGGTCACGGTGCCGGAGTTGAAGGCGCGCACCGCGCGGCCGCCGAAATACTCCGACAGGGCCTGCTCGAAACGGGTGTTCCACGGCCCGGTGGTGATCCAGCCCGAGCGCAGCACCTCGGCGACCCCGGCGATGGTCTGCTCGTCGATGTCGGGGCGGGTGAAGGGCAGGAACTCGACGCTCGAGCCGTCGGCGAGGGGGGGGGTGGACATGGCGGAGTACGGCTCAGGAACGCGCCAGCAGCACGACGCCGGCGATGATGATCGCGATGCCCAGCAGTTTCTGCGGGTTCAGGCTTTCGCCGAACAGCCACCAGGCGGCGAACGCGGTGACCACGTAGCCCAGCGAGAGCATCGGGTAGGCCAGCGAGACCTGCACGCGGGTCAGCGCGAGAATCCACACCACCACCGACACCGCATAGCAGCCCAGGCCGGCCAGGATCTGCCACTGGGTGGCGAAATGCACTCCGGCGCGCAGGATCTGCCCGACGGTGAAGGAAAACCTGCCGGCGCTGGCCGCGCCCGCCTTGATCAGCAGTTGCGCGGCAGCGTTGAGCAGAACGCCGGTCAGCACCAGCGCAAAAGCCACGGGGGTCATTGCCGTACTCTCCTCGGCGGCCGGTTCCAGCGCGCAGGCAGATGCGCCTGTGCCCGGCGCGCGGCCGCGCCATAGTCCTGGTCGGGGCGCGCCACCACCACGTAGCGCGGCGTGCGTTCGATCACCAGCAACGGCAGCCCGAGGCTGCGCACCGCCGGCAGTTCGGCGGCCGGCATGAAGGCCAGCGGCAGCCTGTCGCGCTTCCAGCGCGACGCGAAGTCGCCCAGCGTGGGCACCCACAGCCCCGGCTGCTGGCGGATGCCGAAGTCGAGTTCTCCGCGGTATTGCACCACCGTGACCTCGCGCCGCAGGTAAAAGGGCAGCGTCTGGTCGTAGGTGGCGACCGCGTAGAAGGGCTGCCCGGGGTGCAGCCACGGGCGGATCGCAGCCACCACGTCGCGCGTCGACGCGGTGCGTCCGAGGATCTGGAACGCCTGGGTCGCCACCGTCAGGCCGACGAGCATGCAGCCCGCCAGCCCCAGCACCGCCAGGCTGCGGCGGCCGCGGCGCTCCCAGCGCCAGGCCAGCAACGACCCCAGCAGGCCGAGCGCGGCGGTGATCTCCAGCCACCAGCCGTAGCGCTGGTACAGCGCCGCCGGGGTCACCGCATCGCCGGCGCGCCCCATCTGGGTGAAGCCGACCGCGGCGACCACGCTGAGCAAGGCCCAGCAGCCGAACTGCCAGCCCAGCGAGCGCTGGCGCGCCCGCGCCAGGTATTCCCCCAGCAGCAGCGCCAGCGCGGGGAACATCGGCAGCACGTAGGACGGCAGCTTGGAGTGCGAGGCGCTGAAGAACACCAGGATGAAGGCCGCCCATACCAGCAGCACGCGGCGCGCGCGCAGCGACGCCGGGCTCTCCGCGGGGGCGGCGCGCAGGCTGCGCCGGCCCGCCTGGGCCAGCGCCGGCGCCAGGCTGGGCAGCCAGGGCATGATGCCCAGCAGCACGATGGGCAGGAAGTAGTACCACGGCCCGGGGCGCGACAGGTCGGGGGTGGCGAAGCGGTCGAACTGCTGGTAGATGAAATAGAAATGGAAGAACTCGGGGTTGCGCAGCTGCACCAGCACGTGCCAGGGCAGCGCGACGGCCAGCAGCACGAGCAGCCCGGGAACGATGTGCAGCCTGCGCCACAGCCCCCAGTCGCGCGCCCACAGGGTGTAGAGCACCAGGGTCATGCCGGGGAAGGCCAGCCCGATCAGCCCCTTGGACAGCAGCGACAGGCCCATGAAGGCCCAGCAGGCGAGCATCCAGCCGCGCTGCGCCCGTGCGCTCGCGCCCTCGCGCTGCGCCAGCAGGAAGCTCAGCAGGCTGCCGCCCAGGCACGCCGACACCCCCATGTCCAGGGTGTTGATGTGGCCCATGGCCACCCAGTACACGCAACTGGCCAGCACCGCGCCCGCGTACAGCCCGACCCGCCGCCCCCACAGCAGACACCCGGTGAAGGCGGTGAAGGCGATCGCGAACAGCCCGGTCAGCCCGGTCCACAGCCTGGCCTGCCACTGGCCGATGCCGAAGCATTCGTAGCTCAGCGCGGTGGCCCAGTATTGCAGCGGGGGCTTCTCGAAATACTTGAAGCCGTCCAGCCGCGGGGTCACCCAGTCGCCGCTGGCCACCATTTCACGCGGGATTTCGGCGTAGCGGCCCTCGTCGGTGGGAACCAGGTCGCGCAGCCCCAGCACCCCCAGCCAGATCACGGCCAGCAGCAGGCCCAGCAGCAGCAGCACGCGGCGCGAGGGCAGGGGGTCTCGAAGGTCTTCGTCGGCTAGGGCGGTCACGGCAGGGTGCGCGACCCGGTCGGAGGGCCGCAGCGCAGGGCTCGGGCAGGGCTAGGCCGCACGGGTCCGCTGCAGCCGCGGCGCTGCGGACCACCGGCGCCGCACGGCGCCCTGCGCAGGCGCGACGACAGCCTGCACGGCGATGCCCGGCAGGCATTGTAGCCGTCGCCGGTGCCGCCGCCGCGCCCTGGCGCGGCCCTCAGCCGGCCATCTCGAGTGCCTGCCGCGCCGGGGTGCAGGCCAGCCCGAGTGCCTGGGCCACCGCGGGGTGGGTGATGTGCCCGCGGTGCACGTTCAGCCCGTCCAGCAGGTGGGCGTCGTCGCGGCAGGCGCGGCGCCAGCCCTTGTCGGCCAGATCGACGACCAGCGGCAACGTGGCATGGCCCAGCGCATAGGTCGAGGTGCGCGCCACCGCGCCGGGCATGTTGGACACGCAGTAGTGCACCACCCCCTCGTCGACATAGGTGGGCTGGTCGTGGGTGGTGGGCCGCGAGGTCTCGAAGCAGCCGCCCTGGTCGATCGCCACGTCGACCACCACCGCCCCGCGGCGCATGCGCCGCAGGGTGGCGCGGCTGACCAGCTTGGGCGCCGCGGCCCCGGGGACCAGCACCGCGCCGACCACCAGGTCGGCCTCGACCACCGCGGACTCCAGCGCATGCCGCGTGGCGTACTGGGTCTGCACCCGCCCGCCGAGGAACTCGTCGAGTTCGCTGAGCCGCGGCAGCGACTTGTCGAGGACGGTGACCCGCGCTCCCAGTCCGGCGGCCATGCGCGCGGCATGCGTGCCGACGTGGCCGCCGCCGAGCACCACCACATGGCCCGGGGCGACCCCGGGCACCCCGCCCAGCAGCACCCCGCGGCCGCCGCCGGCCTTCTGCAGCGCGACCGCGCCGACCTGGATGGCCATGCGACCGGCGACCTCGCTCATCGGCGCCAGCAGCGGCAGCCGGCCCTGCGCGTCGGTGACGGTCTCGTAGGCGATCGCGGTGCAGCCGCTGCGCAGCAGGCCCTCGGCCTGCCGCGGGTCGGCGGCCAGGTGCAGGTAGGTGAACAACACCTGCCCGCTGCGCAGCATCGCGCATTCCGCCGGCTGCGGCTCCTTGACCTTGACCACCATTTCGGCCTGGGCGTAGAGCGCGCGGGCATCGTCCGCGATGCGCGCCCCCACGGCTTCGTAGGCGCCATCGTCGGCGCCGATGCCGGCGCCGGCCGCACTTTGCACCAGCACCTGGTGCCCGTGGTGCACCAGTTCCGCGACCGCCTCGGGGGTGAGTCCGACGCGGTATTCATGCACCTTGACTTCCCTGGGTACTCCTACCAGCATGATGCGCACTCCTTCCTGTGGGGCCCGGATCGAATCATGTGACGGATTGTCAAGTCTTGGCTGGTGCGTGGGATTGCAGAATCACATGAGGAAATCACTCGTTTGTGCAATTCATCAACGTTTTGTTGTTTCGGTTCGTCGCAGAATTGTCGCCATGCAAAAGGAGACCACAGGCATGATCGAACTCGACCGTTTTGACCGCAGCATCCTCTCCCTGCTGCAAGGCAATGCGCGCATGGCCAATACCGAACTGGCCGAGCGCGTCGGGCTGTCCCCCTCGGCATGCCTGCGCCGGGTGCAGCGGCTGGAAAAGACCGGGATCATCGCCGGCTACGTGGCGCTGCTCGATCCGCAGGCCGTGGGGCGCAACAGCACGGCGTTTGTCGAAGTCACCCTGCAGTCGCAAGGCGAGGAGGCGCTGGCCGCCTTCGAGCAGGCGGCCAGCGCCTGCCCCGACGTGCTGGAATGCCACCTGGTGGCGGGGGATTTCGACTATCTGTTGCGCGTGGCGGTGGCCGGCACGCAGGAATACGAAAGACTGCACAAAGGCGAACTGTCTCGCCTGCCGCACGTGATGCGGCTCAAGACTGTGTTCGTCTTGCGCACGGCGGTCAAGCGCACCGACTACCCCTTGTGAACCCCGCCGATCTCCCCGGCCGCCTCAGCCCGCCCGCGGCGCCGGCTGGAGCGGCTGGACCAGTTGCGGGAAGTCGTTGCGCACCGCACCCACCGCGCGCGTGACCGGCCAGGCCTGCAGCGTGCCCGCCGCCGGCGCCGCCAGCGACTGCAGCAGCGAGGGCTGCGGCGCCGCCGCATCCAGCCACGACGCGAGCACCGCGGCATCGTCCAGCATCACCGGCATGCGCTGGTGCAACGGCAGCATCCAGGCGTCGGCCTCCATGGTCAGGATGGTGAAGCTCAGCCAGGGCCCGGTCGGCGCGGCCCATTGTTCCCACAGCCCGGCCAGCGCCAGCAGGTCGCCGTCGCTGCGGCTGATGAAATAGGGCTGGCGGCTGCCGTCGGGCAGTTGCTGCCACTCGTAGAAGCCGTCGACGGCGACCACGCAGCGCCGGCTGCGAAAGGCGCTGCGGAAGGCCGGCTTGAGCGCCACGCTTTCACTGCGCGCATTGAACAGCCGCGCGCCGATGTCGGGTCGCTGCGCCCACGAAGGAACCAGCCCCCAGTGCATCAGGTCCAGCCGCCTGCCGCCCGCATGCCCGCGCAATACCGGGGCGACTTGCTGCGGGCCGATGTTGTAGCGCGGCGTCCACGCCAGGTCCGCGGCATCGGCGCCGAAACGCTCGGCGATGCGCGCCGGCGAGCTGTAGAGGGCGAAGCGGCCACACATGGGCTGGAGCATAAAGGGACAGGGGGATGGCGATGTTGCGCCGAAGAACTGTAATTTTGTACAGTATTCAGGTAGGCTTGGCTCCCCTCCTGATGTTGTACCCGATGCGCCCGAGGTCCCGATGTCCGCTGCCGTTCCCGTCGCCGCCTTTGCGTGCGTCCCCCCGCAACTCGCCTCCCGGGTCTGGCGCGGTGCCGACCTGGGAGCCGGCGCCACGCAGGTCCTGGGCAGCGGCTGGGCGGAGCTCGATGCCGAACTGCCCGGCGGCGGCTGGCCGTGCGGCAGCCTGAACGAAATCCTGCTTCCCCGCTCGCCGCTGCTGGAGTGGCGCCTGCTCGGGCCGGCGCTGCGCGCGGCGCAGCGAGGCGGCAGCCGGCTGGTCGTCGTCGGGCCCCCGGCCACTCCCTACCTGCCGGGTTTGCAGGGGCAGGGGATCGATGTGGGGCAACTGGTCTGGGTGCGCAGCCGCGACACCGCCGAAAGCCTGTGGGCGAGCGAACAACTGCTGCGCAGCGGGGCGGCACTGGCGTTGCTGGCCTGGCTGCCCGGGTGCCGTGCGCAGGCGTTGCGCAGGTTGCAGGTGCAGGCCGGGGGCAGCAGTGCCTGGCTGTTCGTGCTGCGCGAGGAGCCCGCAGCCGCCGAGGCTTCGCCTGCGCCGCTGCGGGTGCGCGCGCGCTGCGGCGCAGGCTGGGAATTGCGGGTACGCCTGCTCAAGCGCCGCGGCCCGGCGCACGAAGGCGAATTGTGTCTGCCGTCGCTGCCCGGCGGCCTGGAAGCCGCGCTGCCCGGGCCGCCGTGGCCGCTGCCCGCGCAGGCGCCGCACCCCCTTTCGACACCAAGCCGCGATGCTGTGGGCCGCACTGCTGGTCTCCGCCTGGCCTGAGACGGACGCCGCGGCGGCGGCACGCGACGACGCCACGGTCCGCGCGCTGGCGGTATGGGCCTTGCAATTCACTCCCCGCGTCGGCCTGCTGGAGCAGGCGGTGCTGCTGGAGCTCGAGCCCAGCCTGAGGCTGTTCGGCGGCCTGGCGGCCCTGCGCCGGCGCCTGCAGCCGCAGGCCGTCGAACTCGGCGCCCGCGCACTGGCCTGGGCCGCCACCGCCCAGGGCGCGCTGGCGCTGGCGCGCGGCGGGGTCGCGGCCACCCCGCCGCGCGACCTCGCGCGTGCGCTGGATCGCCTGCCGCTGCACTGCCTGCGGGCGCTGGCCGAGCAGGCGCCGCTGCTGCAGCGCCTGGGCTGCCGCAGCCTGGGGGATGTGCGCAGGCTGCCTCGCGCCGGGCTGGCGCGTCGTTGCGGCCCGCTGGTGCTGCAGCAGCTGGACCAGGCCTATGGCGAGGCGGCCGAGCACCTCCCCTGGTTCGCGCTGCCTCCGGGCTTCGAGGCGCGGCTGGAACTGCCGGCACGAGTCGACGATGCCCAGGCCCTGTTGTTCGCCGCGCGGCGCTTGTTGTTGCAGCTGCAGGGTTGGCTGGCGGCGCGCCAGGCCGGCGCCACCGCCTGGCTGCTGGGCTGGCGCTTCGACACCCTGGCCGAGCACTCCGGCGATGGCTGCCTGCAGGTGCGCAGCGCGCTGCCGTTGCGCGATGCCGACGAGCTGGCGCGCCTGCTCGGCGAGCACCTGCGACACCTGCGGCTGCCGGCGCCGGTGCTGGAACTGCGCCTGGAGCTGCAGGACATGCAGCCCCTCGTCGCCTGCGACGCCGGACTGGAATGGGCGCCGCGGCAGCCCGGGGCGAACGCCGGCTCGGCGCGCGAACTGACCCTGGCGCTGCAGCGGGTGGCGGCGCGGCTGGGCGCGCAGCGGGTGCTGCAGGGGGCGGTGCTGCCCGACCACCGCCCGGAGTGGGCGCAGCGCTGGCGCGAGTTCGGCTCGCCGCAGCCCGCAGCGGCGTCGCCGCGGTGCGCTGCGGCGCCCGGCCCGCGCCCGGCGTTCCTGCTGCCCGAGCCGCTGCCGCTGGCCACCCGCCACGGGCGCCCGACATGGCATGGGCCCTTGCAGCTGTTGCTGGGGCCGCAGCGCATCGAGGGCGGCTGGTGGCAGCGCGATCCCGCCGGCGGCACCCGCCATCTGGCGCGCGACTACTGGGTGGCGGGGAGCGAGCGCTGCGGCTTGCTGTGGGTGTTCCGCGATCGCCGCGACCCGGCGGCCGCCCCGCGGTGGTTCGTGCACGGGGTGTTCGCCTGAGACACGGCGGACGGTCGTTTTCCCTTGCCGCGGGGCGTGCCCATCGCGATGTCTGCCGATCCCCTTGCCCAGCCGGCCTATGCGGCCTTGCGCTGCATGTCGAATTTCAGCTTCCTGCGCGGCGCCAGCCATGCCGAGGAACTGGTTCGGCGCGCCCGCGAACTCGACTACGCCGCGCTGGCGCTGACCGACGAGTGCTCCCTCGCCGCGGCGGTGCGGGCCCACCTGGCGGCGCGACAGGCCGGATTGAAGCTGCTGCTGGGGAGCCAGTTCCGGGTCCGGCTGGACGACCGCCACAGCGCCGTGGTGGTGCTGCTGGCGCGCGACCGTCAGGATTACGCCGCGCTGTGTCGCCTGATCAGCGCGCTGCGCCGGCAGGCGCCCAAGGGCAGCTACCGCCTGGACCTGGCGGGCCTGCTGGAACAGGCCTGCGGCCTGGGGGTGGCGTGCCTGCCGCGCGGTGCCGACGATGCGTCGCTGCTGCGCTGGGCCGGCGCGTTGCGCGAGGCCTTCGGGGCATCGCTGTGGCTGGGCGCGGAACTGCACCGCAGCCTGGACGACCGGCGCTGGATGCAGCGCCTGCGGCAGTTGTCCGGGCGCAGCGCGATCGGCCTGGTGGCGTGTCCCGACGTGCAGATGCATGCGCCGGCGCGCCAGCCTCTGCACGACACCCTGTGCGCGATCCGCCTGCGCCGCCCGCTGGCGCAGTGCGGCCTGGAGCTGCAGCCCAATGCCGAACGCTGTCTGCAGGAGGTGCCGCGGCTGCTGCGGCGCTACCCCCGCGAGTGGCTCGAACGCAGCGCCGAACTGGCCGCGAGTTGCCACTTCTCGCTCGACGAGCTGCGCTACAACTATCCGCGCGAAGTGGTTCCCGAGGGCGTCGACGCCGACGACCACCTGCGTCGGCGGGTCTACGAAGGAGCGCTGCGCCGCTGGCCGCAAGGCGTCGATGCGGCGATGCGCGATCTCATCGAGCACGAACTCGCGCTGATCCGCGAACTCGGCTATGCGCATTATTTCCTCACCGTCGACGACATCGTCGACTTCGCGCGGGGGCGCGGCATCCTGTGCCAGGGACGGGGCTCGGCGGCCAACAGCGTGGTCTGCTGGTGCCTGGGGGTGACCGAGGTCGATCCGGCGCGCATGCAGGTGCTGTTCGAGCGTTTCATCAGTCGCGAACGCAACGAACCCCCGGACATCGACATCGACTTCGAGCACCGGCGGCGCGAGGAGGTGATCCAGTACCTGTACGCCAAGTACGGCCGCGAACGCGCGGCGCTGACGGCCAGTGTGATCACCTACCGCGCACGCAGCGCCATCCGCGACGTCGGCAAGGCGCTGGGCTACGCCGCCGAGGTGGTCGAGAGCCTGGCGCGCAATGTGCATTGGTGGGACGGCCGGCAGGTCGCCGCCGAACGCCTGCGCGAAGTCGGGCTGGATCCGGACGACCTCGGGGTGCGGCAGTGGATGGGCCTGGTCAGGCAGCTGCTGGGTTTTCCGCGCCACCTGTCGCAGCACAGCGGCGGCCTGGTGCTCACCCAGGATCCCCTGCACGAACTGGTGCCGATCGAGAACGCCGCGATGCCCGGTCGCACGGTCATCGAATGGGACAAGGACGACCTGGACGCGATGGGCATGCTCAAGGTGGACATCCTGGCGCTGGGCATGTTGACGGCCCTCGGCAAGTCCCTGCAGTTGATCTCCGCAAGCCGCGGCAGTCCTTTCACGCTGCAGCACATCCCGGCCGAGGACGCAGCGACCTACGACATGCTGTGCGCCGCCGACTCGGTCGGGGTGTTCCAGGTGGAGTCGCGGGCGCAGCAGAACATGCTCCCCAGGCTCGCGCCGCGCTGTTTCTACGACCTGGTGGTCGAGGTGGCGATCGTGCGACCGGGGCCGATCCAGGGGGGCATGGTGCATCCCTACCTGCGGCGCCGCCAGGGCCTGGAGCCGGTGCACTACCCCGGGCCCGAGCTGCGCCAGGCGCTGCAGCGCACCCTGGGGGTGCCGGTGTTCCAGGAGCAGGTGATGCAGATCAGCATGCTGGCCGCCGGCTTCAGCCCCGGCCAGGCCGACGGACTGCGGCGGGCGATGGCCGCATGGCGGCGCAAGGGTTCGCTGCAATTGTGGAAGCAGCGCCTGGTCGACGGCATGGTCGAGCGCGGCTACGACCCCGAGTTCGCCCAGCAGATCTTCGCCCAGATCCAGGGGTTTTCCGAATACGGCTTTCCGGAAAGCCATGCCGCATCGTTCGCGCTGCTGGTCTACGCGAGCGCCTGGATCAAATGCCACCATCCTGCCGAGTTCCTGGCTGCGATGCTCAACAGCCAGCCGCTGGGCTTCTACACGCCCTCGCAACTGGTGCAGGACGCGCGCCGCCATGGGGTGCGGGTGCTGCCCGTCGATGTCCGCGCCAGCCAGTGGGACTGCATCCTGGAGGACGGTGCGGTGCGCCTGGGGTTGCGCCTGCTGCGCGGCCTGGCGCAGCAGGCTGCGCAGCGCCTGGTGCGGGCGCGGTGCGACGGCGCCTTCGCCGATGTGCAGGAATTGGCGCAGCGCGCCGCGCTGGGCGCGGCCGACATGCGCCTGCTGGCCGCCGCCGATGCGCTGCGCGGCCTGGCCGGGCACCGCCGGCAGCAGGTCTGGCAGGCCGCCGCGGTGCATGCGCTGCCGCCGCTGCTGCGCGCCGCCACCACCGACGAGCCGCAACTGCAGTTCGATCCCCCTTCCGAAGGAGAGGACGTGGTGTTCGATCACGCCGCGACAGGGCTCAGCCTGCGCCGCCATCCGCTGGACCTGCTGCGGCCGCGACTCGGGCCGCGCTGGCTTGCGGCGCGCCAGTTGGCCGCGCTGCCCGATGGCGCGCCGGCGCGCGCCTGCGGCCTGGTCACGCTGCGCCAGCAGCCGGAAACCGCGCGCGGCACCACCTTCGTGTCGCTGGAGGACGAAACCGGGGTGGTGCAGGTGATCTGCTGGAAGGACCTGCGCCAGCGCCAGCGCCAGGTGCTGCTGCAGGCGCGGCTGCTGGCGGTGAGCGGGCGCTGGCAAAGCGACGGCCGGGTGGGCAGCCTGCTGGCGCACAGGCTGTTCGACCTCACGCCGCTGCTCGGGCGGCTGCACATCGATGTGCGCGGCCCGCGCTGACGCGAGCCCGCAGCAGGCCGTGGATAATCTGCCGGACATGCAGATCTTCCACAATCCGCTGCACGCCGCCCACGCAGCGCGGCAGGAAATGTTCCGCGGCCGGATGGTCGACAGCCACGAAGTGCCGCAGCGCCTGGAATACGTGCTGGACGCGCTGCGCCGGCATCCGCTGGGCGCGCTGCGCGAGCCCGAGGTCGACGATGCGGCGCTGCAGCATGCGCTGCAGCGGGTGCACACCCCCGCCTACCTGGAGTTCCTGCAGCGGGCCTGGGCGTCCTGGGTCGAGCTCGACCCCGGGAACGCCGGGCGCGACGCCCTGCCTTCGGTGTGGCCGCTCGCGCGCGCCGACGCCTTTCGCGGCGACGCCCCGACCCGCCATTTCGCGGCACGCCTGGGAATGCACGCCTTCGACTCGGGCACCCCGCTGACCCGCGGCACCTGGGTCGCGGCGCGTGCCGGCGCCGCCTGCGCGCTGGCCGCAGCGCGCGAACTGCTGGCCGGCGGGCGCTCCGCCTTTGCGCTGACCCGCCCGCCCGGGCATCACGCCGGGCCGGACTATTTCGGCGGCTATTGCTTTGTCAACAACGCCGCGCTGGCAGCGCAGGCGCTGTGCGACGGGGGTTGCCGGCGGGTGGCGGTGCTGGACATCGACTACCACCACGGAAACGGCACCCAGACCATCTTCTATCGGCGCGCCGACGTGCTGACCGTGTCGATCCACGGCGACCCGCAGACCGAATATCCCTTCTTCCTGGGCTTTGCCGACGAACGCGGCGCCGACTCCGGGCTGGACTGCAACCTCAACCTGCCGTTGCCGCGCGGCAGCGGCATCGCGGCCTGGCGCGAGGCGCTGCTCCAGGGTCTGCAGCGGGTGCGCTCCTTCGGCGCCGAGGCGCTGGTCGTGCCGATGGGGCTGGACACCTTCGCCGGCGACCCGATCTGCGGCTTCGCTCTGCAACGCGACGATTACCCGCAGATCGGCTCGCTGCTGGCGCGCGCCGGGCTGCCCACGCTGTTCACCTTCGAGGGCGGCTACGCGGTGGCCGAACTCGGGATCCATGCCCACAAGCTGCTGCAGGGGTTCGTGCAAGCGGCGGCCTGAGTCCGCTGCGCCGGGCGGCGGCGTCGCCCGCGGTGCACGACAGCGGGCAGCGGCGTCGCCCGCGGTGCACAATACGCCGGCGCGCCCGCGGGCCGCGAGTCGTCTCCAGGAGAGCCTTGCATGACCTTGCGTTTCGAAGGAAGTTCCGAATACGTCGCGACCCCCGACCTGCAGATCGCCGTCAATGCGGCGATCACCCTGCAACGGCCGCTGCTGGTCAAGGGCGAGCCGGGGACCGGCAAGACCATGCTGGCCGAACAGGTGGCGCAGGCGCTCGGCCTGCCGCTGCTGCAATGGCATGTCAAGTCGACGACCAAGGCGCAGCAGGGGCTGTACGAATACGACGCGGTGTCGCGCCTGCGCGATTCCCAGCTGGGCGACTCCAGGGTCCACGAGATCGCCAACTACATCGTCAAGGGCGTGCTCTGGCAGGCCTTCGAGATGGAAAGCCCGTGCGTGATCCTGATCGACGAGATCGACAAGGCCGACATCGAGTTCCCGAACGACCTGCTGCGCGAACTCGACCGCATGGAATTCCACTGCTACGAAACCCGCCAGACCATCCGCGCGGTCCGGCGACCGCTGGTGTTCATCACCTCCAACAACGAAAAGGAACTGCCCGACGCCTTCCTGCGGCGCTGCTTTTTCCACTACATCCAGTTCCCCGACCGCGAGACCATGTCCCGCATCGTCGACGTGCACTTTCCGGGGCTGCGCAAGGACCTGCTGCGCGAGGCGCTGGAGGTTTTCTTCGGCCTGCGCGAGGTGCCGGGGCTGAAGAAGAAGCCCTCGACCTCCGAGCTGCTGGACTGGCTCAAGCTGCTGCTGGCCGAGGACATCGGCCCCGAGGCGCTGCACAGCAGCGACCACAAGGTGGTGGTGCCGCCGCTGCACGGTGCGTTGCTGAAGAACGAGCAGGACGTGCACCTGTTCGAGCGCCTGGTGTTCATGGCGCGCCACAACCGCTGAGGGCGCGGCGGGCGAGGGCTTGCCGGGCGAGGCCATGCTGATCGATTTCTTCCTGCACCTGCGCGACAGCGGCCTGAAGGTGTCGACTCGCGAGTACCTGAACCTGCTGCAGGCTCTGCGCGAGCGGGTGATCGGGAATTCGATCGACGAGTTCTACAGCCTGTCGCGGGCGCTCCTGATCAAGGACGAATCGCTCTACGACCGCTTCGACGTGGCCTTCGGCCAGTATTTCCGCGGTGTGCAGCAGATCCCCGGGCTGCAGCCCGATCTGCCCGAGGAATGGATGCGCCTGTCGATACGCCGGCACCTGTCGCAGGAGCAGCGGGCGCGCCTGGAGAAACTCGGCTGGGACAAGCTGATGGAGGAATTCGCCAAGCGGCTGCAGGAGCAGAAGGGCCGCCATGCCGGAGGCAGCCGCTGGGTCGGCAGCGGCGGCAGCAGCCCCTTCGGGCACTCGGGCTACCACCCGGAAGGGGTGCGCGTCGGCGGCCCGTCGGCCGGCAACCGCACCGCGGTCAAGGTCTGGGAGCGGCGCGAGTTCAGCAACCTGGACGACCAGGTCGAGCTCGGCACGCGCAACATCAAGGTCGCGCTGCGCCGGCTGCGGCGCTTCGCCCGCGAGGGGGCGGCCGACGAACTCGACCTGGAAGGCACCATCGGCGGCACCGCGCGCAACGCAGGCTGGCTGGACCTGCACATGCGCGCCGAGCGCCACAACCGGGTGAAGGTGCTGCTGTTCCTCGACGTCGGCGGGTCGATGGACGACCACATCCGGGTCTGCGAGGAGCTGTTCTCGGCGGCGCGCAGCGAGTTCAAGCACCTGCAGGCCTTCTATTTCCACAACTGCCTCTACGACTTCGTCTGGACCGACAACCGCAGGCGGCATGTCGAGCGCCTGCCGCTGCTCGACCTGATGCACAAGTACGGCGACGACTACAAGGTGGTGGTGGTCGGCGACGCGACGATGAGCCCCTACGAGATCACCCAGCCGGGCGGCGCGCTGGAGTTCGTCAACCGCGAGCCTGGTGCCGTCTGGCTGCAGCGCCTGCAGCAGACCTGGCGCCGCGCGGCCTGGCTCAACCCGACCCCGGCCGAATCCTGGCGCTACCACCGCTCGATCGAGCTGATCCGCGACCTGTTCGGCGGCCGCATGTTCCCGATGACCCTGGACGGGCTGGCGCGGGCGATGCGGGAACTGAATAAATAGGGAAGGTTGAGCCCCCCGTAAATGGTTGGGCCCCCCGGCGCTGCGCGCCGCGCCCCCCGGGGGGGCTGGCCGGGCCGCTTCGGGGCGGCCGTGCGCGGCCCGGCTGCGTGGTTGAGCCCCCCGGCGCTGCGCGCCGCGCCCCCCG
>JAJZVU010000078.1 GCA_021845505.1 Pseudomonadota bacterium | reverse complement strand
TGGCCAGGATCAGCTGCTCGTACAGCGGGTTCGGGTGCGGCTCCGTGACGTGGGAGACGTTGAACAGCGGAAAGCTCACCTGGTAGTGCTTGCGGCTGTACGGGACGATGCGCAGCGGGTTGTCGAACTCCTGGTGGAAGTCGTCCGACGGAAATCCCAGCACCACCAGCCCGTCGCGCCCGTACTTGCGATAGAGCGCCTCGAGCTGCCCGAGCTGCGGCGCGAAGCCGCAGAAGCTGGCGGTGTTGACCACGATCACCACCTTGCCGCGGTACTGGCACAGGTCCACCGGCTTGCCGGTCTGCAGGTCGTCGAAGCGGTGGTCCAGCAGCGCCGGGCAGGTGGCCGAGGCCGGGTGCGCGACGGTCGTCGCGGCAGGGGAGCCGGGGGCGGCGTGGGCCGTGCCGGCTCCCAGACCGAACAGCAGGGCGAGCACGGTGGCGGCGAAGGGCAGCGAGGGTTTCATGGACATGGGGCCGTTGAGGTTTACATGGACAATCATGCAATTCGTCCAGGACAAAAACAAATAACCCGGACAATTCCCTTGCATGGCGCAAGGGAATTGTCCGGGTTCCGGGGGCGCGGCATGCAGCCAGTACGTCGGGCATGCCCGACCGGATGCAGCCGCGCGCAGGCAGCTGCGCCACGCTCAGCGCCGTGCGCGCCAATGGCGCAGCAGCGCGGCATAGACCGCGGCGTTGACCCCCAGCACCAGCGCCGCCAGTGCGAACTGGACGCCGCGGGTCAGGCCGTGCGGGTAGATCAGCGCCAGCAGGTAATGCTCGACGAAGCCTTGCGTGTAGCCGGCCTGTCCGGCGCGGCGGCGCAGCAGGTTCTCCAGCAGGGTCAGCGGGCACACGACGCCGCTGAGCTCGACCCAGCAGCCCCAGGCCGCCGCCGGCAGATGCAGCGCGGCGATCCAGCGCCTGCGCCAGGCCAGCAGTCCCCCGAGCATGACGAACACGATGAAGCCCAGGTGCAGCAGCAGCACCAGCGTGGCGGCGAGCCGGAACAGCATGGGCGGGCGCGGCGGTGGCTGCCCGGAGCTTCAGCCCGGGGGCAGCGGAGCGCGCAGCCATGGGCCGTCATAGCCGCGCACCCGGCCGAAGTAGTCGGCCTGCGCGTTCCAGTCCTCGCTGGCCTTGCGCAATTCCTCCGGGGTGCGGGCGACGAAGTTCCACCACATGCGCATCGACTCGGCGAAGGGTTCGCCGCCCAGCAGCAGGCAGCGCGCGGCGCCGTCGGTGCGCAGTTGCAGGCTGTCGCGGCCCGCGGGCAGGACCAGCAGCCGGCCCGGCGCCAGCGCCTGTCCGTCGAGAACCGCCTCGTGCTCGAGCATCATCACCGCATGCTCGAAATCGCCGCGCAGCGCCAGCGTCGCCTGCGTGGCGGAGTCGGCCAGCAGTTCCAGGCCGAGCAGCGGCGTGTGCACGTCGGCCGGCGAGCGTTCGCCCAGGAACTCGCCCGCCAGCACGCTCAGCGTGAGGCCCTGGTGCCGCAGCCGGGGCAGCTCCGGCAGGTGCTGGAACGCCGGCTCGCAGTCGCGTCGCGACGCGGGCAGCGCGATCCACAGCTGCGCGCCGTGCAGGCGCGCGGGCCGCTGCTGCGGCGATTCCTCCGAATGCGAGATCCCGCGCCCCGCGGTCATCAGGTTGAGCTGCCCGGGGCGGATGCGCTGCACCGTGCCCAGGCTGTCGCGGTGCAGCACCTCGCCCTCGACCAGCCAGGTGACGGTCTGCAGGCCGATATGCGGGTGCGGCCCGACGCGCATGCCCGAGCCCTGCGCCACGTCGACCGGACCGAAGTGGTCGAGGAAGCACCACGCGCCGACCATCCTGCGATGCCGGCTCGGCAGCGCGCGCGCGATCGGCATGCCTTCGCCGAGCACGGTCGACTGGGCCTCGAGGATCTGCACCGGCGCGGCGGGGACGGTAGGCATCGGCGGGACTCCAGGGGACGGTGGCGCGGTTGAGGATTCAAGCGCTCGCGGCGTGGGAAGCGGGAATTAAACTGCCGATTTCGGCCGGTCGCCGCATTCGTGCTGCAGCACGCACCGCCGACAACACTCGTTCGCCCACGCCATGCGTCGCCTCTTCATCTTAGACATTCGTCGCGGCTTTGTGTTTCTCGCCGCGTTGTTCATCGTTGCGATGAGCGTCCTCACGCTGCTCGACGTGCGCCAGGGCCGCGTCGCGCTGCTGCACGAGCGCGAAGTCATGCTTCGCAACGCCACGCAGACGGCGCTGGGTACCGTGAAGTACTTCGCCGACCAGGCGCGGCAGGGCACGATGACGCAGGCGCAGGCGCAGGCCGCGGCGCTGGCCGCGGTCAAGGTGATGCGCTACGGCCACGACGGCTACTTCAGCATCAACACCGACCAGTACCCGTACCCGACGATGCTGATGCATCCGATCCTGCCGCAGCTCGACGGCAAGCTGCTGGACGCGAAGAAATTCGATACCGCGACCGCCTATGCCGTCTCCGGGCAGCCGGCGGTGAAGACGGATGGCAGGCTCAACCTGTTCTCGGCGGTCGCGCTGGTGGCGCGCGGCGGCAGCGGCTACGTCGACTACCAGTTCCCCAAGCCCAGGGCCGGCGGCGGCGCGACCTCGCAGGTCTACCCCAAGGTGGCCTACGTCGGCACCTACGAGCCGTGGCACTGGGTCATCGTCACCGGAGCCTATGTGGACGACCTCAACGGCGCCGCGTGGGACCAGAGCGTCGGCGGCATCGTCATCTCGGCCGCCATGGTGCTGCTGCTGCTCGTGCTGGCGGTGATGATCGTGCGTGACATCGGTCGCAACGTGAAGCGCGGCACAGAGGTGTTCAGCCACCTGGAGAACGGCGACCTGAGGGTGCAGTTCCAGGCCGGCGGCCATGACGAGATCAGCGCCATCCTGCGTTCGGCGCAGTCGATGGTGGCGCGCTTCACGCAGACCATCGTCTCGGTGGCGCGCGCCTCCGAGGGCATCGAGACCTCGGCGCGGCAGGTGTCGGCCACCGCGCAGGGCCTGTCGCAGGCCACGTCGGAGCAGGCGGCGACGGTCGAGCAGACCTCGGCCACCGTCGAGCAGGCCTCGTCGTCGATCCAGCAGAGCTCGGACAACGCGCGCCAGACCGACGCCATCGCCGAGGACGCGGCCAAGCAGGCGCGCGAAGGCGCGGCCGCGGTGGAGCAGAGCGTCGAGGCAATGCGGGCGATCGCCGAGCGCATTTCCATCATCGACGACATCGCCTACCAGACCAACATGCTGGCGCTGAACGCGGCCATCGAGGCCGCGCGCGCCGGCGACCACGGCAAGGGCTTCGCG
>JAJZVU010000056.1 GCA_021845505.1 Pseudomonadota bacterium | reverse complement strand
CGATCAGCAGCCGCGACGACGCGCGCCGCATCGCGGGCCACCTGGGACGTGCCGGCTATGCCACGCTGGACCTCAGCGAGGACGAACTGGCCAAGCAGCATGTGCGCCACCTGGTCGGCGGTCGCGCGCCGCGCGCCAGCGACAGCGCGCCGTTGCACGAAAGGCTGCTGCGCTTCGATTTTCCCGAGCGCCCCGGCGCGCTGATGCGCTTCCTCGAACACCTCAAGCCCGAGTGGAACATCAGCCTGTTCCACTATCGCAACCAGGGTGGCGACAGCGGAAGGGTGCTGGTGGGAATCCAGGTGCCGCCGGTGGATCGCAAGCGCTTCGCTGCGTTTCTCGCGTCCCTGGGCTATTCGCATGTCGAGGAAACCCACAACCCGGTGGTGCGCCTGTTCCTCTGACGCGGCGTGCGGGCAAGGCCGCGCCGCGCGCGGACGCCCTCACTGGGCCTGGGTGTACGGCCGCGGCGGCACCTGTTCGGGCACGCCGGGCGGCGCCAGCTGGAAGGCCGGGACGGGAGCCGGACCCGGCAGCGCCGGCGCGGCCTCGCCGGGCCGGCTGGACAGCACCACCCTGCGCCCCTGCTGCTCGATTTCCGCGCGACCGAATGCCGTGGAGACCAGGCGCACCCCCGGCTCGATGCTCGCGCCGACCGCGAAGGCCCGCGGCGGCTTGCCGTCGACACCGATCAGCGCCGCGCCCGCGCTGCGGCCACCGCCGATCACCCCGTACAGCCGCAGGCGCCCAGGCGCCTGCGCGGGCTGGCGCACGGCCGGCGCGCCCAGCAACTGCGAGGACTCGGCGGCCAGCGCGTCGACCGCGTCGGCCCCGGCCTGCAGCGCGCCGGGCGGCACCGGCAGCGGCCGCGCCAGCAGCCGCAGGCTCCAGTGCACAGCGACCTCGGCGCAGCCGAACAGCAGCGCCAGCCGCACCCCGTACGCCGCGACGGCCCAGCGCCGCTGCGCCAGCAGCGCATCGGCGGGGTCGGCGGCGCGCGTCGCACGCTGGCGTCGGAGATCGGAAAAGGGTCGCATGGCCCCCGTATTATCGGTGCATGCCGATCGCCGCGAAGCCTGCGGCCAGCCGCGCACCCCGGTCCCCGCAAGACGAGCACACGCATGCAAGCCTTGAATATTCCAGTGAAAAGCCCCGACCGCCAACGCGGCTTCACCCTCATCGAACTGATGGTGGTGCTGGTGATCATGGGGGTGCTGGCGGCGCTGATCGTGCCCAACATCATCGGTCGTACCGACGAGGCGCGGGTCACCGCGGCAAAAACCGATATAGGCACCATCATGCAGGCGTTAAAGCTCTACAAGCTGGACAACGGCTTCTATCCGACCCAGCAGCAGGGCCTGCAGGCTCTGGTGGTCAAGCCGGACACGCCTCCGGTCCCCGGCAACTGGAAGCCCTACCTGGACAAGCTTCCCGCCGATCCCTGGGGTCGCTCCTACCAGTACCTGAACCCGGGAATCAAGGGGCCGGTCGACGTGTTCAGCTACGGCGCCGATGGCAAGCCCGGAGGCGAGGGTTCGAATGCCGACATCGGCAGCTGGCAATAGCGCGCGCGCCGCGCATCGGCCGCCGGCCGCCGATGCGGGCTTCACCCTGCTGGAGATCCTGGTCACCCTGGTGGTGATGGCCCTGCTCACCGGCCTGGTCGCGCTGGCGCTGCCGAGTAGCGGGGACGAGGGTGCCCGCACCGAGGCGCAGCGACTGGCCGCGCTGCTGGACACCGCGCGCGAGCAGGCGGCGGCGCTGTCCATGCCGGTGGCCTGGGCGGCCGGGCGCGAAGGCTACGACTTCCTGCGGCCATCGCCGCGCGGCTGGGTTCCACTGGACCAGCCTCCGCTGGTGGCCCGCTCCTGGTACTGGCTCGACGGCGAGGTCCCCGGCGACTACCGCCCGCGCCCGGCCGCGGCCAGTTGGTACGCCGGCCCGGTGCGGGTCCAGGTGCTCGGAGGGGGCGGCGCGCTGGACGCTGCGCCGGGCTGGCTGGTGTTCGGCTCGGAGCCGGTTTCGCGGCCGATGCAGGTGCGCATCGAAACCGGCAGGCTGCGGCTGACCGTCAGCAGCGACGGCGCGCAGCCTTTCCACGTCGAGCAGCAGCGCTGAAGGTGCGATGACCGCCGCCCCGCAAGCCGTGCGCGCACCCCGCGACGCGGGCTTCACGCTGCTGGAGGTGCTGGTCGCGCTGGCCGTGGTCTCGCTGGCACTGCTGGCCGCGCTGCGCGCGTCGGGGGCGCTGCAGGATGATGCCGGGCGCTACCGCAACTCGGTGCTGGCCGAGCAATGCGCGCAGAACTACTTGGTCGAGCAGCGGCTGCGCCAGAACTTCGTCGCGGTCGGCAACAGCGTGTCCAGCTGCAGCGAGGGCGGAGTCGACTTCACGCTGCATGTCGACGTGCGTCCGACGCCCAACCCCAATTTCCGTCGCATCGACCTGCGGGTGCTCGACGCCTCGGGCTGGGCCGCCTGGAAGGTCGTGGCCATCGCATGGAATCAATGATGACCGCCCCCAGGGCCGTGCTGCGCCCGGCCCACCCCCCGAGGGGGGCCAGCAAGCTTGGGGCGGCCCTGCGCCTGCTGGCTTCGACCGCCCCCAGGGCCCGGCTGCGCCCGGCCCACCCCCCGAGGGGGGCCAGCAAGCTTGGGGCGGCCCTGCGCCTGCTGGCTTCGACCGCCCCCAGGGCCCGGCTGCGCCCGCCGCGTGCGCAGCGCGGCTTCACGCTGCTGGAAATGCTGGTGGCGGCTTTCGTGATGGCCATCGTCGCGGCACTGGGCTGGCGCGGTCTGGACAGCGTGTCGCGCTCGCGCGGCGACATCGAGGCCGGGATGCACGCGGCCACCCGCTTGCAGCTGGCGATGCAGCAGATGAGCGCCGACCTGGGTTCGGCGGTCGATGGCGGCAGCCAGCTGGCCGCGGTCAGCCTGGCCGGCAATGGCGACCTGCTGATCGTGCGCCGCGTCGAACAGCCGTTGGGGGCCGACCTGCGCGCCTGGGCCGGAGGCGCGCTGCCCGCCCAGGCCGGCGCGCTGCAGGTCGTGCGCTGGGGCCTGCGCGACGGCAGCCTGGTGCGCTGGGCCAGCGCCGGCGCCGCATCGGCCGGGCCGCTGCTGCAGGCCCTGGTGGCGCCGGCGGGCCGGGCGATCCCCATGCTCGACCATGTCGCTTCGATGAAGGTGCTGGTGTTCCGCTACGCCGGCACCGGCCTGCAGCGCCAGTCGGGAGCCTGGGTGAACCCCTACACCGCCGCCGACGGCAAGACCGGCGCCGGCAACCCGCTGCTGGCGCTGCTGCGCACCCCCGCCGGGCTGCGCCTGGACCTGCGACTCGTCGGCGGCTCGCTGCGCGGCCCGCTGGAGCGCGAATTCCTGCTGGAGGCGCGTCAATGAGCCGCGGCCGGCGCGCGCAGCGCGGAGCCGCGCTGATCACCGCGCTGCTGCTGGCCGCGCTGGCAGCCGTGATGGTGGCCGGCATGATGTGGCGCGAATGGGGAGCGATCCAGCGCGAGCAGGCTGCGCGCCAGAGCGAGCAGGCGCGCTGGCTGCTGCGCGGCGCCCTCGACTGGGCGCGGCTGATCCTCAACGAGGCCGCCCAGCACTCCCAGGTGGTGGCTCTGGATCAACCGTGGGCGGTTCCGCTGGCCGAATCCGATCTGACGCGCTTCCTCGCCGCCGGCCAGCAAGGCGCGCTCGGCCAGGCCTGGCTGGCCGGGCGGATCGAGGACGCGCAAAGCCGCTTCAACCTGGCCGACCTGGCGGTGTTCGGCAAGCCGGTTCCCGCCGCGGTGCAGGCGCTGCGCCAGTTGTGCTCGGCGGTGGGGGTCGACCCCGAACTGGCGCAGACCGTCGCCGACGCCATCGCCGAGACCACGACACCGGGTTCGCGGCAACTGCCCATCCGCCAGTTGCAGGACCTGGCGCGGGTATCGCCCCAGGTGGCGGCGGCGCTGCCCCGGCTGGCTGCCGTGGCCACGGTGCTGCCGCAGCCCACGCCGGTGAATGTCAACACGGCCAGCCCGCAGGTGCTGGCCGCGGTGCTGGGGATCGGCGCCGACCAGGCTGCGCGGCTGGTCGCGCAGCGCAGCCACCACCACTTCGAGAACCTCCAGCAGGTGACACAGGCGCTGCAGACCGCCACCCCGGCGCCGATCGACCCTTCGCTGGTCGGCGTGTCCAGCAACTACTTCGACGCCGTCGCGAGGATACGCATCGATCATTTCGAATACGCCGAGCGCGCATTGATCCAGCGCATCGGTGCCCTCAGCCAGGTCGTGCGCATGCAACGCGTGGCCCCCTGGCTGGCCGATGCCGCTGCGCGCGGCTGAGAAGGCGCCACAGCATGAGCACAAACCATGAAGCCTTCATGAAAGTCGCGGCTATGTTGCATCAACCCCTAGAACATGCCGGGTGAAGCCCCTCAATCCTCGGGCCTGCTCCGTACAATCCCCGCGCATGATTCGCCTGGTTTTTTGCCTTCCCGTCGGCCTCAAGCCCGGCACCGTGTCCTACTTGCGCCTCGAGGCCAGCGTGCCGCCGGGCGAAGTGGGCCAGGCGCAGCTCGCGCTGTTGCCCAGGGCCGCGCAAAGCATCGGGGTGTGGCCCGCCGAGCATTCGAGCCTGCTCGCGGTCCAGTTGCCGGCCATGCCGGCTTCCAGGCTGCAGGCCGCGCTGGCCGGCGCGCTCGAGGACCGGCTGCTCGGTGACTGGGCGCTGCAGCACCTGGCTGCCGGCCCGCGCGAAGCCGACGGCAGCCTGCGCTGGGTCGCCTGCTGCGAGCGCTCGGCGCTGCGGCAGTCGCTGGCGCAGCTCGAGCAGGCCGGACGCGAAGTCGCGCGCGTGGTCCCCGAGGCCGCGCTGCTCGAACCGGGCTGGGCCTGCCTGCAGCGCCTGCAGGGACAGACCCTGCGGCTGCTGTGGCGCGATGCCGCCGGCGAGGCGGCCTGGTTGCATCTGCAGGCCGACGCCGATGCCTCGGCCTGCCCGGCCGCGCCGGCCCGCCTGCTGGTCGAACCGGGGCTGGAAGACCTGGCCAGGCGCTGGTTCGGCGACGACATCGCGCTGCAGCCCTGCGACCGTGCGCAGTGGCTGGCGCGCGCCGCCGACTCGCCCTGGGACCTGCGCCAGTTCGAACTCGCGCCGCGCGCGGCGGCGCAACGCCTGTGGGGCACGCTGCGCGAACAGCTGGCCAGCCCGCAGTGGCGGCGCGCGACCTGGCTCGCCGGCCTGTTGGCCGGGCTGCAGCTGCTCGGGCTGAACCTGCACGCGCTGCAGCTCAGCCGCGAGCGCGCCCGACTCGAGGCGCAGCTGCAGGCCACCGTCTCGCAGGCGCTGCCGGGCGAGCCGGCGGTGCTCGACCCGACGCTGCAGATGAATCGCGCGCTCGACCAGGCGCGCCAGCGGGTGGGAGAGCCGACCGGCGACGGCCTGGAGGTGATGATGGGCGAAGCGGTCCGGGTGCTCGGCGGCGCCCGGCCTGTCGCGCTGGACTTCGCCCGCGGCCGGCTGGACCTGCGGCTGGCACCGGGCCTGGCCCAGCCGGCCGCGATGCGCTGCCAGGCGCGCGACCTGTCGTGCAGCGTCAGCGGCGACACGCTGCGCCTGCAGGCGGCCGGCTGAGCCGGAACCGACCATGGCCCTGGCCCCCCGCGCGCGCAGGCCTTCCCGTCTGGCGCCGCTTTCAGCGGCCGCGGCGGCGCGCTGGGCCGCGATGTCGAGCCGCGAGCGGCGCATGGTCGCTGCCGCGCTGCTGGTGGTGGGTGGCGCCGTGCTGTGGCTGGTGTTGCTGCGCCCGGCGCTGCGCGTCGAGGCGCAGGCTCCGGGGCGCATCCAGCAGCTGCGCGCCGCGCTGGCCCAGGCGCAAGCCCAGGCCGATGAACTCGCCAGGCTGGCTGCGCTGCCGGCTCGCCACGCGCAGACCGACGATCCGGCCGGCGCGCTGCGGCAATGGCTGCAGCAGCGCGGCAGCCAGGCCCAGGTCGTGGCCCTGCCCGGAGCGGTGAACGTCGAGCTGCACGGCCTGCCCGCGCCGGACCTGGCCGAGCTGGCGCGCACCGCGCGCCGCGACTGGGGCCTGCAGGTGAGCACGGCCAAGCTGCGGCTCGACGGCCACGGCGCCCTGTCTGGCAGCCTGCAGTTGCAGGCCGCCGCGAACTCCGCGCAGGCGCAGCGATGAGCGCCTGGGCGTCGCGGCCGTCGACCACGCGCGGCAAGCCGCGAGCGGCCCGCTGGCCGGGCTGGGCCGCGTTGCTGCTGGGCGCCGCCTGGGCGGTGCTGGCGCATGCGCCGGCGAGCTGGATCGCCCGCGCGGTCGCCGGCGCGTCGGCGCATCGGCTGCTGCTGTGCGATTCCCGCGGCGACTGGCTGGACGGATCGGCGCGCATCGTGCTCAGCGCGGGAGTGCAAGGCCGCAGCGCCAGCGTGCTGCCGGGCACCGTGCACTGGGACATCGGGCTGCGCCAGCTGTGGCGCGGCGCGCTGCAGCTGCGGCTGAGCTGGCCGCGCCTGGCCGAGCAGCCGCTGCGGCTGCAGGCGCGCGCCGGCGTCGGCGGCTGGAGCCTGCGCCAGGTCGGTGAACAGCCGTGGCAGGCCAGCCTGCCCGCGGTGCTGCTGCAGGGTCTGGGTACGCCCTGGAACACCCTGGCGCCTCGCGGCCTGGTCCGGCTCGATCTGCGCGGCGCCAGGCTGCGCTCCAGCGCCGGCCGGCTCGACGTCGCGGGCACGCTGCGCGTGGACGCGCTGGCGATGAGTTCGCGGCTGAGCACGGTGTCGCCGCTGGGCAGCTACCGCCTGCTGCTGCAGGGCGCCGGCGCGACCACCGCGCTCAGCCTGCGCACCCTGTCAGGCTCGTTGCTGCTCAGCGGCGACGGCGTCTGGAATGGCGACCGCCTGCAGTTCTCCGGCATCGCCCGCGCCGCCGCCGGGCGCGAACAGGAACTGGCCACGCTGCTGGGCCTGCTCGGCCAGCCGCAGGGCGACCATGTACGCATCGCCTTGTGATCCCCTGGGACCCCACTCCATGACCGCCACCCTCCTCCGCAGCCGCCCGCTTGGCCGCACCCGCAGCCCGAGCCGGGTGTTCGCCTGCCTGCTCAGCTGCGCGCTGGGCGCCGCGCCGCTGGCCGCGGTGGCCGCGCCCGCGCAGGCGCGCACGCCGATGACCATCGACCTGGTGCACGCCGAGATCGGCAGCGCGGTGCAGGCGGTCGCCGCGGCCACCGGGCGCAACTTCATCATCGACCCCAGGGTCAAGGGCCAGATCTCGCTGCAATTCAAGACCCCCGTTCCCCCCGAGAAGGTCTACCAGGCCTTGTTGACCCAGCTGCGCCTGGCCGGCTACGCGGTGGTCGCGCACGATGGGGTGTACAAGGTCGTTCCCGAGGCCGACGCGCGCTTGCAGACCACCCCGGTCGGCGTGGGCAACGCCCCGACGCGCATCCCGGGCCATGGCGACCAGATCGTCACCCAGGTGTTCGATCTGCGCAACCAGGCAGCGAGCAACCTGCTGCCGGTGCTCAGGCCGTTGATTTCGCCGAACAACACCATCAACGTCGACCCGGGAAGCAATGCGCTGGTCATCACCGACTACGCCGACAACCTGCGGCGACTGGCGCGCATCATCGCCGGTCTGGACGTGCCCACCGGCAGCGAGGTCGACATCGTCCCGCTGCACTACGCGGTAGCCACCGAACTGGCGCCGACGCTGGAAAAGCTCATCGCGCTGCAGGGCTCCAGCGGCACCCCGCAGGGGGCGCCGCGCGTGGGCGCGCCCGGGCTGCTGGCTTCGGCCAACGGCATGCGCGCGGTGGTGCTCGCCGACTCGTCCAGCAACTCGCTGATCGTGCGTGCCAGCAACGGCGCGCAACTGGTGCAGATCGAGGAGATGATCCACAAGCTCGACCGCCCGTCGCCCGATGACCAGGACATCCATGTGGTGTACCTGCACAACGCCACCGCCCCGGCACTGGCCAGGGTGCTGCGCGGAGTGCTCGCGGCCGGCGGCGCCGGCTCGTCGGGCAGCGGCTCGCTGCCCGAGGCGGCGGGCCAGAGCCTGGGACGTGCCGCCGCCGGCGGCGCGCGTCCCACCGCCGCGGGAGGGCTGTCGGCGGGTTCGTCCGACTACACGGGCGGCTCCGCGCAGGGCGGCGGGGGCATGGGAACGGCTCCCGATTTCGGCCCGTCGCAGGAGAACGAGGAGGTCGCGCTCGCGCAGGGCGGCACGGTCTACGCCGACGCGGCGATGAACGCGCTGATCATCAACGCCCCGCCGCCGGTGTACCGCCAGCTCAAGGCGGTGATCCGCCAGCTCGACGTACGCCGCGCCGAGGTCTACGTCGAGGCGCTGATCGCCGAGGTCAACGCGACCAAGGCGGCCCAGCTGGGCGTGCAATGGCAGACCGCCGGCGGCAGCGCCAGCGGCAACAACGCGATCTTCGGCGGCAGCAACTTCGGCAGCGGCGGCTCCAACATCATCAACCTGCAGGCCGCGATCGCCAGCGGCAACGCCGGCACCGCGATCAGCAACGGCGTGCTGCCCAACGCCGGGCTGAACATCGGGCTGCTGCACAAGATCGCCGGCGTGACCACGCTGGGGCTGCTGGCCAACTTCCTGCAGACCAACGTCGGCGCCAACATCCTGTCGCAACCCAACCTGATGACCCTGGACAACGCGACGGCCAAGATCGTCGTCGGCCAGAACGTGCCCTTTGTCACCGGCTCCTACACCCAGACCGGAACGGCCGGCAGCAGCGTGACGCCGTTCCAGACCTACGACCGGCAGGACGTCGGCCTGACGCTGAAGATCCGGCCGCAGATCACCGCCGGCGGCGTGGTCAAGATGGACGTCTACCAGGAGGTGTCGAGCATCGCCAGCGGCAGCACGGCCACCGGATACATCACCAACAAGCGCTCGATCCGCACGACCGTGCTGGTCAACAACGGCCAGACCATCGTGCTGGGCGGGCTCATGTCGAACGAGGTCGACCGCAACAACAGCAAGGTGCCCGGCCTGGGGGACATCCCGGTGCTGGGGCTGCTGTTCGGCGCCAAGGCGCATACCGAGATCAAGACCGACCTGATGGTGTTCCTGCGCCCGGTGATCGTGCGCGACGAAGGTCGGGGCAGCGAGCTCACCCGCCAGCGCTACGGCTTCATGCAGGGTCTGGAGCGCGGCGCGCAGCTGACGCCTTCGTTCGGGCTGCCGGAAATGCCCGGCCCGGTGCTGCCGGACCTCGGCCCCGCGACGCCGCCGGCCGCCAAGCCCTGACGCGGAGCGCGCGATGTCGGCACGCTTTCCCCTTCCGTACGCCTTCTGCCGCGACCAGGCGCTGCTGGCCGAGCGCGAAGGCGAGGAGCTGCGGCTGTGGGTCAGCGAGGCCACGCGCGCCGGCGGAATCGCCGAGGTGCAGCGCCTGCACCCGGTGCAGCAGGTGCTGCGGGTGCCGCAGGAGCAGTTGCTCGAGCGCATCGGCGCCGCCTACGCTGCGCGCGACGGCAGCGCGGCCGAGGTGGTCAGCGAGGCCGAGGCCGACGTCGACCTGTCGCGGCTGCTGCAGGACCTGCCGGCGGTCGAGGACCTGCTGGAGACGGCCGACGACGCGCCGATCATCCGCATGCTCAACGCCTTGTTCACCCAGGCCGCGCGCGACGGCGCCAGCGACATCCACGTCGAACCCTTCGAAGCCTCCTCGGTGGTGCGCTTCCGGATCGACGGCGCGCTGCGCGACGTCGTGCGCCCGAACAAGGCGCTGCACGCGGCGATGATCTCCAGGGTGAAGATCCTCGCCCAGCTCGACATCGCCGAGAAGCGCCTGCCGCAGGACGGGCGGATCTCCCTGCGCATCGGCGGGCGGGCGCTGGACGTGCGGGTGTCCACCCTGCCCTGCGCCCATGGCGAGCGCGCGGTGCTGCGCCTGCTCGACAAGTCGGCGGCGCGGCTGGACCTGCGAGCGGTGGGCATGGCGGCGCCGATGCTCGAGCGCTTCGATGCGCTGGTGCGCCACCCCCACGGGCTGCTGCTGGTCACCGGCCCCACCGGCAGCGGCAAGACGACGACGCTGTATTCGGCGCTGAGCCGGCTCGACGCCAGCCAGATGAACATCATGACGGTCGAGGACCCGGTCGAATACGACCTGCCGGGAATCGGCCAGACGCAGGTCAACCCGCGCATCGAGCTGAGTTTCGCCCGCGCGCTGCGCGCCATCCTGCGGCAGGACCCCGACGTGGTGATGATCGGCGAGATCCGCGACTTCGAAACCGCGCAGATCGCCATCCAGGCCTCGCTGACCGGCCACCTGGTGCTGGCCACGCTGCACACCAACGACTCGGCGGCCGCCGTCACGCGCCTGATCGACATGGGGGTCGAGCCCTTCCTGCTCGCCTCCTCGCTGCTGGGGGTGCTGGCGCAGCGCCTGGTGCGCAAGCTGTGCCCGCACTGCAGCCGTCCCGCGCCCGACGGCCGGGGCTGCGTGGCCGACGGCTGCGCCGAGTGCAACCAGACCGGCTACCGCGGCCGCACCGGGGTGTTCGAGCTGCTCGAGGCCGACGACGCGCTGCGCGCCGCGGTGCACGAACGGGCCTCCGAGGCCGAGTTGCGCCGGCTGGCCACCGCCGCCGGATTGCGCAGCATGCGCGAGGACGGAATGCGCTGGGTGCAATCGGGCCAGACCTCGCTGGCCGAGTTGCTGCGGGTCACCCGCGAATAGCCCGGCACGCCGCGATGCCCGCCTACCGCTTCGTCGCGATGGATGCGACCGCCGCCGAGCAGCGCGGGGTGCTGGAGGCCGACAGCGCTCGGGGTGCGCGCTCGATGCTGCGCTCGCGCGGACTGATTCCGCTGCAGGTCGAGCCCATCGTCGCCGAGACGGCCACGGGCGGCCCGCGGCGCTTCGCCCGCCGTCGCATGAACATCCAGGAGCTGGCGCTGCTGACGCGCCAGCTCGCGGGGCTGCTGGTCTCGGGGCTGCCGCTGGAGCGCGCGCTGCTCGCGCTGGCCGAGGATGCCGACCGTGCCGACATCGCCGACCTGCTGCAGTCGGTGAAAAGCGAGGTCTCCGGCGGCCACAGCCTGTCGGCCGCGCTGGCCCGCCATCCGCGCGAATTCTCCGATGTCTACCGCGCGCTGGTCGCCGCCGGCGAGGGCAGCGGCGACCTCGGGCTGGTGCTGGGCAGCCTGGCCGACTACCTCGAAGGCAGCCAGCAGCTGCGCTCCAAGCTGCTGCAGGCGGTGGCCTACCCGGTGATCGTCGTGCTGGTGGCCATCGCGGTGATCGTGCTGCTGCTGACCTATGTCGTGCCGCAGGTGGTCGGGGTGTTCCAGGGCGCGCACCAGAAGCTGCCGCTGCTGACCGTCGGGCTGATCGCGCTGAGCGGATTCATTCGCCGCTGGGGATGGCTGCTCGGCGTGCTGCTGGCCGGCGGCGCGCTGCTGCTGCGCCAGGCGCTGCGGCTGCCCGGTCCGCGCGCGAGCTTCGATGCCGCGCTGCTGCGCGTGCCGCAGCTCGGGCGGCTGATCCGCGGACTCAACACCGCTCGCTTCGCCTCCACGCTGGCCATCCTGACCGCGGCCGGAGTGCCCATCCTGCGGGCACTGCAGGCGGCGATCGATACCGTGGGCAACAGCGTGCTGAAGTCCGACGCCCAGGAGGCGCTGGCGCTGCTGCGCGAGGGTTCGTCGCTGGCCTCGGCGCTCAGCCTGCACAAGCGCTATCCGCCGGTGTTGATCACCTTCATCCGCCTCGGCGAGCAGACCGGGACCCTGCCGGAAATGCTGCGCCGGGCCGCCGACCAGCACGCCCAGGAAGTGCAGCGCAGGGCCTTCACCCTGGTGACCATCCTCGAGCCGCTGCTGATCCTGGGCATGGGGGTGATCGTGCTGCTGATCGTGCTGGCGGTGATGATGCCGATCATCCAGATGAACAACCTGGTCAAGTAGCCCGCCCGCGATGGCCTCCCGCGCTACCCCGGAAACCCCCGCCGGACCGGCGTCCGCGACGCGACGCGCGCGCCTGGCGGCGCAGCTCGCGGCGCTGCTGCTGGGACTGGGCTGCGCGGCCACCTGCGCGCAGTGGGGGCTGCGCATCTGGCGCCAGCTCCATGCGCCGGCGCCGCCGGCGGCGGCCAGTGCCGACCTCGCCGGGCTGGCCGCCCAGGCTGCCGGGGTGTTCGGCGCGACGCGCCGCGGCGCCGTGGCGCCGGGGCCGCGGCGCTTTGCGCTGCAAGGGGTGATCGGCGGCGGCAGCCTGGCCGGCGCGGCGCTGATCGGCATCGACGGCAAGCCGCCGCAGGCCTTCGCGGTCGGCGCCGAAGTCGCTCCCGGCGTGCGCCTGGTCGACACCGCCTTCGGCAGCGCGGTGCTGTCGCGCGACGGCGGGCGCGAGGTGCTGCACACCCGGCCGCCGGCTGCCCGCGCCGCGTCCGGCGCCCGCGCGGCCGCGCCGGGGCGGCCGCCCGAGGCCCCCGGGGTCGCGGCTCCGACGCTGGTGCCGCGGCAGGCGGCGTTCCAGCCGGCCACGACGCCGCAGCCGGCCGAGCCGCTCGCGCCCCGGCCGTTGCAGCTCGAGCAGCGGCTGGACCCGCAGGGCGGCCCGCTGGAACACAGGCGCTTCGAAGGCCCCTGACGGCCTTCGCGCCGCCGCCGGCGGGTGGACGAATGCGGCCCGGCGGCGACGTGTCATCAAACTGCCGCGAAGCTTTCCTACAAATCGTCCCCAGGCGCAACCAGATGCCACGAAGCGCCTTTCCGACACCTTTCCCGAGGACGATTCCATGAAACGCAGATTCCTAGCCGCCGTTGCCGGCGCGATGTGCCTGGCGGCCGGCGCCGCCCGTGCCGATGTCGGCGCGGTTCCCGCCGGTGTCCCCCACCTGGACCACGTCTGGGTGATCATGATGGAGAACGAGCCCTACGGCGCCGAGGTGGGCAACCCCGACGTGCCCTTCATCAACCACCTGGCGAGCACGGCCAACGTGGCCACCAACTACTACGGCGTGGGCCACCCGAGCCTGACCAACTACCTGGAGATGGTCGGCGGATCCAACTTCGGCGTGCGCGCCGACGACATGCCCGACTGGCACAGCACCACCTGCCAGACCACGCTGGCCCCCAGCGCGGCGCTGTCGGTCCAGTACCAGATCCTCGACCAGGCCAAGCCCGCGGGCCAGGCCACCGTGGTGTGCCCGATCGCCGGCAGCGGCTATGACGCGGCGACCCCGGCGATCGACTGGACCAACGAGGACTACCCGGCGATCACCAACCCCGCGCAGCAGACCGTGAGCAACGGCTCGTGGGACATCGACGGCAGGATTTCCTACGCCTCGGCGTCGACCACCGGCATGACCATCGCCGACCAGCTGATGCGCGCCGGCAAGACCTGGAAGACCTACCAGCAGAGCCTGCCGCTGGGCGGCCCGGACCTCGTCGACTACAGCGACGGGGTGTTCGTCAACGGCAACGACAGCGGCAACGACAGCGTGACCAACGCCGCCGGGGTGCTGAGCTCGCCGACCCCGCCCGGAACGATGGTGCAGCTGTACGCGGCCAAGCACGACCCCTTCATCTACTTCCGCAGCATCCAGGACGGCCCCGGCCGCAAGAACATCGTGGGCTTCGGTGGCGCCAACGGCCTGTACGCCGACCTGCGCAGCGGCCACGTGCCCGCCTTCTCGTTCATCGCGCCCAACCAGTGCAACGACCAGCATGGCCGCGGCAACGCCACCGCCGACTGCAGCGGCTCCGCCCTGCTGTACAGCGGCGACGTGATGGTGCACCGGCTGGTCGACGCCATCCAGGCTTCGCCGGCGTGGCGCCACGGCCACAATGCGATCGTGGTCACGTGGGATGAGAACGACTACAGCGCCGGCGTGCCCAACCGGGTGCTGACCCTGGTGCTCAACAACCACCCGGGTCCGCAGGTCATCGATCCCACGCTGTACACCAGCTTCTCGCTGCTGCGCACGCTGGAGGGAGGCTTCGGGCTGCCGTGCCTGAACCACGCCTGCGACGCGTCGACCGCGACCATGTCGGCGATGTTCGCCGGCGGCCGCGGCGACGGCGACCAGGAGCGCGAGGGCCGCTGAAGCCCCGGCCGGCGGCGCCCCGCGCGGGGCGGCCGCCGGCCGGCCCCGTGCACGACCCCGGGTCGCCGCGGCGTAGGCTACAGTGCCAGGCAAGCAGCCTGCAGCCCCCTCGCGCGATGACCACGCCCGCCAGCCCGGAATCCGACCCCGACCCCGACCCCGCCGCCGCGGACGCCGCCTCGCAGCGCCTGGTGGTGGCGATCTCCTCGCGCGCGCTGTTCGACTTCGAGGAGGAGAACCGGGTGTTCGAGACCGCCGACGACACCGCGTACATGCGGCTGCAGCTCGAGCGTCTGGACGTGCCGGCGGCGCCCGGGGTGGCGCTGCAACTGGTGCGCAAGCTGCTGGCCTTCAACACCAGCGACAGCGAGCGCGACCGCGTCGAAGTCGTGCTGCTGTCGCGCAACGACCCGGTGTCGGGCCTGCGGGTGTTCCGCTCGGCGCGCCACCACGCCACAGCGATCGAGCGCGGGGTGTTCACCCGCGGCCGCCCCCCCTACCACTACCTGCGTGCGCTGGGCGCCAGGCTGTTCCTGTCGACCAATGTCGAGGACGTGCGCGCGGCGCTGGCCGCCGGCTTCCCTGCTGCCCAGGTGTATCCGCAATCGGTGCGTGCCGGCCAGGCCCACCCGCAGGAGGTGCGCATCGCCTTCGACGGCGACGCCGTGCTGTTTTCCGACGAGGCCGAGAAGATCTACCAGCGCGACGGACTGCCGGCGTTCGCCCGCCACGAGGCGCGCAAGGCCGCGCTGCCGCTGCCGCCCGGGCCTTTCAAGCCGCTGCTCGAGGCCCTGCACCGCCTGCAGCACGCGGCCAGCAGCGGCGCCGTGGCGATGCGCCTGCGCACCGCGCTGGTCACCGCGCGCAGCGCGCCGGCGCACGAGCGTGCCATCCGTACCCTGATGGCCTGGAACATCGGGGTCGACGAGGCGATGTTCCTCGGCGGCCTCGACAAGGGGCCGTTCCTGCGGGAATTCCAGCCCGACTTCTTTTTCGACGACCAGACCGGGCATGTCGAGTCGGCGGCGCGCCACGTGCCCGCCGGGCGGGTGCACTCGGGCGTGCACGACAAGCGCTGAGCGGGCGCGCCCCGACAATTGCGATAATCGCTGCCATGCAAGCCCGGTCCGCCCTCCTTCCCAGCTGCGCCGGCGTCCCGCCGGCCTGGCGGCGCGACACGCCGGGGCACTGGCGTTGGCGCAAGCCAGCCGCCTGACCCCCCTCCCGGCCTCGCCCGCGGCGCCTTCGCGAACGCGCCGCCCCGCTCCCGCCCCCGCCTCGGGCATCCCCGCAGCTTCCGGAGTGCCAGACCATGCTGCTGATGATTGACAACTACGACAGTTTCACTTTCAACCTGGTGCAGTACCTGGGCGAACTCGGCCAGGACGTGCACACCGTGCGCAACGACCAGCTCGGCCTGCAGGACGTCGAGGCGCTGCGGCCCGAGCGCATCGTGATCTCCCCCGGGCCCTGCGCGCCGGAGCAGGCGGGCATCAGCGTCGCGCTGCTGCGGCATTTCGCCGGCAGGCTGCCGATGCTGGGGGTCTGCCTGGGGCACCAGGCGATCGCCACCGCGTTCGGCGGCGCGGTGGTGCGCGCGCGCACCATCATGCACGGCAAGACGAGTTCCATCGAACACGACGGCCGTGGCGTGTTCGCCGGGCTGCCCAGCCCCTATACCGTCGTGCGCTACCACTCGCTGGCCATCGAGCAGGCCAGCCTGCCGGCGTGCCTGGAAGTGTCCGCGCGCACCGACGACGGCGAGATCATGGGGGTGCGCCACCGCGAACACGCGATCGAGGGGGTGCAGTTCCACCCCGAGTCGATCGAAAGCGAGCACGGCCACAGGCTGCTGCGCAATTTCCTGCAACTGTCCGCCGGCTGACCGGGCGCGCCATCATGACCATCACCAATCAACAGGCCCTGGTGCGGGTGATCGAGCACCGGGAGATCTTCCACGACGAAATGCTCGCGCTGATGCGCCGCATCATGACCGGCGACATGTCCCCGGTGATGATCGCCGCGCTGATCACCGGGCTGCGGGTGAAGAAGGAGACCATCGGCGAGATCACCGCGGCGGCGATGGTGATGCGCGAGTTCGCCACCCAGGTGCCGCTGGCCGACACCGAGCGGCTGGTGGACATCGTCGGCACCGGAGGCGACGGCGCGCACACCTTCAACATCTCCACCGCCAGCATGTTCGTCGCCGCCGCCGCCGGGGCGCGGGTGGCCAAGCACGGCGGTCGCTCGGTCAGTTCCTCGTCGGGCTCGGCCGACGCCATCGAGGCGCTCGGCGGCCACCTGCAGCTCGACTGCGACCAGGTGGCGCAGTGCCTGGGCGAGACCGGAATCGGCTTCATGTTCGCCCCCAACCACCACAGCGCGATGAAGCACGCCGCGCCGGTGCGCAAGGAACTCGGCGTGCGCACGCTGTTCAACATCCTCGGCCCGCTGACCAACCCGGCCGGCGCGCCCAACCAGCTGCTCGGGGTGTTCCACCCCGACCTCGTGGGCATCCTGGTGCGGGTGCTGCAGCGCCTGGGCAGCCGCCACGTACTGGTGGTGCATGGCGAGGACGGGCTCGACGAGGTCTCGCTGTGCGGGCCGACGCTGGTCGGCGAACTGCGTGACGGCCAGGTGCGCGAGTACACGGTGCGGCCGGCCGACTTCGGGCTGCCGACCTGCGAGCTGCAGCAACTGCAGGTGGCGTCCCCGGCCGAGTCGGTGGGACGCCTGCGCGAGGTGCTGGACGACGTCCCCGGGCCGGCGCGCGACGTCGTGGTGCTCAACGCCGGCTTCGCGCTGTACGCCGCCGACGTCGCCGCCAGCCTGGGTGCCGGCTGCGAGCTGGCGCGCCGGGCGCTGGCCAGCGGCGCCGCGCGCGCCAAGGCCGAGCAATTCATCGCCTGCACCCGGCGCCTGGGCGGCGCGGCCTGACGCGGGAGAACCGATGAGCGACATCCTGCACCGCATCCTGCAGACCAAGGCGCGCGAAGTCGAGGCCGCGCGCGCCGCGCTGCCCCTGCAGCGCATGCGACAGCTGGCGCGCGAGCGCGCCGACGCGCCTCGGGGCTTCGCCGCCGCGCTGGCGCGCAGCATCGCCGACGGGCGCGCTGCGGTCGTCGCCGAGGTGAAGAAGGCCAGCCCCTCCAAGGGACTGCTGCGCCCGGACTTCCACCCGGCGCGCATCGCAGCCAGCTACGCCGCACACGGCGCGACCTGCCTGTCGGTGCTGACCGACCGCGAGTATTTCCAGGGCTCGCCGGAGTTCCTGCGCGAGGCGCGCGCGGCCTGCGCGCTGCCGGTGTTGCGCAAGGACTTCCTGGTCGACCCCTACCAGGTCTACGAAGCCGCGGCGATGGGCGCCGATTGCGTGCTGCTGATCGTCGCCGCGCTGGACGACGCGCGCCTGGCCGAGCTCGAGGACTGCGCCCTCGGTCTCGGGCTCGACGTGCTGGTCGAGGTCCACGACGCGCCCGAGCTGCGGCGCGCACTGCGCCTGCGCACCCCGTTGCTGGGGATCAACAACCGCAACCTGCGCGATTTCGACACCCGGCTGCAGACCACGCTGGACCTGCTGCCGCAGGTTCCTGCCGGACGGCTGGTGGTCACCGAAAGCGGGATCGCCACCCCTCAGGACGTGGCGCTGATGCGCTCGCACGGCGTGCACGCCTTCCTGGTCGGCGAGGCGCTGATGCGCCGCGACGACCCGGGCCTGGCGCTGCGCGAGCTGTTCGCGCCGCGGCCCTCCCCCGGCAGTTGACAAAACAGGCTGATGCCTTGAGAATCGTAGGTTCGCCTCGGAGGGGTGCCCGAGTGGCTAAAGGGGGCAGACTGTAAATCTGTTGGCTTACGCCTACGTTGGTTCGAATCCAACCCCCTCCACCAGGGCACCGAACGAGCAAGGAAGGTTTCGCAGTCGTTTCGTTTCTCAGTCGTATCCACAGGCATGGCTTGCACGGGGCGGGTTTGCGCAGCCGTGCGGGATCTTGGCGCAAGCTGGGCAGGAATGCGCGATGAGCGTCCGGCGGTCGTGGCGGGAGTAGTTCAATGGTAGAACCTCAGCCTTCCAAGCTGATGGCGCGGGTTCGATTCCCGTCTCCCGCTCCACTCCCCGCAGCCGCAGGTCATGCGCCCCGCCAGTTCCTGGGGAACCGACAGGCATACGCCCATGTGGCTCAGTGGTAGAGCACTCCCTTGGTAAGGGAGAGGTCGCGGGTCCGATTCCCGCCATGGGCACCACCCACCAGCGTTGACTGGCAGCATCGGGTTGACAGGTCGCAGGCATCACCTCACGGTTTTCAGGAGCATTCATCATGGCGAAGAGCAAATTCGAGCGGACCAAGCCCCATGTGAACGTGGGGACGATCGGGCACGTGGACCACGGCAAGACGACGCTGACGGCGGCGATCACGACGGTGCTGTCGAAGAAGTTC
>JAJZVU010000055.1 GCA_021845505.1 Pseudomonadota bacterium | reverse complement strand
GCGGCTGGCGCGCCCGAACAGCGCGTCGACCGCGCTCATCGCATAGCTGTTGGGCCCGGGCTCGCGCTCGCCGCGCTCGCCGCGCCCGCCCGCGGGGCGCGCGTCCTCGCGCGGCCCGCCCTCGCGTGGCCCGCCCTCGCGCGGCCCGCCCTTGCGCCGCGCGCCGGGCTGCGGCGCGGGCGGTGCACCGCGGGCGCCCTTGCGCTTGGCCGCCACGCTGCCGCCCAGGCCGGCACGCGTCATCAGCGACTTGACGTCTTCCCGATCGATTTCGGCGAAATCCCCGCGCCGCAGCCCGGCCGGCAGCGAAATCGAGCCGTAACGCACCCGGATCAGCCGGCTGACCGTCAGACCCACCGCCTCGAACAGGCGCCGCACCTCGCGGTTGCGCCCTTCGGCGATGACCGCCCGCCACCAGCGATTGGCCCCCTCGCCTCCCGCCTCCTCCAGGCTGAGGAAGCGCGCCGGGCCGTCGCTCAGTTCCACCCCCGCGAGCAACTGCTCGCGGGTGGCCGGCTCGAGCTGGCCGAGCACGCGCACCGCGTACTCGCGCTCCACACCCTGGCTGGGGTGCATCAGCTTGTTGGCCAACTCGCCCGAGGTGGTCAGCAACAGCAGCCCTTCGGTGTTGATGTCCAGGCGTCCGACCGCCGTCCACTTGGCGTTGTGGACCTTGGGCAGGTTGCGGAACACCGTCGGCCTGCCGTCGGGATCCTTGAAGGTCACGACCTCGCCTACCGGCTTGTGGTAGACCAGCATGCGGGCAGGCGGCGGCGCGATGCGGATTTTCAGCGGCTTGCCATTGACCCGGATCTGGTCCCCGGGCTGGATGCGCTGGCCCAGGTGAGCCGGCTCGCCATTGACCGAGACCCTGCCCTCCTGGATGAGTTCCTCCATCTCCCGCCGCGAGCCGATCCCGCCCTGCGCCAGCACCTTGTGCAACTTGGGCGCCTCGGGAGACGGCGCCAGCACACGGCGCAGGCCGGGAGCCGCGCCGTCGGCGAGTTCGACCGCGCGGTCGAAGTCGCCCGACACCACTTCCTCGATGCTCACCGGAACGGGGGCGGGGCCGGCCTCGGCCGCTGCCGCCTTGGCGCCGCCGCGCTGCCGCGCCGCGCGCTCGTGCGCACCGGCGCCAGGCGCAGCGGGCGCGGCAGCGTCGGGCTGCGCCGCAGCCGCGGCTCCCGGCTCGCGCTGCGCGCGCCCTGCGCGTCGGCGGTTGCGTCGGCGCGCGCCGTCGCGCCGCGGCTGCGCGGCGCCTGTCGGCTGCGCCTGCGCAGCGCCTGCAGCCTGTGCGTCGGCGGACGGTTGCGGCACGGCCACCGGCGAGGTGTCCTCGGCGGAATGCGCGGTCATCGGGTGTGGATCGGGATCGGACATAAAGGGGTTCAGGGTGAAGCGATTCAGGATTCGGCGGCCGGCAGCAACGGCGCTTCGGCACTCCGGAGCGATTCGCCCGCGCCGGCAGCCTCGCCGGCGGCAGCGGCCAGCAGATCGATCTGCTGCGGGTCGGTGGTCGGCACCGGCGGGGCCTCGAGATCGGCCAGGCTGCGCAGCCCGAGATCGTCGAGGAACTGGCGGGTGGTCGCGTACAGCAGCGGGCGCCCCGGCCCTTCGCGATGCCCGATGGTCTCGATCCAGCCGCGCTCCTCGAGCTGCCGCAGGATCTGCGCGTTGACACTGACGCCCCGGATGTCCTCGATGTCACCTCGGGTGACAGGCTGCCGGTGGGCGATGATCGCCAGGGTCTCCTGGACCGCGCGCGAGTAGCGTGGCGGCCTTTCGGGGTTCAGTCGCTGCAGGTACGGCTGCATGTCCGCACGGCTCTGGAAGCGCCAGCCGGCGGCGACCTCGCGCAGCTCGACGCCACGATCGCTCCAGTCGCTCTGCAGCTCCTCGAGCACCGCGCGCAGCGCCGATGCGTCGATCTGTTCGTCGAACAGTCCGCGCAACGCAGCCAGGCTCAGCGGCTGGGTGGCACATAGCAACGCGGTCTCGAGGACCCGCTTGGCCCATGCAGTATTCATGCGTGCAAGGATTCGAGCGCAGGATGCGCTGGAGCCGGCCCTCCCGAGCCGGTATTGACCATGATTTCGGTGTTGCCGTTACTTGCGGCACGCAAGCGACCGTTGGCTGCATCGCTCGAGCCCGCGGACGCGGCGTGGACGCGGCGTCGGTTCAGGCGGTGCCGGCGCAGCGACTGCACCGATTGCCGGCCACCTCCCCACCCAGCGTCCCACTCACGCGCCAGACCATCTTACTGCCGCGCCGCGCCGGTCCATCCGGTTCCGCATCGGTTCCGCATGGATTGCGCAGGGGCCCCGCATCGGTTGCGCGTGTCTCCCACGCCGCTGCCGACCGAGCCCCGAGTTCCCGCCGTGGCGCTCGCCGCACCGGCCCGGCGAAATCCGGGCCCGCGATCTGGCAGGCGATTGTAGCCCAGCAAGCGTGGATTGCTCCAGCAAGCCCCTCGCGGCAGTCGAGTCCGTCACGGCTGCGCAACGCCGGGCGCCGGAGGATAGAAGGCATCGGCGTGCAAGTCGCGCGGCTCGACTCCACGCTGCAGCAACTGGCGGCTCACCGCGTCGACCATCGACGGCGAGCCGGCGAGATAGAACTTGGCGCTCGCGTGGTCGCGCAGGTCGGCCAGCAGGGCCTCGCCCACCCGCCCACCGCGCATGCCACCGGGGCTGTCGTACTCCACCACCACGTGGGCCTGGAAATTCGGGTGCCTGCGCGCGAGTTCCGCGATGCGCTCGCCGCCGTAGACCTCGGAGACATGGCGAAACCCCGCGTACAGCAGCACCGGATCGGTCTTGCCATTGTCCAGCGCGGTCTCGACCACCGACAGCATCGGCCCCAGTCCGGTGCCGGCGCTCACGGCGTACAGGGGCCCCTGGTGGCGAGGACGGAAATAGGCCTCGCCCATCGGCGCCTCCACCCGCAGTTGCGCGCCCGGCACGACGCCGGCGCCGAGCAGCGCCGAGAACGCTCCGCCCACGGTGCGCCGGATATGGAATTCCAGCACGCCGTCGTATTCGGCCTGCACCGGGGTGCCGGCCATCGAGAAATCGCGGCCGATCCAAAGCCCGTCGGGTCCCTGCGCCTGCAGGTGCGCGTACTGGCCGGCGCTGAACACCAGCGGGCCGAGCGCGTCGTCCGCACCGACGATCCCCAGCACCAGCGAGAACACTTCGGGAGCGAGTTCGCGCAGCGCCAGCACCCGGCAGTCCAGCCGGCGCCTGGGGTGCTCGATGTAGTCGTCGGGATCGACGAGTTGCAGTTGCAGGTCGCCGACCACGCGCGAACTGCACGCCAGGATCAGCCCCTGCAGGCGCTGCCGCGGCGGCAGCGCCTGTTCCTGGACCTCCGACATCACCACCTGCCCGCCCTGCACCAGGCATTTGCAGGTGCCGCACTCGCCGCGCTTGCACGACCAGCGCACCGGCACGCGGTTGCGACGCAGGACCTTGAGCAGATTTTCATCGGCGGCGGCCTGCAGCTGCAGGCCGAGCGCCGGGATCGAGACAATGGGCATAACGCAGCAAGCCAAGCCGCAGCGCGCCCCGGCATCGAACGCCGACCAGCGGCGCAAACCCGCGATGATACGGTCCCGGCCACGCAGCGGGTGCAGGCCGACCCGGGCAGGCCCGGCCCTGCGACAATAGCCCCGATGGAACGACTGCGCATCCGGCATTGCAATCTGTGCGGGGCCCCGGTGCAACACCGGGTGCCCGCGGGCGACAGCCATGCGCGGGCGGTGTGCACCGCCTGCTCCCATATCCAGTACGAAAATCCCCGCAATATCGTCGGTACGCTGCCGGTCTGGGAGGACAGGGTGCTGCTGTGCCGGCGGGCGATCGAGCCTCGGCACGGACTGTGGACCCTGCCCGCCGGCTTCATGGAACTCGACGAAACCACCGAGCAGGGGGCGTTGCGCGAAACCCTGGAGGAAGCCGGAGCCGAGGTGCGGCTGGACGGCCTGTACAGCGTGGTCAACGTACGCCCGGTCAGCCAGGTCTACCTGCTGTATCGCGCGCGCCTGCTGGAGCCGCGCTGGCAGCCCGGCCCGGAAACCCTGGAGGCGCAACTGTTCGCCGCGCCCGAGGTGCCATGGCAGCAATTGGCCTTTCGCGCGGTCGCCGAAACCCTGCGGCGCTATTTCGACGATCTGCAGGCCGGTGCTCGCTGGCGACTGCACGCGTTCGACGTCGAATGACCCTTCCCCCGCGGACCGCGCACGCGCTGCTGCAACGCAGTTGTCGGGTTTTGTGGTGCGCACACGACACTACGTACACGGGCGTGTATCTCGGGGGCACGCGCTGCGGCACGTGGATCGACCCGAGCTGTAAGCCTGAGGTCAGGCGCATCGGCAAGAGTGTGACAAAAACACTGAGCTGCATCAGAAAAAATCAGCAACTTTCGTGATATAAGAAAGTCTGCAAACGATGTATCGACCGACCATGAGAACAACACCCGCCGCCACGATCCATCGCATGGACAAGCCCCATCCCTGCGACGTGTGTTTCCAGAGTCGTTTCTGCCTACCCATCGCGCTCCCGGCCGACGAGCTCAACAGGATGCGCGACATCATGCAGAACACCGTGCGGATCGCCAAGGGCGAGCGGCTGTTCGAGAGCGGCCAGGCGATGGACAAGGTGTACTCGGTGCATGCCGGATCGTTCAAGTCGGTGGTCGGCAGCCCCGACGGTCGCCAGCAGATCGTCGGCTTCCACGTTCCCGGGGAAATGATGGGGCTGGAGGGTTTCTCCACCCGGGTCTACATGACCGACGTGGTGGCGCTGGAAGACAGCGAGGCCTGCGAGATCGACGTGCGCGCGCTGGAGAACACCGCGCGCGAACTGCCCACGCTGCAGCACCAGATCCATTGCCTGATCGGCAACCGCCTGGCGCGCGCCCAGCAGGACCAGTTCGTGCTCGGCAGCATGCAGGCCGACGAGCGCCTGGCACGCTTCCTGCTGGACCTTTCCGAGCGCTACAAGGCGCGCGGCCTGTCCCCGGACGAATTCGTGCTGCGCATGAGCCGCGAGGAAATCGGCAGCTACCTGGGCCTGAAACTGGAGACCGTCAGCCGCCTGATGTCGCGTTTCCACCAGGCCGGGCTGATCCACGTCGCGCAGCGCCAGGTGCGCATCACCAACCGCGACGGCCTGGTCGACCTGCTCAGCCACGAGGCCTGAGCCGGCGTGGCGGCGCGCCACGCGTTCAGTCTTCGGGTTCGCGATCCTCGAACACGTCGCCCGGGCCTGCGGGACGGCTGGTCAACAGCCACAGGCCGAGGCAGCTGGCGGCCCAGCAAGCCAGCCACTGGACCAGGAACAGCGCCGAGTACACGGCGCGCGCCGACCACGCGCCGGCCGCGGGCACCGCGACGTGCGGCGGGGCGAGCACGGCCGACAGCAGGCCGGTGGCCAGCGCGGCGACCAGGAACGACGGCCACAGGGCACGCAGGCACAGCAGGCGTAGCGCTCGCACGGTACGGGACTCGTCCATCGCCGGTGGCCGCTGCGCGACCTCAGGGCGCTCGCGCCGCAGGCGCGGCGGGCGCCGCCGCCGCGACACCCGACCCGCCCGGGGCGCGCGGCTGCGCCACCCCGTGGCGCGCCAGCTCGGCGCCGGACACTCCCGCCAGCACCAGCAGCAGCGCCGCGTGCGCCAGGATGCGCGGCCGCAGCAGCCGAGCCGCTTGTTCGCGCCAGCCCCAGCGGTTCTCCAGGCCCGCCGCGCTGACATGACGGATCAGCCCGCGCGGCGATTGCAGGCTGAGCATCACCTGGTCGCAGGCGTCGATGCAGGCCCCGCAGTCGATGCACAGGTACTGCGGGCCCTCGCGAATGTCGATTCCGGTCGGACAGACCTGGACGCAGATCGAACAATCCACGCAATCGCCGCGGCCCTGGGCGCGCGCAGGCAGGTCCCGACGCCGCATGCCGCGCGGCTCGCCGCGCGCCGCGTCGTAGCGCACGCTCACGGTGTCGGCGTCGAACATCCGGGGCTGCAACCGGGCGTACGGGCACAGGTGCTTGCACACCTGCTCGCGCAGGAAGCCGGCATTGCCATAGGTCGCCAGTGCGTAGAAGGCGATCCAGAACAGCTGCCAGCCGCCCGCGCTGCCGTGCAGCAGACCGGCGAGCAATGCGCGCAAAGGCGTGAAGTAGCCGACGAAGGTCACGCCGGTCCACAGCGCCAGCGCCAGCCAGAGCGTGTGCTTGAGGGTCTTGCGGGCGAACTTGCGCAGGCCCGGCGGCTGCGAGTCCAGGCGTATGCGCGCCAGGCGATCGCCTTCGACCCACTGCTCGATCCACATGAACACCTCGGTGTAGACCGTCTGCGGGCAGGCGTAGCCGCAGAACAGGCGCCCGGCGATCGCGGTGAACAGGAACAGCGCGTAGCCGGCGATCAGCGCCGGCAAGACGAGCAGCGCCAGATCCTGCGTGGCCAGGCTCAGCCCGAAGCAGTCGACCCGCCGCTGCACGAGGTCGAACAGCACGGCCTGCCTGCCCTGCCACTGCAGCCACGGCAGGCCGTAGAACACGGCCTGGGTGCACAGCACCAGGGCCGCCCGCCAGCGCGCGAACACACCGCCGACATGGCGGTTGTAGACCTTGCGGCGGGTCGCGTGCAGGACCTGCTCGGTGGTCTGCCACGCGCCCGCCTGAGGCCGGCGCGCGGGGCCGTTCATCGCTGCCGCCGTTGCGCGGACGCGTCGGCCGGCTGGGCCTGGCCCTGCAGCGCCGACGCGGTCGCGAGCACCGCCGGGGCCTGCCAGACCTGCCGCGGATGGGACACCACGAACAGCAGTGCCGCCGAGACAATCGCAACGAACAGTCCCATCCACCACCTCGGCAGGGGATTGACCAGTTGCTGCAGCGATGCATCCGTCGCGGCGGCCCGGACGTCGACCCGCGTGGCCCCGGCTGGAGCCGCGTCGCTGGTATGCATTCCCAGCAGCAGCAGCGCCACGCCGACGCCGAGCAGCGCCAGCGCGAGGATCCAGTCGTTCCAGGTCGAGAAAGTCAGCGGATGCATCATCGATGGGCCTCCTTCGGCCGCCACCGGCCACGGCACGCCCAAGGTAGCCCGGGCGGGCGCCCGGGCGCTTGACATGCGTCAACGTGGCGCGAGATGACCCGGCGCCACCTGCCGCGGCCGGCGGCCGCGCGTCACCGAGGGTCCTTGCGCAGGCGGGCGAACGCGGCAGCCATCGCCGACTCGACCCGCGGCTGCGCCGGGCGCGGCGCTGGCGCGCCGCCGCGTCGCGGCCGGGCGGCCGGCGCGGCAGCGGCCCCGGCAGGCGCCTCGCCGCCCGGCCGGCTGCGCATGCTCAGCCCGATGCGCGCGCGCTGCACATCGACGTCGAGCACCGTGACCTGCACCACGTCGCCGACCTTCACCACTTCGGAAGCATCCTTGACAAAGCGATCGGCCAACTGCGACACGTGCACCAGGCCGTCGCAGTGCACCCCGAGGTCGACGAAGGCTCCGAATGCGGCCACATTGGTCACGGTGCCTTCCAGCCGCATGCCCGCGCGCAGGTCCGCGATGGTCTGCACGTCGTCGTGCAAGCGCGCGACGCGGAACTCCGGACGCGGGTCGCGCCCGGGCTTTTCCAGCTCGGCCAGCACGTCGCGCACCGTGAACAGCCCGTGGCGAGGGTCGACGAAGTCCTCCGCGCGCAAGGCCCGCAGGCGCGGCGTGTCGCCCATCAGCAGCTGGATCGGCTGCCCCGCGGCGGCCAGGATGCGCTCGACCAGGCCGTAGCTCTCGGGGTGCACGGCCGAGCGGTCCAGCGGGTTGTCGCCGTCGTTGACGCGCAGGAAGCCGGCCGACTGCTCGAAGGTCTTCGGCCCCAGTCCCGGCACCTCGAGCAGTGCGGCGCGGTTGGCGAACGCACCGGCCTGGTCGCGCCGGCGCACGATCTGCTCGGCGATGCGGCCGTTCAGCCCGGCCACCCGCGACAGCAGCGCCGGCGACGCGGTGTTGACGTCGACCCCGACCCGGTTCACGCAGTCCTCGACCACGGCATCGAGCCTGCGTGCCAGCAGCGCCTGGTCGACATCGTGCTGGTACTGGCCGACACCGATGCTCTTGGGATCGATTTTCACCAGTTCGGCCAGCGGGTCCTGCACGCGGCGAGCGATCGACACCGCGCCCCGCAGGCTCACGTCGAGTTCGGGCAATTCCCGCGACGCCAGTTCGCTGGCCGAATAGACCGACGCTCCCGCCTCGCTGACCACCACCTGCACCAGCCCGAGTTCGGCGTGCCGCCGCCCCAGTTCGGCCGCCAGCCGCGCCGTTTCGCGGCTGGCCGTGCCGTTGCCGATGGCCACCAGGCCGACGCGGTGGCGGGCGCACAGCGCGCCCAGGCGCTGCAGGCTGCCCTCCCAGTCGCGCCGCGGCTCATGGGGATGGACCGTGGCGGTTTCCAGCACCTTGCCGGTACCGTCGATCACCGCGACCTTCACTCCGGTGCGGATCCCCGGGTCCAGGCCCATCACGACCTTCGGCCCGGCAGGCGCGGCCAGCAGCAGGTCGCGCAGGTTCGAGCCGAACACCGCGATGGCCGCGGCCTCGGCCTGCTCGCGCAGGCGGGCGAACAGCTCGCGCTCGAGCGAAAGCGACAACTTGACCCGCCAGGCCCATTGCACGCAGCGCTGCAGCCAGTCGTCGGCGGCGCGCCCGCAATGGCTCCAGCCGGCGTGCAACGCGATGCGCTGCTGCCCGGCGTGCAGCGCTCCCGGCGCGGCCCCGGAATCGGGAAGTTCCAGCGCCAGGTCGAGCACCTGCTGCGCGCGCCCGCGCAGCACCGCCAGCGCGCGATGCGAAGGCACGCGGGCGATCGGCTCGGCATAGTCGAAATAGTCCTGGAAGTTCGCGCCTTCGACCTGCCGGCCCTCGCGCACCCGCGAGCGCAGCACGCCGCAGTTCCAGAGCCACTCGCGCAGCGGGCCGACCAGCGCCGGATCCTCGGCCCAGAGTTCCACCAGGATGTCTCGCGCACCGTCCAGGCACGACTCGACCGTGCTGAAGTCCACGCCATCCTGCGCAGGTCGAACGAAAGCCTGCGCCTCCTCGCGCGGATCGCGCCCGGGCTCGGCCAGCAGCAGCCGCGCCAGCGGCTCCAGGCCCGCGGTGCGAGCCTTCTGCGCCCGCGTGACCATGCGCGGCTTGTACGGAAGGTAAAGGTCCTCGAGCTGCTGGCGCTGCTCGGCGCCTTCGATGGCCTCGCGCAAGGCCTCGCTCAGCTTGCCCTGCTGGGCGATGGACTTGAGGATCGCCGCACGCCGCTGTTCGAGTTCGCGCAGGTATCCCAGGCGCTGCTCGAGGCCTCGCAGGTGCTCGTCGCTCATGCCCCCGGTGGCCTCCTTGCGGTAGCGCGCGATGAACGGCACGGTCGCGCCGCCGTCGAGCAGTTCGACCGCGGCGGCGATCTGCGGCAAGCGCAACTGCAGTTCGCCGGCGAGTTGGGCAAGGATCTTGGCGTGGCGCGCTGCCGGATCGGGATCGGGCAACGGCTGCGCGGCACCGGCAGGCTGCGAAGCCGGCGCAGCGCGCGGGAGGTCGGGCAGGCTCATCGGTACGGGGCGGTTGCGAAAAACCGCCTAGTCTACGGCCGGCGCTGGGCGCCGGCCCGCCGCGACCCAGCCGCTTGCATCGCATCGAGCGCCCCCTGCATCAGAGCGCGTCGAGCGGCACCTGCATCACACCGCGTTGAGCGGCACCTTCAGATAGCTCACTCCGTTGGCCTCCGGCTCGGGCAGGTGCCCGGCCCGCACGTTGACCTGGATCGACGGCATGATCAGCGCGGGCATGCCCAGCGTGGCGTCGCGCTGCTTGCGGAAGGCGACGAACTGCTGCTCGCTGACGCCTTCGTGGATCTGCACGTTGCCTTCGCGCTGCTCGCGCACCGTGCAGACCCAGCGCGGCTCCCGACCGCCCGGCATGTAGTCATGGCACATGTACAGGCTGGTTTGCGGAGGAAGATCGAAAATCCGGCGCACCGAAGCGTAGAGCTGATGGGCGTCGCCGCCCGGGAAATCACAGCGCGCCGTCCCGTAGTCGGGCATGAACAGGGTATCGCCGACAAACGCGCAGTCGCCGACCAGGTACACCACGCAGGCCGGGGTGTGCCCCGGGGTGTGCATCACCCGCGCCTGCAGTTGGCCGATGCCGAAGGTCTCGCCATCGGCGAACAGGTGGTCGAAGGGCCTGCCGTCGCGGGAGATGCCCGCGTCGTGGAAGAGTTCGCCGAACACTTGCTGCACTTGACGGATGTGCTCGCCGATCGCGATGCGCCCACCGAGCTGGCCCTGGATGTAGGCCGCTGCCGAAAGATGGTCGGCGTGGGCGTGGGTTTCCAGCAACCACTCCAGCTGCAGGCCTTCGCCGCGGATGACCTCGATGATCGCGTCGGCGAATGCGGTGTGCGTGCGCCCTGCCGCGTAGTCGAAGTCCAGCACGCTGTCGACCAGCGCGCACTGGCGGGTCGCCGGGTCGACCACCAGGTGGCAGATGGTGTGGGTCGGCGCGTGGAACCAGCTGCGCACCTGCGGCCGCGCAGCCGCCCCCGCTTCGCGCTGCACGCTGTCGTTCAGCATCTGCATGGCCCTTCTCCTCGATGCGGGGCGCACCCGCATGGTATCGGTTGCGACCACCGGCCTGGACCGCCGGCTTCGACCGCCGTGAATATACTATGTGTAGTATATACCGGATGCGCCCCGCGAACCGGCTTCACTGCGCGGCCACGGCAGCCATCGCGTCGTCGCGACGCTCGGCGCTGATGCGGTCGATCTGCTGCTGCAGCTGGGTCGCATCGAGGCGCGAGCGCACGAACATCCAGCAGGCGGCGCAGCCGACCACCGCGACCAGCACGTTGTCCCACGGGAATGCCAGCCACTGCGCTTGGCGCGACCAGGCCAGCCCCCACAGCGCGGCCACGAACACCACCAGGTAGCCGTTTTCCGCCACCGACTGGCGCAGCCCGGCGACGCGACCGTGCAGCCAGCCATAGCCCGTGACCGCCAGCGCCACGGCCAGGCACAGCCAGCCGAGGTTGCGCAAGCCGCCCCAGTAGACCATCCAGGTGCAGCAAAGGAAGCCCGCGACCGCCAGGCTGCGCGCAGCGCGCAGGCCCTTGCCCTCGCCGATCCGGCTGCCCAGCACGGCCAGGCTGACCGGGCCGGCCAGGAAGGTGAACACGGTCATCGACGACAGCAGGCTCACCAGCTGCTTCCACGTCGGGAAGGGCAGCAGGAACAGCAGCCCGACGACCGCGTTGATCCACAGCGCCAGCACCGGGCTGCCATGGCGGTTCAGTCGAGTCAGCCGGCTGTCGGGGCGCAGCTCGAAGCCGCAGGCGTAGAGCAGCCGCGACGTGACCGCCACGTAGACGTTGGCGGTACCCAGCGGCGACGCGATCGCGTCGAGCAGCAGCACCGGGGTCAGCAGGGTCAGGCCCAGCGCGGTCAGCAGCCCGAGCAGCGGGGCCGCGGCACTGGCCAGCGCGCTGCCGTCGCCGGGCATCGAGGCCATGTAGCTGGCCGACAGCGACATGTAGATGACCAGCCCCAGAGCCAGGGGCATGTAGACCGAGAATGGAACCGCGCGCCGCGGGTCCGCGGCCTGGTTGGCCAGGATCAGGCCGTTCTGGAAGCCGGTGAACGAGAACACCAGCCCGCTGCCGATCACCGCCTGCAGCGCCGGCTCGACGTCGAACAGCCCGCGGTTCCAGTAGCGCCCGAAATGTTCCCAGGTTCCGAAGCCGACGATCACGACCCCCGCGACGACCAGGGGAATGAGGATCTTCCAGACGCTCAGGATCGCGTTGGCCCGCGTGACCCGGGTGATGTGCAGGGTGTTGAACCAGCTCAGCGCCAGCACCAGCGCGGCGCCCAGCGCGAGCCCGCCCCACGACAGCTCGACATCGCCCGCGGGCAGGTGCCGCACCAGCGGCGGCCACCAGAAGGACAGGTACTGCACCACCGACTGCGCTTCCAGCGGCAGCACGACGACGTAGCTGACCCAGCCGAGCATCAGGAACACCTGCGAGGTGCTGCGCGGATGGGTGATGCCCAGCAGGCGATAGGTCCCGCCGACCAGCGGAAAGGCCATGCACATGCGGGAAAAGGACAGGCTGATGACCAGGCTCAGCGCGGCGGCGACCAGCCAGGCCAGCAGGATCGCGCCGCCCGCGATCTGCAGGCCGTAGAACGGCGAGAACAGCCAGCCGGCGCCGATCACACTGCCAAGGGAAACCATGGCGAGTTGCCAGGGACCGATGCGAGTTTGCATCTCCATCTCCTCATCGTTGCATCAGGTTCGGGGTTCGAGGCCCGGGCGCTGCCTGCGCGGCTGCGGCGTGGGCCAGGCGATGCGGGTCATTGAACTCGACTCCCCGCGGCCACGCAGCCGCGATGTCGCACGCCCCCACGGGACGACGACCTTTCAGCGCTTGCTGGAATCGTCGGGCGCGCCACCCAGGCGCAGGCCGGCGCTGCGCGCGACCCAGGAGCCTTCGGTGCCGTACTCGATGCCCCGCGGCCCCAGGCGCAGGAAGCTGCGCCCGCCTTGCAGCAGCACGCCGCGCCGACCCTCGATGCGCAGCTCGTCGGGCGCCCGCAGCTTCAGCCGCCGCCCGGTGCTCGCCTGCAACCCGGCGCGGCTGGCCTGCACCTGCAACGGGCCGGCGAAGGCCAGCAGACGCATGCCCAGGCGATGGGCGAGCAGCCGCAGGCCGCTGGATGCGCTGGCCAGCAGATCGGTGCCGGCGCGCAGCGCGAACTGCGCCGCAGACGCCAGCCCGAGATCGCCCAGCGCGCCCAGTTGCACGCTGCGCTGCGCGACCAGCGACACGCCGCGCGCGCCGCCGAGCACGATGTCGGGCCCGGGCTCGCCTGCCGCGGCCGCGTCGGCCGCAGGCGCGGCCCGCGGCGGCGCCAGCGAGACGGCGTGCCAGTGCAATGCGCTGCGCACCAGCCGCAGCGCCGGCGCGGCGTCGGCGGCGGCGTCGCGCGGTTGCGCGCGCCGGGTGCTCAGCAGCACACCGCGCGCGCCGTGCACCAGGCCGCTGCCGTCGCTGCGCAACTCGAAGCCTTCGCCGCGCGGCTGCTGCAATCCCTGCGGCGCGGCGATGCGGCTGATCCAGCCCAGGCCGAGGCTGCTGTGCAACTGGTCGCTGGCCAGCTGCGCCTGCGGCCGCCCGGGGGTGTCGTCGAGCACCAGCTGGTTGCCGCGCTGCGCCGCCGCCGGCGCCCCCGGCAGCTCGCGGCTGCGCATTCCGCCCAGCCAGCGGTTGCGCGGCAACTGCCACGGCGGCGCGTGCGCCCGGCCGTACAGGGCTCCCAGCGCCACCGGCTGCGCCGGATCGCCGTCGACAAAACCCAGCAGCAGCTGCTGGCCGACGCGGGGCAGGAACAGCTGCCCCATCGCGCGGCCCGCCCACGGCATCGCGATGCGCACCGCCGCGCTGCCGGCCGGCTGCAGCGGCAGCCGCGCACTGCCCGGCTGGCGCGGCGGCGCGCGGTCCCAGGGGAAGCGGACGTGGATGCGGCCCAGGCTGTCGGCATGCACCGCACCCTCCTCGGCGCACGCTCCCGGGGCCGCGGCGACCAGCGCGGTCTGCACCCCCGGCGCGCGTGCCGGGCTGCGGTTCAACTCGGGGCGCAGCGCGCGCTCGGCGCGCTGCAGCAGCAGCTCGGCGTGCCACTGCCAACCCGCGGCGAGTTGCGACGGGTCGGCGGCGAGCAGCTCGGGCGGCTCCCAGCAGCGGCCGGCGTCGCCGAAGTTCGGGCCATCGGGGGCGTCGGCCGGCTCGCCACCCCAGGCCTGCGCCGGCGGCATGTCGCCGCTCCACGCAGGCCAGTCCGGCTGCTGCGCTGCGTCACCCGCGCAGAGCGGCCGGGCGGCCCGGCGCAGATCGAGACGGGCCCCGAGCACCAGCCAGTCCCCGTTGGCGCGCGCCAGCCGGTGCGCATGGACCCGCAGGCGGTAGCCGGCGGCCACGCCGCGCAGCGGGCCGCAGGCCAGCGCACGCTGCCCCAGCTGGCGCAGCGCCTGCTGGCGCGCCCGCGCCAGCGCATGGCGGGCGCGCAGCTCGGCGCTGGCGCCGGCCGCCGGGTCGCCCTCGCCGGCCTCGTCGCCCTCGTCGCCCTCGTCGTCACGCTGGCGCGGCTGCACCGGCGGCAGGCCCGCCGGCCCGCGCCAGTGGTACTGCTCGCGCGGCGGCCGGCAGCGGCCGCGCGAACCGACGCTCTCGGCCAGGCGGCGTCCGGGGCGCGTGTAGTCGACATCGTCGCCGCACCACCCCAGGCTGCCCAGGGTGTCGCCCAGGCGCAGGCTGCGCAAGCCCTCGTGTTCGGCGGCGTCGCCGCCGGCACCGACCGCCACGCTGCGCCAGCCGGCCGCGGGCTGCTCGAGCAGCGCGTCGTTGTGATCGGCCAGGACCAGGTCGTGCGCGCCCTGGCGGTGCTCGAACCAGAAATTGATGGCCCACTGCCGTGCCAGCGTGGCGAAGCATTCCCAGTCGCTCTGGTTGAACTGCACCAGGCAGTCGCGCCGCGGATAGCTGGCGCGCAGTCGCTGCAGCACCACGCCGCCGGCCGGCAGCAGTTCGTGCAGCACCTCGACCACCGTGCGTTGCCGCCAGCTGCGGCAACGCCCGTCGAGCACGGCCCGCCACAGCCACGGCCGCAGCCGCAGCGCGTACAGGCTGCCCGCCTCGCTGTCGCGCAGTCGCTCGGCCTGCGACACCACGCCGTGGATCCAGCGCGGCGGCGCCGCCGGCGCGCCGGGCCGACCCAGCTCGATGCGCACATCCAGCGACCGGCCGAGCAGTCGCTCCGGCTCCGGCGCAGGCGCGGGGCCGCGCGAGTCCCGCCACAGCACCAGCCGGTAGTCGAACAGCCTGTTGACGGCCTCGTCGCCGCACAGCGCCCATGCGCTCCAGGCCGCGTCGTCGCCATCCAGCGCAGGGCCGCCCACCTGCAGCGCAGGCAACACCCGACTCGACTCGCGCATGTCCATCCGCCTCGGCCGGCTGTGCCGGCGGCCACGCCAACGCCGGCGATTGTGCCGGGTGCGGCGCGCCGGCGCAGCGCAAGCCGCGCGTACCCCCAGGCAGCGTGGGCCGTTGCCGGCGGGCGCCGGCCGTGCCTCAGGACTGGCCGGCGCTGCCCAGCAACTGCTCGCGCAGGCGGGTCTTCAGGATCTTGCCGGTGGCCCCCAGCGGGATCGCGTCGACGAACATCACGTCGTCGGGGATCCACCACTTGGCCACCTTGCCTTCGTAGAAGGTGAGCAGGTCGCGCGACTCGACCTGGGCGCCGGGCTTCTTCACGACCACCAGCAGCGGCCGCTCGTCCCACTTGGGATGGGGCACCGCGACGCAGGCCGCCATCGCCACCGCCGGGTGGGCCATCGCGACGTTCTCGATGTCGATGGAGCTGATCCACTCGCCTCCCGACTTGATCACGTCCTTGCTGCGATCGACGATGCGCATGAAGCCGTCGGCATCGATCGACACCACGTCCCCCGTGGGAAACCAGCCGTCGTGCAACGGGTTGGGCAGCCCGGAGCGGTAGTAGTCGGCCAGCACCCACGGACCGCGCACCTCGAGTTCGCCGACCGCGCGGCCGTCCCACGGCAGCTCGGCGCCGTCGGCGCCGACCACCCGCATGTCGACCCCGAACAGCGGGCGACCCTGCGAAGTCTGCAGGTGCATGCGCTGCTGCGGCGCCAGCGCCTGGTGCTTGAACTTGAAGGCGGCCGCGGTCCCCAGGGGGCTCATTTCCGTCATGCCCCAGGCGTGGCGCACCTCCACGCCCCATTCGTCCTGGAACGACTCGATCATCGCCTGGGGCGCAGCCGAGCCGCCGATCAGCACCCGCGCCAGCGACAGCGGACGACGCCCCTCCTGGCGGATCTTGGCCAGCAGTCCCAGCCAGACCGTCGGCACCCCGGCCGACAGCGTCACGCCTTCGTCGTCCATGATCTCGAACAGCGAGGCGCCGTCCAGCGCGGGACCCGGCAGGACCAGCTTGCAACCCACCATCGCCGCGGCGTACGGCGTGCCCCACGCGTTGACATGGAACATCGGCACCACCGGCAGCACCGAATCGGCCGCCGACAGGCACATCACGTCGGGCAACGCTCCGGCGGCCGCGTGCAGCAGGGTCGAGCGGTGGCTGTACAGCACCCCCTTGGGGTGGCCCGTGGTGCCGCTGGTGTAGCAGATCGACGAGGCCTCGTTCTCGTCGAGCACCGGCCACGCGTAGGGCTGCTCGGACTGGGCGGCCAGCCATTCCTCGTAGCCGACCAGCCCGGCGACTTCGCCCAGCGCGTCGCCCGGCAGCGCGCCCGGCTCGCACAGCGCCACCCACTTGCGCACCCCCGGGCACTTCGCGGCGATGGCCTGGATGATGGGAACGAAACTGAGCTCGAAGGCCACCACCTGGTCTTCGGCGTGGTTGACGATCCAGGCGATCTGCTCGGGGTGCAGCCGCGGGTTGATGGTATGCAGCACGCGGCCGCTACCCGACACGCCGTAGTACAGCTCGAGGTGGCGGTAGCCGTTCCAGGCCAGCGTGCCCACCCGTTCGCCCCGCTGCACGCCCCAGGCGTCGAGGCCGCGCGCCAGCCGCATGCTGCGTCGTTGCACCTTGGCCCAGGTGGTGCGGTGCCGATCGCCCTCGACGCGCCGTGAAACGATTTCGGTATCGCCGTGAAAGCGCGCCGCGAAGTCGATCAGGCTGGAAATGAGCAGCGGCTGCTGCTGCATCAGACCCATCATCGCCGGTCTCCGTTGGTTGGTATCCGCGTGTCGTCCGCGTTGTGCTGTCCGCGGCGCTCGGCCCGGCACGCCAGCGCGTGCGGACCGACCAGCCGGGTGCCTGGCAATGTACTACGAGGCATGGCGAGCGCCCTCCTCGGGTTTGCCCATATTCCCAGGCGCGTCATAGGGGATTTGCGGGCCGCCCCCCGGAGCCCCCGGGCGGGGTGCGAGCTAAAATCCGTAGTTTCCCGAAATACCGTACAAGGCAGAAGATGACCTTTGTCGTGACAGAGAACTGCATACGTTGCAAGTTCACCGACTGCGTGGATGTGTGCCCGGTCGACTGCTTCAGGGAAGGGCCGAATTGCCTGGTCATCGATCCCGACGAATGCATCGATTGCGCGGTGTGCGTGCCCGAGTGCCCGGCCAACGCCATCTTCGCCGAGGAAGACGTGCCCGGCGACCAGCAGGACTTCATCGCGCTCAATGCCGAGCTGGCTCGCAAGTGGCCGAGCATCACCAAGCGCAAGCCGGCGCCCGCCGACGCCGAGCAGTGGAACGGCAAGCCCGACAAGCGGGAGCTGCTCGAGCGCTGAAGCGCCGCGCCCCCGCCAACGTCGAACCCACGGCCATCCCCCCTCCCGCGTCACCACCCAGACTGCGATGCGCATGCCCATCGAACCGGCCATCACCGAGGCCGCGAGCCGGCTCGCCGATCCCATCGAGACCGACGCGTTGATCGTCGGCGCCGGCCCCGTCGGGCTGTTCCAGGTGTTCGAGCTCGGACTGCTGGAGATCAAGGCCCACGTGGTCGACAGCCTGCCGCACCTGGGCGGCCAGTGCGTGGAGCTGTACCCCGACAAGCCCATCTACGACATCCCGGCGGTGCCGGTGTGCACCGGGCGCGAGCTCACCGACAGCCTGCTCAGGCAGATCGAGCCCTTCCACCCCACCTTCCACCTCGGCCAGGACGTCACCGAGCTGCGCCGCCTGGACGACGGGCGCCTGGCCGTGGCCACCAGCAAGGGCACGCGCTTCATCACCAGGACCGTGTTCATCGCCGCCGGAGTCGGCTCCTTCCAGCCGCGCACCCTCAAGGTCGACGGCATCGAGCGCTTCGACGGCACCCAGTTGCACTACCGCGTCCAGGACCCCGACGCCTTCGCCGGCAAGGACCTGGTGATCGTCGGCGGCGGCGACTCGGCTCTGGACTGGGCGCTGCACTTCGCCACCTGCGAGCCCGCGCGGCGCGCCCACAGCGTCGTGCTGGTGCACCGCCGCGACGGCTTTCGCGCCGCCCCCAGCTCGGTGGCCAGAATGCACGCGCTGTGCGAGCAGCACGAAATGCAGTTCCTGGTCGGCCAGATCACCGGCTGCGAAAGCCGCGACGGCCTGCTCACCGAGGTCAAGGTCGCAGGCAACGACGGCATCACGCGCCGCGTGCCGCTGCACATGCTGCTGGTGTTCTTCGGCCTGAGCCCCAAGCTCGGGCCCATCGCCCACTGGGGGCTGGCGCTCGAGCGCAGGCAACTCGTGGTCGACACCGAAAAGTTCCAGACCAGCGAGCCGGGCATCTTCGCCGTCGGCGACATCAACACCTACCCCGGCAAGAAAAAACTCATCCTCTCCGGCTTCCACGAAGCCGCGCTGGCCGCCTTCGGCGCCGCCGACTACCTGCACCCCGACCGCAAGACCCACCTCCAATACACCACCACCAGCCCCAAGCTGCACCAGGTGCTCGGGGTCGAAACCCCGGTGTTCGACTGACAACCCCGGCGTCGGCCGGCC
>JAJZVU010000054.1 GCA_021845505.1 Pseudomonadota bacterium | reverse complement strand
GGTCGGGCGTCGGTATTGTTCGAATCCCGCGCCTTGATCGGCCGCCATTGCAAGGGTCTGTTGCGCTTTCATCTGTATTCAACGCCTCACCCGCTCATACGGTGGACTTGTTCAGCGTAGCCTTAGCCCACATTTAGCGCGGGGTGCGTCGTCGCCCTCTGCAACGACTCGGCGGCCGCGGTCGGCTGTGCCGCCTTGTGCAAACCTTCAGGAAAAGTTCTTCGACGACTGCTTCCCGCACGTTCGCCCGCGTGATCGTCGCCGCCGCCGCACCGTCCGCGCTGGCCAGCCCGCCGCTTGCCAGCGCCGCGACCATGGCCCACCACAACGGCGAGACCGGCGCCTCGGCGCAGCAGTCGAAAGCCGCGAAGAAGTCATCGCAGGCGTGGCTCCCGCGAGGCCGGTGGCGTTGGGCGCTCCGCCCCTTTTTCATGGCCGCGCGCAGCGCCTGCTATGCCGACGCTAAGAATGGGCGGGGATACTCGGCGAGTCCCATACCCTACTCGACGATGTACGCGATCCAGAATCTCAATCACACCCTGTTCCTGCTGGTCAATGCCGGCGCGACCACGCCACGCTGGTGGATCGACCTGGCGGTCTTCGTCGCCAATGACCTCGTCTACGGTATACCGGTGCTGCTGATCGGACTGTGGATGGCAGGTGGTCCGTCGCGTCGCGGGGCCGCACTCCTGGCCTTTGCGACCGCCATGGTCGCGCTCGGAGCCAATCAGCTCATCGGACTCGCCTGGTACCAGCCTCGCCCCTTCGTGATCGGGCTGGGCCACACCTGGGCGTCCCATGTGCCTGACGCATCGTTTCCCAGCGACCATCTGACGCTTTTCGCCTCCATCGGGCTGGGGCTGCTCTTGGGCGGGCTCAAGCGAGTCGGCGCGGCGACCCTCGTCGTCGGACTGCTCGTAGGCTGGGCGCGGGTCTACGTCGGGCTGCACTTCCCGCTGGACATGGCAGGGTCGTTGCTTGTGGCCGCGGCGTGCAGCGCGTTCCTGCTGCCGCTGTGGCGCCACGTCGGAGCGGCTGTGACCGCGCGTGCGGAGGCAACCTACCGATGGCTGTTCGTGCGGCCCATCACCAGGGGAATTCCTCGCACCTGATCAAGGCGTTACCGCAGAAGGCCGGGGCACAATGCCACGGGAGAGCATGATCTCGAGCCATCGCCGAGCGATCGAGGGGTGCTCCGCTCCAGGCGAGAGCACATCATGTCGACCCAACCCGCGCGGCCATCGTCACCCTCCAGTGCCCGGATTCGCCCTGCTCGGGGAGGCACCATCCGAGGCCGCAGGTCGCAGGCCTGGGGCCTTTTGTCGTGCTGAGCTTGCCGCGCGATGGCAAGTCCCGCAGAGCTCGCGCGGAATCGTTCCAGCGCGAAGCCCCACCCGATATCCTCGGGCCAGGCCGTGGGGGCTCCCCACGGATCGACCAACACGACTGCGCAGCCCTCGAGGTCGGGTCGGCGTCGGCAGGCAGACATGCCGATCACAAGAGCGCCAGCAGGCAGCGCACCAGCGTATCTTCGACAGCCTGCAGCTGAGCTTCGGGTGATGCTGCCAGCAGGCCGTGGAGAACGCCCACGAAGGCGTGGACCACGACAAAGGCCTCGGCCGGCGGGATTCGCTGCAGGCCTTGGCCGGAGGTCATGACTCCGCTGGACGTCAGCAGTTTCACGACCAGCGCGCGCAAGCGCTGCGCGGACATCGCGCCGCTGCCGGCGCTCGCTGGCGCGCGTGGTCGTGCACGGTCCCGAGGACCTGGACCGCGCATGCCGGATCCTGCACGGATTCGATTGCGAAGCCGTGCCGATGGGCCGGCCACCGGTGCCGGGGGCCGAGCGCAGTGGGCCGTGGCAGGACTGGCTCGTCGCCGCCAATGCGTTGATGCTCGACAACCCCGCTCGCGCGACGGATCGGCGCGTCCTCGCGAAGATGGCGCCGCTGGGCCTGGGGCCCGGCTTCGATCCAGCACGTTTCACGCGGGAACAGGCCGGCGGAATCGCCGACGGCATCGCCGAGGCGACCGCGCTGTCCCGCGGCGCGGGGTTTGCCGGCAAGCAGGTCGGGCAGTGGATCTATCCTGCCTGCAACATCGGCAATTTCCAGCAGGACTACCTGACCCGCGCCCGCATCGCCGTGGCGGGCCTGGCCGCACTGCCGCCTTCCGAGGCGTGCTATCTGGCCGCGGTTCCGGCGCAGGGGCGGGTGTTCGAGGGGCCGGGGCCGTGGCGCCTTCGCTTCGCGGCCGACGCGCTTCCGCCGGTCGATGCCTTCTGGTCCTTGACGATGTAGGAGGCCCAGCCAGACGGGGCGCTGTTACTCGCCGACAACCCGATCGACCGCTACACCATCGGCGATCGCACGCCGGGTCTGCTGCACGACCGTGATGGCGGGTTGGAGGTCTGGATTTCGCGCACCGATCCAGGCGCCGCGCGCCGGCCGAACTGGTTGCCCGCCCCCGCCGACAAGCCGTTCATGGTGATCCTGCGCACCTATCTGCCGCGCGCCGAAATCGTGTCCCGGACCTACGTTGCGCCGGCGATCGAGGCCGTCTGGCCGCGCTCGAATCGCAGTCGACTCGCGCGTCGACGCGGCCGTGGGGCGCGCGGCGGATGGCGATCGGAGCCCTTGCATCGGGCTCCGATCCCCGGGGCGCCCCCGAGGCGGCTCGATCGTCGAAGGTGGATCTCGCAGCGCTGGCCAAAGCTTGATACCCTCGATCAGGACCGGTGTTCCCGATGGGGGGCGACGGCCCCGTTGCAAGCGGTAGCCAGGTGCGTCCGCATGCAAGCCGCGGGTCGGCGACCATCCCGATGCGCCGGCCGCATCGCCAACTGCCGGACTCTTTCGAGGGCTATCGACCCATGTACTTTCGCGGAATCGGCACGGCCGCGCCCCCGAGGCGCTACACCAAGGCCGAGTGCTACAGCGCCTTCCGGCAATCCGACTGGTTCGCGAGGCTCGATGCGCGTTCGCACTTCATCGCCGGTCGGGTCCTGCAGCGCGACAACGGCATGGAAGCGCGACACCTGGCCCTCGACTCGCTGGGCGAGGTGTTCGCGATCGAACCGGACACGCTGGCGCGGCGCTTCGCCGACAACGCCCCGGTGCTCGCCACGCAGGCCGCCGAGCGCGCGCTCGCGCAGGCCGGGCTCGCCTGCGGGGACATCGACGCTGTCGTCGTCAGTACCTGCACCGGCTATCTCTGCCCGGGGCTTTCGGGTTACGTCGTGGAGGGCCTGGGCCTGCGTCGCGACGTGCAGGCCTTCGATCTGGTCGGGCAGGGCTGTGCCGCGGCGTTGCCCAACATGCAGCTCGGCCGCGCGCTGCTCGCTTCGGGCGCGGCCGAGCACGTGCTGTCGGTGTGCGTGGAAGTCTGCAGCGCGGCGATGTATCTCGACGACGACCCCGGCGTGCTGATCAGCGCCTGCCTGTTCGGCGATGGCGCCGGTGCCGCGGTGCTGTCCGGGGCCCCGGGGCCGGGCGGGCCCCGGATCGCCTGGAAGGACAGCCTGTCGCTGCTCGAGCCCGACGAGCGCGAGGCGCTGAGGTTCGAACAGCGCGACGGCATGCTGCGCAACATCCTGACGCGTGGCGTGCCGTCGCTGGCGGCCGAGCATGCGCAGCGCATACTCGGCGCGGTGCTGGGGCGCGCCGGGCTCGCGCCCGCCGACGTCAGCACCTGGATCATGCATGCCGGCGGCCGCGATGTGCTGCTCGCGCTGGAGCGCCGCCTGGGGCTGCCGTCCCAGGCGCTGCGCTACAGCGCGGCGATGCTGCGCGAGTACGGCAACCTGTCGAGTGCATTCGTCTATTTCGTGCTGCAGGCCGCGCTGGCCGACAACGCTGCGCCGGGCTGGTGGTGGTTGTCTTCGTTCGGCGCCGGCTTCAGCTGCCACGGCGCCTTGCTGGAGGTCAGCGCATGAAGGCCGTGTGCTGCCGGACCGCGAGGGCGCTGCCGCAAGGGGCCGGCGCATGACCCCGCTGCCGCGCGTGGTCGGCGCGGAAACCCTGGACGGGCTGGCCGAGGACGACCCCGCCGCGATGCGCTCGCGGCGCGATCTGCAACGCGTGCATCGCATCATGGGCACGCGCTCCATCCTGCTGCGAGCCCTGCGTGCCTGGCCCTTGCCGCGCACCGCGTCGGCGCCGCTGCGCGTGCTCGAGCTCGGCGCCGGCGACGGCAGTCTGATGCTGCGCGTGGCGCGGGAACTCGCGCCGGCATGGCCCCGCGTGGAGCTGACGCTGCTGGATCGCCAGGCGCTCGTTGCGCCCGAGACGGTGCGGCGATACGCCGGGCTCGGCTGGACCGCGACCTGCACCCGCATGGACGTGCTGGACTGGGTCGCGGGGCCCGCGCAGCCACCGGGCGCGGGCGACTCCGGCCTGCGCTGGGACGTCATCGTCGCCAACTTGTTCCTGCATCATTTCGAGGGGCGGGAACTGGCGCAGTTGCTGCGGGCGGTCGCCGCCCGCTGCGACCATTTCGTGGCCTGCGAGCCGCGTCGTGCCAGGCTGGCGCTGATCGGCAGCCATCTCATCGGCGCCCTGGGCGCGAATGCCGTGACCCGCGGCGATGCGGTGCTGAGCGTGCATGCCGGATTCCGGGGGCGGGAGCTGGGCGCGCTGTGGCCGCCGGGGGAGGCGAACTGGAAGCTGCTCGAAGGACCTGCCGGATGGTTCAGCCACTGCCTGTGCGCGGTGCGCGTGGGGTCGGGCTGATGACAAGGCCGTTCGATGCCATCGTCATCGGCGCCGGGCCGGCCGGCTCGACCGCGGCCATCCTGCTGGCGCGCGCCGGCTGGTCGGTCGCGTTGATCGAAAAGCAGCGCTTCCCACGCCGCAAGGTGTGCGGAGAATGCCTGGCCGCGAGCAACCTGTCGATCCTGGACGCGCTGGGAATCGGCCAGGACTTTCGCGCCGCGGCCGGGCCCGAACTGCGCCGGGTCGCCTTGCTGCGCGGCCACACCCAGGTGCTCGCCGACCTGCCGCCGGCCGGCGTGGAGGGTCGACGCTGGGGTCGCGCGCTGGGGCGGGAAACCCTCGACACGCTGTTGCGCGAGCAGGCCGTCGCGGCGGGTGCGACGCTGTGGCAGCCCTGGGTCGTGCAGCGCGTGAGCGGAGGCAGCGGCGATTGGCGGATCGCGGTCCGCGCGGTCGAGTCCAACACCCGGCTCACGCTTTCGGCGCCCGTGGCGATCGCCGCCAATGGCTCCTGGGAAGCCTTGCCGTCCGACCGCCCGCGGCGGCAGGCGCGGCACCGTGCGGGGGATCTGCTGGCCTTCAAGGCGAATTTCCTGGGCGTGGCGCAGCGCGAGGCCCCGTTGTCGCTGCTCGCGCTGGACGGCGGCTACGGCGGCATGGTGCTGGGCGATGCCGGCTCCACCACCGTGGCCTGCTGCGTGCGTCGCGATCGCCTGGAGGCCTGCCGGCGCGCGCATCCGGCTGCGCGCGCCGGCGAGGCGGTCGAGGCCTGGCTCGGGCAGGCCTGCCCGGAACTGCGCAAGGCCCTGGCCGGCGCGCAACGGCAAGGGCCATGGCTGGCGGCCGGGCCGCTCGACCCGGGAATTCGACTGCGCGCCGACGACGCCATGCTGCGCATCGGCAATGCGGCGGGCGAGGCGCATCCCATCGTCGGCGAGGGCATGAGCATGGCGCTGCAGTCGGCCTGGCTGCTGAGCGCCTGGTTGCTGGAGTGCGCCGGCGGCAGGCTGCCGTCGCATGACCCGTCGGCCAGCGCGACATGGCAACGCGAGGCGGCGCTGCGCTATGCGGCGGCCTGGAGACGCCAGTTCGCCCAGCGGCTGCGGCTCGCCGCGGCCTTCGCCCATGCGTTCATGCGGCCGGCCAGTTCGGCGGTGCTGGTCGGCCTGGCACGCAGGTGGCCGGGATGGCTGACGCGGGGTGCCGGCTGGAGCGGCAAGACGCGCGACCTCATCGACGGCACGGCCCACGGCATGCCGATGCGGGCCCTGCCCGGGCCGGGGGCGGGCCCGGGCGCGTTCACGGAGGAACCACGATGACGACGACGCTCGAGCGCCTGCGCGCGCTCCTGGTCAAGGACTACAAGCTCTCGCCCGAGGATCTGGTCGCCGAGGCCACGCTCGAAGGCCTGGGCATCGATTCCCTGGCCGCCGCCGAACTGTTCTTCAGCGCGGAGGACGAGTTCCACATCGCCTTTCCTCCCGAGGCGGTTCCCTTGCCGACCCTGGGCGACGTGGCGGCCTATATCGACACGTTGATCGCGGCGCAGCAGGCAGACGAGCCGGCCGCGGGGCCTGCCGACGACGTCGCGCGCGACCCGGCGCGGCCATGAGACGAGTCGCGGTCACCGGGATCGGAGTGGTGAGCCCGCTGGGCGTGGGCGCCGCGCAGGTCTACGACCATGCGCGCGCCGGGCGCTCCGGCGTGCACCGCCTCGAGGCCCGCTACGCCGGGCGCCTGCTGGCGCCGCTCGCGGCCAGCGTCCAGGGCTTCGACGCCAGCGACGCCTTCGACGCGCCGAGGCTGCGCATGCTCGACCGCGTCAGCCAGTTCGCGCTGGTCGCGGCCAGGCAGGCGCTGGAGCCGTCCGGCGCCTGCCTGGGCGGCTGCGATCGCAGCCGCGCCGGAGTGTTCGTCGGCACCGGCATGGGCGGATGCATGAGCAACGACGAGGGCTATGAAACCCTCTACGGGCAAGCGTCGGACCGCATCAAGCCCTACACCGTGCTGCTGGGCATGCACAACGCGCCTGCCGCATGGATCAGCCAGGAGAACGGCCTGCTCGGCCCCAGCCTGAGCTACTCGAGCGCCTGCGCCTCGTCGGCGGTGGCCATCGGCGAGGCCTGGCTGCGCGTCGCCAGCGGCGATCTCGATCTGGCGCTTGCCGGCGGCGCCGAGGCGCCGCTGGCTTTCGGCTCCCTCAAGGCCTGGGAGGCACTGCGCACCCTGGCCACGGTCGATCCCGGCGACCCCGCGACGTCGTGCAAGCCGTTCGCGCGCAACCGCAGCGGCATGGTGCTCGGCGAGGGGGCCGCGATGCTGGTGCTGGAGCCCTGGGAGCGTGCCGTGTCGCGCGGGGCGACGGTGCATGGAGAGATCCTCGGCTACGGGCTGACGACCGACGTCACCCACATCACCCGCCCCAGCGTGGAAGGCCAGGCCGCGGCCATGCGCGCCGCGCTGCGGTCGGCCGGGCTGGCCGCGTCGGCCATCGACATGATCAACGCACACGGTACCGGGACGCTGGCCAACGACGTCGCGGAGACCGCCGCGATCAAGGAGGTGTTCGGCGCGCGCGCGCGGCAGATCCCCATCAGCGCGACCAAGGCGCTGCACGGTCATCTGCTGGGCGCCGCGGGCGCGCTGGAGTGCGTGCTGTCGCTGCTGGCGCTGCGACACGCCACGGCGCTGCCCACCATGCACCTGGAGTCGCCCGACCCGTGCTGCGATCTCGATTACGTGCCCAACGTGGCGCGCGTGGGCGTGCAGGCGCGCACGATGCTCTCCAATTCCTTCGCGTTCGGCGGCACCAACGCAGTGCTCGTGCTGCGCGCGGCGGGCGATCCCGTCGCAGCCTCTGCGGACCCGTCTCACCAGGCGACCGTCCTCCCCTGGCGATCGACATAGTGCAGGCCGGGCCGGCCGCGCTGCTCGAGGATCCGGTCCACGATCGGCGCGATGGCCTGTTCGACGGTCGACGGCGCATCGGGGCCTCCCAGCTCGGTGCGGATCCATCCGGGGGCCAGCAACAGCAGGCAGCGCGCGCTGCCGGCGTGGCGGGCCGCGTGGCAACGCATGAGCATGTTCAGCGCGGCCTTCGAGGCGCGGTAGAGCTCGCGCCCCCCCTGCTCGTTGTTCGACACGCTGCCCTGGCCCGAGGACATGACCCCGAGCAACCCGTCCGGCGCGACCAGGTCGCCGAGGATTTCCAGGGCGCGCATCGGACCGAGCGCGTTGGTCACCATCACCCGCACGAATTCGTCGGTGCCGACCTGGTCCATCGTCCGGTCCGGCTGCGGGTTCACGGTGCCCGCGTTGACGAACAGCACGTCGAATCGACGATCGGCCAGGCGCTCGCGCAGGGCCCGCAGCTGCTCGGCCTCGGCGATGTCGACGCATTCGACCGCGAGTCGATCGGGCCGGGTGTCGGCCAGGTCGTGCAGCGCGGTACGGCGCCGCCCTCGGGCCGTGCCGATCACCGACCATCCCCGATCGACGAATTCGGCGGCCATCGCCAGGCCGATGCCGCGCGATGCGCCGACCAGAAGCATCGATGGGGAGGGGTTCGTGATGTCGCTCATGGTGTCCCGGTCCTTGTCGGCAGCCTGCGCCGCTTCAATCCGGGTCGATCGCCACCGGGGTTCCGTTGAACGCCGCGTTGCCGGTCAGCGGGTCGACGCGCGTCGCGTCGGTCAGGCTGTTGATGCTGGCGCCGGGTTGCGCGCAGGCGTGGCGCATTGCGATCCCGGGGCGATCGTGGCCCCAGCCCTGCGCCATGCTGACCACGCCGGGGGCCAGGTCGGGGTCGATCTCGGCCGGCAGCCGCAGTCGGCCGCTGCGCGAGCGCACGGTGACCAGCTGGCCGTCGGCGATTCCCAGCCGCCGCGCATCGTCCGGATGCACCTGCACGGTGATCGGCCCCGCGGCCTTGAGCAGCCGGGGCGCGTTGTGGGTCCAGGTGTTGTGGTTCCAGACCAGGCGCCGGCCGATCAGCCGCAACGGATAGTCGCTGCGCGCGGCGGCGTCGGTCGCCAGCGCGTCGCGCAGCCGCGGCAGGTCGCCGACGAACAGATCGGGAGCCAGCCGGATGCGGCCGTCCGGGGTCCTCAGGCGCTCGCGCGCGCAAGGCCGCAGCGGACCCAGGTCGATGCCGTGCGGGTGGGCCAGCAGCATGTCCAGGCTCAGCCCGAGGTCCCGGTAGGCGCCGGAGCGCAGCGCCGCGTCGAGCAGCGATTCGGGCGTGGCAGGCTCGTCGGGTCCGCCCAGGCAGGCGATCAGCCCCTGGAGGATCCGCCAGTCATCGCGCTGCTCGGCCAGCGCGGCGAACAAGGGCGGCGAGTACTTCGCGGTGTTGCGGACCGCGAAACTGTTGAAGTACACGTCGTACTGGGCGATTTGCAGTCCGCTGGTCGCCGGCAGCACGATATCGGCGTGGCGGGTCGTTTCGTTCAGGTAGATGTCGATGGCGACCATGAAGTCCAGGCGGGCGAAGGCCTGATCGAGGCGATCGCCGCCGGGCGCCGACAGCACCGGGTTGCCCGCGATGGTGAACAACGCGCGGATGCGCCCGTCGCCGTCGGTCAGGATCTCGTCGGCCAGCGTGGCCACCGGGAACTCGCCGCCGTGACCAGGCAGCCCGCGCACCCGCGAGCGCGGCGGACGACGCGCAGCGGGGTCGCTGCGCGGCGCGCGGGCAAGCAGGTCCAGCGCGGGTTGCGGGAACATCGATCCGCCGGCGCGATCGAAGTTGCCGGTGATCACGTTCAGCGCCACGGTCAGCCACTGGCACAAGCCGCCGAAGGACTGGGTCGACGCCCCCATGCGGCTGTAGCACACCGCCGATCGGGCGGTCGCGAAGCCGCGCGCCAGCCGGCGGATGTCGGCCGCAGCGATGCCCACCGCGTCGGCCACGCGCTCGGGCGTGAAGTCGGCGGTCGCGGCCGCCAGGCGCTCGTAGCCGTCGACCAGGTCGGCGACGTCGCCGAAGTCCGCCAGCCCGTCGTCGATGACCACGCGGATCAGCGCGCACAGCAGCAGCGCGTCGGCTTCGGGGCGGATCGCGAAGTGTTCGCTGGCGAGTCTGGCGGTTTCGGTGCGCCGGGGGTCGACGACCACGACGCGGCCGCCGCGCCGGACGATGGACTTGAGACGGGCCGGCATCCCCGGCGCGCTCATCATGCTGCCATTGGAGACGACCGGGTTGCCGCCGATGATCAGCAGGAAGTCGGTGCGGTCGATGTCGGGCACAGCGATCGCGAGGCCAGCGCCGAACATCTGGCTGGCGGCGACGTGATGGGGCAACTGGTCGGCAGACGCCGAGCTGTAGCGGTTGCGGCTGCCCAGCACCCTCTGGAAGCGCGGCAGGAACAGCGCGCTGCCCAGGTTGTGGGCGTTGGGATTGCCCAGATAGACGCCGACGCTGTCCGCGCCGTGCTGCTGCTGGATGGCGCGCACGCGCCGGCCGATCTCGGCGAAGGCCTGATCCCAGCCGATGGGCTGCCAGCCGTCGGCGGTGCGCCGCAGCGGAGTGCGGATGCGCTCGGGGTCGGCATGGAAGTCCTGCAGTGCCACGGCCTTCGGGCAGATGTGGCCGCGGCTGAACGGATCCCGCCGGTCGGGCTTGATCGTCACCACGGCGCCGTCGCGGTGCGCGATCTCCAGGCCGCACATCGCCTCGCAGATGTTGCAGTTGCGGTAATGCGTCAGGGTCTGGCTCATGCCCGGGACCCCGCGGCCGCCGCGGCGCGCTCCTGCTCGATCAGTTCCCTTTTGGAGAGTTTGCCGACCGCGGTCTTCGGCAGGCTGTCGCGCAGTTCCAGAGCGGCCACCATCTCGTGCTTGCCGACGCGGTCGGCGAGGAAGGCCCGCAGCTGGTCGAGGCTCAGCGGCGCGGCGCCCGGCTTGAGCGCGACGAAGGCCTTGGGCGCCTGTCCGCGGTACGCGTCGGGCACGCCGATGACACAGGCCTCGGCGACGGCCGGGTGCTGGTAGATCGCCTCCTCGATGATGCGGGGATAGACGTTGAAGCCCCCGCACAGCAGCATGTCCTTGGTGCGGTCGACGATGTACAGGCAGCCGTCGTCGTCCATGCGCGCGACGTCGCCGCTGCGGAAGTAGCCGTCCGGGGTGAAGGCCTCGGCGTTGGCCCGGGGGGCGTTCCAGTAGCCCTGCATGACGTTCGGGCCGCGCACGCACAGCTCGCCGGCCTCGCCCGGCGGCAGCGCCCGAGCCGGGTCGTCGAGCGCGCGAATCGATACCGTCAGGCCCGGCACCGGCATGCCGCACGAGCCCGGCTTGCGCAGCCCGTGCAGCGGGGTGAAGGTGCCGCCGGGCGCAGTCTCGGTCATGCCCCAGCCCTCGTTGAGCGGGCACCCGGTCAGCTGGCGGAAGCGCTCGGCGACCTCCAGCGGCAGCGGCGCGCCGCCGCTGCCGCAGAACTTCAGCGCGCGCAGGTCGAGTTCGGCCGCGCGCGGGTGCTGGAGCACCGCGATGTACATGGTCGGCACACCGGGAAAGATGCTGATGCGCTTGTCCTGCAGGTCGGCGATCACCGCGTCGGGGTCGAAGCGCGCATGCAGCACCAGGTGCGCGCCCAGTCGCACGCCCAGCAGCAGGCATACGCTGAGGGCGTAGATGTGGAACAGCGGCAGCACGACCAGCATGCGCTCGGCGCCTTCGGCCAGCGCCGGCGGCGTGCCCTGGGTAGTCAGGTAGTACTGCTCGGCCACCGCGCTGAGGTTGGCGTGGCTGAGCATCGCGCCCTTCGGGCGCCCGGTGGTGCCGCCGGTGTACTGCAGCACCGCCAGCGTGGCGCGCGGGTCGCCCGGCGGGTGGCGCAGCGGAGCCTCGCCGTGGCGCAGCAGGCCGAGGAAGTCGTTCCGTCCCGCGCCGGCTTGCCACGCCGCCAGTTGCCCGGCCTGTTGCAGCTTCGCCCTGACGGGGCCGGGCGCGGCGCTGAAGTCGGCCAGGTTGCCGATCACCAGTTCGCGCAGCCGCGTGGAGTCGAGCAGCCGCAGCGCCTGCGGCAGCAGGCTCGCCAGGTCGAGGGTGACCAGCACGTCGGTGCGGCTGTCGTCGATCTTGTCGGCCAGCACACGCTCGGCGTCCAGTGGCGAGTAGTTCACCACCGTGCCGCCGGCGCGCAGCACGCCGAAGAAGGCCACCGCATAGTGCGGGGTGTTCGGCAGGTACAGCCCGACATGCACGCCCGGGCCGACGCCCAGGCGCTGCAGGCCGGCCGCGAAGGCGTCGACCAGTTCGCCGAAGGCCGCGTAGTCGATGACCCGTCCCATGAACTCCAGCGCAGGCAGCGCCGGCCAGCGCCGCACCGCGGAGTCGAGCAGGTCGGTCACCGGGGCTTGCGGCAGCGGGGCGCTCCAGTCGATGCCGGCCGGGTAGTGCGCCAGCCAGGGACGCGCGGGGTCCTCGTGCATGCTTGTCTCCTGTCGCCGCCTCCGCCCGGGTACCGCGGGCGCTTGCGCACGCGGCCATGCGGGGTCGGTCGCCCAAGCTTAGCGAACGGCGGGCGAGCTCGCGTTCGGGTTTGCGCGCGGGCGCCGGCGACAGGGCTCGCGTCGGCCCGCGCTCAGCGGGACGGGGGCCTGGCGAGCAGCTTGGCGGAGCCGTCCAGGCCGCGAACCGGAATCGGTCGGGTGATGTAGCCGGTCAGCATCGCCAGCATCAGGCAGGCGATGGTCATGAAGGCCGCAGCGCGCTTGCCCATGTGGGCCTGCTGGGTGCGCAGCAGGTCGTCCATCGCCACTTCGTCGCCCCCTCCGAACAGCATCAGCACGTAGATCGCCCCCGAAATGGCCGCGTAGGACATGAAGGAGGCGGGAGGGGTGCGCAGAAAGATCCCCAAGGAAGGGATGGTGAACAACGCCGCCGAGAACGGGCTGCGCTGGCTTCCCCCGCTGCCCTTGACCAGGTAGCCGATCAACAGCAGGTCAAGCACGAACATGGTGTTCAGCGACCAGGCCATGCTCACCGTGTCGATGGTCGCGCCATCGAACAGCGGCTCCCATACCGCGGAGAACTGGTCCGAGACCAGGATGGCGGCGATCGAAGCCAACGCGACCGACAGGATCCACAGCAGTCGTCGCGCTGCCGCGCTGACGTGGTCGTGCCTGGGAAACGCAGTCGCCGGGGGAGCCGACCTGTACATGTACGAAGTCGCGGCCACGATCACCATGAACAGCACCTGCATCAGCAGCGCGGCCCCGGCCACGTTCAATGGTTGGATATCTCGGCCCATCGATTCACCTCCCGTGCGTGTCCCCCCGACGAAATGGTTGCCTCGAAGCGAAGCAGCCTAGCACGCGATGCGCGGGGCTCCGGAGGCTTGCGGCGCCGCCTCGGCGCAAGGCTTCAAGGGCGTGGTGCTCGGCCGTTCTGATCGGTGTGGACGTCGCCGGAAGTCGACCTCCGGCGTGTCTGTCATTTCGTGCTTTCACTATCGCAAAGCGCAGATGCGCTCCCTTACGATCCATTCAGCGAGGTTTCTAGATGAAATTGTCGTAAGTGTGATATTTTTTGAGGCTTTGACAACACTTCTTGCATTCTCCCGGACCGCCGCCGGGGGAGGCCCTCCGATCCGATCGCCATGAATCCCATCTGCGCAGCCTGCGGCAAAGGCCACGAAGCAGGCGCCCGCTACTGCGAGCACTGCGGCGCGTCGCTGCAGCCGGCCCTCCAGGTCTGCCCGCGTTGCGCGAGCCCGAACGATTCCGACGCGCGCTTTTGCAAGGGCTGCGGGGCGAGCCTGGGGACTGCGCAGGCACAGCCTGCCGTGGTGGCGACCGCGCCCGCGCACTCCGCCACGCCGCCGCCGCTGGCCACGCCGCAGTCCTTCGCCGGGCTGTACCACTTCGTGCGCAGCCACGTGCTGATCGTCAACAGCCTGGTGGGCTTTGCCAGCACCACGGTGGCGTTGCTGGACTTCCTGTCACCCCGCCTCTGGATCCTGCCGCGGGTGATCTACGGCACCACCGCGCTGCTGGCCTGCGTGCTGCTGGCCACCGCGATGGTCCCGGGGCTGGACCGCTGGCTGCTGGGCCGGCTGTTCCGCTCCGCGGACCCGCGTCATCCCTTGTGGCGCAGGGGCGGGTGGCAGTTCACGCTGCTGCTGCTCGCGCTGGTCACCGGCTTCGGCTTCGAGTCGGTGGCCAAGGCCCGGCAGGGCGGGGTGATCGCGAGTTCGATCCCCGCGCTGCGCGGATGGCAGGCCCGGCTGCTGTCGATCGACGCCAACCTGCATGTCGTGAACGCCGGGGTGGCTGCCGCCAATACCAAGCTCGATCGCATCGAGGCCGACGTCGATCCGGCCAACCCGGCGGACCGCTGCGCCGACCTGCCATGCGCGATCGACGGCGGAGCGAGCGCGAAGGCGGTGAGCGAGCTGTTCGCCAGGGGCCAGAGCCTGCCGGCCAACCCCGCCCTGGCAGCCAGCCTGCTGTGGGAGGCAGCGGCCACCCCCAATCCGGACCAGGCGAAGGTCGTCGACCTGCTGCTGCAGCATGGCGCGGATGCCCAGGCCGCGCTGTTTCCGATTCTGGAGGACGCCCGCCTGGTGACCATCGCGGGCCAGCGCAACAGCCAGGCCATCTACGACAAGGCCGAGCTGTCGGCGTCGATGCTGCCCGGGACCTTCGCGGCGTATTCGGATCGCGCGTTGGTAACCTGGGACACGGTGGCCAGTTGCCTGGCCGACGGCGCGGCCCGCGGACCGACGCTGATCCAGGCGGCTGCGTTGCTGGGCAATGCGACGCTGGTCGCCCATTTGCTGCGCGAGGGGATTCGTTTCCCGGCAAAGCCCTTGCTGTGCAGTTGGTCCGGAGGGCTGGGCAGCCACGCCGAGGTCTGGGTGCATTTCGACGCGGCCACCGGCCAGGTGGCGCGGATCGACGGCTCGGCGTACGTCGCCCCGCCGATGCGCGGCCTCGTGCTGCCGGGCTCCGCGCCCGCGGCGCCGGCCCCCGGGTTCGCGGTGCAAGGGCCGGCGAATCGGCGGCAATGAGCCGTCGATTCGGCCCACGACCCAGGCAAGCCCGGGGAACCAGGGAATCCCCGGCTGCGTGGTCATGGCGCTGCTGTCCCTCTGACTCGCAGCCCGCGACAACGCGAGCCGCGAACCGGTGGGGCGACGCAAACGCCCTGCCGCCCCGCGCGCGGGGCGGCAGGGCAGGTCAGGACGACATGGAGTCGATGTACCACTTGCCGTGGCTCTGGCTGGCCCTCAGCACGCCAGGATGCTGCTCGCCGTTGCGCAGCTTGACCACGAAGCGGACGATCTTGCCGCGCGCTCCGGCGGACGTCTCGCTTTGCACCTCGACACTGGCGAGGCCGCCGGCAGCATCGAGTTGCCCGCGCGCCGCGGACAAGAACATTTTCATCGCGTCGGGGCCGAGGACACGCATCTGCGGACCGAGCAGCGCGTAGGCGGCGTCGGGGTGGCCCGACTGGATGTCCTGGTAGAACTCGCCCGGCAGCTTGCGCGCCGGGTCGCCGAAGCTGAACAACCGGCTCAACCACGAGAACATCCCGGCGTGGTGCCCGGGCATCGCCGCAGGGGCCGGCGCCGACTGGCCGTCGGCGGCGCCTGCTCCCGGGTCGCCCGCCAGCTTGCGCAGCTCGGGAACGGTGTATCGGCCGTTCGCCGGATCGTCCAGCGCCTTCCAGCCGGCGCGGGTGTGCAGCAGGATCACCCGTTCCTCGGGCGCCGGGTCGAACTGGGGGTCCTCCTGGCGCACTTGCGGCCACACGGCCCACGCAGCCTGCTGTTGCCAACCGATGGTGATGCGCAGCTCGCGGAAGCGCTCGAGGGTCGATGCTCCCCCTTGCAGCCAGCGCAGGCCGGACGCCTGCAACTGCGGCAGGGTCACCGGCCGCACGCTGAGCTTGGCGATCCTGGGCCCTTGTGCCAGGCACAGCTGGCCGGCGCGGATGGCGCTCGCCGCTTGCGGCCCGTGGGTGTAGCGCAACTGGTAGGGTCCGTTGAGGGTCGGCGGCGCATAGACCCCGGCCTTCACCAGCACATCGAGCCAGTTGCGGGTCGGCATCGAGAAGGTGGATACATAGACCGGGTCGGCGCCGTAGACAAAGTTGCTCAGGCACGCGCTGCCCGCCAGGGCCGCCTGGTGGGACCCCAGCCATTGCGCGCCGATGGCGTCGACCTCGGCCTTGGTCGGAGGCTGGATGCGTCCGAGGAACATCCAGGCCGCCGTCCCGGCGCCGGCCAGCACGACCACGCCGGCAGCGGCGGACCACACCAGCTTGGGCACGCCGCGCCGGCGTGCCGCGCGAGGCTGCGCAACGGCATGCGGGTCGCCGCCGGTTCGCGGCGGCCGCGCAGGGTCGGGAGACCGTCCCGGGCCTGAACCGGCCGTCGCGCCGGGCTGTGGGGTGGCGCGCAGAGGCGCCCCGCATTGCTCGCAAAAGCCCGCGTCGTCTTCGTTGCGGGTGCCGCATCGGGTACAGAATCGGCTCATGGAGGGTCACCGGAAGGAGGTCGGGGCGCGGGGCACCCCGGTGCCCCGACGCCGCGGATCGGGCCTGCTGGCTGCAGGCCGCGGGGGTCAGTGCAGCCGCGCCCCGCAGCCGCCGCAGAAGGCGTCGTCGGGGCCGACTTCGGCGTGGCAGGACGGGCAATGCGCAGCGGCCGCCGCGCCCTGCGCGGGCGTTGTCGGCGCCGCCTGCGGCAAGGGGCTCGGCTCGGCCGCCGCGCCGCCCCGGTCGTTGCCGCGACGAGGCTTGTTTTCCTCCAGGGTGCGGCGGAATTGGCCCAGACGCCCCGAGATGGCCTCGTTGAACTCGTCACCCAGGCCTTCACTGGTGGAGCGGTACACCAGGATCGTGCCCAGCACGTAGATCAGGCTGGTGACCGCCAGCACGAGGAACCACACCAGCCCCATCGACAGGCCGGCACCGCCGGCGGTGGCGCCGAAATGGCTCAGCATGCCCGTCATGCCGCCGCCGCCGAAGTCGCCCCCGCCGTAGCCGCCCCCGCCGTCGCCGCCCCCGCTCAGCGCGGCCGCGGCATAGAAGCCGCCCACCGAGAACGACGCCGCCGCGACCAGGCCGGAGAGGAAGGCGGCAGCCGGAAACACCAGGATGCCGAGCACCAGGAAATGCAGAAGCACCTCGAGCGGACGCTTGAGCACGATGCCCACGGCGCGCGCGAAGCTGCCGATGAATCCCTCGCCATGCCATACCGCGACGGTCATCAGCGGGCCGGCGAGCGCGAGCACCGCGTAGGTCGCCGCCAGTACCACCACCAGCGGCCCGGCGAACAGGAAGGCGAAAAAGCCTCCGACCCCCGGGATGCGGGCCAGCAGCGTGAACAGGTAGGCCACCAGCAGGACGACCGCGGTGGCCAGGCCGAGCAGGATGGACAGGCCGATCAGATACACCGCCGACTGCATGCCGCCGAGGAACGCCGCGGTGAAGCTGCGCAGCGGCGCGTCGGCGGCCTGGTCGACGAGGATGAGCCCGGCTGCATTCAGCCCGAACACGATCACCAGCGTGCCGAGCAGGCCCAGCAGCGCCACCGGGGCCATGCTGCCGTCGTGGGCCGAGATCGCGGCGCCACCGCTGATGGCCAGCCCGCCGAGCACGAAGCTGCCGGCGAGCATGGCCAATGCCCGCCAATTCTGCAGGGCCTCGTAGCAGCGCAGTAGTGCGCCGAGGTTTGGCGTGTGTCGGTTGGTCATGGTTGTTCTCCGTGTGGTTGATTCTTGTTCAGGGGTTATGCGTTTGCTGCTGCGCGTTCGGGCACTCGGGAATCTTTCCCCACAGCGGGTCGGGAGTCAGCGGAGCGCCGCAGTACTCCCAGCGCGCCTTCTGAACGCAGACTTCGCGCTCCAGGAACCCCTCCTTGCTGCACGCGGCGAGCGTCCGGCGAAGCGAGTCGATGCGTTGCTGCAAAGGCGTCGTGGCGACCGGTGCCGCAGGGGCCGCTGCAGGCGCAGGTGCCGCGGGGGTCGCAGCAGCTCGGGTCGCCGGCGCCGCCGGGGCAAAGGTCTGAGGCTGGAATTGCTGCGGCTGGAATTGCTGCGGCTGCGATGGCTGTGCCTGACGCTGCTGCTGGAGCTCGCGCCTGCGTTCCTGCTCGGCTTGCTGGCGCTTCTGCAGTTCCAGGCGCTGCTGCTCGGCCGCCTTGGCGGCTGCCTGTGCCGCTGCTTGCGCCGCTGCCTGCTTGGCTGCCTGTGCCGCTGCCTGTGCCGCTGCCTGCGCGGCCGCCTGGCTGGCCGCGGCGGCGGACGCGGCGTGCGCCGCCGATGGCTGGCTCGCCGGCTGGGCCGCCGGCCTCGAGGCCACCGGGGCCGCGGCCGATGCGGCCAGTGCCGGCTGCGAGGACTTCACCGCAGGCGGGGGTGACGCGGGGGCCTGCACCGGCGCCGCATGCGAGGCAGCGGCTGCCGGCTGCGATGCGGCTGTTGCCGAAGGGGCTGCGGGACGCATGGCCCACCAGGCGACTCCGCCGCCCCCGGCTGCCAGCACCAGCACCGCCCCGGCGATTCCCAGCACCTTGCCGCGCCCTGTGGAGGCGCCCACGCGCTGCTCGTCGGCCCTGCGCTGCTCGTCGGCCTTGCGCTGCTCGTCGGCCTTGCGCTGCTCGTCGGCCTTGCGCTGCTCGTCGGCCCTGCGCTGCTCGTCGGCCCTGCGCTGCTCGTCGGCCTTGCGCTGCTCGTCGGCCTTGCGCTGCTCGTCGGCCCTGCGCTGCTCGTCGGCCCTGCGCTGCTCGTCGGCCTTGCGCTGCTCGTCGGCCTTGCGCTGCTCGTCGGCCTTGCGCTGCTCGTCGGCCCTGCGCTGCTCGTCGGCCCTGCGCTGCTCGTCGGCCCTGCGCTGCTCGTCGGCCCTGCGCTGCTCGTCGGCCCTGCGCTGCTCGTCGGCCTTGCGCTGCTCGTCGGCCCTGCGCTGCTCGTCGGCCCTGCGCTGCTCGTCGGCCCTGCGCTGCTCGTCGGCCCTGCGCTGCTCGTCGGCCCTGCGCTGCTCGTCGGCCTTGCGCTGGTCGTCGGCCCTGCGCTGGTCGTCGGCCTT
>JAJZVU010000017.1 GCA_021845505.1 Pseudomonadota bacterium | reverse complement strand
CAGAACCACGGATTTCTCCGTACTTCCGTGAGCATTCAACTTCTCTCGTCGCCTCGAAAAGCCAAACGCCCACACTTATCGGCTGCTTCTTGTTAAGGATCGGTCCGCTTCCCGGTTCTCTTCCCGGTTCTCTTCCCGGTGCGCCCCGCTCGCGTTCCCGCTCGCAGGGCACTCCATCCGCGGCTCACTGCTCTCAGGCAGCGAAGAGGAAATTCTTGCACGTTTTTTCGGGCCGCGCAAGTGGGCCGGCCAGGCACTGCGCAAACCTCGCTGCCCCAGCCACTCGTTTCCCACCAGCGCGACCAGGATGACCACGCCCCCGATCAGCGTGCTGGCGCTCGGCACCTCCGAGGCGCCCAGCCAGGCCCACAGGGTGCCGAACACCGTCTCCAGCAGCCCCAGCAGCGCCATCTCGGCCGGCGGCAGGCGCTGCGCGGCCCACACGGCGAAGGCTCCGGGCAACGCCAGCTGGGCCGCGCCGAGCAGCGCCAGCCACAACAGGTCGTGGCCGTCGACGCGCAGCGACCCCGCCGGGCCGGCCACCAGCAGCGCCGACATCAGCGCGCCCAGCAGCGGCGCCGCCTGCATCGGCACGCCCGCCCGGTTGCCCCTGAGCAGCACCCAGTTGGCCGCCGCCGCCACCGGCACCAGCAGCGCGATCAGCAGCCCGGCGACCTGGCGCGCGCCGCTGGCCGCCTGCAGGTTGTGCCAGAACATCCAGGCCATTCCGAGCATGGCCGCGACGATGGCCACCCAGGTTCGCGGCGGCACCGCCAGGCGCAGGAAGAGCAGTCCGAGCAGCGCCGCGAACAACGGCGCCAGGCTCTCGGCGACCAGGGTCTGCGCGACGCTGGTCAGGCTGAGCGCGATCATGAACGCCGTGTACATCACGGCCCAGCACGCCGCCGACCCCCACAGCACGCGGCTGCCGAGCAACTGGCGCGCCAGTGGGCGCACGCCCTGGCGCGCGCCCAGCACCAGCAGCAGGCTGAGGGCGGCGAAGCCGCTGCGCCAGAACACCAGCACCATGCCGTCCTGGCGATGCAGGTGCCGCGTGACCACTCCGGCCACGCTCCACAACAGCGTGCAGGCGACCATCGCCAGCACCGCCAGGCGATGCTCGCGGATCGCTTGCGCCTGCGCGCGGGTCGCCATGGGCGCTTGCCCGGGGATCAGGAAGGTTGCGCCAGCGCCCGCTCGGCGCGCTTGCGCTCCTGCTCGCTGAGGTGGCGCTTGCGCAGCCGGATGGAGCGCGGAGTGATCTCCACCAGCTCGTCGTCGGCGATGAACTCCACCGCGTACTCCAGCGTGAGCTCGATCGGCGGGGTCAGCTTGATCGCATCCTCCTTGCCCGACACCCGGAAATTGGTCAGCTGCTTGGCGCGCACCGGGTTGACCACCAGGTCGTTGTCGCGGCTGTGCACTCCGACGATCATGCCCTCGTACACCGGGTCGCCGGGCTTGACGAACATGCGTCCGCGGTCGTCGAGCTTGCCCAGCGCGTAGGTGACGATCTCGCCCTGGTCCTGGCTGATCAGCACGCCGTTCTTGCGCCCCTGGATCTCGCCCTTGTAGTCGTCGTAGCCGTCGAAGATGTTGCTGATCAGACCGGTGCCTCGGGTGAGGTTCAGGAACTCGGTCTGGAAACCGATCAGCCCGCGCGCCGGGATCCGGTACTCCAGGCGCACCCGTCCCATGCCGTCGGGCTCCATGTTGGCCAGCTCGCCGCGGCGCTCGCCCAGCGCCTGCATGACTCCGCCCTGGTGCTGTTCCTCGACGTCGACGGTCAGCATCTCGATCGGCTCCTGGCGCCTTGCGTCGACCTGGCGGAACACCACCCGCGGCTTGCTCACCGCCAGCTCATAGCCCTCGCGCCGCATGTTCTCGAGCAGGATGGTCAGGTGCAGCTCGCCGCGGCCGGAGACCTCGAACACCCCGTCCTCGTCGGTATCGCGAACGCGCAGCGCGACATTGCTCTGCAGTTCGCGATCCAGGCGGTCGCGGATCTGCCGGCTGGTGACGAACTTGCCCTCGCGTCCGGCCAGCGGGCTGGTGTTGACGCAGAAGTTCATGGTCAGCGTCGGCTCGTCGACCGCCAGCATCGGCAGCGGCCGCGGCCGGTCGGTCTCGGTCAGCGTGACGCCGATGCCGATGCACTCGATGCCGTTGACCAGCACGATGTCCCCGGGCCCGGCCACCTCGGCCAGGCGGCGCTCCAGGCCGTCGAACTTGAGCACCTGGTTGACCCGCGCCTTCTGCGGCGTCGCCTGCGGCCCCTGGTAGACGGCGACCTCCTGGCCGGGCCGCAGGGTGCCGCTGTTGATGCGGCCGATGCCGATGCGGCCGACGAAACTGGAGTAGTCGAGCGAGCAGATCTGCAGCTGCAGCGGGTCCGCCGCCGAGCCTTCGTGCGCCGGCACATGCTGCAGGATGGCGTCGAACAAGGGCGCCAGGTCGGTGCCGACCTCGCCGGCGTTGCGCGTGGCCCAGCCGTTCAGCCCCGAGGCGTAGATCACCGGGAAATCGAGCTGCTCCTCGCTGGCGCCCAGCTTGTCGAACAGCTCGAAGGTGGCGTTGATCACATGGTCCGGGCGCGCGCCCGGACGATCGACCTTGTTGATCACCACGATCGGCCGCAGCCCCAGCGCCAGCGCCTTCTTGGTCACGAATCGCGTCTGGGGCATCGGCCCCTCGACCGCGTCGACCAGCAGCAGCACGCTGTCGACCATCGACAGCACGCGCTCGACCTCGCCGCCGAAGTCGGCATGCCCCGGCGTGTCGACGATGTTGATGTGGGTGCCCTTCCACTCCACCGCGCAGTTCTTCGACAGGATGGTGATGCCCCGCTCGCGCTCGAGGTCGTTGGAATCCATCACCCGCTCGGCGACCTGCTGGTTCTGGCGGAAGGTTCCCGACTGCCGCAGCAGCTGGTCGACCATCGTGGTCTTGCCGTGGTCGACGTGGGCGATGATGGCGATATTGCGTATCGATGAAGTCATGATCATTGAGGCTGCGCGTGCAGCTCCTCCGGACTGAGCAGGCGCTGCGCGGCCAGGCACTGGCCATCCCATCGCGCAACCCCCAGGAATACCGGCGCCGGGCGTTGGCCGCCGTCGCCATAGATGCGCAGCAGCCCGGGCCGCAGCGGCGCGGCGGGCGGCTGCAGCGCCAGCGCGCGCCCCTGCAGCAGCGCCGCGCTGCGCGCTTCGTCGAGATGCAGCGCCGGCAGCTCGGCCACCAGCGCGTCCACCGGCAGCAGCCAGTGCGCGCCGGCCGCGTCGTCGGCGGCGCGCAGGTCCTGCAGGCCATGCGCCTGCGCGACGTCGAAGCCGCCGCTGCGGGTGCGCCGCAGCGCGGCCAGGTGCGCGCCGCAGCCCAGCGCCTCGCCGATGTCGTGGGCCAGCGAGCGGATGTAGGTGCCCTTGCCGCAGCGCACCTCCAGGCTCAGCTGGTCGCCGTCGTGCGCCAGCGGCACGATGGCGTCGATGCGCACCCGGCGCGCCGGCACCTCGAGCTGCACGCCGGCGCGGGCGTACTCGTACAGCGCGCGGCCGTCGCGCTTGAGCGCGCTGTACAGCGGCGGGCGCTGCTCGATCTCGCCGGTGAAGCGCTCGAGCAGCTCGCGCAGCGCCCGCGCGTCGATCGGCGGAACCGGCATGCGCCGCACGACTTCGCCCTCGCCGTCCCAGGTGGTCGTGCTGACCCCCAGGTGCACCCGCGCCACGTAGGCCTTGTCGGCCTCCAGGTGCATCTGCGCGAACTTGGTGGCAGCGCCGAAGCACAGCGGCAGCAGGCCGTCGGCCAGCGGATCGAGGGTTCCGGTATGGCCGGCCTTGCGCGCTCCCAGCGCCCGGCGGGCCGCCTGCAACGCCTGCTGCGAGGTCACTCCGCGCGGCTTGTCGAGCAGCAGCACACCGTGTACCGCCTGCCCGCGGCGACCTGCCTGCAACGCCATGGCCGCAATCCCCGAGTTCAGTCGCGCGCCTGGTCCGACACCGCGCGCCGGATCAGCTCGTTCATGCTGCTGGCGTCGCGGGTGGAGGCGTCGAACACGAAGTGCAGCGTCGGCACGGTGTGGATGCGCAGCTTCTTGTACAGCAGGCTGTGCAGGTAGCCGGCGCGTTCGTTGAGGATCCGTTGAGCATGCGCCGGATCCGCGCCGAGCACCGTGAAGAACACCTTCGCATGCGCGTAGTCGGGCGACAGCCGCACCTCCGCCAGCGTCACCAGGCCGAGCCCGGGGTCGCGGATCTCGCGGCCGATCAGCTCCGACAGGTCGCGCTGGATCTGCTCGGCGATGCGATGGATGCGATGCGGAGTGCTGGCCTGGCGTGGCATGGGATCGGCTGCGCTGGCGCCCCTCACAGGGTGCGTGCGACTTCCTTGACCTCGAACACCTCGAGCTGGTCGCCTTCCTGCAGGTCCTGGAAGCTCTTCAGCGACAGGCCGCACTCGAAGCCCTCCTGCACCTCGCGCACGTCGTCCTTGAAGCGCTTGAGGGAGTCGAGCTCGCCGGTGTGGATGACCACGTTGTCGCGCAGCACCCGCACCTGCGCCGAGCGCCGCACCAGGCCCGACAGCACGCGGCAGCCGGCGACCGTGCCGACCTTGCTGATGCGGAACACCTGGCGCACCTCGACCATGCCCAGCACCTCCTCGCGCTTCTCGGGCGCCAGCATGCCCGACATCGCGGCCCGGATCTCGTCGACCGCCTCGTAGATGATGTTGTAGTAGCGGATGTCGATGCCGTTGAGCTCGGCCAGCTTGCGCGCGCCGGCGTCGGCGCGGGTGTTGAAGCCGATGACCACCGCCTGCGACGCGATCGCCAGGTTGATGTCGTTCTCGGTGATGCCGCCGACCGCCGCATGCACCACCTGAACGCGGATCTCCTCGGTCGACAGCTTGGTCAGCGCATGCACCAGCGCTTCCTGCGAGCCCTGCACGTCGGACTTGATGATCAGGTTCAGGGTCTTCGTGCCCTCGGCCATCTGCTCGAACATGTTCTCCAGCTTGGCCGCCTGCTGGCGCGCCAGCTTGACGTCGCGGAACTTGCCCTGGCGGAACAGCGCGATCTCGCGCGCCTTGCGCTCGTCGCCGAGCACCATGATCTCCTCGCCCGCGCTGGGAACCTCGCTCAGGCCCTGGATCTCCACCGGGATCGCCGGCCCCGCGCTGGCCACCGGGCGCCCGGCTTCGTCAAGCATCGCGCGCACCCGCCCGAAGCTGGAGCCGGCCAGCACCACGTCGCCACGCCGCAGCGTGCCCGACAGCACCAGCACCGTGGCCACCGGGCCGCGCCCCTTGTCGAGCTGGGCCTCGATGACCAGGCCCTTGGCCGGGGCGTCCACCGGCGCCTTGAGCTCCAGCACCTCGGCCTGCAGCAACACGTTCTCCAGCAGGTCGTCGACCCCCTGGCCGGTCTTCGCCGACACCGGAACGAAGGGCGAATCGCCGCCGTATTCCTCGGGCACCACCTGTTCGGCCACCAGTTCCTGCTTGACGCGGTCGGGGTTGGCCTCGGGCTTGTCGATCTTGTTCAGCGCCACCACGATGGGCACGCCCGCCGCCTTGGCGTGGGCGATGGCCTCGCGCGTCTGCGGCATCACGCCGTCGTCGGCGGCGACCACCAGGATCACGATGTCGGTCGCCTTGGCGCCGCGCGCCCGCATCGCGGTGAAGGCCTCGTGGCCCGGGGTGTCGAGGAAGGTGATCATGCCGCGCGGCGTGTCGACGTGGTAGGCGCCGATGTGCTGGGTGATGCCTCCGGCCTCGCCGGCGGCGACCTTGGCGCGCCGGATGTAGTCCAGCAGCGAGGTCTTGCCGTGGTCGACGTGGCCCATCACGGTCACCACCGGCGCGCGCTGCAGCATCTCGGCGGCCTGCGTCGGCAGGCCCTCCTCCTCGAGGAAGGTCTCCGGATCGTCGAGCTTGGCGGCCACCGCGTTGTGGCCCATCTCCTGCACGATGATCATCGCCGTTTCCTGGTCGAGGACCTGGTTGATGGTCACCATCTGCCCCAGCTTCATCAGGGTCTTGATGACCTCCGAGGCCTTGACCGACATCTTGTGCGCCAGGTCGCCGACGGTGATGGTCTCGGGCACGTGCACGTCGCGCACCACCGGCTCGGCCGGCGCGACGAAGCGCGGCTGCTCCTTGTCGCGGGAATCGCGCCGCGAGCCGCCCTTGGCGCCACGCCACGCGCCGGTCCCGCCGCTGGCATCGCCGCGGGTCTTGATGGCACGCCGCTTGGCCGCCTCGTCGGCCCACGACGACGACAACTGCTCGGACTTGACCTGCTTCTTCGCCTTCGCGTCGACGCCGGTCGCGGCGCCCGGCGCGGCCGGCTTGGCCGCCGCGGCAGCCGGCTTGTGGATGGTTCCCTTGATCGCGCCGGTGGCCTCGGCCGGCTTGGCCGGCTCCGGCTTGGGCGCGTGCAGCACGGTGCGCGGCCGCGACAGCATGTCGCGGATGGCCGCCGCCTCCTGCTCGGCCGCGCGGCGCCGCACCTGGATGGCCTCCAGCTCGGCGGCGCGCGCTGCGGCAGCCTGCTGCTGCTCGCGTTCGCGGCGCTGCGCCTCCTCGGCGCGCTGCTGTTCGCGCGCCGCCCGCGCCTTGTGCTCGGCCTGCTGCTCGGCCTGCTGCGCGGCGGCCTGCTGCGCGCTCTGCTCGGCAGCCGGCTCGGCCGGCTGCTCGCGCTCGGCCTGCTCGGCTCGCGCGGCCGCCTGCTCCTCGGCCTGCCTGCGCGCTTCGGCCTGCTCGCGCTCGGCCTCGGCGGCCCGCGCGCGCTCGGCGGCTTCTTCCTGTTCCTGCTGGCGCTGGCGCAATTCCTCGGCCTGCCGCGCAAGCAGCTCGGACTGGCGCTTGGCCTCTTCCTCGCGGCGCCGCAGCTCGGCCTCGTCGACCACCGGCTGCGGCGCCTGCGCCGGCGCCTCCGCCAACTCGTCGCGCTTGACGAACACCCGTTTCTTGCGGACCTCGACCTGGATGGTGCGCGCCTTGCCGGTGGCATCGGCCTGCTTGATCTCGGTGGTCTGCTTGCGCGTCAGGGTGATCTTCTTGCGCTCCGCGCCCGCCGCGCCGTGCGCCAGGCGCAGGTGCTCGAGCAGCCGCGCCTTGTCAGCCTCGCTGATCGGGTCGTCGGCGGTCTGTTTGTGCACGCGTGCGGCCGCCAGCTGCTCGAGCAGCTGCGCGGCCGGAATGTGCAACTCGGTGGCGAGTTGAGCGACGGTGGTTTGTGCCATGGATGGTTTCCTTGCTCCTTTGCCTCAGGCGTTGAACCAGTGTTCGCGAGCCTTGAGGATGAGCGCGCTGGCGCGGGCCTCGTCGGCCCCGATGATCGCTGTGAGTTCGTCGGTCGCCAGGTCGGCCAGTCCGTCGCGGGTATGCACCCCCGCGTCGGCCAGGCTGGCGATGTCCTCGGTCGTCAGGCCCTCCAGATCCTTGAGGTCCTGCGAGACTTCCTCGAGCTTCTGCTCGCGGGCGATTTCCTGGGTCAGCAGCACGTCCCGCGCACGCTTGCGCAGTTCATTCACGGTCTCTTCGTCGAAGGCCGAGATCTCCAGCATTTCCGACAAGGGCACGTAGGCGACCTCCTCCAGGCTGGTGAAACCTTCCTGGATCAGGATCTCGGCCACCTCCTGGTCGACGTCGAGCTTGCTGCGGAACAACTCGCGCATCGCCTCCAGCTCGGCATTTTGCCGGCTCTGCGACTCTTCGGCCGACATCAGGTTGATCTGCCAGCCGGTGAGCTCGGAGGCCAGGCGCACGTTCTGCCCCGAACGCCCGATGGCCAGCGCCAGGTTTTCCTCGTCCACCGCGACGTCCATCGCGTGCTTCTCCTCGTCGACGACGATCGACTGCACGTTCGCCGGCGCGAGCGCGCCGATGACGAATTGCGCCGGATCGTCGGACCACAGCACGATGTCCACGCGCTCGCCGCCGAGTTCGTTGCTGACCGCGTTGACCCGCGAGCCGCGCACCCCGATGCAGGTGCCGATCGGGTCGATGCGCCGGTCGTGCGACAGCACGGCGATCTTCGCCCGCACTCCCGGATCGCGCGCGCAGGACTTGATCTCCAGCAGCCCCTGTTCCATCTCCGGCACTTCCAGCCTGAAGAGTTCCTTCATGAACTCGGGGGAAGTCCGCGACAGCTCGATCTGCGGCCCGCGGGCGGCGCGGTCGATGCGGGCGATGACCGCGCGCACACGGTCGCCGGCCCGGATGTTTTCCTTCGGGATCATCTCGTTGCGGCGCAGCCTCGCATCGACCTTGCCCGACTCGACGATGGCGTCGCCCTTGTCCATGCGCTTGACGGTGCCGACGAAGATGCGGTCGTTGCGCTGCAGGAAATCGTTGAGGATCTGCTCACGCTCGGCATCGCGGATCTTCTGCAGGATCACCTGTTTCGCCGCCTGCGCGCCGATGCGCCCGAACTCCAGGCTTTCCACCTGCTCCTCGATGTAGTCCCCGACCTCGATGTCGGGGATCTGCTCGGCCGCCTCGAACTGCAGGATCTCGGCGTCGGGTTGCTGCAAGCCCGCTTCGTCGGGAACGACCAGCCAGCGCCTGAAGCTCTCGTAGTCCCCGGTGTTGCGGTCGATCGCCACCCGGATGTCGACCTCGGTGCTGTAGCGCTTCTTGGTCGCCGAGGCGAGCGCGGCCTCGACGGCGCCGAACACCACCTCGCGATCCACATTCTTCTCGTGTGCCAGCGCATCGACCAGCATCAGCAACTCGCGGTTCATGATCTACGACCCCTGAAGTCAAGCACCGGCACGAGGCGGATCTCCCGCGTCTCGGCCAAGGAAAAATGCAATTCCTGGCGCGGCTCGGCCGCGCCAGCCCGCGCCGCAGCACGCCCGCGGCGCCGCGGATGCTCGAACTGCTGCAGCAGCGCATCGTCCCAGACGATGGAATAGCCGGGCTGCTCGGCGTCCGGCGCCACTTGCAGCAGGCCGCGGTAGCGCTTGCGACCCTGGAAAGGCAGGCGCAAGTGCACATCCACCGCCTGGCCGGCAAAGCGCAGCAGGTCCTGCGGGGTGCGCAACAGTCGGTCCAGGCCCGGCGAGGACACCTCCAGTCGCTTGTAGTCCAGGCCCTCGACCTCCAGCGCATACTGCAACTGCCGGCTGACCCGCTCGCAATCGTCGACCGTCACCGGGCTGCCGTCCTCATGGTCGATGGTCACGCGCAGCACGCCGGCGGCCACCCAGTTCGCCTCGACGAACTGGCAACCCAGGCCCTGCACGGTGGACGCGATGATCTCCGACTGCTGCATACCCCTGCCCATGCCGCGTCGCGCGGCCCCCCTGTATCCAACCTCGCCTCGAACCCTGCCGATCGCCGCGGCGCGAACCCAGCGGCAACAAAAAAGGGCGATCGGTATCGCCCTTTGTGTGTCGCCCTTGCTGTTGGCCAACCCGGCTTGATTCCGCTCCCGAAGCCGCCGCGCCCAGCGCGGCCGGATGCCGCCGCCGCCCCGCCGGCCACAGGGCTCGGCGCCCCGCAGGCCGGCGTCCCGACCCGGGACCCGCCTCGAATTGCCTATTCTATGGGCAAACGGCCGCTTCTTCAAGGAGGAGGCCCCGGCGCGCCGTTGCCGGCGCCGCGGCGCATGCGAGAATGCGCCGTCCCGACCGTCGAATCCCGTCCTTACCAGGAACCACCCATGGGCTTTCTTTCCGGCAAACGCATCCTGATCACCGGCCTGCTGTCCAACCGCTCGATCGCCTACGGCATCGCCAGGTCCTGCCACCGCGAGGGAGCCGAACTGGCTTTCACCTACGTCGGCGAACGCTTCGCCGAGCGCATCCAGGCCTTCGCCCAGGAATTCGACAGCCGGCTGGTGTTTCCCTGCGACGTCGCCGACGACTCCCAGGTCGACGCGCTGGCCGCGGCGCTGGGCGGCCACTGGCCGCGGCTCGACGGCCTGGTGCATTCGATCGGCTTCGCGCCCCGCGAGGCCATCGCCGGCGATTTCCTCGATGGCCTGTCGCGCGACAACTTCCGCATCGCCCACGACATCTCGGCCTACTCGTTCCCGGCGCTGGCCAAGGCGCTGCTGCCGCTGCTGCTGGCTTCCTGCGAGGCCGGGGGCATGCCGTCGTTGCTGACCATGACCTACCTGGGCGGCGAGCGCGTGGTCCCGAACTACAACACCATGGGAGTGGCCAAGGCGGCGCTCGAGGCCAGCGTGCGCTACCTGGCCGAATGCCTGGGGCCGCGAGGCGTGCGGGTCAACGCGGTCAGCGCCGGCCCGATCCGCACGCTGGCTGCGTCGGGGATCGCCGACTTCGGCAAGATGCTCAAGTTCAACGAGGCCAGCACGCCGCTGCGGCGCAACGTGAGCATCGAACAGGTCGGCGACGCCAGCGCGTTCCTGCTGTCGGACCTGGCCAGCGGCATCACCGCCGAGGTGCTGCATGTCGACGCCGGCATGCACGCGGTGGTCGGCGGGCTGGCGGCCCAGCTTTGACCGGGCGATGCCCCGGCGCCAGTTGACAAGCGCCGCCGGCAGCATAGAATGCTCGTTTCACGCGGGAATAGCTCAGTTGGTAGAGCGCAACCTTGCCAAGGTTGAGGTCGCGAGTTCGAGACTCGTTTCCCGCTCCAGTTTCGAAGGATTTTCCTGGATTACCGGGGCTGGGGCCTGGGTTTTGACCCGGTTTCGCGCGCAGGGTTTTGCGCGCAGGCGCCGGCAACATATATCCAGGTCGATCGACGTGAGACAGGAAACCAAGGGGAAGCCGGGTCTTCCCCTTTTTCGTCGGCGTGACACTGCCGACGGCCGGCAAACGTCGGGCGTCTAAAACGCCTGGCCGCATCTTGGGCTAAGATGCGCGGCGATGGAAACATGGCGCGGTAGCAAAGCGGCTATGCAGAGGACTGCAAATCCTTCCAGGTGGGTTCGACTCCCGCCCGCGCCTCCATATTCCCCGGGAACGCCCGGCCGTCGGCGCAACAGCCCGGGCTCGCGGCGCCCCGCAACACCGCGCCGGCCATGACCCAGCCCTCCAGCCCCGCCGCTTCGCGGCCCGACCTGTTCAACCGCGTGCTCGGCGCGCTGATGGGCGCCTTCGTCGGCGACGCGCTGGCGCTGGGCCCGCACTGGTACTACGACCTCGACGCGCTGCGTCGCGACTACGGGCCGTGGATCACCGACTACACCGACCCGCAGCCCGGGCGCTATCACGCGGGCCTGCGCGGCGGGCAGTCGTCGCAGGCCGGCTGGCTGCTCGAGTTGACCCTGCGCAGCCTGGCCGAGCGCGGCGGGTACGACGAAGCCGACTTCTGCCGCCGCATCGACGACGAGTTGTTCAGCCGCATCGACGGCACGCCGCTGTGCGGCCCCGGCGGCTACACCAGCCAGTCGATCCGCGAGGCCTGGCGGCTGCGCGTCGGCCAGCGGCTGCCGTGGGGCGAGGTCGGCGGCTACGCCGACACCACCGAGGCCGCCGAACGCGTGCTGGCGATCGCGGTGCGCGATGCGCTGCAGCCGGCCCGGCTGGCGCGCGACGTCGCCTCCAACGCGGCGCTGACCCAGATCGACCCCACGGTGCTGGCGATGACCGTGGCCTACTGCGCGGTGCTCGGCCTGCTGCTGCAGGGACACGCGCTCGACGAGTCGATCTCGGGCAAGCTGATGGCCCTGGTGCGCAGCGGGCAACTGCCCTTCCACACGGTCACCGGCGCAGGCGAGGCGGTGGTGACCCGCGATTCGGAAAAACCCCGGCGGACCGCCGGAGACTTCGCGTCTCCCGATGCACTGCTGACCCCGTCGAACATCGCGCGCGCAGCGCACGACCCGGACGTGCGCATCGAGCCCGCGTGGAAGGCCTCGCTGGTCTACGGCATGCCCTGCGCGGTCTACCACCAGTTCCCGGCGGTGTACTACCTGGCCGCGCGCTTCGGCGCCGACTTCGAGTCGGCCGTGCTGCACGCGGTCAACGGAGGCGGCCAGAACCAGGCGCGGGCGATGCTGGTGGGCGCGCTGTGCGGCGCCATCGGCGGCCTGGACGCGATACCCCAGCGCTGGATCGGCGGACTCGAGCGCAGCGCCGAGCGGCTGCAATGGGCGTCCAGCGTGGCCCGCGACATGCTGGCCGCCGGCGCCTGAGCCGGCGCGGCATGCGCTCAGTCGCCCGCTGCTGAGGCCGGCTGCGATTCCTGGGCGCGCCCCGGGCGCGCGAGCTGCACCGTGCGGGTCGGCAGCGCGAAGTCCACTCCCAGGGCTTCCAGCCTGCGCATCAACTCCAGGTTGATCGCCTGCTGGGTATCCATGTAGAGGGTGTAGTCGGCGGTGGTCATCCAATAGACCACTTCGAAATTCAGGGCGAATTCCCCGATGTCCTTGAAATGGGCGCGATCGAAGCGCGTATGGGGCAGCGCCTCGATGGCTTGGCGCACCTCGTCCGGAATGCGCGCCAGCAGCGCGGCCGGCGTGCCGAAACGCACACCGAAGGCGAACAGGATGCGCCTTTCCTGCATGTGCCGGTAATTGCGCAGCCTGGCCTTGGTCAGGTCGGTATTGGAAAACACCAGCATTTCGCCGCTCACACTGCGCAACCGGGTGGTTTTGAGCCCGATGTTCTCCACCGTCCCCGAAAACCCGTCGACCGCGACCGAATGCCCGATCTGGAAAGGCTTGTCCAGCACGATCGACAGGCTGGAGAACAGGTCGCCCAGCACGTTCTGCAACGCCAGCCCGACCGCGATGCCCCCGACGCCGAAACCGGCCAGCAGGGTGCTGACGTTGAAACCCAGGTTGTCCAGCAACAGCAGCAGCAGCGCGCTCCACAGCGCGAAGCGGGCGATGAAGCTCATCGCGGCCAGCCCGGTGGCGGTCTCCGGGTCGGAGCGCATGGCGCTTTCGCGCGAAGCGGTGATCAGCTGGTCGATGAAGCGCCCGGCCCACAACCCGATCTGCAGCGCCAGCGCGACACTGGCCGTTCCCTCCAGCCAGCGCCGGGTCAGCAGCGGCAGCACCAGCGCATGCGCCGCCGGCAGCAACGCCACCAGCATCAGCAGCCACGCGCGGGTGCCGGCCAGCGCATGCACCAGCGCGTCGTCCCAGCGGGTCGGCGTGCGCTCCGTCAGCGCGCGCAGGCGGCGCACCAGCAGCGGCGTGAGCGCCGAGATCAGCCCGCCGACCAGCAACACCCAACCCAGCGCGATCAACCACGCCCGCAACGGATTGGAGGCCAGCACCATTCGGCTCCATTCGGTCATTCCATTCCTCCGCAGAGCATCCTTCGCATCGCCGCCCGCTCCCGCTCAGGCCGCGCGCCGCGGCGGCTGCGCCACGCCGCGCAGGGCCTCGAACCACGCCAGCACGTGGCGCGTCCAGAACCCGATGTCGTAGCGACGCACATGCTGCTGCATGCGCCGCATGCGCGCGCCCTGCTCCTGCACCGGCATGTCCAGCGCGCGGTCGATCGCCGCGTCCATCTGGCTGATGCTGTACGGGTTGACCAGCAGCGCGTCCCGCAACTCCACCGCAGCCCCGGCGAATTCGGAAAGTATCAGAACCCCGTCGTCGCTGCCGTGCGCGGCGACGAACTCCTTGGCCACCAGGTTGAGGCCGTCGCGCAGCGGAGTGATCCAGCAGATGTCGGCGGCGCGGAAATGCGCCAGGGTCTCGCCAAAGCTCATCGGGGTGGTCGACAGCACCACCGGCTGCCAGGACAGGCTGCCGAAGTGCCCGTTGATGCGCCCACCCAGCTGCTCGATGGCCTGCTGCGCGCGGCGGTACACCCTCATGCCGTCGGCCGGCGCCACCGCGGTCAGCAGCAGCCTGACCCGGCCATGCAGATCGGCGCGCCGCTGCAACAGCCGCTCGTAGGCCAGCAGCAGCTCGCGCGTGCCCTTGGCATAGTCGACCCGACCGACGGACACGATGACCTTGCTGCCGGCCAGCCGGCCGCGGATCTGCTCGATCTGCTCACGCGCGTGCGCGCCGGCCATTTCCTCGCCGATCAACCCGGCGTGCGTGCCGATGGGAAACGCGTCGATATGCACCTGCCGCCCGCCGATGCGCAGGCACGACGGGCTGCGCGGCTCGGCCAGCGCCGAGCCGCGGCGGCTCAGCCCGACCGGCGCCGGCTCCCAGCGCACCTCCTCCACCTCGCGCAGACCCTGTGCGACCGCCGCGAAATTGCAGGCGTAGCGCGGCACGTGGAAACCCACCAGGTCGCAGCTCAACAGGTTGTCGAGGATTTCGTCGCGCCAGGGCAGCAGGTTGAACACATCGGGCCCGGGGAACGGGGTGTGATGGAAAAACGCGATCTTCAGGTCCGGTCGCAGCGCGCGCACGAACTGCGGCACCAGCCACAGGTTGTAGTCGTGCACCCACACCACGGCACCCTCGGCCGCCTCCTCGCAGGCCGCCTCGGCGAACAGGCGGTTGACCTCGCGGAAGGTCGCCCAGCGCGTGTTCTCGGAGCTGTACAGCGACGGAAAGCTGTTGAGCACCGGCCACAGCGCCTCCTTGGAGGTCACGTGGTAGAACTGATCGATCTGCTCGGCCTGCAGCGGCAGGCGCACCACCTCGTAGCTGCCGTAGCTGTCGCGCACGGTGATGCGGCGCTGGAAGCCGGCGGCGCGGCCGGCGGACGCCTTCCCGGACGCCTTCTTCCAGGCGATCCAGCTGGCGCTCTCGACCTGGCCGATGAAGCCCTTGAGCGCCGGGACGATGCCGTTGGGGCTGCGGTTCTCGCGCAGCACGACCTTGCCGTCCTCCACGACCTCCTCGTAGGGCTGGCGGTGGTAGACGATCACGAGTTGCGCAGCCATGTACGGTCTCCTCCACAGGCATGAAAACGTTGCAGCGCATCCAGCACGCCGGCCGCCCCCGGCAGCCGGCTCAGGTGCACCTGCGGCAGGCCGCGCAGCGCCTGCTCGAGCGCCGGCTCGCGATTGGCCACCGCGACGCCGCTGAAGCCGGCCTGGAACATCGACAGGTCGTTCAGCGTGTCGCCGGCGACCAGCGTGCGGTGCGGCGGCAGGCGCAGCGCGCGCAGCGTGCGCAGCAGCGTCGGCCCCTTCTGCACTCCGTGCGGCAACACGTCGAAGTACTGGCTGTCCGAAAGCAGTACGTCGAAGCCCAGCGCGCGCATGTCCGCTTGCGCGCGCTGCGCGGCCGCTGCGTCGTCGTACCAGTACGACTTGCGACGCCCGCCGACGGCCCCTTGCGAGCGCAGCGCCGGATGGCGGGCCATCGCCCGCTCGATGCGCTGCGGGGCATCGGCCGGCCAGCCCGCGTCCAGCCAGCGGCGCACCGGCCGCAGCACCTGCGCATGGCCCGGCAGCGGCGAATCCACGCTGGTGCCCACGTCGCCGATCAGGCAATCCGGCTGCAGCGACAGGCTGTGCGCCAGCTCGCGCATATGCGCCTGGCCCCGGCCGCTGACGAATACCAGCACCAGTTGCTCGCGATGCTCGCGGATCCACTCCACCAGGCTGTCGCGCTGCTGCGGCGTGCCGCCGACGAAGGTGCCGTCGAGATCGGTGGCCAGCACCACGCGCGACGCCGGCGCCGAACGCCTCATCGCCCCCCCGCTGCACGGCGCGCTCATTGCGCTAGCCGTTGCGCCCACGCGGCGCCCGCCAGGCGCAGCGCGGCCGGCTCGTGGCCCGGCGGCCGCAACGGCGACCCATGGCCGGCGCGCTGGGCGGCCTCGGCCGGCTCGGCGCGGCCGCCCAGCAGCTGACCCAGCGCCAGCGCCGGGGTGCTGTGGCCGCCGAGCACCTGGCGCACCGCGCGCGGCACCTGCAGCACGACGTGCAGCCTGCGCTCCAGCGCGAGCAGCGCGTGGCTGGCCAGCGCGCCTTCGGCGAGTTCCTCTTCCGCGGCGGGTGCGGCGCCGCCGCGCGCCCCCTGGGCGACCGCCCGCGCGCCGGCGCCCAGGCGCAGCCCCAGGCGGGTGTTGCGCGAATGGCTCGACGACGCGGTGAGAAACAGGTCGGCGACCCCGCTGCTGTAGAACAGGCTGTCGCTGCGTCCGCCCAGCGCCAGCAGCAGCCGCCGCATGTCGGCCAGGCCGCGGCCGACGATGGTCGCCCGCGCGTTCTCGCCCAGCCCCTGCGCGCTGGCCATGCCGCAGGCGATGGCCACCGCATTCTTCAACGCCCCGGCCACCTGCACCCCGATCTCGTCGGCGCAGGACTCCAGCTCGATCCCGGCAGCGCGCCAGGCCGTGGCGAGTTGCTGCGCCAGCGCCGCCGCCCCGGCAGGCGCCTCGGCCATCGCCAGGGTCAGGCAGGTGGGCTGGCCGCGCGCCACTTCGTCGGCGAAGCTGGCGCCGGCCAGCACCCCGACCGGCTGCCCCGCAGCGCACTGCTGGCGCAGCACCTCGGTCATCAACGCACCGCTGCCCGCCTCCACGCCCTTGCAGGTCGCCACCGCCAGCGCGTGGCCGGGCAGTTTGCCGGCGGCCAGCGTGGCCAGCTCGCGCAGCGCCGAGCTGGGTACCGCGTACAGCACCAGGTCGGCGCCCCGCAGCGCCCATTGCAGATCGTCGCTGGCCTGCAGCCCCGCGGGCAGCATGATCCCCGGCAGATGCCGGGGATTGCAGCCGGCGGTGCAAATGGCATGCGCGACATCGGGGCGCCGCGACCACAGCCGCGTGGGCAACCCGGCGCGCCGCGACGCCGCCGCCAGCGCGGTGCCCCAACTGCCGGCCCCGAGCACCGCGACCGCCGGGCCGGCGCCGGGCACCGACGACCAGATCGCAGCCCGCTGGGTTTCACGCATGGGAACGTGCATCTCACCTCCCGAGTCGATGGCGGACAGGGCGTCCGCCAGGAACAGGGCGCCCGGCGCGAGCCGGTCGCGGCGACTGGTGCGAGCAAGCCGGCCATGCAGCCGCCCCCCTCGGCAGGCGGCTGCTGCCGCCCGACCTGCAGCACGGCGGCGCGCCCAGCCGGGCACCCGTTCGCCGTTCGCCGAAGCGCCGCCGGACGCAGTCCGCGGGACCTTCGGCCATGCAGATTCCGGATCGATGGATGCAGAAGGCTCTGCTACCAATCGATGTTTTTGAAAAACTTTATCCGGATTTATTTTAAAGATTAAATTTTATATCAAATCAAACCAGAAGAAAACCTATTTTTATCTCTTTGTCACCTCCACTCCGCAATCATCGTCCAAAGATCCGCCCACACCCCGACAATCCTTCGGCGCCGAAGCCGTGGACCCGACTCGCCCACCAGCCGCCACCGCGTCGCGGCCCGCGCCGGCGTCCTGGGCAGCCGCCTCGGTTAGCATGCCCCGCGATGCCCGCCCGGATGGCGGAAGCGGTAGACGCAGCGGACTTAAAATCCGCCGACCCGAACAGGGTCGTGGGGGTTCGATTCCCCCTCCGGGCACCATCAATCAATAAGTTGCTGTTGTTTTTTCGCGTGAATTCTGAATACATTGAGCTTCGTGCGGATACCCGGTTTCCGTCGACAGCACTGGCCCAGGCCGCGATGGCGCGGTCCGACGACGAGGTGAAGCAGTCCGCGGGGCTTGCCGCGGCAACGCGCTCGAGCCGATGGTTCGTCCGCCGCCCGCCGGGTCGAACCAGACCGATCCGGTTTGCGGTCGAGCCGGGCCGGATGTTCGAAGGCCGTGGCGCAGCGGCCGTCACGACGCGGCGAGGCCTCGCCGGGTCGCCGCTCGATGCGTGAGGCCGCGAGCCTCAGCGACCGAACAGAAGGTCGTACTCGAACTTGCGGATCACCGTGGCCGACACGCGGCGGGCGTCGGGGTGCGCCGGGTTGATCAGCACCACGGCCTCCTCGGGGACGATCACCGAGGGCACCAGCAACAGCAGGGAGCGCCTGGAGAGCAGCCACGCCGAGCCGTGCTCGACGCTCGCCATGCCGCAGGGGATCGCTGCCCAGGCCGGGTTGAGCCTGGCTGCGTCGGTGCGTTCCCGCTCGGCCCAGAGCTCGTCCGGGATGCGGATCTCGACGAGGAACCTGTTCTGGGGGAAGCCGCACGGGTCGATGTGCGCGGCCGTCTCGAGCACGGACAGCGAGCGGGTCTCGGCGGCGTAGACCACGGCGTCGCCCCTGTCGTTCCACCTTCCGGGGCTGGCGGCAGCGCCTCGGCCGCTGAGATCGTTGGCAGAGTACGAGCGGGTTTCGGCTGCGATGCGCCAGCAGATCAAACCGACACTCCGCTCTGGATCGCCCCCAGGACACGCATCACGGCGTCCAGACCGGTGGGCGTGTCCAGCAGTTCTTCGGGCTTGCGGCCCCCCAGCGCGGGCTGGGCTTTGCCGATCCACTCGCCCAGCCAGCGCGACACGTCGAACCCGGCCGCGTCCGGGTGCGTGGACTCGTCGACCATCTCGCGTGCCTTGGCAAGCAGCCGCGTCACGCCGAGCGCGGCCTGGCCCGCCGTGCCGTGCAGCCGCCCGCCTTCGCTGAGCTTGCGCAGCGTGGTCGAGCGCGGGGCCCGGGTGATGCGCAGCACCTCGGACAGCGGCACGCCCAGGCGATCCGCGAGGAAGCTGAGGAGTTGCGCCGGAACGCCGTGGCGCTCGATCTGCACCAGGTCCATCGTCGTGGCCTGGCGCAGCGCGGCGACGAAGTCGGCGTTCCTGAGCATGGCTCGGGAAGCGCCGGGAGCGAAGAGCCTCGAGGCCGCGCCCCCGCCGTGGGGCGTCCCGAGCCCCGGCTTGGCCACCGCTTTCTTCGGCGCCGCGCCGGGGGCGATCTTCTTGGGCACCTGGCGCCGCGCGGCTTGTGCGGCGCGCTCACTCTCGACTTGCGCGACCATCGCGTTGTCCTGCCTTCTCCTGTCTCGTACGGGACGGATTGTAGTCTCGTTCGGGAACGGTGCGCGGCATGGCAGGGCGCGGCGAGCACGCTGGAACAGTCCGCTGCCGGACCCTTTGCCGCCGCCGTGGCGCAGCATCCGGGCGAGCGGGCTGGCGCCGCGCCGCCGGCACGCGCGGCGGGCGGCGTCGCTTCCCGGCTCGGCGCCGGGCCTTCAGCGACGCCGCACGAACAGGGTATGCAGGCTGCGGCCGCAGGCGCCGTCGGCGTCGAACACCGTGGTGTGGGCGCAGCCGACTCCGCCGGGGTCGATCACGCTGCGCGCGTCCATTCCCAGCCATTCACCGGCGGGCTCGCGGTACACGCTCAGCTGCAGGTCGATGGGTACGAAGGTCCATTCGCGCAGCGGCAATTCGGCGCTGACGCCGTTGGCCGAGTCGAGCATGACCAGCAGCCTTTCCAGGCCGGCGCCGGGCTCGCCGCGCACCAGCGGGATGCGCGGGCGCGCCCACAGCGTGGCCGGCCCCAGGGTGTCGAAGCCGCCGCGCACGAAACGCCATTCCAGCGCCTGGGCGTAGGGGAAGGCGCCGACGTCGGCGAAATAGCGCTGCGGCTGCGCGTCGGGCAGCGCCGGCGGCTCGAAGGACTCCGGCACCGCCGGCGCGCAACCGTCTTCGCGCTGCACCCGCCAGGCGCGCGCCAGCAGCGCGTCGCGCCCCTCGGCGCTGAGCACGGCTTCGAGCAGTTCGATGCGCCGCCCGGGGCGCAGCGCGCGCACGGTGACGCGGCATGGAGCCAGCGGCACCGGGCCGAGGAATTCGACGCTCAGGCGGCTGATCGAGCGCGCCGCCCCGTCGCCGTGGCGGCGCAGCGCATGCGCCAGCAACGCGATCGGCGGGCCGCCGTGCAGCAACTTGGGATCCCAGGGGCCGACCGCCGCCGCGCTCGGCAGGTAGTCGTCGTCGTCGAGACGTTCGTAGAAGGCGTCCATCACCTGCGCATGGTACGTGCGCGGCTCCCCGCCCATCGTGTCGAAGCAGCGCACCCGTCGCGTGGGCGGGCCGCGTCCAGGCCACCGCGTGGCGGCCTGGATCTGCGCTCGGACGGCCGGGGTTCACCCCGGACTCGTCCCGGGAGGCGCCCCGGAGTCGCCCGGGTTTGCACCCGGGTTGGCCCAGGACTACTGGTCGCCCTCGCCCGGTCCTGTGCTTCCCGTGCTCCCGGTCGGCCCGGTCGAACCTGTCGAGCCGGTCGGCCCGGTCGACCCCGTGGTCCCGGTCGGGCCCGTCGTTCCGGTCGTTCCGGTCTCGCCCTCTTCGCCCTGCCCGGGTTCGCCCTGGTCCTGGCCACTGCGTTCGCGGGTGCGCACTTGCTCGCGATACTGGTGCTGTTGCGGGTTTTGCTGCTGGGTGTTGGGCTGCTGCGATTGCGACGGATTCTGCCCGGTCGACTGGCCCATGCTCTGGCCGGGGGACTGGCCGCTCGGCGAGTTGCCGGGGGCCGCACCCATTCCGGCGCCATGCCCGGATCCGACACCGGCTCCGGTTCCCGCACCGGCACCGGCACCGACGCCGGCTCCTGCTCCGGCTCCGGCTCCACCTCCTCCGGCGCCGCCACCGCCGCCGCCGCCGCCACCACCGCCTCCTCCTCCGCCACCGCCGCCACCACCGCCGCCGCCGCCACTGGCGAGGGCAAGCGGTGCCGCGAGCGCGGCACACAGGGCCAGCACCAGGCCGCGCCTGGTCATCACTGCTTGCTTCATGATCGACTCTCCTTGATGCGACAGTTGATGCAGCCCGGGTGGGCTGCGAAGGGCCTCCGGCGGTCGGTCCGGCGCCGCCCCCCGCAGTTCGCGGGGGTGGCGCCGGTGCCGCCGGGGTCCGGGTGCCAGGCCGGCGCGCGACGCGCGGCTCAGGCGGCGACGTTGATGTCGATGTGGACCTGCTGCGGGTTGTCGACGACGCCATTGGTCGAGCTGTCGATCACCGTGTTGTTCGGCGTGCCGGCCGGGGAGGTCGTGTCGAGCGAGAAGGTGATGCGCCAGGTTCCGTCGGCCGTGACCCCGGTGGGCAGCGTGAGGTTCTTCATCTGCAGCACATAGCCGTAGGTGAAGCCGCCCGAGACGGTGATCTCGCCTGCGACATTGCCCGGACCGTCGCCGCCCCAGAGGGCGCCGTCGTAGGCGGTGTAGGCCACGCCGCCGCTGCCATCGAGCTTGTCGATCCGCAGGTGGGCGTTGGCGGCGAACACCGCGGCCGTGGTGCTGTCGTAGGTCGTGCCGTCGGTGCCCTGCACCTCGTCGAGGTTGGTTCCGTACAGCGACTTCATGTTGTAGCCCAGCATGGTCGTGCCGGTGGGCAGCGTTTCATTCAGGCCGATTTCGACGCGGATGGTCGAGGTCGACGTGAGCTTCTGGCTGGTGAGGTTGTCACCCCAGGTGGCGACCACGTGCTGCTTGGTGCCGGCACCGTTGGCCCACTCCGCCTGCCAGGTGCTCGAGGTTCCCTGCTTGTAGTAGGTGACTCCGTCGAGCACGTAGGTGTCGGTACCGCTCAGGTAGGGCAACGCGGTGACGGTGCTCGGCAGGATGCCGGTCAGCGGGCGCAGGCCGGTGTTGTAGTCGACGCTGGCCACGTCGCTGCTCCAGGTGCCGGTGATCGCCGTCTCGGCCAGACCGATGCCGTCGGCGAAAATGATCGGCACGGAGGCGTTGTTGCCGAAGCCGCTGTCCCCGCCGCTGGGCGAGCCGATGGGCTTGTAGGTGACCTCGGCGGTCGGGGTCTCGCCGGAGGCGTTCTTCGCGCTGACCACCCAGTAGGTGTCGACGCCGCTGAGCCCGGCGTTGTCGAGGAAGCTGTACGACCCTTGGCCGGCGACCACCGGGATGGAGATCAGGTGGTTGGTCGACGAATAGGCCGTTCCCGCGGTGGTGCTGCGGTAGATTTCATAGCTGGTCGGCGTGGCGCCGCTGGTCGGCACCGACCAGCTGACCGTGGCCGACAGGGTCTGGCCGTTGACTCCCGAGACGGTGAAATTGGTCGGGACTCCCGGCACCGCCAACGCCGAGGGCGTTGCGCTCGACGTGCTCGAGCCTCCGCCGCCGCAGGCGGACAGCCCGAAGGCCAACAGGACGGTCGCCGTGACTCCGGCGGCCGTCGCGATCAGGCGAGACATTCTGCGCCCGACCAGGAATAGGCTGTTCATGACAATTCTCCTTTGACAGCGACTGGATTCAAGAATCGATGCAACCAGCGTAGACACTTTGCATCCAGATGTATCCGTCGCCGCCGCGAGGCCGGTGCGCCAGATCAACAAGCCACCGTCGCGCCGAGCCGGCCGGGAATGCGCCGGCAGCCGGGGCCGCCGACCCCCTTGGGTAATTCCCGAGCGCCCGGCGCCGCCCACCGGCTAGCATGTCGCGGGGCCTTCGATGCCCCCGACAACAATCCACCGGAGACCGCGAAATGCCACGCCCATTCCTTGTCGCCACGCTGCTCGCCAGTCTGGCGACCGGCGCATACGGTCACGAACGCGGCGACCGCGGCGACGATTTCGGCCAAGGCCGGCTGCTGCAGCCGCCGACGCCGACGCTGTCGGCCACGGCCGGGCAGTTCACCTCGCTGCTGGCCGCCGAAGGCGCGAGCGGACGGGCGCTGCTCGGCTTGAGCACCGGCGACCCGAGCGGCCGCACCGCGCTGGCCTGCGGGGTCGCGGTCTACCACTACGGCTACCGCACCGTCGACGGCCGAGGCCGTCCGGCCACCGCCAGCGGCGCGCTGATGCTGCCCACCGGATCGTCGCCGACCTGCAGCGGCCGCCGCCCGCTGCTGGAATACGCCCACGGCACCAACCTGGACCGCGACTACGACCTCGCTGCGCTGAACGACCCGGCCAACCCGGCGTACTCCGAAGCCGCGTTGATCGCCGCGATGTACGCGGCGCAGGGCTACATCGTGGTCGCGCCCAACTATGTCGGCTACGACACCTCCGACGTGCACTACCACCCCTACCTGGTGAAGGCGCAGCAGTCGGCCGACATGATCGACGCGTTGCGCGCCGCACGCCAGGCGCTGCACCGGCTGGACCGGGACGACTGGAGCGACGGCCGGCAGGCCGTCGAGCCCGACGGCAGGTTCTTCCTGACCGGCTACTCGCAGGGGGGCTATGTCGCGCTGGCCACCGAGCAGGCGATGCAGCGCCGCGGCATCAAGGTCACCGCGGCGTCTCCCGGCTCGGGGCCCTATGCGCTGGCGGCGCTGGTCGACTACATCTTCATGGGCCACCCGGATCTCGGCGCGCCCAGCCTGGGGAGCCTGCTGGTCGAGGCCTACCAGCACAGCTACGGCAACGTGTATGCGTCGCCGTCGCAGGTGTTCGCCAACGGCCTGTACACCCCGTTGCCCTACGCCACACCGGGCGCTGCGGCGGCCAGCCCGCTGGCGGGCAATCCGCCGATGTTCGACGCCGTCGCGCCGAGCCTGTCCGACATCACGCAGATGCCGCGCGACGCCGGCGCTTCGGCCGATGCCACGCTGGATTTGCTGTTTCCTTCCAGCGTGCTGCCGTCGGGTGCCAGCTACACGTCAGCGGATCCGGCGGTGATCGCGCAACCGGTGTGGACCGCGCTGTTCGACACCACCGGCGCGAGTTCGCCCTACGCTCCGTACAACGCCTTCGGCAGCGCGTTCCTGCCGCTGTGGGAGAACTCCTTCTCGTACAGCGGGACGAACGACCTGATCACCCGGGCGTTCCGGGCCGACTACCTGGCCGACGCCTATCTGAACCCCGACGGTCTGTTCACCGGAACCACCGGAATGCCCACGCGCAGCGCGACCAACGGGTTGCGCGAGGACCTGGCGCGCAACGACCTGCGCGGCTACAAGCCCGAGGCGCCGACCATGCTGTGCGGCGGCCAGGCCGACCCGATCGTCTACTACCCGCTGGACACCGCGGTGATGCAGCGCGAATGGGGGGCTCCGACTCCGACCCTGTTCTCGCTGAACGTCGACTCCACGACCCCGGCGAGCAGCGGCCCGACCGCGGCCTTCGCGCCGGTGCAGCAGGCCTTCGAGGGGTGGAAGGACGGCACCATCGCGGCCGACGGGGCCCAGGCCGAGCTGATCGGCTACCACGGTGCGGTGGGCGAATTCTGCGCACTCGCGGCGCGGGCGTTCTTCTCCAGGTTCTAGCATCCGGCTGCTGCGGGCACGGGGCTCACCGCCTGTCGACGACGACCTCCAGATACTCGCCGGGGATCACCAGGGTGTCGGCGCCGCCGCGATGGGCGCGCCCCAGCAGGTCGAGCAGGTCGGACCGCAGCGCCTGCCGGGCCTGAGGGCCCTGGGCGCCCAGGGTTTCGAAGGCCTTGCGCAGCGGGCCGTAGTAGGTCGTGAACCGCGCCAGCCAGTGCTCGGGCGACGCATAGCGGAACACGAACTGCCTGCGTTCCATCCGGATGTCGGTCGCGTCGCTGCCGAACAGTTCGCCGATGCGCGACGGCGTGCCCCAGAGCGTCGGTGCCGGTTGGCCGGCGGCGGCGGGCACGTGGCGGCCGATGGTCCGCAGCAGCTCGCCGACAAAGCCCTCGGGTGTCCAGTTGGCCAGCCCGATGCGACCCGCCGGCCGGGTCACCCGCAGCATCTCGCGCGCGGCCTGCCGCTGGTCCGGCGCGAACATCACTCCGAAGGTCGACACGCTGACATCGAAGCTGCCGTCGTCGAAAGGCAGCGCCTCGGCGTCGGCCAGCCGGCACTCCAGCGCAAGCCCTTCGGCGTCGGCCCGCCTGCGCGCGCCCTCGAGCAGCCCCTCGACGTAGTCGGTCGCGGTCACCCGCGCGAAGCGCCTGGCCGCGGCCAGCGACGCATTGCCGTTGCCCGCGGCCACGTCCAGCACCCGCTCGCCGGCGCGCAGGTCGATGGCTTCGCACAATTGTTCGCCGACGATCTGCAAGGTGACGCCGATCACCCCGTAGTCGCAGCTGGCCCATGCCGCCCTCTGGCGGGACTTCGCGTCCGGGGCGGCCTGTGCCGGCGTCTGCGCCTGTGGCGCCGTCCCGCCGTCGCGCGCCTGCTGCTGCGCCGGGCTTGTGGTGTGTTGCATGTCCCATCCTCCCAGGTTGGATGCGCGCCTGCCGGGTGGCAGCCGGCGCGTGGGGACGCGACGGCGAGCGTGGCGCCGCTGCGTGGGCCGGACCCGGCTCCATCGCCCCGACCGTAGGCTCCCGGCGGGCGCGCCGCCTGACCGATCGTCCTGCGCGATTGCTCGCGCGTCCGCACGCGCGCGCCGCGCCGCGGGCACTCGACTGCGCGGCGCGGCCCCGACATACTGCGCACTGCGACGGGCTGCCCCGGGCAGCGGGAGGCGTGCGGCGATGGGCCTGGATACCTTGTCGGACGTGCTGCGGCGTATCCACCTGCGGGGAACGCTGCTGTTTCATGTCGTCGGCGGATCGGACTGGGTGGTGGAGGCTCCGCCGGCGTCGGACATCGCGGCCGCGGTGATGCCGGGAGCCGGACACGTCATGTCCTACCACGTGGTCGCGTCCGGCTCCTGCTGGGCTGCGCTCGCCGGCGAACCGCCTGTGCGCGCCGGACGCGGCGACGTGCTGGTCTGCGCGCGGGGGGATGCCCATGTGCTTTCCAGTGCTCCGGGAATGCGCGCCGGCTACGCGGTCAACCCCTTCTTCGTGCCCGCCTCCGAGCGGGCGCCCTTTTTCCTGCGGGTGCGGGGCAGCCAGGTCACGCCCTCGCGCGCCGACGCCGAGGTCGCAGGCGACGAGACGACCCTGATCTGCGGGTTTTTCGGTTGCGACTCGCAACCCTTCAACCCGCTGCTGGCGAACCTTCCCCGCCTGCTGCAAGTGCGACACCGGGGCGACGGGGAACACAGCCTGATCGCCCGATTCATCCGCACCGCGGTGGTCGAATCGGCCGACCAGCGGCCGGGTGGCGAAGCGGTGCTGGAGCGGCTGAGCGAAATGATGTTCGTCGATCTGGTGCGCGGCTACCTCGAGGGCCTGCCCAGCGACCACACCGGCTGGCTGGCCGGCCTGCGCGATCGCTTCGTCGGCCGCGCGCTGGCCTTGCTGCATGAGCGTCCGGCGCATCGCTGGACCGTGGACGCTCTGGCCGATCGGGTCGGGCTGTCGCGCTCGGCGCTGCATGACCGCTTCCTGCTGTTCATCGGACGCGCACCGATGCAGTACCTGAACAGTTGGCGCATGCAACTCGCCGCGGACCTGCTCGCCCACACCGATGCGAACATCGTGTCGGTGGCGCTGCAGGTGGGGTACGAGTCGGAGGCTGCCTTCGTGCGGGCTTTCAAGCGATCGACCGGCCTGCCGCCCGGACATTGGCGGCGCGAGCGGACGCGGGGCTTGCCGGGCCACGCCGCGGCCCGTTCCGGGACCGGGACCCCCGCGACCGACGGCTGACCCCCGCGCTGCGCCGGCGCCACGGCCCTGGCCTGCAGGAAACCCCCGGGACACCATGGGGAAACCACGGCTTCATCATCATTCGCTGATCCTATAGAGTGTTGGTATGAATCCCCGCGAACTCAAGGACCATCTGTACGCCCAGGTCGGTCGCATCGCTGCGGCGCTGTCCAGCCCCAAGCGGCTCGAACTGCTGGAACTGCTGGCGCAGGGCGAGAAGTCGGTCGAGGCGCTGGCGCAGGCAGCCGACATCGACATCAAGCTGGCCAGCGCGCACCTGCGCGTGCTGCGCGAGGCGCAACTGGTGCAGGCCCGGCGCGACGGCAAGAGCCGCATCCACCGGCTCGGCGGCAGCGAGGTGTCGGACCTGTGGGTGAAGCTGCGCGAACTGGCCGAGTCCAGCCTGGCCGAACTGCAGATCGCGATGGCCCGCCTGGTCGCCGAGCCCGAGCGCCTCACGCCGCAGCGCGCGCAGGCGCTGCTGGACCGGGTCCGCGCGGGCGACGTGGTGCTGCTCGACGTCCGCCCGGCGGCCGAGTTCCGCAGCGCGCACCTTCCCGGCGCGCGTTCGGTCCCGCTGGACGAACTCGAGGCGCGCATCCGCGAACTGCCCGGGGACAAGGAGGTAGTCGCGTACTGCCGCGGGCCGTTCTGCCTGATGGCGGACGCCGCGGTCGAACTGCTGGCGCGCCACGGACTGCGCGCCCGCAAGTGCCCGGACGGCGTTCCCGAGTGGCGGGCCGCCGGGCTGCCGCTGGAGTCGGCCGCGGCCTGAGCCGCCGCCGCGAGGAGACCTCGCATGTTCTTCCGCCAACTCGCCACGCGCGACGCCAGCCTGTCGTATCTGTTCGGCTGCGCCGGGCTGGGGCTGGCCGTCGCGGTCGACGTGGTCGCCGGCGACGAGCCCTGGTTTGTCGAACAGGCACGCCAGGCCGGTGCGCGCATCACCCACGTGATCGACACCCATGTGCATGCCGACCACCTCAGCGGCGGCAGGAGCCTGGCGCGCACGGTCGGCGCGCCGTACTGCCTGCACGAGGCGGCGCGCGAGTCGGTGCATTTCGGATTCGAGGCGCTGCGCGACGACCAGTTGATCGGCGTGGGCAACGTCAGCGTGCGGGTGCTGCACACTCCCGGGCACACCCCCGACAGCGTGTGCCTGCTGGTCACCGACCGCCGGCGCGGCGAAGCCCCGTGGTTCGTGCTGACCGGCGACACGCTGTTCGTCGGCGCCGTCGGCCGGCCCGACCTGGCCGGGCGCGAGCGCGAGATGGCGGGCACGCTGTACGACTCGCTGCACGCCAAGCTGCTGCGCCTGCCCGACGAACTGGAGATCTACCCGGGCCACCAGGCGGGCAGCGCGTGCGGCGCCGGACTGTCGGGCAAGCCCTCGTCGACCCTGGCGTTCGAAAAGCGCTGCAACCCCATGCTCGCGATGCCGCGCGAGGGCTTCATCGACCGGCTCACGGCCGACATCCCTCCCCGCCCGGCCGACATGGACCGCATCGTCGCCCGCAACGTCGCGGCATGAGCAGCGTGCAGCGCCGATGCGCGGACGCGCACGATGCCTACCCGCAGGGCATCCGCGTCAACCTGCGGCAGTTCGTCTGGCAGGCTGCGCAGGTGTTCTGCGTCGGGCTGCTCATCGGCATGGAGCGCACCGTGCTGCCGGTGGTCGCGGCCAGCGACTTCGGCGTGCCCGGTTCCTCGTTCCTGTACCTGCTGTCCTTCGTCATTTCGTTCGGGCTGGTCAAGGGGGCGCTGAACTTCGTCGCCGGCCGCCTGTCCGAGCGCATCGGCCGCAAGACCGTGCTGGTGCTGGGCTGGGTCGCCGCGATCCCCATCCCGCTGCTGATGTTCTACGCGCGGTCGTGGTGGTGGATGGTCGCGGCCAACCTGTTCCTGGGGATCAACCAGGGATTCGCGTGGAGCATGACCGTCACCAGCAAGGTGGACATCACCCGCGCCGACCAGCGCGGACTGGCCACCGGAGTCAACGAATTCGCCGGCTACGCCGCGGTCGGGCTGGCGGGACTGGCGACCGCCTGGCTGGCGCAGCGCTACGGGCCGCGGGTGGCGTTGCTGGGTTTCGCCAGCGGGGTGATCGCGGTGGCGCTGCTGACGGCGCTGCTGTGGGTTCGCGAAACCCTGCCGTGGGCGCGGGCCGAGCGCCAGCGCCACGCCAGCGGCACCCAGCAGGGGCCGCGACCGCGTTTCGCCGACGGCCTGCCCGAACATCCCACGTCGCGCCAGGTATTCGCCTACGTGTCGTGGCGCCACCCGACGTTCTCGGCGCTGTGCCAGGCGGGCGTGGCGAACAAGGTCGCCGACACCCTGCTGTGGGTGCTGTTTCCGCTGTACCTGCACGCCCACGGGCTGGGGCTGCTGCGGGTCGGCTGGGTCACCGGGGTGTACGGGATGACGTGGGGAGCGTCGCAGCTGTGGACCGGGCCGTTGTCGGACCGCATCGGCCGCCGCGCACCGGTGGTGGCCGGGCTGTGGCTGCTGGCCGCGGGCGTCGCCGCCGCGGTGCTGGTGCGCGGCTTCGCGCCGTGGCTGACGGCCGCGGTGGTCATGGGCGTCGGCATGGCGCTGCTGTACCCGAACCTGATCGCCGCGGTGGCCGACATCGCCCCGCCGAGCTGGCGCAGCTCGGCGCTGGGAACCTACCGCTACTGGCGCGACACCGGCTACGCCATCGGCGCGCTGGTGCTGGGGCTGGTCGCGCAGGCGCGAGGCGCCATCGAATCGGCGTTCTGGGTGACCGCGGCGTGGCTGCTGGTGTCGGGCGGGTGGGTGTTGCTGCGCGCGCGGGAAACCCATCCGGCCAGGCCGCCCCGCGCCTGAGGAGCGCGCACGCCTGCGCGCGCGGGGCTCAGGAAAAGCGCGGACTGCGCTTGTCCTTGAGCGCGCTCAGTCCCTCGCGCGCATCGTCACCGGCAAAGCCCAGGATCTCCAACGCCAGCGAATGCTCGAACGCCGGCCAGGCGGCGCGCAGCCAGTGGTTCAGGCTGCGCTTGGTGAAGGCCAGCGCGCTGCGGCTGCCGGCCGCCAGCTGGGCGGCCACCGCACGCGCGCGGTCCAGCAGTTCGGCCTCGGGCACGCACAGGCTCACCAGGCCGATGCGCTCGGCCTCGGCGCCGCTCAACGGGGCGCAGGTCAGCAGGTGGTACTTGGCCTTGGCCATCCCGCACAACAGCGGCCAGATCACAGCGGCATGGTCGCCGGCGGCCACTCCCAGCCTGGTATGGCCGTCGATGATCCTGGCGTCCTCGGCCGCGATCGACACGTCGGCCAGCAGCGCGACCGCGGCGCCCGCGCCGACCGCGGCGCCGTGGATCGCACAGACGATGGGCAGCTCGCAGTCGAGCATGCCCTGGACCAGCTCTCGGGCCTCGCGCATGACCCGCAGGCGGGTGGCGCCGTCGCGCAGCAGGTCGTCCACCAGCTTGATGTCGCCGCCCGCGGAAAAGCCCCTGCCCTCGCTGCGGACCAGGATCACCCGCGCACGGGGGTCCTGCTGGATGCGACCCCACAGGGTCGCCAGTTCGGTGTGTTCGTCGGCCGCGCAGGTGGGAAGGCTGCCGGGCGGGCCGAAGACCACCTCGACCACGCCGTTCGACTCGCCTTCGATGCGGATGCTCATGACTGTCCTCCTCGCCGGAACCGGCGATGCTTGCGGCAAGCTGGGCCGCGGTGATGGCGCCTGGGCGCCCGTCGGGCCGGCACCGGGGGAATGCCGGCGATCAGTAGGTCTCCAGGTGCAGGCGGGCATCGCGCTTGAGCGCGGCGCCGACCTGCTCCCAGTCCAGGCCGGCCTGCAGCGCCACCTCGCGCAGCGCGAGGACCACCCCTTCCTCCATCGCCTTGAGGCCGCAGACATAGAAATAGGCGTCGGGGTCCTGCAGCAGGCCGGCCAGATCGGCCGCGCGCTCGCGCATCAGGTCCTGCACATGGCGCTTGGGCTGGCCGGCGACCCGGCTGAAGGCCAGGTTGATGTCGATGAAGTCCTTCGGCAGGCCTTGCAGCGGGCCGAAGTACGGCAACTCCTCGCGGCTGCGGGCACCGAAGAACAGCAGCAGCTTGCCGCCCTCGAACTTGCCGCTGGCGCGCAGCCGGCGGCGCCATTCGGTCATCGCGCGCATCGGAGCCGAACCGGTTCCGGTGCAGATCATCACCAGGCTGCTGCGCGGGTGGTTGGGCATCAGGAAACTGGCGCCGAACGGGCCCGTGACCTGCACCTTGTCGCCGACCTTGAGGTCGCACATGTAGTTGCTGGCCACGCCGCGCACCGGCTTGCCATCGTGGTCCTCCAGCACCCGCTTGATGGTCAGCGACAGGTTGTTGTAGCCGGGGCGCTCGCCATTGCGCGGGCTGGCGACCGAGTATTGCCGAGGATGGTGCGGCCGGCCGCTGGCGTCGACCCCGGGCGGGATGATGCCCAGGCTCTGCCCCTCCAGGACCGGGAACGGGGTGGTGCCGAAATCCAGCACGATGTGATGGGTGTCGTACTCCCTGCCGACCTCGGTGACCCGGTGGTTGCCGGTCACGGTGGCGCTCAGGAAGGGCTGCGGCGCCTTGGGCCCGTAGAGCTGGGTGTAGGGGTGCGCGGCCGACCACGGCGGCAGCGTGGCGCCGAACCCGGAGGCGCGCCAGGGCTCGCCCGCCGGGTCGACCGCAGGCACGGGCGCGGCCGGGGCCGCCGCCCCGGCCTGCGTCGCGGCAAAGCCGCCGGCGGCCAGTTGCTCGGCACTCCACTCGGCCGGCAGTTCGTCCCAGCTGAACTGCTCGTCGAGCGTGTAGGCGCGCGTGCTGGGCATGTCGCGCCAGTTGTCGATGCTCCCGGTGGGACACGGCGGCACGCAGGCCATGCACAGGTTGCACTTGTGCGGGTCGACCACGTAGTTGCGCGAATCGTGGGTGATCGCCGATACCGGGCAGGTCGCCTCGCAGGTGTTGCAGCGGATGCAGATCTGCGGATCGATCAGGTGCTGCCGGATGATGCTGGCCTCGCTCATCTGCATGTCTCCTCCGGGCCCGGGCGCGCTCGCGCGCTGCTCAGCCGAAGCGCACGTATTCGAAGTCCACCGGCTGGCGGTTGATCCCCATCGCGGGCGGGGCGATCCAGTGGGCGAAGCGCCCCGGCTCGACGACCCGGCCCATCAGGCTGGCGACGAAGGCGCGGTCGTCGTCGCTGGGCAACCACTCGTTCCTGCGGGCGTTCCACTCGGCCTCGGACACCACCTGGCCGTCGGGCGAGACCTTCACGCCGGCCAGCGCGCCGATGTTGCGGTGGAAGGCCTTGTGCGGCACCTTCAGGCGCAGCGCGATTCCCGCCTTGTCGATCACCTTGTTCCAGCGCTCGACTCCGCCGATGCTGTCCTTGATGTAGTCGTCGCGCAGCACCTCGTTGAGTGCGTTGAGCATCGGCACCTGCCTTTCCAGCAGCCGGCCGTCCTGCGCATGCAGCACCGTATAGCTGCGGTCGCGCAACCGGTGGTCGTCGTCGCGCTTGCCCTCTTCGTAGCGCCCCTTCAGGCCGGTGGAGTAGAAGGTCGCAGCGTTGCTGGATTCGTCGGCGCCGAACAGGTCGATGGTGACGCTGAAGTGGAAGTTCAGGTAGCGCTGCAGCGTGGGCAGGTCGATCACCCCGGCTTCGCGCAATGTCCTCGGGTCGTCGGTCCGGAGTTCGTTCATCACCTGGCAGGTGCGCTGGATCACCCGGCTCACCCCCGACTCGCCCACGAACATGTGGTGCGCCTCCTCGGTCAGCATGAAGCGCGTGGTGCGCGCCAGCGGGTCGAAGCTGCTCTCCGCGAGGGCGCACAACTGGAACTTGCCGTCGCGGTCGGTGAAATAGGTGAACAGGAAGAACGACAGCCAGTCGGGCGTCGGCTCGTTGAAGGCCTGCAGGATGCGCGGGTTGTCGGCCTGGCCGCTGCGCCGTTGCAGCAGCGCCTCGCCTTCGTCGCGGCCGTCCCGCCCGAAGAACTTGTGCAGCAGGTAGACCATGGCCCACAGGTGCCGCCCTTCCTCGACGTTGACCTGGAACAGGTTGCGCAGGTCGTACTGGCTCGGGCAGGTCAGGCCGAGGTGGCGCTGCTGCTCGACGCTGGCCGGCTCGGTGTCGCCCTGGGTCACGATGATGCGCCGCAGGTTGGCGCGGTATTCGCCGGGCACGTCCTGCCACGCGTCCTCACCCTTGTGGTCGCCGAAATGGATCTTGCGCCCGGGGTCGGCGGGATGCAGGAAGATGCCCCAGCGGTAATCGGGCATCTTCACGTGGCCGAAGGTGGCCCAGCCCTGCGGGTCCACGCTGGTCGCGGTGCGCAGGTAGACGTCGAAGTCCCGCGCGCCGTCGGGCCCCATGTCGGCCCACCACGACAGGAAGTCGGGCCGCCAGGCCTCCAGCGCGCGCTGCAGCGCGCGATCGTCGGCCAGGTTGACGTTGTTCGGGATCTTGGAGCTGTAGTCGATGGTGCTCACGTGCGTTCCTCGGTGTGTTCGCGGGGCCGGTCAGACCCGGTTCCAGTCGAAGGCGGCCTTGTCCCCTCGGCCGTAGACCTTCAGCGCGCCCCTGTCGCCGACGGCGTTGGGACGCTGGAAGATCCAGTTCTGCCAGGCGGTCAGGCGACCGAAGATGCGGGTCGCCATCGTCTCCCGGCCGTTGAAACGCAGGTTCGCCTCCATGCCCGTGAGGGCGTCGGGGCTCATGGCCACCCGCTCCTCGATCGCCAGGCGCGTCTCGCCGGCCCAGTCGATGTCGTCCGGGTTGCTGGTGACCAGGCCCAGCGCGAGGGCCGCCTCGGCGTCCAGCTCCCGGCCGGCGCGGGCGCGCACGGCCTCCAGCGCCGGCTGTTCGTCGTAGAAGCGGCGGCCGAGCCGGCTCTGGCCGGTGGCCATCGGGTACAGGCCGAAGTTGACCTCGCCCACCACCACCTTCGGGGCGTCGTCGGGCGCGTCGGGAAGCGCCAGCTGATAGCTGCGGTCGCAGGCCAGCGCCAGCTCGAGCAGGGTGCCGCCGAAGCACGAACCCTGGTCGATCAGCGCGAACAGGCTGCGCGAGGACACGTCCAGCCGGCTGAACACCCGCCGCAGCCAGCCGATGGTCTGGCGCACCAGCCAGTGGCCGCGGCAGGCCCACAGCGTGGCGTCCATCTCCGCGGTGGCCTGCAGGCTGCCGCGGGTCTTGAACACCCAGACGCCGATACCGGTCTCGTGGGTGCGCATCTGCAGGATCGCATCGTCGAGTTCGCGCGCCAGCACCAGCGGGTACCAGTGGGCACCGGCCGCCTCGATGCCCGCGATGTCGGCGGGCTGCGCGCCCGCGGGCGCCAGCACCGTGAAGGTGGCGACGCGGCGCGGGCGGTCGATTTCCACGCTCACCCGGGAGTAGCGCAGCGCGTCGGCCTCGATGCTGCGGCTCAGCGGCGGGAGTTCCACTCCGCGGGCGTCGAGCGGTCGGTCGCTGCCGGCCGCCAGCGCCAGCGCGCGCTCGCGCACCCTGGCGTCGAAGACCGCCGGCTTGGCGATGTCGTCGACCAGCCGCCAGTCCCTGGCCTTGCTGCCGCGCACCCCTTCCGCGGTGGTGCAGAACAGGTCGGCCAGGTCGTGGCGCACATGCCGCTTGTCGGTCAGCCGCGTCAGGCCCCCGGTTCCGGGCAGCACCCCCAGCAGCGGCACCTCGGGCAGGCTGACCGCGCTGGAGCGATCGTCGACGAGCAGGATTTCATCGCAGGCCAACGCCAGTTCGTAGCCCCCGCCGGCGCAGGAGCCGTTGACCGCGGCGAGGAACTTCAGGCCGTCGTGCCGGCTGGAGTCTTCCATGCCGTTGCGGGTTTCGTTGGTGAACTTGCAGAAATTCACCTTCCAGGCGTGGCTGGACAGGCCCAGCATGAAGATGTTCGCCCCGGAACAGAACACCTTGTCCTTGGCGCTGGTCACGATGACCGTGCGCACCGCCGGATGCTCGAAGCGGATGCGGTTCAACGCATCGTGGAGTTCGATGTCCACGCCCAGGTCATAGCTGTTGAGCTTGAGCTTGTAGCCGGGCCGCAGGCCGCCGTCCTCGGCGAAGTCGGCACGCAGGGTCGCCAACTGGCCGTCGATGGCCAGCCTCCAGTGCTTGTACCGGGACGGATGGGTCTGGTACTCGACCCGGGGCGACTGCGTCTCGCTCACGGCGTTCTCCCTTCGCAGGCAATGAAGTGCAGCCGTGGCTGCCCATGTTCATGCAGTATAGTACCTGTTTCGCGGCGACTCAACCGAAGGGGGCGGACGAGCGCCGAAGGCCTGCGCCCCCCACCCAAGCCCTCCCCCCGCCGCTCAGCGCGATTCGGGCAGCCCCAGCAGGCCCCTGACCTTTTGCCGCAGCAACTCGAAGGTCCGCTCCAGCGGCTGCGCGCTGGTGTCCAGGTGCCATTCGGCCTTGGCATAGAACGCCGCGCGGCCGGCGAGGATCGAGCGCAGGTCGTCCATCGCCTCGCGGCTGGCCGCCATCGGCCGCATGTCGCCCTGCGCGACGACCCGCCGCATGTGATCCTGCGCGTCGGCCTGCAGCCAGATGGTGGTGCAATGGGCCAGCAGCTGATTGAAAGTGGCGGGATCGGAGACGATGCCTCCGGGGGTCGCGATGACCGCCTCCGGGTAGATCTGGATCGCCTCCTCCAGCGCACGCCGTTCGTAGCGGCGGTACGCGGCCTGGCCGTACAGGCCCTGGATCTCGCCGACGCTGCAGCCGGCGAACTTCTCGATCTCCCGGCTGAGTTCGACGAAGGGGTAGCCCAGGTCTTCGGCCAGCATCGCGCCCAGGGTCGACTTGCCGGCGCCCCGCAGCCCGACCAGCGCGACCAGTTGACTGCGCGGCCGCGCCCCCTCGCCATGCGCACCGCCCGTGCCGAGCATCTCGCCGATGGCCACTCGCACGCGGCGCAGCACCGCGTCGTCGCGGCCCTCCAGCATTTCGCGGATCAGCAGCCATTCCGGGCTGGCGGTCGTGACGTCGCCCAGCAGTTCGGCCATCGAGCAATTCAGCGCCTGGGTGATCTGCAACAGGATCAGCACCGACGCGTTGCCGACCCCGTACTCCAGGTTGGCCAGGTGGCGCTCGCTGACCGCGGCCAGCTGGGCCAGGGTCTTGCGGGTCAGGCCGCGGCGCGCGCGCAGCGCCCGCACGCGCTCGCCGAGCTGCGCCAGGAACAGCGCCCCCTGGCCCGAATGGCGGCCCGCGGTCGGCGCCGCAGAGCCCGGATCGTCGGACACGGCCTCGGGGAACGCGGGCAGCGAAAGCCCGGGAACAGGCACTATATTGCTTGACACGGTCTGCGGCTGGGCTTAGATTGCATGAAGGCACAATAATGCATTGCGCCGGCCGCCGCAAGCCCTGGGCTTGCGTGGCCCGGCGGCATGCCCGCCGCCGGGCCGTTGCGAAGGAGAAGCCATGACTCCCGAAGAACTGAGCGTCCAGGTGTCCGCGCTCACCTCGGAAATCGCCGGCCGTGCGCTCGACACCGAGCTCGCGGCCTGGCTGAATTCCGCGCACGGTCCGCTGTCGGACACCTTCCGCCGACTGCAGGCGACCTGCGAGGCCGGCGTGCACGACGGCTGGCTGTGCACCCGCGAGGGTGGCGGAATCCGCTATGGTCGAATCTTCAAGCCTGCCGACCACCTGCACGGGTTCTCGGTCGACGTGGTGGACATGGAGTCCATCGCCGGACCGCACCACGTCCACCCGCTGGGCGAGATCGACCTGGTGATGCCGCTGAGCCCCGCGGCCCGCTTCGACGGCCACGGTGCCGGCTGGGTGGTCTACGGCCCGGGCAGCCGGCACGCCCCCACGGTGAGCCAGGGCCGCGCGCTGGTGATGTACCTGCTGCCCCAGGGCAGGATCGAGTTCACCTGAGCACCCCCAGGCCATCGATGGCCCACGCGCTGCCGAGCGAACTGCAGGCGCCGCCGCGCTCGCGCGGCCAGCCGGCGGGCCGTCGCCGCGCCCGACAGAGCGTCGGCTCGCCGAACCAGGCACCGCGACCCGTGAGGAGACCAGCATGACCACCGATACCCCGAACGACGCGCCAGACGTCGACCCGCCGCCGCAGCGCTTCAACTTCGCCGCCCACCTGCTGCACGCCAATTCCGGCCGCCCCGCGCGCGCGGCCTTCATCGACGACGTGGAGACCTTGCGCTATGCCGAGGTCGACCAGCGGGTGCGCCAACTGGCGGCCGGCCTGCGCGCGCTGGGGGTCAAGCGCGAGGAGCGGGTCCTGCTGGCCATGCACGACGGCACCGATTGGCCGGTGTCCTTCCTCGGCGCGATGTACGCCGGCGCGGTTCCGGTGGCCGTCAACACCCTGCTGACCGACGAGGACTACGCCTACATGCTCGAGCATTCGCGCGCGCAGGTGGTGCTGACCTCGGGCGCGCTGCTGCCCACCATCCGCGCGGCCCTGGTCAAGTCCGATCACGAGGTCCAGAAGATCATCGTGTCCCGCCCGACGGCGCCCGTCGGCTTCGGCGAACTCGCCTTCGGCGACTTCCTGGCAGCCCACCCGCCGCTGCCCAGGCCGGCGGCCACCCGCGCGGACGACCCGGGCTTCTGGCTGTACTCGTCGGGCTCGACCGGACGCCCCAAGGGCGCCGTGCATTCGCACGCCAACCCCTACTGGACGGCCGAGCTGTACGGCAAGCGCCTGCTCGGACTGCGCGAGGACGACGTGTGCTTCTCGGCCGCCAAGCTGTTCTTCGCGTACGGCCTGGGCAATGCGCTGACCTTCCCGATGTCCGTCGGCGCCACCACGCTGCTGATGGCCGAGCGCCCGACCCCCGAGGCGGCCTTCCGGCGGCTCACCGGCGGCGTCGCCGGCGTCAAGCCCACGGTGTTCTTCGGCGCCCCCACGGGATTCGCCGGCATGCTGGCCCACCCCAGGCTGCCGCCACGCGGGGAACTGGCCTTGCGCCTGGTGTCGTCGGCCGGCGAGGCGCTGCCGGCCGACCTCGGCGAGCGCTTCGCCCGGCATTTCGGTGTCGACATCGTCGATGGCATCGGCTCGACCGAAATGCTGCACATCTTCCTGTCCAACCGCCCCGATCGGGTGCGCTACGGCAGCACCGGCTGGCCGGTGCCGGGCTACGAGATCGAACTGCGCGGCGAGGATGGCCAGCCCGTGCCCGACGGCGAACTCGGCGACCTCTACATCAAGGGGCCGTCGTCGGCGCTGATGTACTGGGGCAACCGCGAGAAAAGCCGCGAGACCTTCCAGGGAGGCTGGACGAAGAGCGGCGACAAGTACCTGCGCAATGCCGACGGCAGCTACACCTACGGCGGCCGCAGCGACGACATGCTCAAGGTCAGCGGCATGTACGTCAGCCCGTTCGAGGTGGAAGCCACGCTGGCGCTGCATCCGGCGGTGCTGGAGGCGGCGGTCATCGGCGTGCCCGACGACAACGGCCTGACCCGGAGCAAGGCCTTCGTGGTCCTGAAGGACGGCGCCCGCGTCACCGAGGAGGAACTCAAGTCCTTCGTGAAGGACAAGCTGGCGCCCTACAAGTACCCGCGGCACATCGCGTTCATCGACGAACTGCCCAAGACGGCCACCGGCAAGATCCAGCGCTTCCGGCTGCGCGCGCGCGAGACGCGGAGCGCGCAGCCATGAGCGGCGCGCCGGCGTTCGCCGACATCGACTGGCGCGGGCGCAGCGTGCGCATCGAATACGCCCGCATCGCCGCCGAGCGCGCCGACGCCCCGCTGCTGGTGTTCCTCCACGAAGGGCTGGGCTCGCTGGCGATGTGGAAGGATTTCCCGGCGCGGCTGTGCGCGGCGCTGGGAACCCGCGGGCTGGTGTACTCGCGCCCCGGCTACGGCCGATCGACTCCCCGCGCGGCCGACGAGAGATGGCTGCCCGATTTCATGCTTCGCCAGGCCGACGAGGTGCTGCCGGCGTTGCTGCGCTCGCTCGGGGTCGACGAGGCGCCCTGGCTTTTCGGGCATAGCGATGGCGGCACCATCGCGCTGCTGCACGCGTGCGGCCACCCGGTCGCGGGGGTGATGGCGCTGGCGCCCCACGTCCTGGTCGAGCCCAAGTGCGTCGACGGCATCGCGCGGGCCCGCCAGGCCTACGAGAACACCGATCTGCGCAGCAAGCTGGGCCGCTACCACGACGACGTCGACTCGGCCTTCTGGGGCTGGAACCGCATCTGGCTGGACCCGGCCTTCCGCGACTGGACGATCGAGCAGGAGATCTCCGCCATCACCTGCCCGCTGCTGGTCGTGCAGGGACTCGACGACGAATACGCGACCCTCGAGCAGGTGCATGCCATCGCCCGCCGCGTGCCGCAGGCGAGGATCGTCGAGTTTGCGCACTGCGGCCATTCCCCCCACGTCGACCAGCCCGATGCGCTGATCGACATCTGCCGGCGATTCCTCGCCGGGCACGCCGGCGGCGCTCGGGCTGCGCCGGCGCAGCCCGCGCAGCGTCGGGTCGCGCCGGGCTGACCCGGCAGGCGGCGGGCTCAGGCGTCGAGCACGCAGGCGCCCAGGCTGCCCTCGAGCTGCCCGGCCGCGGGCATCTGCGGGGTGCCGATGAACACCAGCTGGTCGTCACCCGGAGGCCCCGGCCAGTCCTCGATGGCACAGCGGCGCCCGACGCGCTGCACGACGTGGCGCCGCGCCTGCGCACCCAGTCGCACGAAACCCTTGACCCGCAGCACGCTGGCGGGCAGCTGCGCCAGCGCGAGCTCCAGGCGCTGGCGGTCGAGAGCGCCCGGCGGCGACCAGGTCCAGCTGGCGAAACCGTGCTCGACGCGCCAGCCGCCACCGAAGTCCACCGCGCGCGCCTCGGGCCGGGCGTCGAGCAACTGCCGAGGCAGTTCGCCGCGGGCGATTTCGACCACCCCGACCCCCGGGCGCATGGCCTCGATCGCCGCCCTCGCCGAGCGCCGCGTCGCCGCATCGGCGCTGTCGCACTTGGTCAGCGCGACGAAGTCGGCGCGGGCGAGCTGGCGCTGCAGGGTGTCGGCGATCCAGCGATCGGCAGCCTGCTCGGCGAAGTGCAGGGCATCGGCCAGCACGACCACCGCGGCGACCCGGGCTGCCGGCTCGAGCTTGACCAGCTGGGCGATCTTCCACGGGTCGGACACTCCGCTGGCCTCCACCAGGATGCTCGTCGGCGGCGGCTGGCGCTCGAGCATGCGCCCGAGGGTGGCGCAGAAGCTCGGCCCGATGGAGCAGCACACGCAGCCGTTGCTCAGCGCCAGCACGTCCCCGCCCTGCTCGCGGATGAGCGCGCCGTCGACGTCGATGGAGCCGAAATCGTTCACCAGCACCAGCGTGCCGGGCCGCGCGCCGCGCAGCAGGTGGTTGATCGCCGTGGTCTTGCCGGCGCCCAGGAAGCCTCCGAGGATGCTGACGGGAATGGGTTGCATCAATTGGCGTGGACGTTGCCCGAGCGGACGGTCGCGAGCACCTTCACGTCCTTCAGGGCCGCCGGGTCGCCCTCCAGCGGGTCGCTCGCCAGCACCGCGAAGTCGGCGAACTTGCCGACCTCGATGCTTCCGACCAGATGGTCGAGCTTGAGGGTATGGGCGGCCCCCAGCGTGATGGCCTGCAGCGCCGCGGCGACCGGGATGCGCTCGTCCTCGCCGAGGATGCGGCCGCTGGCCGTCTGCCGCATCACCGCGCACCAGGCGGTGAACAGCGGGTCCAGCGGGGTGATCGGCGCGTCCGAGTGGATGGAAAACGGGATGCCCATGCGCAGCGCGGTGCCGCAGGCATCCATGCGCTGCGCTCGCGACGGCCCCATGGTCTGCGCATAGTGGGCGTCGCCCCAGTAGTAGATGTGGTTGGCGAACAGGTTGCAGCACAGGCCGAGCGCGCGGATGCGGCGGAACAGCGCCTGGTCGGGCATCTGGCAATGCTGCAGGGTGTGGCGGTGGTCGGGGCGCGGATGCGCGGTGAGCACGCGCTCGAGCGCCGCGACGGCCGCCTCGGTGGCCTCGTCGCCGTTGGTGTGCATGTGCACCACGGCACCGGCGCGGTGGTAGGTGCCGATGATGCCCTCCAGTTCCGCCGGGGCGGTGTACCACAGGCCGTTGGGCGCGCCGTTGTGGTAGCCGGGCCAGCGCAGCCGCGCGGTGAAGCCCTGGATCGAACCGTCCACGTGCAGCTTGACCAGCCCGTAATGCAGGGTGTCGGTGCTGCGCCCGCGCAGCCACTGCAGGCGCCTGGCGCCGTCGTCCAGCCCGAAGAAGCGCACCGCCATCGCCGGCACGACGCGCAGCGGATAGTCCTCGGCGGAAGTCGCCCGCTCGTAGACCTCCACGGTCGCGTCCGACGCGTCGCTGACCAGGTCGGTGGCGGTGGTCACGCCCACGCGCCGGGCCTGGAGTGCGAAGCGTTGCATGGAGTCGAGGTCGACCATGCGCCCGCCCTGCTCGTGCAGCACCTTGTAGCGGATGCGCTCCATCAGCTGGAAGCCCAGCAGTTCGCCGGTGGGCTCGCCGGTGGCGTCGCGCACCAGGCCGTCGATGTCGGTGTCGCGGTCGATGCCGGCCAGGCGCAGCGCCAGCGAATTGACGTTCATGATGTGGCCGGAGGCGTGGGTGATGACCACCGGCCGCCGCGTCGACACCGCGTCCAGGTCCTGCACCGTCATGCGCCGCCCTTCCATGTAGATCGGGTCGAAGCCCCAGGCCGGCAGCGGCTGTCCGGCCTGCTGCTCCCCGCCGGCGGCCTGCTGCAGGCGCTGCACCACCGCGGCGATGCTGCGCAGCCCGGTCACCAGCTGGCCGTCGGGCGCGCGGCGGTCGAAGTAGCCGACATAGGGATGGCGCCACACCGTACCCTCGAACAGGTGGCAATGGCCCTCCACGAAGCCGGGCAGCAGCACGGCATCGGCGAAGCGCTCGTCGACCTCGGCTTGCGCCAGGCCCTCCATTTCGCGCGCGCCGCCCACCGCGAGGATGCGGCCGTCGCGCACGGCCACGAACTCCGCGAAGGGCTGCGACGGATTCATCGTGACGATGCGGCGCGCCCTGAATACCTTGGTCTTCGATGTCATGGGATCTCCTCGGTGCAAGCTGTGCGGTTCAGTCGGCGGCCGCGGCGGCGGGCGCTGCCACCGGCGCATCGGGCTGCCAGGCGCGCTCGCCGCTGTCGAGCACGCGATGGCAGGCCACCCACGCCTCGCCGACCCGACGCAGCAGCGGGCGCTCGCCGGCGCAGCGATCGATGGCGTGCGGGCAGCGCGAGGCGAAGCGGCACCCCGAACCCAGCGCCGCGGCCTGCGTGGCCTCGCCCCGCGGGACCATCGCCGCCTCGGCGCCGCCCATGCGCTGGCCGATGCGCGGAACGGCCGCCAGCAGACCCTGGGTGTAGGGATGCAGCGGCCGGCTGAACAGCCGGGCACGCGGCGCGCGCTCGACGATGGTGCCCAGGTACAGCACCGCCACCTCCTCGCACATGTGGTAGACCACCGACAGGTCGTGGGAGATGAACAGGTAGGACACGCCGAGCGCGGACTGGATCTGTTTCATCAGGTTGAGGATCTTCGCCTGCACCGCGACGTCGAGCGCCGAGACGATCTCGTCGCACACCAGCAGGTCGGGCGACGTGGCCAGCGCGCGCGCGATGGCGATGCGCTGGCGCTGGCCGCCGGAGAACTCCGCCGGGAAGCGGCGCGCCACCTCGGGGCGCAGCCCGACCAGCTCGAGCAGCTCGCCGATGCGTGCCGCGCGCTGCGCGCGAGTGCCCGTGCGCTGCACATCGAGCGGCTCGCGGATGATGTCCTCGACCCGCCACTTGGGATTGAGCGAGGAGTACGGGTCCTGGAAGATGATCTGCATGCGCCTGCGCATCGCGCGCATGTCGCGCGGACCCAGCGCCAGGATGTCCCGGCCGTCGAACAGCACGCGCCCGGCGCTGGGTTCGACCAGCCGCAGGATCGACAGCGCCGTGGTCGACTTGCCGCTGCCGCTCTCGCCGACCAGCGCCAGGCTGCTGCGCCGGCCGAGATCGAAGTCGACCCCGTCCACGGCGCGGAACAGCTCGCGCGGGCCGAAGGCGCGGCGCCGGGCCCCGGGAAAGGTCGTCGACAGATTCTCCACCTTCAGCAGCGGTTGCGCCTGGCTCATGGCCTGTCCTCGTGCAGCCAGCAGGCCACGCCCCGCCCGGCCTCCCGCTCGACCCAGCGCGGCGCCCGGGCGCCGCACTCGGCACGCACCTGCGGGCAGCGCGGCGCGAAGGTGCAGCCGGCGCCCCACTCGGCGGGCAGCGGAACCACCCCGGGGATCTCCGCCAGCGGCGCATCCGGCGGCCGCGGCGGCTCGACTCCGGAGGGCATCGCCGGGGTGCAGGCCAGCAGCGCGCGGGTGTACGGATGCAGCGGCGCCCCCAGCACCTGCTCGGCCGGCCCCCGCTCGACCACCTGGCCGGCATACATCACCGCCACGTCGTCGGCCACCGAGCTGACCACCCCCATGTCGTGGGTGACCAGCACCATGCCCAGGCGATGCGCCTGCTGCAGCTGGCGGAACAGGCGCAGGATCTGCGCCTGCACCGTGACGTCCAGCGCGGTGGTGGGCTCGTCGGCGATCAGCACGCGCGGCGCGCAGGCCAGCGCGATGGCGATGACCACGCGCTGGCGCATGCCCCCCGACATCTGGTGGGGATAGGCATGCAGCCGTCGCGCGGCGTCGGCGATCCCCACCTCGTCGAGCAGCCGCAGCGCCTCGTCGCGCGCCTCGCGCGCTCGCATGCCGCGGTGGTGGATGCGCAGCGCCTCGCCGATCTGGCTGCCCACCGTGAACGCCGGGTTGAGCGCGGTCATCGGCTCCTGGAAGATCATCGCCAGCCCGGCCGGCGGGCCGCTCCAGCCGGCCAGCGAAACCGGCTGGCCTTCGAGCAGCACCTGCTGCGCCTGGGCGCCCAGGCTGCGCGGCAGCAGGCGCATCAGCGCCAGCGCAGTGAGGGTCTTGCCGCTGCCGCTCTCGCCCACCAGGCACAGCGTGCGCCCTGCCGCCACCTCGAAGCTCACGCCGCGCACCAGCCGCAGCGAGGTGTCGCCCCGTCGCACGCCGACGACGAGTTCGCGCACCTCCAGCGCGGCCGCCGACGCGCTCACGGCTGGTGCCCCCGCTGGGTGATGTGGTCGCTCAGGCCCTCGCCGAGGAAGCCGATTCCCAGCACCGCGAGGATGATCATGATGCCGGGCATCGTGACGGCCCACCAGGTCGAGAAGATGTAGTCGCGCGACTGGCCGATCATCAGCCCCCAGCTCATCACGTTCTGGTCGGTCAGCCCGAGGAAGCTCAGCGCCGCCTGGAACAGCACCGCGGTGCCGACCAGCAGCGTGCTGAGCACGATGATCGAGGGAAACACATTGGGCAGGATGACCCGCCAGATCAGGTGCGCGTCGGTGGCGCCGACCGCGCGACTGGCGGTGACGAAGTCGCGCGTCTTGATCGACAGGATCTCCGCGCGCGTGACACGCGCGATCGGCGGCCAGCTGGTCGCGCCGATGGCCACGATCACCGTCAGCGTCGACGGCGAGAGCACGAGGATCAGCACCATCGCCAGCAGCAGCGGGGGCAGCACCTGGAAGAACTCGGTGATGCGCATCAGCAGGGTTTCCAGCCGCCCGCCGTAGAACCCCGCGAAGGCGCCGACGGCGACCCCGATGAGCACCGTGAACAGCGCCGCACCCACGCCCACCTCCAGCGTGACCAGCGCGCCATGCACCAGCCCGGCCAGGATGTCGCGCCCCAGGTAGTCGGTGCCCAGCGGCACCGCCATGCTCACGAACGGCGGGGTGCGCGGCTTGTAGACGATCGCGAAGGGATTGACCCGGTACACATGCGGCCCGACCAGCGCCACCAGCAGCAGCGCGATCCAGATCCCCGCTCCCACGGTCGCCAGCGTGCCTGCGCCGCCGATCGCGCGAAGGAGCCGGCTGCGCTGCCTGCCCGTGCCTGTCCTGGCGTTCATCGAGTGCCCGGGTCGGTGGCGGTCAGCGGATGCGCGGATCCAGCCAGTAGTAGGCCAGGTCGGTCAGCAGGTTCAGTACCACCACGACGACCGCGGCGATGAGCAGGATGCCCAGCACCAGGCTGTAGTCGCGCCGCAGCACCGCGGCGTAGGCCAGCTGCCCCATGCCCGGCCAGTTGAAGACCGTCTCCACCAGCACGGCGCCTGCGATGACCTGGCTGAACTGCAGCCCGCCCACGGTGACCACCGGCAGCAGGGCATTGCGCAGCGCGTGCTTGAACACCACCTTGGTTTCCGACACCCCCTTGGAGCGCGCGGTGCGGATGTAGTCCTGCTGCAGGGAGTCGATCATGCTGGAGCGCGCGAGCCGCGAGTACTGGGCCAGGTAGATGAACCCCAGCGTGAACGAAGGCAGCACCAGGTGCATCGCGATGTCGCGCGCCTGCACCAGCCAGGGCGCGCCGATGGAGTCGATCGACATCATGCCCGAGGTGGGGAAGATCGGCAGCAGGTAGGCGAACACGATGAGCAGCATGATGCCCAGCCAGAACGCCGGGGTGGCGTAGCCGATCATCGACACCACGCCGACCACGGTGCTGCGCAGCCCGCGGGGGCGGGTCGCCGCGATCACCCCCATCAGCGTACCCAGGAGCATCGACCACCCTTGCGCCGACACCACCAGCAGCAGCGTCGCCGGCAGCCGACTGCCGATCAGCGACAGCACCGACCGGTTGTAGAAGTAGGACTCGCCCAGGTTGCCGCGCGCCACCTGCCCGATGTAGCTGGCCAGTTGCACGTACAGCGGCCGGTTCAGCCCGTACTCGCGCTTGAGCTCGGCGATCAGCGCCGGGCTGGCGCCGCCGCTGGCCCCCGCGATGGTGTCGACGATCGAGCCCGGCGCGAGGTGCAGCAGGAAGAAGTCCAGCACCACCACCGCCAGCACCAGCAGCAGCCCGTACAGCAGGCGGCGCCGGATCAGCGACAGCATGCCCAGCTTCCCGCGCTCGCGGCTCGCCGGCTCACGCGCGCAGCCACACCTGGTCCATCGGTCCCATCGCCCCCCAGATGGTCAGCGGCACGTTCTGCACCTTCTGGTTGTAGACCGTCGAATAGGGGATGACGTTGATCCAGTAGACCGGAAGGTCGTCCGCCAGGATCTTCTGCAGCTCGGAGTACAGGGCCTTGCGCTTGTCGAAATTCCCCTCGTGGGCCGCCTGCTCGAACAGCGCGTCGACATGCGGGTTGCTGTAGCCCTGGGTGTTCGACCACACCACGTGCTTGATGTTGGTCGACATGTAGGTGCGCTGCACGCCGATGGTCGGGTCGGGGTAGTTGTACACCTCGTCCATGCTCAGCTCGAAGTCCCAGTTGGCCATGCGGTGGGCCCAGGTCGGGAAGTCCGGCGCTTCGCGGATGTTCACCGCGATGCCCACCTTGGGCAGCTGGGCCTTGAAGTACTGGGCCGGCGCCAGGCCGACCTGGCCCATGCTGGGATAGACGTCCAGGGTCAGCGAGAAGCGCGTGCCGTCGGCCTTCTTCGGATAGCCGGCCTGGTCGAGCAGCGCGTTGGCCTTCGCCAGGTTCTGGGTGTACATCGGCACGTCGGGGCTGTAGAAGGGGCTGGACGGGGCGATCGGCCCGGTGGCGATCTGCGCCTTGCCCTCGAACAGGTCGTCGACGATGAACTTGCGCGAACTGGCGTAGGCGATCGCCTGGCGCACCCGCTTGTCGCTCAGCGGCTTGTGGCGCACGTTGAAGGCCAGCCAGTTCAGCGGCCCGACCGCGGCATAACCCCCGTGGGTCACCGCCAGGTGCGGGGTCTTCGCCAGGCGCTCGACGTCGCTGATGGTCACCGGCGCGTAGGGCATGTAGTCCAGCTTGCCCCGCTGCATGCCCAGCGTCGAGGTGTTGGGGTCGTGCATGATGTGGAACACCAGCCGATCCAGGTAGGGCCGCCCGGGGCGGAAGAACTTGTCGAAGCGCTCCAGGATCAGGTACTCGCCGGGGCTGTAGGCCTGGAACTTGAACGGCCCCGAGCCGACCGGGCGATTGTTGGCCGGGTTGGTGTGGATGTCGCCGACCCCGTAGACATGCTTGGGGATGATCGGCAGCAGCACCGAGGAGGTGGAAACCAGCAGGGCCGGCAGCGGCTGCTTCAGCCGGATGATCGCCGTGTACTTGTCCGGGGTATCCACCCGATCCACCGATCCGAACATCGCCGGGCCGAAGGGGTGGTAGTTCTTGACGATATGCAACGAGAACGCGACGTCCTCGGACGTGATCTCGTGCCCGTCGTGGAACAGCGCCCCCTGGCGCAGGTGGAAGGTATGGCTCAGGCCGTCGGCGGCCTGTTCCCAGTGGGTCGCCAGGTACGGGTGGGGCTTCCAGTTGGCGTCGTATTCGACGAGGCCGGCGAACAATTGCGCGCCGGGGATCATCGTCGCGATGCCCGACTGGATCGCCGGATTCAGGATATTGATCGAACCATGCACGATGTTCAGCGTGCCGCCGCGAGCCGGGGCCGCCGCGGCCTGCGCCGCCTGCATCAGCCAGGGGCTGACCATCGGTGCCGCGATGCCGGCCGCCGCGCCCAGTTTCATCAATGCGCGGCGCTCGGGTTGCAGCGGATCGGCGGGACCTGCGGCTTCGATTGGCTTTTTCATTTCAAGCTGTCTCCGATTATCCAGCGGGGAAATACCCGTTCGCGACCCTTTGCTGCCCCGGGCCGGGGCGGAAAGCGCTTCGCCGAATACCCCTGCGTCGCTGCGCGTTCCGATTTTCTCGCAAGGCATCCCGCGGTCGCTGCGGGGCTGCCGGCGCATGCGTGAGAAAATATTACCCTTGTGTGTATCTTCCGCACGCCCGCCGACTGGCTTCGAAAAAGGGTCGGGTTTTTCGGCGATGGTAGACACGCCGGCTCCGTCGACGATAGATCCAGTTCGAATCTTTTGATGGTGCCAGAGTGTTTGCGGCGCGGCTCCAGTCGCGGTTTCGCAAGCCGCGCGAATGTATATCGGGGTTTTCACTGAAACGCCTGCGGGCCGGGGAAATACCGGCGACCGCAGGCGCGCGCTGGCCGAGCCGGCGGATGCCGCCTCAGCTGAAGATCTTGCCGGGGTTGAGGATGCCCGCCGGGTCGAGGGTGCGCTTGAGGGCGCGCATCAGCCCGATGGCCTGTTCACCGGCTTCCTCCAGCAGGAACTGCTGCTTGTGCAGCCCCACCCCATGCTCGCCGCTGCAGGTGCCCCCCAGGCGCAGCGCCCTGCGCACCAGGCTGGCGTTCAGGGTCTCGGCGAGTTCGCGCTCGGCCGGCTGCAGCGGGTCGATCAGGTAGCCGACGTGGAAATTGCCGTCGCCCACGTGGCCGACCACGAAATACGGCAAGCCGGCGGCGTCGGCCTCGAGCACCGTGTCGTGGATGCTTTCGGCCAGGCGGGAGATCGGCACGCAGGTGTCGGTGGTCACGCAGCGGCAACCCGGCCGAGTCTGCAGCGCCGACAGGTACGCATGGTGCCGCGCCTTCCACAGCCTGCCGCGCTCCTCCGGGGTGTCGGCCCAGGCGAAATCCGAGCCGCCATGCTCGCCGGCGATCTGTTGCGCGGCCTCGGCCTGCTCGCGCACTCCGGCCGGACTGCCGTGGAATTCCATCAGCAGCAGCGGCTGTTCGGGAAGGCCCAGGTGATCGTGGGCGTTGACCGCGCGCACGGCATTCGCGTCCATCAGTTCGCAACGCGCGATCGGCAGCGCGGACTGGATCATCTCGATGGTGCAGCCCACCGCGCGCGCCACGTCGGGAAACGAGCACACCGCGGCCGCCACCGCCTGGGGCTGCGGCTGCAGCCGCACGGTGACCTCGGTGATGATTCCCAGCGTGCCCTCGCTGCCGACGAACAACCGCGTGAGGTCGTAGCCGGCGCTGCTCTTGCGCGCCCGCGTCCCGGTGCGCACCACGCTGCCGTCGGCCAGCACCACGGTGAGCGCCAGCACGTTCTCGCGCATGGTGCCGTAGCGCACGGCATTCGTGCCGCTGGCGCGCGTCGCGGTCATGCCGCCCAGCGTGGCGTCGGCCCCGGGATCGATGGCGAAGAACAGCCCGCTGTGGCGCAGTTCCTCGTTGAGTTGCAGCCTGGTCACCCCGGCCTGCACGGTGGCCAGCATGTCCTCGGCGACCACCTCGAGCACCCGGTTCATCGGCGTCAGGTCGAGGCTGACGCCCCCCTGCACCGCCAGCAGTTGTCCCTCCAGCGACGACCCGGCGCCGAAGGCGATCACCGGAGTCGCGAAGGCCGCGCACAGTCGCACCGCGTCGGCGACGTCCTCGGTGCTGCGACAGAACACCACCGCCGACGGCGGAGGCACGTCGAACGGCGATTCGTCGCGGCCGTGCTGCTCGCATACCGCCCGTGCGGTGGACAGGGATTCGCCGAAGCGCTGCGCCAGGCGCTGCAGCAACTCGGCCGGGGCCTGACGCGCAGTGCCCACACCAGGAGTGCGGTCGTTCATGAGCATCTCTCTCAGGACTGCCAGGCTCCCACCCTAGCACAGCCGCGCCGCGGCGGGCAGCCGTGCGCGCGCCGCCGTCCCCGGCCTCCTTCAGTCGTCTTCGCGCAGCAAGCCCAGGTAGGTAGCCTCGACCTTGGGGTCGTGCAGCAGTTGCCCGGCCGGGCCGTGCATCGACACCTCGCCGAGTTCGAGCACGTAGCCGAAGTCGGCCACCTGCAGCGCCGCGCGCGCGTTCTGCTCGATCAGCAGAACGCTCACTCCGGCGTCGCGCAATTGCGCCACCGCGTGCAGCACCTCGCGCACGATGCGCGGGGCCAGCCCCAGGCTGGGCTCGTCGAGCATCAGCAGGCGCGGCGCGCCCATCAGCGCGCGCCCCAGCGCCAGCATCTGCCGCTCCCCGCCCGACAGCGTCTGCGCCTGCTGCGTCCGCCGCTCCTTCAGGCGCGGGAACAATGCGTACACCCGCTCGAGCTCGCGCTGGCGCGCGGCGCGGCCGTCGCGCCGGCGAAACGCCCCCAGCAGCAGGTTGTCGTGCACGCTCATCGAGCCGAACAGGTCGCGCTTTTCGGTGACCAGCCCGATCCCCGCCTCCACCCTCGCCTGGGTGTCGGCGCGGCTGAGGTCGTGGCCGTCGAACAGCACCTGGCCGCGGCTGGGCAGCAGCCCCATGATCGCCCCCAGCAGCGTGGTCTTGCCGGCCCCGTTGGCGCCGATGACCGCCACCAGGCTGCCGGGCTCGACCTGCAGCGCCAGGTTGCGCACGGCCTGCACCTTGCCGTAGCTCACGCTCAGGCCCTGCACGCGCAGCAGCGGCTGCCGGCTCGCCGGCGTGTTCATGCGCGCTGCCCCTGCGGCGCCGGCTCGTCGAGCCCGCCCAGATAGGCCTCGACCACCGCCGGGTGCCTTTGCACCTCGCGCGGCAGCCCCTCGGCGATCTTCTCCCCGAAATCCATCGCCACCACCCGGTCGGCCAGCCCCATGACGAAGTCCAGGTCGTGCTCGACCAGCAGGATCGCCAGCCCCTGTTCGCGCAACTGCGCGAGCAGCTGCGCCAGGTTGCGCTTCTCCAGGTAGCGCAGCCCCGCCGCCGGCTCGTCGAGCAGCAGCAGGCAGGGGTCGGTGGCCAGCGCGCGCGCGATCTCCACCACCCGCTGCAGCCCCAGCGGCAGGCTGCCCGCCGGCTGCTGCGCATGCTCGGCCAGCCCGCAGCGCTCGAGCTGCTGCCACGCGGTGGCCTGGATCGACGCTTCCTGCGCGCGGTCCAGGCGCCAGGCCGAGGCGACGAAGCTGTGGTGGCCGCGCAGGTGCGCACCCAGCGCCACGTTGTCCAGCACGCTCATGCGCGCCAGCAGGCGCACGTGCTGGAAGGTGCGGCTCAGGCCCATCGCGGCCACCGCGCGCGCGTCCTTGCGCTCGATGGCCTGGCCGAGAAAGCGCACCTGGCCCGAGCTGGGGCGTTCCACCGCCGAGATGCAGTTGAACAGCGTGCTCTTGCCCGCCCCGTTGGGTCCGATGAGCGCCAGCACCTCGCCGGCGCGCACCTCCAGGCTGATCGCATGGTTGGCCACCAGCCCGCCGAAGCGCTTGCTCAGCTCGATGACCTGCAGCACCACCTGGCCCGCCGGCGGCCGCTCGCGCGAAGCCAGCAGCGGCGCGCGCGGGCGCGGCGCCGGCGGAGAAGCCGCGCGCGCCCAGCGCCCGCCCAGCGCGCGCAGCTGCGCCCACAGCCCCTGCGGGGCGCGCTGCAGCAACACGATCATCAGCACCCCGAACACCAGGTCCTCGAAGTTGCCGCTGCGCCCCAGCAGATGCGGCAGCACCCCCTGCAGCCACTGGCGCAGCAGCGAGTACAGCGACGAGCCCAGCACGGCCCCCCACAGCTCGCCGATGCCCCCGACCACCCCCATGAACAGGTATTCGATCCCCTGGTCCAGCGAAAAGGGCGTGGGGTTGATGAAACCCTGCATGTGCGCGTACAGCCACCCCGACACGCAGGCGTACTGCGCGGCCAGCACGAACAGGATGGTCTTGAAGCGCGTGGTGTTCACCCCCATGGCCTCGGCCATCAGCGTGCCGCCCTTGAGCGCGCGCATCGCGCGCCCCTCGCGCGAATCGAGCATGTTGTGCACCGTCCACACGATCAGCAGCACCACCGACCAGATCAGGTAGTGGTACTGGCGCGCCGTGGTGATCGACCAGCCGAACAGGTGCAGCGGCGCGATCGCGCTCATGCCGGTCTGCCCGCCGATGGCCTGCACGTTGCCGAACAGCAGGTCGATGCTCAGGCCCCACGCCAGGGTCGACAGCGGCAGGTAATGCCCGCTCATGCGCAGGGTCACCCACGCCAGCACCAGCGCCACCAGCGTCACCAGCGCCAGCGCGGCCAGCAGCCCCCACCACGGGCTCCAGCCCGCCGCAGCGCCCAGGTAGGCCGTGGTGTACGCGCCCAGACCGACGAAGGCGGCCTGCCCGAAGCTGGTCAGCCCGGCCACCCCGGTCAGCAGCACCAGCCCCAGCACCACGATCGTGGCCAGCCCGATGTAGTCCAGCAGCGTCTGCCCGTAGCTGCCCACCAGCCAGGGTGCCGCAGCCAGCAGCAGCACGAACGCCACGCCCGCCCAGCGCCGCCCCCTCACTCCTGTTCCTCCTCGACGGCGTGCGCGCGCGTGCCCAGCGAGCGCCACAGCAGGACCGGGATGATCAGCGAGAACACGATCACGTCCTTGTACGCGCTGGCCCAGAACGACGAAAAGGACTCCACCAGCCCGACGAAAATCGACCCCAGCGCCGCCAGCGGGTAGCTCGACAGCCCGCCGATGATCGCCGCGACGAAACCCTTGAGGCCGATGACAAAACCCGAGTCGTAGTACAGGATCGTGGTCGAGCCGATGAAAATCCCCGACAGCGCCCCGATCAGCGCGGCCAGCGCGAAGGCGCTGCGCCCGGCGAACGCAGGCGAGATGCCCATCAGCCGCGCCCCGGTGCGGTTGATCGCCGTGGCGCGCAGCGCCTTGCCCCACAGCGTGAAGTTGAACAACCCGTACAGCAGCACCACCAGCACCCCCGACAGCGCCAGGATCCACAGCGCCTGCTGCTGCACCGGCATGCCCGCCAGCTCGAAGCTGCCGTGGGTGAACGCCGGCAGCCGCGAGCCCTCGGGCCCGAAAAAGTACAGCCCCAGGCTGCTCAGCGCCAGGTGCAGCGCCACCGACAGCAGCAGCAGCGTGAGCACCGAGGCGTGTGCCACCGGCTGGTACACCAGCCGGTACAGCAGCGGCCCCAGCGGCACCGTCACCAGCAGCGCCAGCAGCACCTGCACCGCATAGGCCAGCCGCCCCAGCGGCAGCAGGTACAGCGCCGCCAGCGCCAGCAGCGGCCAGCCCAGGTTGGCCCCCAGCATGCGCGCCAGCGCCGCCGGCCCGCTGCGCCAGGCACCCGCCCAGTCCAGCAGCGCCGCGGCCACGCCGAGCACGGCCAGCAGCCAAACCGCCTGCGGCACCCGCCCGGCATGGATGGCCACCAGCGACAACGCGCTGAAGGTCATCAGCTCGCCCTGGGGGATGAAAATCACCCGGGTCACCGCAAACACCAGCACCAGCGCCAGCGCCAGCAACGCGTAGATCGCCCCCAGCGTCAGCCCGCTCTGGCCCAGGTACAGCGCGATGCCCAGGTCCATCATCCCCTCCGGCGGCGGATTACTTCAGCAACTGCCAGTGGCCGTTCTCGATGCGCACCATCACGGCAGCGCGCGCGTCCAGTCCGTTGTGGTCGGTCGGGCTCATGTTGTAGATGCCGTCGGCGCCCGCCGCGCCCTTGACCTGCTCCAGCGCGTCGCGCAGCGCCGTGCGGAACGCGACCAGGTCGCCCGGCTTGGCCTTTTGCAACGCCATGGGAATGGCGTGCTCGAGCAGCACCCCGGCGTCCCAGGCGTTGGCGCTGAACTGCGACAGCGTGCCCTTGCCGTAGGCCTTCTCATAGGCCTGGGCATACGCCATGGTCGAAGCCTTCAGCGGGCTGTCGGCAGGCAGTTGCGAGGCGACCACGCCCGGCGCGACGGGCAGCAGCGTGCCGTTGCAGTCGGCTCCGCACACCCGCAGGAAGTCCGGGTTGGCCACGCCGTGCGTCTGGTAGATCTGCCCGCTGTAGCCCACCTTCTTGAGCTCGCGCTCGGGCAGCGCCGCCGGGGTGCCGGCCGCCGCGATCAACACCGCCTGCGGCTTGGCGCCGACGATGTGCAGCACCTGCCCGGTCACCGAGGTCGCGGTGCGGTTGAAGCGCTCGTCGGCGACGATGCGGATGCCCTTGGCCTTGGCGTCCTGCTGGAAGCTGTTCCACCACTCCTGGCCGTAGGCGTCGTTGAAGCCGATGAACCCGGCGCTGGTGATCTTGTTCTTCACCATGTTGTCGACCACCGTCTGCGCCATCAGCGCGGTCGTCTGCGGGGTGATGAACACCCACTTCTTGTCACCGGTCATCGGGTGCACGATGGAACTGCCGGCCGACAGCGATACGTTGGGCGTCTTCGCGCCGCCGACCACCGGGATGATCGCCAGCGAGTTCGGGGTGATCGACGGCCCCACGACGACGTCCACCTTGTCGTCGTCGACCAGCCGCTTGGCGGCCTTCACCGCCGCGGTCGGGTCGGTCGCATCGTCCATGAAGATGTAGTCGATCTTCTGTCCGGCGATCTCCTTGGGGAACAGATCCACCGCCTTTTTCTCCGGAACACCCAGCGACGCCGCCGGACCGGTTTCCGACAGCACCACCCCCACCTTGATCTGCGCATGCGCAGCAGCCGACCACGCCATGCCGATGGCCGCGGCCAGCATCCAATGAACGCGTTTCATTCCTGGTCTCCTCCTCGGTGAACATCCCGGTGCGAAGCTACGCACCGGGAACGAAACAAGCGATGCGGGCGCCAGCCCGCTGGGTCGACTCCCCATCGCCTACAAGCCCTCGCGCGCCAGGCTCAGGGCCTCGCGCAGCACCCGCAGGTCCCCTATATGGTTGGCCAGCAGCAGCACCAGGCGGGCGTCGAGCTGCGCCGAGCCGGCCTCGTCCAGGCCGTCGTGCGTCGCCAGCAACTCGGCGTAGAAGGCATCGGCGGCGGCATGGACATCCGGGCTGGCCGCGGTCGGGTCGTGGATCTGCGGATCGAGCGCGAGGTGCATGGTGGGTGTCCTGGTGTCTGCGTGTGGGCAGCGAGGCCGGGCCGCGCGGCGGCTCAATGGCCGCATGCGCGCGCCAGCGCGGCGCGCACCGCCGCGACGTCCAGGCGGCGCCAGCGCGCCGCGACGTGCTGGTCGGGACGGATCAGGTAGACGGTGCCCTCCTGGGCATCACAGCGCAGCGCGGCCAGGTGCTGCACGTCGTGCAGCACCTCGACGCCGGCCAGGCGGCCCGGCTGTTCGGCCAGCACGAGCAGCCTCGGCGCGAGTTCGCCGTCGCCCAGCGCCCGCAGCGACTCGACCTGTGCGCGCAGCGAATCGGCACGATCGGTGAAAAGCAGCAGGCAGAAACCACCGCCGACATGGCGCAGCAGCCAGTCCGGATGCCCGTCGCGCTCCATCGGCGCGTCCTCGAGCGGCGAACCCGGGCGCAGCAGGCAGTCGAAGGACTGGGCATCCGGGGTGTTCAGCGGCGAGTTCCACAGATGGCTGGCGGTCGACAGTCGCCCCGAGTTGACCAGCGCGCGTGCGAAGCCGTGGCGCGCCGCCAGTTGCAGCGCGGCCTCGCGGTAGCGGCGGGCGACAGGGTTCTTCGGGGTGATGAAATCGGTCGAGCGAGTCGAGTGGGCGAGGTTCTCGTCGGCCGCCGCCGCGCGCTCGGCGTCGTAGCTGTCGAGCAGCGACTCGGGCGCCAGGCCCTTGCTGACCAGCGCCAGCTTCCAGCACAGGTTGTCCACGTCCTGCAGCCCCGAATTGGCGCCGCGCGCGCCGAACGGAGACACCTGGTGCGCCGCGTCGCCGGCGAACAGTACGCGCCCGGCGCGGAAATGGCGCATGCGACGGCACTGGAAGGTGTAGACGCTGACCCACTCGAGGTCGAAGCCGACGTCGCGGTAACCCTGCTGATCGAGCATCGCGCGGATGCGCGGGATCACCCGCTCGGGCTGGCGCTCGAGCTGCGGGTCGGCGTCGGCGCCGAGCTGGAAGTCGATACGCCACACTTCGTCGGCCTGCCGATGCAGCAACACCGACTGTCCCTGGTGGAACGGTGGGTCGAACCAGAACCACCGCTCGGCCGGAAAGCTCGCGTGCATCGACACGTCGGCGATCAGGAATCGGTCGTTGAACACCTTGCCCTCGGCGTCCAGGCCGAGCATCTTGCGCAACGGGCTGCGCGCGCCATCGGCCGCGATCACCCAGTCGGCCAGCACGCTGTAGCGCCCCTCGGGCCCCTGCACCTGCAGTCGCACGCCGTGCGCCGACGGCTCGATGCCGACCACCTCGTTCTTCCAGCACAGGCTGATCGCCGGCAGCGCCTGCGCGCGCTCCACCAGGTACTGCTCCAGATAGTACTGCTGCAGGTTGACCATGCCCGGCATCAAGTGGCCGGATTCGGGCACGAGTTCGAAACGGTAGATCTCGCGCTGGCGATGGAACACCCGGCCCGTGTTCCACGTGACCCCCTTGCGCACCACCGCTTCGCCGGCCCCCAGGCGATCGAGGATTTCCAGGCTGCGCTGGGCATAGCACAGGCCGCGCGAGCCCACGCTGACGGTGTCGTCCTCGTCGAGCAGCAGCACCGGCAGGCCATGCTGCGCACAATCGATCGCCGCCGCCAGCCCGATCGGCCCGGCGCCGACGACCACCAGCGGCACGTGCGGGCACGCACCCGCGGAGTCGCGCGCCTGCGGCGCCATGCGAGCAGGGTAATGGGGGTAGACGTAACCGGCGGCCATGGCGGCGGGCTGGGAGATGGAGCCTGGGGATCGGTCGCGACGGCCCGGAGCGCGCCAGCCGCGCGGCTCAGGGGGAGTGCGAATGGACAAGGGCCCGTGATTGCTATGAAATGTCTGGAACGAAAGTAGCTTAACCACTACCTAATGAATCATCCTGGGTATAAACCCGATTCCCAAGCCGACCCCCTGCCGCGCAGCCCGCGAGGGATCCAGAGCGTCGAAGTCGGCGGCAGGCTGCTGCTCGCGCTGGCCGACCGCGGGCGCTCGCTGAGCCTGAAGGACCTGGCCCAGGAGGCGGGAATGGCTCCCGGCAAGGCCCATCCGTACCTGGTGAGCTTCGGCAAGCTGGGCCTGATCGAGCAAGATGCCACCGGACGCTACGGGCTGGGGCCGCTGGCGATGGAACTCGGCCTGATCCGGCTGCAGCAGTACGACCCGGTGCGCCTGGCCGAACCGCTGCTGGTCGACCTGGCGCAGGCCACCGGCCATAGCGCGGCCGCCGCGCTGTGGGGCAACCATGGCCCGACGATCGTGCGCATCGAGGAAGCGCCGAGCGCGGTGCATGTGCGCATGCGCCCGGGCACCGTCGCCAGCCTGCGCGACACCGCGACCGGCAAGGTGTTCGCCGCGTTCCACGACCGCGACAAGCTGCGCGCCCTCGCCGGCGAGCGGCAGGGCGCGCGCGACGCGCGATGGGAGGCCGAACTCGCGCGGGTGCGCAGCGAAGGCGTCGGGCTGAGCGTCGACCAGCTGCTGCCCGGAATCAGCGCGATGTCGGCGCCGGTGTTCGACCAACGCGCCCAGATGGTGCTGGCGCTGACGGTGATCGGCCCGACGCCGGCCTTCGACCCCGATCCGGCCGGAGCGCTGGCGCAGACCCTGCGCGCCTTCGCCCAGTTGCTGTCGCGTCGCCTGGGCCACTCGGCGTCGCGCGCCGGCTGAGCCCGGCGCGCGCCCCGGCAGCACCCCCGTCGCTCACGCAGCGGCTTCGCCGCCGGCGCCCGCCGGCAGCACCGTCCCGCTGCACTCGCCCAGCCCGATGCGCCGCGCGCCTTCGGCCTGCGCCCAGGCGCGCAGGATCACGGTGTCGCCGTCGAGCAGGAAGCTGCGCTGCTCGTCCGGCCCGACCTCGACCGGCGAACGCCCGCCCTGGCTGAGTTCGAGCAGCGAGCCGGCCTGCTCGGGCTGCTCGCCCGACAGCGTGCCGGTGCCCAGCAGGTCGCCGGTCTGCAGGTTGCAACCGCCGCAGGTGTGATGGGCGACCAACTGCGCCAGCGTCCAGTAGGCGGCCCGCGCCCAGTTCGAACGCGTCAGCAGCACCGCCGGGCGGCCCTGCCGGCGCGCCTGTTCGCTGTGCAGCCAGACCTCGAGCTGCAGGTCGTAGGCGCCGCAGGCGCTGTTGCGCGGGCTGCTCAGGTACGGCAGCGAGGGCGCATCGCCGCCCGGGCGCACCAGCGCGGTGCGGAAGGGCTCCAGCGCGTCCAGCGTGACGATCCAGGGCGACACGCTGGTCGCGAAATTCTTCGCCAGGAAGGGACCGAGCGGCTGGTATTCCCAGGCCTGGACGTCGCGTGCCGACCAATCGTTGAGCAGGCATACGCCGAACAGGTGGTCGTCGGCGTGCTCGATGTCCACCGGCTCGCCCTGCGGGTTGCCGGGGCCGATGTACGCGCCGAGCTCGAGCTCGAAGTCCAGCCTGCGCGACGCCGCCAGGCGCGGCGGCTGCTCGGCGCCGGCGCGCAACTGGCCCAGCGGGCGGCGCACCGGTCGGCCGCTGGCGACGATCGACGAGGCGCGGCCGTGGTAACCCACGGGCAGCCATTTGTAGTTGGGCATCAGCGGCTGGTCGGGGCGCAGCAAGCTGCCGACCGCGGTCGCGTGGTGGATTCCGCTGTAGAAATCGGTGTAGTCGCCGATGCGGCAGGGAAGCTGCATGCGCACCGCCGACTGCGCCACCAGGCACCGCGCCAGATCCTCGCGCTGGCGGCTGTCGCTGCGCAAGGCCTGGCTCAGCGCCATCCGGACCGCCCGCCACGACGCGCGGCCCAGCGCCATGAAACCCTGCAGGTCGCCGGCCTGCAGCGGCCGCAACGCCGCCTGCAGCAGCGCGTCGGCGCGCTGCGCCAGCAGCGGCGCGGCACGCGACAGGTCGAGCACCTGGTCGCCGATCGCCACGCCGGCGCGCAAGGCCTCCCCGGCGGCCTCGGTGTAGCGGCCGAACGGCAGGTTCTGCAACGGAAAATCGGCGTCGGGCCGGTTCGCCGAGTCGACCCAGCTGAGCAGCCCGGGGTCGTGGCTGGAGTCCAGCGCTGGCTGGCTGCAGGCGGTCATTGCGCCCCGCCCTGGCCGGTGAACTCCCGCGCGTGCAGGAAGTCCGCGTGATGCGGCGCCCGCCGCGTGCGGTCCCAGTCCTCCAGCATCTTCCACTTCACCTGGTCCATGCGGGCCAGCATCGCCGCCTCGTCGGGGTCGGGACAGGCCAGCTCGAGGCGATGGCCGTTGGGATCGAAGAAGTAGATCGAGTGGAACGCGCCGTGGTCGGTCGGGCCCAGCACCTGGACTCCTTGCGCCTGCAGGTGGTCCCGGTAGGCCAGCAGCGTCTGGCGATCCTTGACCCGGAACGCGATGTGCTGCACCCACTCGGGGGTATGGGGATCGCGCCCCATCGGCGCCTTGGTCGGCAGCTCGAAAAAGGCCAGCACGTTGCCGCCGCCGGCGTCCAGGAAGATGTGCATGTACGGATCGGGCTCCTTGGTCGAGGGCACGCGGTCCTCGGCGATGGCCAGCACGAAGTCCATGTTCAGCATGTTCTTGTACCACTCGACGGTCTGCCTGGCGTCCTTGCAGCGGTAGGCCACGTGGTGGATGCGTTCGACGTTCAGGTCCATGACGGCTCCTTCAGCTTTCCAGGGTTTCCCACATCTGGCGGTCGCGCTCGGCGGTCCAGATGCGCGGGTCGGCGTAACGCGTCGCCTCGTCGTAGCAGCGGGTCACGTCGAAGGGCATGCAGTGGTCGAAAATCACCCAGCGACCGTACTTGGGTTGCAGCGCCGCGTACACCTCCTTGTACACCGCGTTCAGGTTCTTGCCGGCGTCGGCCCCGGCCTTGACCTCGCGCCACATGTCGGAGATGAAGGCACGGGTTCCGGCCAGACCCGCGGCGACCTGCTCGGGCCCGGTGAGCGCCGCGCCGCGCCCGGGCACCAGCGCGACCGGCTGCAGCGCGGCGAGCTTGTCCAGGGTGTGCGGCCAGTCCTGGAAATACGCGTCGCCCGCGTACGGGGTGGCGTCGAACTCGACCAGGTCGCCGCTGAAAAGAATACGCTGCGACGGAATCCACGCCACGGTGTCGCCCTTGGTGTGGCCGCGGCCGAGCTGCAGCAGCTGCACCTCGAGCCGGCCCAGCCACACGCTCATCGCCCCCTGGAAGGTGATGGTCGGCCAGGTCAGCCCGGGCGGCACGCTCTCGACATTGCGGAACAGGCGGGGAAAACGCCCGATCTCGCTGGCCTTGTCCTGCTCTCCCCGCTCGACGATCAAGTCATAGGTGTCGCGGCTGGCGATCACGTGGTCGGCGGCGTAGGCGCTGGCGCCGAACACCCGCACCGCGTGATAGTGGCTGAGCACCACGTAGCGGATCGGCTTGTCGGTGATTTCGCGGATGCGACGGATCACGTCCTGCGCCATCGCCGGGGTGGCCTGGGTATCGATCACCATCACCGAGTCGTCGCCGATGATGATGCCCGTATTGGGGTCTCCCTCGGCGGTATAGGCGTAGGCGTTGTCGCTCAGGCGGGTGAAGCTGACTTGCTTGTCCTGCAGGTCGGCCTGGGAAGCAAAGGTCTTGGTTCGCATGGTGTCTCCGGGAGACGCCCGGCGGCGGCCGACGGTCACAACCGCCGCGCACCGCGGGCAGGGGAGGAGGAGGGTCGGGATTCTCGTTCGCGTATGACAAAAGCGTTCGCATGTCCTCTGCGGGATAGCATAGTCACCACTTTTCGTCATTGTCAAATAGATTTACCATGGCCTCGCACCTCCCCGCTCCCGATGCCCGACGACGACAAGTCCTCCCAGCGCGCGATCCAGTCCATCGAGGTCGGCTCGCGCCTGCTGCTCGCGCTGGCCGACGCGCCCGGGCCGCTGGCGTTGAAGGACCTCGCCGCCCGCGCCGGACTCAGCGCGTCGCGCGCGCATCCCTATCTGGTCAGCTACTCGCGCGTCGGACTGGTCGAGCAGCAGGCCGGCGGCGGCCACTATCACCTGGGCCCGGCAGCGCTGCGCATCGGCCTGGCCTGCCTGCAGCAACTCGACCCGTTGCGCGCCGCCGAGCCGGTGCTGCAGGAGCTGGCCGAGCAGACCGGGCACGCGGTGGCGTTGGCGGTGTGGGGCAATTTCGGCCCGACCGTGGTCCGGCTGGTGGAGGCGCGCCAACCGCTGCACATTGCGCTGCGGGTGGGGAGCGTGATGTCGATTTTCGAAACCGCGACCGGCCGCGCCTTCGCCGCCGCGCTGCCCCGCGAACGCCTGGTCGGGCCGGTGGCCGGTGCGCTGCGCGGCCTGGCGCCCAGGCGCAGCGCGGCCGAACGCGACGCCGAACTCGAACGCATCACCGCCGAGGTTCGGCTGCATGGCTGCAGCCGCGCGGCCGGCCGCCCGATCCCGGGGGTCAACGCATTCAGCGCGGCGGCCTTCGACCACGAAGGCAACGCGGTGCTGGTGCTCACGCTGCTCGATCACCAGGAGCGCCTGGATGCCGACTGGGACAGCCCGGCGGCACAGGCGGTGCGCGAGGGCGCGGCGCGGATCACCGCGCGGCTGGGCGGACGCGCCCAGGCCTTGCCGGCCTGAGCGCCGCCCCGCTCAGCGCGTCAGCCAGCCCCTGGCGCGCACCGTCAGGGCGGCGTAGGGCATGATCCAGAACAGGGTCAACGCCGAATAGAAGCCGTAGACCAGCCCGTAGACGCAGTGCAGCGACCTCTCCAGCCGCAGGAAGTACACCATCCCCGGCGCCGCGCCGATGCCGACCCCCAACGCCAGGTAGCCGAGCAGCCGCGGCTCCTGCAGCGCCAGCCACAGAGCCGAAGGCAGCGCCACCAGCCCGAGGAACTGCGCCGAGTGGCCGACCAGCACGTCGAGCGCGGCCAGCACGCGCGCCGGCCAGCGGCGCCGGCCCAGCAGGGCGAGCAGGCGCAAGTCCTCGCGCACCTGGCTGCGCCCCCAGCGCAGGAACATCTTGCACAGGCCGCGGTACGACAGCGGCGCCAGCGTATGCACGACGGCATTGCTCTGGTAGCGCACGTCCAGGCCCAGCGCCAGCATGTGGTTGGTCAACGCCCGATCCTCGCCGATGGTGCAGGCGGCGCCGAGGAAGCGTTGGTGCAGCCAGTCGGGCAGCACCTGGCGCACCGCGGCGGTGCGATAGGCCGACAGCGCGCCGGGGCAGCAATAGACATTGCCCAGGGTCGACTGCGCGGCGCGCAGGAAGTCGAAGCTCATCGCGTAGCGCACGTGCAGCATGCGGGGGATCAACCCGGCGTGGCGGTTGTACACCGCGACGCGCCCGGCGACCCCGCCGACCCGGGGGTCGCGGAAAGGCGCCACCATCGCCAGCAGGGTGTCGGCCTCGATCACGCTGTCGGAATCGATGGTCACGGTGATCTGGCCGTGCGCGCGGGCGAAGCCGGCCGCCAGCGCCGCCCGCTTGCCCCGGTTGGCTTCGAAGCGGATCAAGTGCACCAGCTGCGGATGCCGCTCGGCAGCGCGCTGCATGTGCTCCCAGGTGTCGTCGCGGCTGCCGTCGTCCACCGCGATGATCTGCAGGCGCTCGCGGGCATAGCGCGCCTGCGCGACCGAATCGATGCAGCGCCCGACCATCTCCCCCTCGTTGTACGCGGGGATCACCACGGTCAGGGTCGGCGCATCGGCGGGCGCCGGCAGTTCGGCCGGGCGGTACAAGGCCCACAGCCCGACCCGCAACGCGGCCAGGCCCAGGCCCAGATAGCCGAGCAGAACCCCGCCGTGCAGCAGCAGGTGGTGCCACCCCTGGCGGTGCAGCGAATCCAGCAGCGGTCGCAGGGCATCGCGCCCCAGGCTCAGATAGAACAGCAGTGCGACCGCCAGCAGCAGCGTGCCGGCGATCAGCCAGTCGCCCTTGTCGCGGCGCAGCGCGGGGAACGAATGCATGAGGGACTCCTTCGATTCAACGGCGTGTCCCCCGAAAAGGTCGGTTTGACCGTCAACGCCCGCACGCGTCCCCTGGCCAGGCGGGGGACGCGTACCGGCGGTGCGCGTGTTTTTCTGCGATGCGAAACACTGCGCGACAACCCGATGCGACTGCGCGATACGAGTGCACGATGCGAGTGCACGACGTGACCGCACGCTGCAACAGCCTGCGCAGCTGCGCGTCACATCTGCATACATTTTGCCACGCTTTTTCACGAGTGCCAAGGCCTTCGCTGGCGACGCCCGCTGCGCGAGGCACAATGGCCGGCTGCACCCCCGCCCGCCCGAAACGCCCCCCGACGATGAACCGACCCGCGCCCGGCGATGTCCCGCATCCCTGCCCGTCCGCAGCGGCCCCGCCGCGGCTGCTGCTGCTCGCGCACGGCTCGCGCCAGCCGCAATGGGCGCACCCTTTCGAGCGGGTGCTCGAGCGGCTGCGGGCCGGCCGGCCGGGGGTCGACGCCGAGCTGTGCTTCCTGGAGTCCATGTCCCCGCGGCTGTCGCAGGCGCTCGAGGCCTGCGCGGCCGCCGGGCAACTCGACCTGCTGGTCGTCCCGCTGTTCCTGGGCAGCGGAGCGCACCTGGTCGAGGATGTCGCACGCCAGGTCGAAGCGGCGTGCGATCGCCACCCCGGGCTGCGGGTGCGGGTGATGCCCGCTGCCGGCGACAGCCCGCTGCTGTGGCAGGCGCTTGCCGACTATGCGCTGGGCTGCCTGGGTGCGACGCCGCCGCGATGAGGCGGCGCCGCAGTCAGAACTTCCAGCGCTCGGCCAGCTTGGCCGGGCGCAGGGTGTCGTATTCCTCGAAGGGCTGATGGATCCACGGGCTGGACGGGAGCATCTCGACGTAGTAGTCGGGAAGCACCGTCGAAATGCCCTTGACCCAGATCACCGCGGTGCGCAGCTCGGAGATGTCCAGCGGTCCGGCGCGCAACCGGTCGGCCACAGCGCGCAGCGTCTCGCCCGAGTCGGCCAGGTCGTCGACCAGCAGCACGCGGCCGCTGAGCTGGCCCCGCGGCATGGTGATGTAGCTGGCCATCTCGACCTGGGCGCGCTCGGCGTTCGGTCCGCGACCGTAGGAACTGGTGGACATGATCGCCAGCGGCTTGTCGAACACCCGCGACAACACGTCGCCGGGTCGCGTTCCCCCGCGTGCCAGGCACAGGATCTGGTCGAACTCCCACCCCGATTTGAAGATCTTCAGCGCGAGCTTTTCGATCAGGGCGTGGTATTCGTCCCACGATACGTACATGTTCTTGCCGTCTTCGCTCAGCATGGCCTTGTGCGCCCAGGGAGTGCGGGAAATCGTCGGTCGAGCCCTTGCCCGTGCGAATCGTGCGGGGTCAGCCGCCGAAGGGGTGTTGCAGCACGATGGTGTGCTCGCGGTCCGGCCCGGTCGACACCATCGCGATCGGCGTGCCGCTGAGTTCGGCGACCCGTTCCAGGTACTTGCGCGCCGGCGTGGGCAACTGCTCCCAGCGGGTCAGCCCGGCGGTGGTCTGGTTCCAGCCGGGCATGCTTTCGTAGCGCGGCTGGCAGCGCGCGATATCGTCCGCATCGAGCGGCAGGATGTCGATGTCCCGGCCGTCGAGCCGGTACCCGGTGCACAGCAGGATCTCGGGCAAGCCATCGAGGACATCGAGCTTGGTGATGCACTGGCCGCTGGTCGAATTGATGATGTTCGCGCGCTTGAGGGCCGCGGTATCGATCCAGCCGCAACGCCTCGGCCGCCCGGTGACCGTGCCGCGCTCCTGCCCGACGGTGTGCAGGTGGTGGCCGACAGTGCCGGGCTGGTCGATCGGCAGCTCCGACGGGAACGGGCCGCTGCCCACGCGGGTGGTGTAGGCCTTGGTGATGCCCAGCACGTAGTCGACTTCGCGCGGGCCGACGCCCGAGCCGGCGGCCGCGTTGCCCGCCACGCAGTTGCTCGAGGTGACGAAAGGATAGGTGCCGTGGTCGACGTCGAGCAGGGTCCCTTGCGCCCCTTCGAACAGCAGGCGCTCGCCGCGCTGGCGGCTGAGGTGGATGCGATAGCCCACATCGTCGAGCAGCGGCGCGATGGGCTCGGCCAACTGCAGCAGGCGCTGGTACACCGAGTCGTAATCCACCGGAGCGGCGTGCAGGTACTCGCGCAGGGCGAAGTTGTGCCAGTCCAGGGTTTCGCGCAGCTTTTCGGCCAGGCGCGCCGGGTGCTTCAGGTCCTGCAACCGCACCGCGCGCCGCGCCACCTTGTCTTCGTAGGCCGGCCCGATCCCCTTGCCGGTGGTGCCGATCTTGCCGACCCCCCTGGACTCCCGGCTGGCCTCGCGCGCCACGTCGAGCGCGACATGCGAGGGCAACACCAGCGGGCACGATTCGCTGATGCGCAGGCGCGAGCGCAGTTCCACGCCGGCCGTCTCCAGGCGGTCGATTTCCAGCATCAGGTGCTCGGGGTCGACGACCACGCCGTTGCCGATGTAACAGGCCACCTCGGGGCGCATCGCTCCCGACGGGATGAGTTGCAGGGCCGTCTTGCGTCCCTGGATGACCAGGGTGTGCCCGGCATTGTGGCCGCCCTGGAAGCGCACCACCCCATGGGCCTGCTCGGTCAGCCAGTCGACGACCTTGCCCTTGCCTTCGTCGCCCCATTGGTTGCCGACGACGACCACATTACGTCCTGTGCTCACGACACCTCTTGTCATCATCTAGGAATGGGAATGGCGCGCGAGCCCTGCGCCGACTTGCGCGCCCGGCCTCACCGCGCGTCCGCCTCGCCACAGGCTCGCACGAACCACTTGCCGTCGGTGCAGGCCAGTTCGCGGTCGAGCCGGAAGCCGTCGCTCTCGAATCGCGCCCCGGCGGGCAGTTCGATGACCACCTCGCCGCTGTCGCGCAACGCACGCACCGCGCCGGCATAGCCGGGCTGCTCCGACCACTGCGCCCGCACCGCGGCGCGCGGCCGCGCCATCGCCGCGCCACGCACGAGTTCGCGCAGGTCCAGCGAGAACCCGGTCGCCGGCCGGGAGCGCCCGAAGCTGGCGCCGATTTCGTCGTAACGGCCGCCACGCGCCAGCGCATCGGGACGGTCCTTGGCGTAGATCGCGAAAATCACCCCGGTGTGGTAATGATAGCCCCGCATGTCGGCCAGATCGATCTGCACTTCGCAGCCCGCCGCGGCATGCGCCCGCGCCAGCCGGTCGAGGTCCCCCAGCGCCTGCTCCACCGCGTCGCGCCGCGGCAGCACCTTGCGCGCCTGCTCGAGCACCGACACGTCGCCGTACAGGTCGCACAGCGCCAGGATGGGGTCGCGCTGCGCCTGCGGCAACCCCTGGGTGAGCTGGCCCAGGCGCGCCACGTCCTTGCGCGCAAGCGCCTCGAGCATCGCCGACAGCCGCGCCGGACCGGCCACCAGGCCGCCCAGCACTCCACGCACCAGCCGCGCGTCGGACAAGCCCAGCGCCAGCCCCTGGAAGCCCGCCAGCTGCAGGCTGCGCAGCGCCAGCCGCTGCACCTCGAGGTCGGCCTCCAGCCCGCCATGGCCGTAGCACTCGACCCCGAATTGCAGGGGTTCGCGAGTCGCGTACACGCCCTGCGCATGGGTATGCACCACGCTGCCGCAATAGCACAGCCGCACGATGCCCTGCCGGTTCAGCAGGTGCGCGTCGATGCGCGCCGCCTGCGGGGTCATGTCGGCGCGCAGCCCCAGCGCGCGCCCGGACACCTGGTCGACCAGCTTGAAGGTCTGCAGGTCCAGGTCCTGGCCGGTTCCCGACAGCAGCGAGTCGACGAATTCGAGCAGCGGCGGAATGACCAGTTCATAGCCGTGGCTGGCGACGTGGTCGAGCAGCATCCGGCGCAGCGCCTCGATCGCGGCGGCTTCGCTGGGAAGGACGTCGGAAAAACGCTCGGGAAGCAGCCAGGCGGTCATGCAGACTCGGGTCGGGGTTCAGCCAATGCCAGCGCGCATTCTAGGCGCCGCCGAAGCGGCCGCGTCGCGGCGACTCAGCGCTTGCGCGCCGCCTTGCCGCCGGCATCCCCCGAGGGATCGCGCAGGTAGCGGAAGAATGCGCTCGAGGGGTCGAGCACCAGCACGTCGCGCCGGCTGTCGAAGCTCGCGCGGTACGCCTCCAGGCTGCGGTAGAAGGACGCGAAGCGCGGATCCTTGCCGAATGCGTCGGCATCGATCTGCGCGGCCTCGGCGTCACCCTCGCCCTTCAAGGTCTGCGCCTTGCGGTAGGCCTGCGCCAGCAGCACCTCGCGCTCGCGGTCGGCCTGCGCGCGGATCTGCGCCGCCTGCGCCTGTCCCTGGGCGCGCGTGCGGTCGGCCACCAGCGTGCGGGCCGCGGCCATGCGCCTGTACACCGCGTCGGTGACGTCGGCGCTGTAGTCCATCTGGGTCAGTCCGGCGTCGACCACCTCCACCCCGCTGTCGCGCAGCGCGGCGGCGAGCTGGGCGCGCAGCTTGCCCGGCAGTTCGGTGGCCTGGGCCTGCAGCGCGGCATGCAGGTCCAGCGCCGACAGGTCGGTCCCCAGGCTGGAGCGCATCGCCGCGGCCAGGCGATCGTCGGCGGCCGACTCGCTGGCACCGAAGGCGTGCAGGAAGCTTCGCGGATCGGCGACCCGCCACTTGATGAACCAGCGCACCACCAGGTTGTGCCGGCCGCTGGTGGCCAGGGTGTCGGCCTGCACGCTGCGCAGGCTCAGCACCCGCGCGTCGATGAACACCACGTTCTCCACCGGGGTCGGCCACTTGAAGTACAGCCCGGGCCGGCTGTGCACGCGCTCGACCCGGCCCATCGCGTACACGGCCGCGTACTGGCCGCGGTGCACGACGAACACGCTGGAGGCGGCTGCCGCCAGCAGCAGCACGACCGACACGACGATGGCGGCGAGACGATTCATCGATGTTCACACCTTCTCAGCGGGAATCGCGTTGGCGCAGGCTGTCGCGCACGCCGCGCCGGGTATCGCGCGGCACGCTGGCGGGCGCGGGGGTGCTGGTCTGCGGCGCGGCCGCCGAAGCCGGGCCGGCCGACCCGGAACCCGCGCCCAGGGTCTGCGCGACCCCCGCGGGCAGCCCCGACAGCGCCGCGCCGGAACCCGGCGCCGAGGCGCCGGCGAGCGGCGCGCCCGCCTGCCCGGGAGCCTGCTGCAAGCGGTCGAGCGGCAGGTAGACCAGGTTGTTCGAGCCCTTCGAGCTGACCACCACCTTGGTCACGCGGGCGAGGATATGCCGCATGGTCTGCAGGTACAGCCCCTCGCGGGTGACCTGCGGCGCCTTGCGATATTCGTCGTAGATGAGGTTGAAGCGCGCCGCATCGCCTTGCGCCCGCGCCACCACGCTGGCCTTGTAGCCCCGGGCCTGCTGCAGCAGGGCGTCCGCGCTGGCCTGCGCGCGCGGCAGCACGTCCTGGGCGTAGGCCCGCGCATCGGCCAGCAGGCGCTGGGAATCGAGCGCGGCCTTGCGCGCGTTCTCGTCGGCGGCGCGCACCGCCTGCGGCACCTGCAGCCGCTGGATGCTCAGGTCGGTCACGTGGACCCCGCTGTGCCAGCGGTCGAGCAACTGCTGCATGCGTTGCTGCGCCTGGCGGGCGAGCAGCGCGCGGTCGCCATGCAACACCTGATCGAGGGTCAGCGAGCCCACCACCCCGCGGATCGCCTGCTCGCCGGCCTGCGCGACAGCCGCGTCGGGATCGCGGTCGCCGTACACATAGTCCAGCGGCTTGCCGACCCGCCATTGCGCGCTCAAGCGCAGGTCGACGATATCGCCGTCGGAGGTGAGCATCGACGAGCGCGGCGCCCCGCTGAGGGTGCCGACGCTGGAGTCGCCCACCGGCTGGGTGCGCAAGGTGGCGATGTCGACCAGCACGGCGCTGCCGAAGGGCGCCGGATCGTGCCAGTTCAGCCCCGGCTGCGCGACCGACACCGAGGCCCCCAGGCTGCTGACCACCGCGACCTGTCCCTGCCGCACGACAAAGAAACCCGAGCCCAGCCAGCCCAGCGCCAGCAGCACGAGCAGCGCCAGCAGGCCGCGCGACAGCACCTGGGGTGTCGGGCGAAGGCGGCCCGGCCGGCGCGGCGGGCGGAAGCCGCCCCCGCGTCCGCCGCCCCGGCGGCCGAACAGGCCGTTGAGCTTGCGGTTGAAGTCCCGCCACAGATCGTCGAGGTCGGGAGGTCCGCCTGCGGGGCGGGGATTGCGCCGATCGGAGTCGGGCGGCGGACCGCCGCGACCGTCGCCACCGCCCGCGGCATTGCGCCCGTCGCGGCCGCCCTCGGGGTCGCCATCGGCGGCCAGCGGGCCGGGCCGCCCGACGGACGTGAAAGTAAGCAGGAATCGCATCGGCAGCTGGGGCATCAGGCGTGGTGCGCGGCATCGACGCCGCCATCGGACGGCCGCGCCGGCCATGGCGAGCCGGGCTCGACGGCGGGAGCGCGCCCCGCGGCCGCCGCGGCATGCTGTCGCGCCAGGTCCGCGAGGAACTGCCGCAGCGCGTCCAGACCGACGCCGCTCAGCGCGCTGACATCAAAGGCAGCGATGCTAGCACGCCCCGTCGCACCGTCACGCAGCGCACGCCGGCGTGTGGGCGGCACCGCGCCGTCGAGCTTGTCGACCTTGTTGTAGACCAGGATCTGCGGGATGTCGTCGGCCCCGATTTCCTCGAGCACCTGCTGGACCTGCTCGATCTGCTGTTCGGCGTGGGGATTGGACACGTCCACCACGTGCAGCAGAACGTCGGCCTCGGTGGCCTCGTCCAGCGTGGCCTTGAAGGCCTCGACCAGGCTGTGCGGCAGATCGCGTATGAATCCCACGGTGTCGGACACCACCGCGTACACCCCCTCTGCCAGCCAGACGCGGCGCGCCGTCGTGTCCAGCGTCGCGAACAGCTGGTCGGCCGCGTAGGCCTGCGCATGGGTCAGCGCGTTGAACAGCGTGCTCTTGCCGGCGTTGGTGTAGCCGACGATCGACACCTGCAACTGCGCGCCGCGGCGCCTGGCGCGCCGCTGGGTGCCGCGCTGGCGCTGCAACTTGCGCAGGCGCAGCTGCAGCTGCTTGATCTTGTCCTCGAGCATGCGGCGGTCGAGTTCGATCTGCTTCTCGCCCGGTCCGCCGCGCAGGCCGATGCCGCCCTGCTGGCGCTCCAGGTGGGTCCAGCCGCGCACCAGCCGCGTCGCCGCGTGGCGCAGCCGGGCCAGTTCGACCTGCAGCTTGCCCTCCCCGCTGCGCGCGCGGCGGGCGAAGATCTCCAGGATCAACGCGGTGCGGTCCCACACCGGAACGCCGATCTCGCGCTCCAGGTTGCGCTGCTGCACCGGCGACAGCGCGGCATCGAACAACACGCAACCAGCCTGCGCGTCGAGCACCTGCTGACGGATTTCGGCGACCTTGCCCGAGCCCAGGTACAGCGCCGGGTCGATGCTGCGCCGGCGGCTGAAAGTCGAGCCGGCCGGGTGCAGGCCGGCCGATACCGCGAGTTCGCGCAGTTCGTGGAGTTGCGGGTCGGGATGGGGCTGCCCGACGTCGGCGCCGACCAGCACCGCGCCGGGCAGGCTCTCAGGAAGCCTCGGGCTCGCTTGCACCGACGTGGAAGGTCACTGGACGGGAAGGAACGACCGTGGAAATGGCGTGCTTGTACACCATTTGGGTCACGGTGTTGCGCAACAGCACAACATATTGGTCGAAAGATTCAATATGCCCTTGCAGCTTGATGCCGTTGACCAGGTAGATGGAAACCTGGACATGCTCCTTGCGAAGCAGGTTCAGGAAGGGGTCTTGTAACAACTGCCCTTTATTGCTCATGGAAAACTCCGGTTGCGTTCTGACGTGGAAAATGATCCACCTCGACGAACATAGCACAAACCTCCAGCCGCCCACTTGCCAGCGCCGACGTCCGGCAGCCGCCTGAGGATTTGTCGGATGCGCGATTGCAGAACGTCAATCTTCGCTGCCGCGGTAGGGATTGCGGGAGGTCCGGTATTCGATGCGCAGCGGCGTTCCGGCCAGCTTGAAGGTCCTGGCGAAGCGCGATTCCAGGTAGCGCGTGTAGCTCGCCGGGACCTTGTCCAGCGAATTGCCGTGGATCACGATCACCGGCGGATTCTGCCCGCCCTGGTGAGCGTAGCGCAGCTTCGGACGCACGGTGCCGGCTCGCGGCGGCTGCTGGAACGCCACCGCTTCCTGCAGCGCGCGCGTCAGCCGAGGCGTCGGCAGCTTGGCGAAGGCGGCGCGGTGCGCCTCCACCACCGACTGCAGCAAGGCCCGCAGGCCGTGGCGGGACAACGCGGAAATCTCGTGGCGGCGGGCGAATCCCAGGAACGGCAGCCGCTCGGCCACGCTGGCCGCGAAGCGCTGGCGCTGGTAGTCGTCGACCCGGTCCCACTTGTTCGCCGCCACGACCAGCGCGCGGCCGGCCTCCACCGCGAAACCCGCGATATGCGCGTCCTGTTCCGATACCCCCTCGCTGGCGTCGAGCAGCAGCACCACCACATTGGAGGACTCGATGGCCTGCAGGGTCTTGATCACCGAGAACTTCTCGATGGTCTCGAACACCTTGCCGCGCCGCCGCAGCCCCGCGGTATCGATGAGGATGTAGGCCACGCCCTCGCGCTCGAAGGGCACCTCGATGGCGTCGCGGGTCGTTCCCGGCTGGTCGAACGCGATCACGCGCTGCTCGCCGACCAACGCGTTGATCAGCGTCGACTTGCCCACGTTGGGCCGGCCGATCACCGCCAGCCGGATGGCGTGCGACGGTGCGGCAGCGCGGGTCGCCTCGGCCGCGGGCCCCTGCCCTGGCGCCTGCTCCGGCGCCTGCTCCGGCTCCTCGCCGGGCTCGCCCGCGCCGCCGCCGGACTCCGGCTGCGCCTCGTCGGGCCACTGCGCGCAGGCGGCATCGAGCAGCGCGCCCACGCCCTGGCCGTGCGCGGCGCTGACCGGCATCGGCTGGCCCAGGCCGAGTTCGTGGAACTCGGCCAGCGCCGCCGGCCCCAGGCCCTCGGCCTTGTTGACCGCCAGCAGCACCGTCTTGCCGGTCTTGCGCAGGTAGGCGGCGATCTGCTGGTCCTGCGGTGCCAGCCCGGAGCGGGCGTCGACCAGCAGCACGACCGCGTCGGCCTCGGCGATGGCCTGGCGCGTCTGCCTGGCCATCTCGGCGACGATCCCGGTGTCGACCACCGGCTCGAAGCCGCCGGTGTCGACCACCAGCAACGCGCGGCCGTGCCAGCGCGCGCGGCCGTAGTGGCGATCCCGGGTCAGCCCGGGAATGTCCGCGACCAGCGCGTCGCGCGAACGGGTGATGCGATTGAACAGGGTCGACTTGCCCACGTTGGGGCGGCCGACCAGTGCCAGCACCGGAAGCATCAGGCGGCCCCGTATCGGCCGGCGGCGCGCGCCGGCGCCTCAGCGGGGAACAAAGCCGTAGACCCCGCCGTCGCGGGTCAGCGCGACCAGCGTGTCGCCGGCCAGCACCATCGGCGTGGCGATCGGCGAACCGTCGGTCGAGGCCCGGCCGATGATGCGCCCGTTGCTCGAGTCGAGGAAGGACACATAGCCCTGCAGATCGCCCACCGCCACGGTATGCCCGGCCAGCAGCGGCGCCGACAGCTTGCGCCACTTCAACTCGTCGTTGTGCCACAGCAGCTTGCCGTCGGCCACCGCGTAGGCCTGCACGACCCCGTCGGCCTGGGCGGCGACCATTTCCTTGCCGTCCTGGCTGACCGCGGTGTAGCCGTCGGCGCGGGCGGTCCACAGCACATGTCCGTCGGCCAGGTTGACGCAGCCCAGGCCGGCCTGGTAGCCGCGGGCACAGGCCACGCCGGCGGCCAGCGACGGCGTCCCGGTGATGGCCACCAGGCGCTCGACGTCGGTGACCCCGCGCGGTTGCGCGATTACGGCGTCCCACAGCGCGGTGCCGTCGACCAGGCGCACCGCGCGCAGGCGCCCGCTCGCGTCGCCCAGCACGAGGTCCGGCCCGTCCAGCGCGATACCCGATCCCTGCTGCAGCAGCAGCGCGGGAACGTGGAACTCGTCTTCCCAGCGCTTGGCCCCCGTGGCCGCGTTGAACGCCCACAGACGCTGGTCGGCACCCTGCACGACGACCATGCCGCCGAACACCGCGGGCGGTGTCAGCACGCTGGTCGGCAGTTGGTAGCGCCACAGCACCTGCCCCTGGGGCCCGAGCGACACCACCCGGTTGTCCACGTCGACCACCGCGGTGAAGGTGCCGTCGCTGCCCACCGCTGCGCTGATGCCACCTTCCACCCGGCTTTGCCACAGCAGCTTGCCGTCGCTTGCGCTCAGGCACTGCACCTGGCCGTCGGCGGACGCCACGACCACGCGACCCTGCGCGACGGCCATCTGGAAGGTCGGCGGAACCGAGCCGACGTGCGCCACCCAGGCCGTGCGCACATGCAGGATCGGCGGCACCGGCTGCAGCGGCGTCGGGTCGGGCTGGCGAGGAGCCGACGAACATGCGCCGAGCAAGCCCAGGCCCGCAGCGGCGCAGGCCAACCCCAGCCGGCGTCCCAGCCGGGCAAGCCAGGCTCGGCGCATCATGCCGCCCCCCCAACGCTGTCGAGCTTGATGCGCAGCAACTCGCGCAGTGCCGCGTCGGCGGGCAACTCGCCCAGCGCCTTGGTGTAATCCTCCCGCGCCTGGGCGCGGCGCCCCTGCGCCGCATGGACATCGCCGCGACCGGCCAGGAACAGCGGCCCGAAGGCCCGGGTGGGCGCGGTCCGCAGGGTCTGCAGCGCCTGGGCGTACTGCCGGGCGTCGACCTGCAGCGCCGCCAGGTTCAGCATCGCCGCCGCGCGCTGCGCGGCCACCGGGCCGTGGCTGCAGGCCCACTGCAGCACCGGCTCGGCCCGCGCCGGCTGCCCGCCGTCGACATAGCCGTGGGCCAACGCCAGCGCACCCATCTGCGCGTAGGCAGTCGAGCCGAAGTCCTTGCGCAGCTTGCCCCAGATCGGCGCAGCGCCCGCCAGGTCGCTGGACGCCAGGCGCTGGCTCAACTGGCTGTACAGGCTCGAAGCCTGCGCGGCGCGCCGCCTGGTCCACCAATGCCATCCGCTGTAGCCCGCCCAGGCCAAGGCCGCCAGCAGCAGCAGCGCGGAAATCGCGGTGCCCCAGCGCTGCCAGAACGCGCGCAGCTGTTCGATCTGATCCTGTTCTTCGAGGTTGTAGCTCATGGGCTCGGGGAGTTTGGGCCAGCGTGCATTCTAGGCGGCCGCGGCTTGCCGCAGGCGCGGCCTCAGGCTGGCGTGGCCATCAACATTTCCAGCAGCAACGCCGGCGGCTGCAACGCCACGCTGCGCTGTTGCTGTTCGCCGGCCTCGCGCAGCGACTTGACCCCGACCTCGCCGGCCAGCCATTCGCGTTCGCCGAAGATCAACGCATGGCGCGCGCCGCTGGCGTCGGCCTTTTTCATCTGCGACTTCAGGCTTCCGCCGCCGGCATGCATGACGATGCGCATGCCGGCCGCGCGCAGTTCCTCGGCCACCTGCAACGCCCGCTCCAGCGCCGGCGCATGCGCCAGCACCACGTAGGCATCCGGGGCCGGTGCGGCCGGCTGGCGCCCGGCCTGCGCCAGCAGGTCGAGCACCCGCTCGACGCCCAACGCCCAGCCGCAGGCCGGCGCCGGCTTGCCGCCGATCTGCTCGACCAGCCCGTCGTAGCGCCCGCCGGCGCACACCGTGGCCTGCGCGCCCAGATGCTCGCTGACCCACTCGAACACCGTCAGGTTGTAGTAGTCCAGGCCGCGAACCAGCCGGGGATTGATCGTGAAATCCTGGCCGGCGGCGCGCAGCAGCCGTTGCAGGCCGTCGAAATGGGCGCGCGAGTCCTCGCCCAGTTCGTCGAGCAGCCGCGGCGCCTGTTCCAGCAGCGGCTGCAGCGCGGGGTTCTTGCTGTCCAGGATGCGCAGCGGATTGCTGTACAGCCGCCTGCGCGCGTCGTCGTCGAGCTGGCCGGCGTGCTGTTCGAGATAGGCGATCAGCTTGGCGCGATGGCGCGCCCGCTCGTCGGCCTGGCCCAGGCAGTTGATCTCCAGGCGCAGGCCGCGCAGTCCGAGCACCGTCCAAAGGCGTCGCGCCAGCAGGATCAGTTCGGCGTCGATGTCCGGCCCGGGAAAGCCCAGCGCCTCGGCGCCGACCTGGTGGAACTGGCGGTAGCGGCCGCGCTGCGGTCGTTCGTGGCGAAACATCGGCCCGGTGTACCAGAGCCGCTTGCCGCCGTCGTAGAGCAGGTTGTGCTCGACCGCGGCCCTGACGATCGCCGCGGTGTTCTCCGGGCGCAGGGTCAGGGCCTCGCCGTTGAGCGAATCGGTGAAGCTGTACATCTCCTTTTCGACGATGTCGGTCACCTCGCCGATGCTGCGCACGAACAACGCCGTGGGCTCGACGATCGGCGTGCGCACCGACTGGTAGCCGTAGCCGCGCATGACATCGCGCACCCGCGCCTCGAACCATTCCCAGCCCGCCGATTCGGGCGGCAGGATGTCATTCATGCCTTTGACGGCACCGAGCTTGGCATTCATCGATCGATCAACCTTGCATGCGAAAAGGCCCCGGCGCAGCCCCGCCGAAGCCCGGCCGGACGCTGCGGCGGCGCCGCTCAACCCCGTGGAACGCTGCCACTCCCCCAGCGCTTGCCGATGTAGTCCTCGACCAGCGCGGTGAACTGCGCGGCGATGTCCTCGCCGCGCAGGGTATGGCGCTTTTCGCCGTCGATGAACACCGGCGCCGCCGGCTGCTCGCCGGTCCCGGGCAGGCTGATGCCGATGTCGGCATGCCGGCTCTCGCCGGGGCCGTTGACAATGCAGCCCATCACCGCGACACGCAACGCTTCCACCCCGGGGTAGTCGACCCGCCACTGCGGCATCCGCTGCCGCAGATGGCGGTCGATCTGTTGCGCGAGCTCCTGGAACACCGTGCTGGTGGTGCGCCCGCAGCCCGGGCACGCCGTGACGCTGGGGGTGAAGCTGCGCAGCCCGAGCGCCTGCAGGATCTCCCAGGCGACCACCACTTCCTGGGTGCGCGCCTCGCCCGGCTGCGGGGTCAGGGACACGCGGATGGTGTCGCCGATCCCCTGCTGCAGCAGGATCGCCAGCGCGGCGGTCGACGCGACGATGCCCCGCGTACCCATGCCGGCCTCGGTCAGGCCCAGGTGCAGCGGGTAGTCGCAGCGCCGCGCGAGTTCGCGGTACACCGCCACCAGGTCGCTCACCGTCGAGACCTTGCACGACAGCAGGATCTGCTCGGGCGCCATGCCCAGTTCCTCGGCCCGGCGCGCCGAATCGGTGGCCGAACGGATCAGCGCCTCGTGCATCACCAGCCGTGCGTCGCGCGGCTGCGCCAGCGCGGCGTTGGCATCCATCAGCGAGGCGAGCAGTTCCTGGTCGAGGCTGCCCCAGTTGACGCCGATCCGCACAGGCCGCTGCCAGCGCAGCGCGACCTCGATCATCTGCCCGAACTGGCGGTCCTTCTTGTCGCCCTTGCCGACGTTGCCCGGGTTGATGCGGTACTTGGACAAGGCCTCGGCACAAGCCGGATGACGCGTCAGCAACAGGTGGCCGTTGTAGTGGAAGTCGCCGATCAGCGGGACGTCGATCCCCATGCGATCGAGCTGCTCGCGGATTCGCGGCACCGCCGCGGCCGCCTCGTCGGTGTTGACCGTCAGGCGCACCAGTTCCGAGCCGGCCTGAGCCAGTTCCTTGACCTGGATGGCCGTGCCGACCACGTCCACGGTATCGGTGTTGGTCATCGACTGCACGCGCACCGGGGCGTCGCCGCCCACGCTGACCCTGCGTTCGCCCCAGCACACCAGCGCCTGGCGGGTGCGCCGGCGCGGCGGATCGAGCTCGGCGCCGGCGTCGGACGACGACAGGGGGGGAGTCATCGGCGAATCGTCAGGGAGCGGAAGCGGGCAGCACCAGACGCGCGACATTGCCGCTGCCGGCGTGCAGCGGAACGGCCTTGCCGCCCAGGCTCAGCCGGGTCTGCGCCGCGTTGCCCACCACCACGTGCAGCGGATAGTCGGTGCGCCCGATGGCCACGGCCTGCGAGGCATCGGCCGCCAGCAGCCCGGAGAACAGCACCTTGCCGCTGTCGGCGCGCACCTGCACCCAACTGCTGCCGCTGGTGCGCAGGCCCAGCACCGCACCGCCGCCGGCAGCCGACGCCGCGGCCGCGGGCGCCATCGCGCCCGCCGCGCCGGCCGAACTGGCCGCCCCCGCGGGAAGCGCAGCGGACGCCGCCGCGCTGGCTGGCGCGGCCGCCGACGAGGCGGCAGGTGCCGCGGGGGCCGCGCTGGCGGCCGGCGCGCTCGCCGCGCTCGCCGCGGCCGACGCGGACGAAGCGGCCTGCGGCGGCACTGCGGCCGGCGCGACCTGCCGGGTGGCCTGGCCGCGCAGCTGCTGCAGCCAACGCCCGATGCGCTGGCCGCGCGGCAGGTACAGCAGGCCCAGCGCCAGCACCAGCAGCAGCAGCGCAAGCCATACCAGGCGATGGCTGCCGCCATGGGTTCCCACCGGCGTGGCCGGACGCCCGGGCATCAGGGTCGTCCCCTTCGCAGGCCTGACCGGCGTGCCGCGAACGAAGGCTGGCGGCAGCGGTCGCAGCACCGCGTCCGGGTCGGCGTGCACCGCCTTGGCCGATGCGCGCAACAATCCGCGGGCATGCGCGTCGTCGTGCAGGCTCGTCCAGTCGCCGGCCTCCAGCGCGGCGATCTTGTCCGGCGAGACCTTCAACTGGGTGGCCAGTTCGGCCACGCTGCGACCCGCGGCCTCGCGCGCGGCACGCAACAGCGCCCCGGCCTGCTGGCGCGCAGCCGCTTCGGCCTGCGCGCCGGACCCGGCGTTGCTGGGCGGAGCGGACTCGGGCATGCGATCGGCCACGGCGCGCTCAGTGCGGCAGCAGCGCCGAGTCGTCGAAACGACCCTGCTGCGCGGCTATCGCCTCGTTGGAGTCAGGGTACTTCTGCACCAGTTCGCTGGTCCAGGCGTTGGCGTCGCCGGCATCGCCGCCCTTGCGCGCGATCAGCACGCCCAGCCACAGAGTCTGGGCGCTGACATTGCGGCTGGCGTTGACCCGGCGGATGTAGAACAGCGCCTGGCTGTACTCATGACGCAGGTACTGCACCATCGCCAGGTTGGTCGCCAGCGCCGGATCGGCCGGGTCGAGCGCAAAGCCCTGGTGCAGCGTCTGCTCGGCGGCAGGCAGGTTGCCCGCGCGATACTCGCAGACCCCGAACGCGAGGTAGGTCCGCAGCGCATTGCGATAGCCGCGCACAGCCAGCGCCTTGCGGAACATCCGGTACGACTCGTCGTAGCGCTTGTTCGAACACAGGAACCAGCCGTAGTTGTGCAGGGTGTCGGGGTTGTCCGGGCCCAGCGACAAGGCCTTGCGAAAGCTCGCGTCGGCACGTCGGTTCTGCCCCAGGCTCATGTGGATCAGCGCCTGCATGGTGTACGCCGGCACATAGCCGGGATCCTGCGCCAGCGCCTTGTCGACTTCGCCCAGCGCCACCTCGGGCTGGCCGCGCTGGTAGTAGCCCTCGGCCAGCTCCAGTCGCACCCGCGCGGTCTTGTCGGCCTTGCTCGGCTGCGCGCCCGGCGCGCTGCCCGCGTAGTTGCCGCTGGTCGGAGCCGCACAGCCGCCCAGCAGGCCCAGCAGCACGCTCAATCCCAGCGCGAGCAGCGCCTTGCGGGACGGGCTGCGCGCAGCGCAGCGGGTTCGCCAAACCATCGCGTTCATGCTGTCCATCCCGTGTCCATTGCGGCCGCGCGCTGCGCGTCCGCGATCGCCACCACCCGGCGGCCGCGCCGCGAAGTGCGGTCCTGCACTTCTCCGGCCAGTTGCCCGCAGGCCGCATCGATATCGTCGCCGCGGGTCTTGCGTACCGTGGCGACGATGCCGGCCTCGGCCAGCGTGGCCGCGAACGCCGCCACACGCTGCGGCGACGAGCGACCCAGGCCGGAGCCGGGAAAGGGGTTGAACGGTATCAGGTTGCACTTCCACGGGAAGCGCCCGCGCATCAGCGCGAGCAGTTCCCGCGCCTGCTCGGGGGCGTCGTTGATGCCGTCGAGCAGGCAGTACTCCAGGGTGATGAAATCGCGCGGCGCATGCCGAAGGTAGCGTTCGCAAGCCGCCAGCAGTTCGGACAGTGGATATTTGCGATTCAGCGGAACCAGCTGATCGCGCAGCGCATCGTTCGGAGCATGCAGCGAGACGGCCAGCGCGACCGGGCAATCGTCGGCCAGACGGTCGATCATCGGCACCACGCCCGAGGTGGACACGGTGACCCGGCGCCGCGAAAGCCCGTAGGCGTCGTCGTCCAGCATCACCCGCAGCGCCGGCAGCAGCGCGCCGTAGTTCTGCAGCGGCTCGCCCATGCCCATCATCACCACGTTGGAGATCGCCCGCTGCCCCTCGGCCAGCCCCAGGCGCTGGCGCATGGTGAATTCGGCCCACCACAACTGGCCGAGGATTTCGGCGCTGTCCAGGTTGCGGCTGAAGCCCTGCGCGCCGGTGGAGCAGAAACTGCAAGCCATCGCGCAACCGGCCTGCGACGACACGCACAGGGTGTTGCGCGCCGCTTCCGGGATGAACACCGACTCCACCGCATTGCCGGCGCCGACGTCGAACAGCCATTTGACGGTCCCGTCGCGCGAGCACTGCTCGGCCAGCACCGGCAACGCCCGCACGCAGGCATGCTCGGCCAGCCAGTCGCGCAGCGGCCTGGCCAGGTCGGTCATCGAGCCGAAGTCGGCCACCCCGCGCTGGTGCACCCAGTGCATGGTCTGCCGCGCCCGGAAGGCCTTGTGGCCGGCCTGGGCGTACCAGGCTGCCAGGGCGGCCTGGTCGAACGCCAGCAGGTTGGTGGTGGGCTTCATCGCGATCGCGCGGGCTCGGTGGCGGGGGCGGCAGGGGCCCGGTCTCAGCGGGCGAAGATCCAGTTCTCCGGGAAGAAGAACGCGATCTCGGTGGCCGCATTCTCGGCGCTGTCGGAGCCATGCACCGCATTGGCGTCGATGCTGTCGGCGAAATCCGCGCGGATGGTACCCGGCGCGGCCTTCTTCGGATCGGTCGCGCCCATCAGTTCGCGGTTGCGCGCGATGGCGTTCGGGCCCTCGAGTACCTGCACCAGAACCGGCCCCGAGACCATGAATTCGACGAGATCGCGGAAAAACGGCCGCTCCTTGTGCACCGCATAGAAACCCTCGGCTTCGGCACGCGACAGGTGCATCATGCGCGCCGCGACGACTTTGAGGCCCGCGGATTCGAAACGATCGATGATTTTGCCAATGCAATTCTTCGCAACGGCGTCGGGTTTGATGATCGAGAGCGTACGCTCCATTCGTTTTTCTCCAGATTTCAAGACGTTAAGCAGAAATTGTAAGTCCCCATCCGAACTCGACGCCGCTCCAGGCGATGGGTCGGCGGTCAACGCGAATGGCCACGCCGCTTCGGCGCCGCGCCGTTGTACGCCGGCTGCGCCGGCGCCAGGCCGAGCGCCGAGCGGGTCGGATCGGGTTGGGAACCCGCCTTGCGCCCGCCCTTGCGCTGCCGCTCGCCGCCGCGAGGTCCGCGCGAGCCCGGGCGTGCACCACCGGCGGACTTGCCGAACAGCGCGTCCACCGCACTCATCGCATAGCTGTTGGGGCCGGGCTCGCGCTCGGGCAACTCGCCGTGCTCGTCGTGCACCGCATTGCGCATGCTGGCCAGCCGCGCCTCGCGGCTGGCGCGCCCGAACAGCGCGTCGACCGCGCTCATCGCATAGCTGTTGGGCCCGGGCTCGCGCTCGCCGCGCTCGCCGCGCCCGCCCGCGGGGCGCGCGTCCTCGCGCGGCCCGCCCTCGCGCGGCCCGCCCTTGCGCCGCGCGCCGGGC
>JAJZVU010000016.1 GCA_021845505.1 Pseudomonadota bacterium | reverse complement strand
CCACCAGGGCCCGAATCGGCTCGGAATTGGGGGGCTTGCCCGAAAACTGAGCCCCCGATGAGCATCGCCACGCAATTCCAGCAGCGGGAATTCGCTCGTTCGTCAGGTACTTCAACGGCCTGCTAGGCAGGGTGTTTACCCTGCGGCCGCCGCGCAGGCGCCGCGCGCCCGCCAGGCCGTCCGCTCAGCCCTGCGCCGGCGCCTGGCTCCAGGCCAGCGGCCAGCTGCCGTCGAGGAACTTTTCCAGCCAGAACACCCCGATCACCGTCTTCACGTCGGTGATGATTCCGCCGCGCACGCCATCCAGCACCTGCCGGGGCTCGGCCTCGAACACCTCGAGGAATTCATGCTGGTCGAGCTGCGACGGTCCCGCAACGAGTCCGCGGGCGAAGGCCAGGTGGATGGTCTCGTCGGAATACGAAATCGCGTTGTTGATGGTCCCGATGTAGGCCCATTCGCGCGCGGTGTAGCCGGTCTCCTCGCGCAGTTCGCGCGCAGCGCAGGCCAGCCAGCCCTCGCCGGGGTCGAGCTTGCCGGCCGGGAACTCGGTCATCACCCGGCGCATCGGCGTGCGCCATTGCCGCTCCATCAGCACCCGGCCGTTGTCGAGCAGCGGGATCACCATCACCGCGCCGGAATGCTTGATGTACTCGCGCACCGCGACTTGCCCGTCGGGAAGCCGCACGGTATCGCGCCATACCCGCAGGAAACGGCCCTGGAACACTCCCTGGCTGTCGACCGTGGTCTCCTGCAGCGCCGCAGGCACCGGCGGGGGCGCTTGCCCGTCCATCGTCGGCCGGGGGGGCACTCAGGCCGGAACCCGCCGCAGCAGGTAGCGCAGCACGAAGCCCGGAAACGCCAGCACGATGAACATCGACAGCGACACCGCGTAGAACTCCCAGTGCTGCGGGTAGATCTGCCCCAGGCGCTGCTCCACCGCCAGCGAGATCCCCCCGACGACGAAGTAGAGGATCAGCAGTTCCAACACCCGCATCCAGCCGGCCTTGCGCGCGCGCAGCGGCATGGCCAGGAAGAAGCGGTCGGACACGAAGGGGGCGTTGGCGCCGAACAGACCCAGCACCAGGACCAGCCAGACTGCGGAAGATTGCATCGCGAGTGTCCTGTCAACGCAAGGTGTTGGTGATCGCCTGGTAGCACAGGGTCATCAGGCTGCCGGGGACGATGCCCAGCGCGAGCACGGCCAGGCCGTTGACGGACATCAGCGCCCACGCCGATCCCGATGCGCGCACCTTGTGCTCGCGCGTCGGGGCATCGAAATACATGATCTTCACCATCCGCAGGTAGTAGAAGGCGCCGATCACCGACAGCAGCACCGCCAGCACCACCAGCCAGATCCTGCCGGTGACCAGCAGCGACTGCAGCACGACGAACTTGGCGTAGAAGCCGGCGAACGGCGGGACTCCGGCCAGCGAGAACATCAGGAAGCTCATGATCCCGGCCAGCCACGGATGGGTCTTGCCCAGGCCGGCGAAGTCGCTCAGTTCCTCCGCCTCGAAACCCTCGTGGGCGAGGAACATCACGATGCCGAACGTGCCCAGCGTGCTCAGCACATAGATGAGCAGGTAGAAGATGGTCGCGCCGTAGGCCTGCGACGACGACATGCCATTGCCGTTGACCATGCCCGACATCAGCCCGAGCAGCACGAAGCCGATCTGCGCGATGGTCGAATACGCCAGCATGCGCTTGAGGTTGGTCTGCGCGATCGCCGCGAGGTTGCCGATCACCAGCGACGCGATCGCCAGCAGCATGACCATCTGCTGCCAGTCCATCGCCAGCGGGAACAGGCCCAGCACCAGCAGGCGGATGGCCATCGCGAAGGCCGCCAGCTTGGGCGCAGCGGCCACCAGCAGCACGACCACCGTCGGCGCGCCCTGGTAGACGTCGGGGATCCACATGTGGAACGGCGCCGCGCCGAACTTGAAGGCCACGCCGGCGACCAGGAACACCACCCCCATCACCAGCACGGCGCGGTTCAGCGGCTCGAAGCCGGTGGTGTGGTAGATCACGCTCAGGTCGAGCGAGCCGGTGGCGCCGTACACCAGGCTCATGCCGTAGAGCAGGAAGCCCGACGCGAGCGCTCCCAGCACGAAATACTTCATCGCCGCCTCGGTGGCCAGCGAGGAGTCGCGCCGCAGCGCGACCAGCGCGTACAGCGAAAGGGACATCAGCTCCAGCCCGAGGTAGATCATCAGCAGGTTGTTGGCCGAGATCATCACGAACTGGCCGAGCAGCGCGAACAGCGCCAGCGCGAACAGTTCGCCCCCCCACATGCCGCGGTCCAGCGCGTAGCGCTGGCCGTACACCAGCGACGCCAGCGTGGCCAGCGCGGTGAACATCTTCAGCATGTTGGCCAGCGGGTCGTAGGAGGCCATGCGCTGCATGGCCAGTTCGCGCCCGCCCTGCAGGTAGAACATCGCGCACATCACCACCAGCACGACCAGGGTCAGCACGCTCAGCCCGTAGGCGGCGCGGTGCTCGGGATCGTTGACGAACACGTCGGCGAGCATGACCACGCACGCCATGACCAGCAGGAAAATCTCGGGGTAGACCGCAATCCAGTTCATGGTGAGCTTGGCGTCTTACTGCAGTTTCGAGGCCGCCACGTGCTGCAGCAGGTGGGCGACGCTGCTTTGCATCGGATCGGTGAAGAACTTGGGATACAGGCCGAACCACAGGGTCCCTGCGGCCAGCAGCGCGAGGATCAGGAATTCGCGCGCGCCGATGTCGGTCAGAGCCTGCACATGCTCGTTGCGCACCGGGCCGAAGAACACCCGCTTGATCATCCACAGCGTATAGCCGGCGGCCAGCACCAGCGTGGTCGCGGCCAGCAGGCCGAGCCAGAAGTCGCTGCGCACCGCGGCCAGGATGACCATCCATTCGCCGACGAATCCGCTGGTTCCCGGCAGGCCGGCATTGGCCATCGCGAACAGCACCGCGAAGGCCGCGAAATGGGGCATTTTCGAGGTCACGCCGCCGTAGTCGGCGATCGCCCGGGTGTGCATGCGGTCGTAGAGAACGCCGATCCCCAGGAACATCGCGCCGGAGACGAAGCCGTGGGAGATCATCTGCACCAGGCCGCCTTCCACCCCGAGGTTGGAGAACAGGAAGAAGCCCAGGGTCACGAAGCCCATGTGCGCGATGGACGAATACGCGACCAGCTTCTTCATGTCGGTCTGCACCATCGCGACCAGCCCGATGTAGATCACCGCGATCACCGACAGCGCGATGATCAGCGGCGCCAGTTCGCGGCTGGCGTCGGGAACGATGGGCAGCACGAAGCGCACGAAACCGTAGGCGCCGAGCTTGAGCATGATCGCCGCCAGCACGATCGAGCCCCCGGTGGGCGCCTCGACGTGGGCGTCGGGCAGCCAGGTGTGCACCGGCCACATCGGGATCTTCACCGCGAAGGCCGCGAAGAACGCCACGAACAGCAGGATCTGCGCGGTGCGCGAAAGCGGCACCGTGTACCAGTCGAGGATGTTGAAACTCCCGCCCGACTCGCTGTACAGGTACAGCAGCGCGACCAGCATCAGCAGCGAGCCCAGCAGCGTGTAGAGGAAGAACTTGAATGCCGCGTACACCCTGCGCTGTCCACCCCAGATGCCGATGATCAGGTACATGGGGATCAGCGTGGCCTCGAAGAACACGTAGAACAGCATGGCGTCGACCGCGCAGAACACCCCGATCATCAATCCCGACAGGATGAGGAACGAAGCCATGTACAACGCCACGCGGTCCTTGATGACTTCCCAGCCGGCGATCACGGTGATCAGGGTGATGAACGCGGTCAGCGGGACGAACCACAGCGAGATGCCATCGACGCCGAGCTGGTACTGGATGTTGAACGGCTCGATCCAGGGCATCTGCTCGACGAACTGCATGCCCGGCAGCGCCGGGTTGAAGCCACTCACCACCGGGATGGTGATCAGCAGCGACACGGCTGCGCCGAGCAGCGCCAGCCAGCGCACCGTGTCGGCATGGGTGTCGCGCCCGAGCAGCAGGATCAGGATGCCAAAGGCGATGGGCGTCCAGATGGACAGGCTCAGCAACGGTAGCGAGTACATAGGTTGTCGGTCAGCCGCAGGCCCCGGGAGTTATCGAACGAACCAGCCGGACAGCAGCTTGCCCGGGATGAACATCCACATGAACACGACCACGCCGGCGATCATCGCCAGCGCGTAGTAGTAAATGAAGCCGGTCTGCAACCTGCGCACCACCGCCGCGGTCGCTCCCACCAGCCGCGCCGAGCCGTTGACCAGCAGTCCGTCGATCAGCCCGGCGTCGCCGCCCTGCCACAGCCCGCGCCCGAGCAGGCGGGCACCGGCGGCGATGACATGCTCGTTGATCCAGTCCATGTAGTACTTGTGGTCCAGCAGCGTGTAGACCGGACCCAGCGCGCGCTTGACCGCCGCGGGGAAAGCCGGGTTGACCATGTAGCCGTAGTAGGCGACCAGCGCGCCGGCGAGCGCCAGCCACAGCGGCAGGTGGGCCAGCGAGTCCAGCGCCATCTGCAGCGGGCCGTGGAAATGCGCGGCCAGGTCGGCCATCGCCGGGTGCGCCGCGGTGTCGACGGTGATCGATCCGGCGAAGAACTTGCCGAACAGCAGCGGCCGGATGGCCAGCCAGCCGGCCACCGCCGACGGAATCGCCAGCAGCACCAGCGGCAGCGTGACCACCCACGGCGACTCGTGGGGCTCGAAGCTGCCATGGCCGTGGCCACCCTGCGCCGCGTGGTCGTCGTGCGCGGCGTGGTCGTCATGGCCGTGGTGCGACACCGCGGTGCGGAAACGCTCCTCGCCGTGGAACACCAGGAAGTACACGCGGAAGGTGTAGAGCGCGGTGACGAACACGCTGGCGGTGACCGCGAAACTGGCGAAGCCGGCTCCGGGGAGGTGGCTCGCCGCGACGGCGTCGATGATGCTGTCCTTCGAATAGAAGCCGGAGAAGAACGGGGTGCCGGCCAGCGCCAGCGAGCCGATCAGGAAGGTGATCCACGTCACCGGCATGTACTTGCGCAGCCCGCCCATGTGGCGGATGTCCTGGTCGTGGTGCATGCCGATGATCACCGAGCCCGCGGCGAGGAACAGCAGCGCCTTGAAGAACGCGTGGGTCATCAGGTGGAACATCGCCACCGGGTACGCCGAGGCGCCGAGCGCGGTGGTCATGTAGCCCAGTTGCGACAAGGTCGAGTAGGCGATCACCCGCTTGATGTCGTTCTGGATCACCCCGAGGATGCCCATGAACAGCGCGGTGATCGCCCCCAGCACCAGCACCACCGACAGCGCGGTGTTCGACAGCTCGAACAGCGGCGACATGCGCGAGACCATGAAGATCCCCGCGGTCACCATGGTCGCCGCGTGGATCAGCGCGGAAATCGGCGTCGGGCCTTCCATCGAATCGGGCAGCCAGACATGCAGCGGGAATTGCGCGCTCTTGCCCATCGCGCCGATGAACAGGCAGATGCACGCCACCGTCAGCAGCATCCAGTCGGTGCCCGGGAAGTTCAGCTTCGCGAGTTCGGGAGCCTTGGCGAAGATGTCGCTGTAGTTCAGGCTGCCGGTGTGCGCGACCAGCAGCGCGATTCCCAGCACGAAGCCGAAGTCGCCGACCCGGTTGACCACGAAGGCCTTGAGGTTCGCGAACACCGCCGATTCGCGGGTGTACCAGAAGCCGATCAGCAGGTACGACACCAGGCCGACCGCCTCCCAGCCGAAGAACAGCTGCAGCAGGTTGTTGCTCATCACCAGCATCAGCATGCTGAAGGTGAACAGGCTGATGTAGGAGAAGAAGCGCTGGTAGCCGGGGTCGTCGGCCATGTAGCCGATGGTGTAGACGTGCACGCACATCGACACGAAGCTGACGACCACCATCATCAGCGCCGACAGGCTGTCGATCAGGAAGCCGACCTGCATCTGCAGGTGCCCGACCTGCATCCAGGTGTAGACGGTGCCGTCGTAGTGCGCGCCGCCGACCACCTGCCACAGCACGTAGCACGACAGCGCGAAGGACAGCGCCACCGTCCCGGTGGTCACGCTGTGCGCGCCGGCGCGCCCGATGGTCTTGCCGAACAGCCCGGCGACGATGGCCCCGAGCAGCGGGCCCAGCGCGATCACGAGCAACAGCGTGGGATTGATGGTGGCAGCCATGCCTCAGCCCTTGAGTGAATCGAGTTCGTCGACGTTGATGGTCGAGCGGTTGCGGAACAGCACGACCAGGATCGCCAGCCCGATCGCCGACTCGGCGGCAGCGACCGTGAGGATGAAGAACACGAAGACCTGGCCGGCCATGTCCTGCAGGTAGTGCGAGAAGGCGATGAAGTTCAGGTTCACCGCGAGCAGCATCAGCTCGATGGCCATCAGCAGCACGATGAGGTTGCGGCGGTTGAGGAAGATCCCCACCACCGAAATGGCGAACAGGATGGCTGCGAGCACCAGGTAGTGCGCCAGCGTGAGCGATCCGAGCATGTGGCTTACTCCCCCTTGTCGGCCGCGGCGGCGGCCTCGACGCGCGCTTGCGCCGGCATGCGTACCAGGCGCACGCGCTCGCTGCGGCGCACGCGAAGCTGTTCGGCGGCGGACACCCGCCGCGTGTCCTTGCGCCGGCGCAGGGTCAGCGCGATGGCCGCGATGATCGCCACCAGCAGGATCACCGCGGCGATCTCCAGCGGATACAGGTAGCCGCCGTAGAGCACGCGGCCCAGCAGTTCGGTGTTCGGAATGTGCGCCGCGGCATGCGCGGCCGGGCTGAGCGCCTGGCCGCCGATCTGCGCCGCGGCGGTCTGGCCGCCGATCTGGAAGCCCTGCATCAGCACCGCGGCCATTTCGAGCACGATGAACACCCCCACCAGAAGCGCCAGCGGGAAGTAGCGCCAGAAACCCTGGCGCATCTGCTCGACGTTGACGTCGAGCATCATCACGACGAACAGGAACAGCACCATCACCGCGCCGACATAGACCAGCACCAGCACGATCGACAGGAACTCGGCCTCCAGCAGCATCCAGATGGTCGCCGCCTGGAAGAAGGCCAGCACCAGGAACAACGCGGCGTGCACGGTGTTGCGCGCGGTGATCACCCGCAACGCCGCGAACAGCAGCACGGCCGAGAACAAGTAGAACAATGCGGTGGCAATGGACATGGCGGTTCAGCGGGTAGCGACGCAGGGGTCTGGTGCGCGGTCGAGTGCGGCTCGGCGCGGCGCGGCGGCGGGCACCGCGCGCTGCGGCGGGCGCGGCGCCGGGCCTTCAGCGGTAGGGTGCGTCGGCCTCCTTGTTGGGCGCGATCTCGTGTTCGTAGCGATCACCGACGGCCAGCAGCATTTCCTTGGTGAAGTACAAATCACCCCTTTGCTCGCCGTGGTACTCGAAGATGTGGGTTTCGACGATCGAATCCACCGGGCAGCTCTCTTCGCAGAATCCGCAGAAGATGCACTTGGTCAGGTCGATGTCGTAGCGCGTGGTGCGGCGGGTGCCGTCGGCGCGCTGCGCGCTCTCGATGGTGATCGCCAGCGCCGGGCACACCGCCTCGCACAGCTTGCAGGCGATGCAGCGCTCCTCCCCGTTGGGGTAGCGGCGCAGCGCGTGCAGGCCGCGGAAACGCGGCGACATCGGGGTCTTTTCCTCCGGGTACTGCACCGTGATCTTGCGGCGCAGTGCGTACTTGCCGGTCAGGGCCAGGCCCTTGAACAACTCGACCAGGAAAAAGCTGTTGAGGGTATCGAGGACTGCGGACATGCCTGACTCCGGTTCAGTTCCAGATCGACCACGGGGTCTGCATCCAGGCGCCGACGACGACCAGCCAGACCAGCGTCACCGGGATGAAGATCTTCCAGCCCAGGCGCATGATCTGGTCGTAGCGGTAGCGCGGGAAGGTCGCGCGCACCCACAGGAACATCGAAACGAGCACGAAGGCCTTGATCCCGAGCCAGATCCACCCGGGGATGAACGACAGCACCCCCAGCGGGGCATCCCAGCCGCCGAAGAACATCACGGCGGCCAGGAACGACACCAGGATCATGTTGGCGTATTCGGCGAGGAAGAACAGCGCGAACGACATCCCCGAATACTCGACCATGTGGCCGGCGACGATCTCCGATTCGCCCTCGACCACGTCGAAGGGGTGGCGGTTGGTCTCGGCGATTCCCGAGATCATGTAGACGATGAAAATCGGCAGCAGCGGCAGCCAGTTCCACGACAGCAGGTTCAGCCCCATCGAGGCGAAACGTCCGTGCTGCTGGCCGAGCACGATCTGCGTCAGGTTCAGGCTGCCCGACACCATCAGCACCACCACCATGCAGAAGCCCATGGCGATTTCGTAGCTGACCATCTGCGCCGAAGCGCGCATCGCGCCGAGGAAGGCGTACTTGGAATTCGAAGCCCAGCCGGCGATGATGATGCCGTAGACCTCGATCGAGGTGATCGCCAGCAGCAGCAGCAGGCCGGCGTTGACGTTGGCCAGCGCGATGCCCGGGCCGAAGGGGATCACCGACCAAGCCGCCAGCGCCGGCATCAGGGTCATGACCGGCCCGAGCACGAACAGGAAGTGGTTCGAGCGGGTCGGGACGACGATTTCCTTGAAGATGAACTTCAGGCCGTCGGCGATCGGCTGCAGCAGCCCGAAGGGTCCGACCCGGTTGGGGCCGATGCGCACCTGGATCCAGCCGATGAGCTTGCGCTCCCACAGCGTCAGATACGCCACCGCGCCGAACAGCGGCAGCACGATGACCACGATGCGCAGGATGTCCCAGACCACCGGCCAGGCCACCGGCCCGAGCAGCTTGAGTCCACTGGAGGTGAAGGCGTCGAGCATGGTTCAGACCTTGAGCACACGAACACGACCGAACATCGGCCCCAGCGAGCGCGTGGCCGGTTGCGCAGCGGGCAGCCGCACCAGCCCGCTGGCCAGCGTGGAGTCCAGCCGCGCCGGCAACTCGGCGCTGGCATCGCCCTGCTCGACCCGCACCCGCGCGCCGCTGGCCAGGCCCAGGTCCTGCCAGATGTCGGCGCTGAGCGCGACCTGCGCCGCGCGCTGGCCGTCGACCGTCAGCTGCAGCGACGGCGAGCGGCGCACGATCGGGTCGCTGCTGTAGATCGGCACCTCGGCCAGGCGTTCGTAGTCCTGCGCCGCGGCCGGCTGGTCGCCCGCCGCCAGATCCTCGGGCAGCGTGGCCGGCGGCAGCGCCAGCGCGGCGGCGACGTCGACCCCCTGCAGCGCGGCCTGGCGCACCGCGTCGGCGGTGTCGAAATCGAAGTCGGCGAGCTCGAGCTGGCCGGCCAGCACGCGCAGCACCTTCCAGGCCGGGCGCGAAAGCCCCAGCGAAGGCGCGACCTGCTCGAAGGACTGCAGCCGGCCCTCGCAGTTGAACAGGCTGCCGGCGGTTTCGCTGAACGGCGCGACCGGCAGCAGCACCTGGGCGTATTGCTCCAGTTCGGCGCTGCGGTACGCGCTCATCGCGATCACGAACGCACTGCCGCGCAGCGCTGCCGACGCGGCACGGCCGTCGAAGGTGTCGAGCTCGGGCTCCAGCCCCAGCAGCACCATCGCGCTCGGCGCCTTGCGCAGCATCTGCGCTGCGCCCAGTCCGCCGGCACCGGGCACGCCGCCCAGCAGGTGGGCGCCGACGGTGTTGCCGCCCTCCACCGTGTACCCGAAGCGCACCCCGGCGGTCTGCGCGATCCAGCGCGCCAGCGCCTCCAGCGTCGAGGCCTGCGGGTGCTGCGCGGCGGCGTTGCCCAGCCACACCACCGCGCGCTGCTTGCCGAGCAGGCTGGTCGCGATGGCGCGCGCCGGCTCGCCCGGCTGCACCGACTGCAGCACTGCGGGGCGCGCCACTGCGGCCGCGTCGGCCACCGCGGCGGCGATTCCCGCCAGCTCGGCCACCCAGGCGCTGGGCGCAGCGGCCAGCGCAGCGTGCAGCGGCATCAGCGAATCGTCGCGGCTGCCGTGCAGCACGCTGACCTGCGCGCCGGCACGCGCCGCGCGCCGCAGCCGGGCCGCCAGCAACGGATGATCCTTGCGCAGGAACGAGCCGACGAGCAGCGCCGACTGCAGTTGCGGCACCTCGGCCAGCGCCAGGCCCAGCGAGGGCACGCCGGCCGAAGGCCGCGCATCGGCGCGCCGCAGCCGGGTATCGATGTTCTGGCTGCCCAGCGCGCGCATCAGCCGTCCGAGCAGGAACAGCTCCTCGTTGGTCGACAGCGGAGAGGCCAGCGCGCCCAGCGCCTGCGGGCCTTCGACGTCGAGCACCCGGCGCAGGCCGTTGGCGGCGAAGCTCAGCGCGGTCGGCCAGTCGACCTCGCGCCACTGTCCCTCGTCGCGCACCATCGGCACGCCCAGGCGGTCGGCGCTGCGCAGTCCCTCGTAGCTGAAGCGGTCGCGATCGGACAGCCAGCATTCGTTGACCGCTTCGTTGTTCTCCGGCACCACCCGCACCACGCTGCCACCCTTGACCTGCAGCACCAGGTTGGCGCCGATGCTGTCGTGCGGGCTGACCGACGCGCGCCGCGACAGCTCCCACGGCCGCGCCGAAAAGCGGAAGGGCTTGCTGGTCAGCGCGCCGACCGGGCACAGGTCGATCATGTTGCCCGACAGCTCCGATTCGATCGAGCCTTCGAGGAAGGTGGTGATCTCCGAGTGCTCGCCGCGGTTGGCCATGCCGATTTCCATCAGGCCGCCGACCTCCTGGCCGAAGCGCACGCAGCGGGTGCAGTGGATGCACCGGGTCATTTCCTCCATGCCGACCAGCGGGCCCGCGTTCTTGTGGAACACCACCCGCTTTTCCTCGGTGTAGCGGGAGGTCGACGCGCCGTAGCCCACCGCAAGGTCCTGCAACTGGCATTCGCCGCCCTGGTCGCAGATCGGGCAGTCCAGCGGATGGTTGATCAGCAGGAATTCCATCACCCCCTTCTGCGCCTGGATCGCGCGCTCCGAGCGGGTGCGCACGATCATGCCCTGCGCGACAGGCGTCGCGCAGGCCGGCAGCGGCTTGGGCGCCTTCTCGACGTCGACCAGGCACATGCGGCAGTTGGCGGCGATCGACAGCTTGGGGTGATAGCAAAAATGCGGCACGAACACGTCGAGCTTGCGCGCGGCGTCCATCACCATGGAGCCTTCGGGCACCTCGACCTTGCGACCGTCGATTTCGAGTTCAACCATGACGTCAGAGTCTTTCGGGGCGTGCGTTGCTGGGGCTGCGGCTCACACGTAGGCCGGAACCAGGCAGGTCTTGTGTTCGATGTGGTGCTCGAATTCGCTGCGGAAATGCCGGACGAAGGACTTCACCGGCATCGCCGCGGCGTCGCCCAGCGCGCAGATGGTGCGACCGGCGATGTTGTCGGAAACCGAATTGAGCAGCTCCAGGTCCTCCGGCCGCCCTTGTCCGTGCTCGATGCGATGCACCACCCGCCACAGCCAGCCGGTGCCCTCGCGGCACGGGGTGCACTGCCCGCACGATTCATGCTGGTAGAAGTACGACAGGCGCTGCAGCGACTTGACCATGCAACGGCTGTCGTCGAGCACGATCACCGCCCCGGAGCCGAGCATCGAGCCGGCCTTGGCGATGGAGTCGTAGTCCATCGTGCAGTCCATGATCACCGAGGCCGGCAGCACGGGCGCCGACGACCCGCCGGGGATCACCGCCTTCAGCGCGCGGCCTCCGCGCACCCCGCCGGCCAGCGCGAGCAATTCGGCGAACGGCGTTCCCATCGGCACTTCGTAGTTGCCGGGCCGCGCGACGTCGCCCGAGACCGAGAAGATCTTGGTGCCGCCGTTGTTGGGCTTGCCGACTTCCAGGTACGCCGCCCCGCCGTTGCGGATGATCCAGGGCACCGCGGCGAAGGTCTCGGTGTTGTTGATGGTGGTGGGCTTGCCGTACAGCCCGAAGCTCGCGGGAAACGGCGGCTTGAATCGCGGCTGGCCCTTCTTGCCTTCCAGCGATTCGAGCAGCGCGGTCTCCTCGCCGCAGATGTACGCGCCGAAGCCGTGCGAGGCGTGCAGCTGAAAGGAAAACCCGCTGCCCAGGATGTTGTCGCCGAGCAGGCCGGCCGCGCGCGCCTGCTCGAGCGCCTCCTCGAAGCGCTCGTAGTCGGCGAAGATCTCGCCGTGGATGTAGTTGTAGCCCACCGCGATGCCCATCGCGTACGCGGCGATGGTCATGCCCTCGATCACGATATGGGGGTTGAACCGCAGGATGTCGCGATCCTTGAAGGTCCCCGGCTCGCCCTCGTCGGAATTGCAGACCAGGTATTTCGGCCCCGGGAACTGGCGTGGCATGAAGCTCCACTTCAGTCCGGTCGGGAAGCCCGCGCCGCCGCGGCCGCGCAGCCCGGAGGACTTGACCTCGGCGATCACCTGCTCGGGGGTCATCGCGGGCTGGCCGTCGGCGCCGAGGATGCGCCGCAGCGCCTTGTAGCCGTCGCGTTGCAGGTAGTCCTGCAGCGACCAGTTGCTGCCGTCGAGGCCGCCGAGGATCTGCGGCCGCACATGCCGGCCGTGGAAACAGGTTTCGGCTCCGCTGGACGCGAAGGTCATGACGCTTGTCCTCCCGACTTGGCCTGCGCACGCAGCGAATCGATCAGCGCGTCGATGCGCTCCGGGCTGAGGAAGCTGCACATGCGGCGGTCGTTGACCAGCGCGACCGGGGCGTCGCCGCAGGCCCCCAGGCATTCGCACTCCTGCAGCGTGAACAGGCCGTCGGCGGTGGTCTCGCCCAGGCCGATGCCCAGCTTTTCGCTCAGGTAGCGGGCGGCCTGCGCGCCGCCGCCGAGCTGGCACGGCAGGTTGGTGCAGATGTTCAGCTTGAACCTTCCCACCGGCCGGGTGTTGAACATGTTGTAGAAGGTCACGACCTCGTGCACCGCAATCGCAGGCATGCCCAGGTACTCGGCCACCTCCGCCTCCGATTCGGCGGAGATCCAGCCCCGCTCGAGCTGCACGATGGACAGCGCCGCGATCACCGCCGACTGCTTCTGGTCGGCAGGGTATTTGGCCAGCTCGCGGTCGATGCGCTGGCGGGTGGATTCAGACAGCATGGGTGTTATCGATCGATTTCGCCGAACACGATGTCCATCGTGCCGATGATGGCCACCGCGTCGGCGATCATGTGGCCGCGGGACATTTCGTCCATCGCCGCCAGATGCGGGAAGCCGGGGGCGCGGATCTTCAGCCGGAAGGGCTTGTTCGCGCCGTCCGACACCAGGTAGATGCCGAACTCGCCCTTCGGGTGCTCGACCGCTGCGTAGGCCTCGCCGGCGGGCACGTGGAAGCCCTCGGAGAACAGCTTGAAGTGGTGGATCAGGTCCTCCATGTTGGTCTTCATCTCCACCCGCGACGGCGGGGCGACCTTGTGGTTGGAGGTGATCACCGGACCCGGGTTGGCGCGCAGCCACTGCACGCACTGCTGGATGATGCGGTTGGCCTGGCGCATTTCCTCGACCCGCACCAGGTAGCGGTCGTAGCAGTCGCCGGTCTTGCCGACCGGGATGTCGAAGTCCATGCGATCGTAGACGTCGTAGGGCTGCTGCTTGCGCAGGTCCCACTCGATTCCCGATCCGCGCAGCATCGGACCGGAGAAGCCCATCTGCAGCGCGCGCTCGGGCGGCACCACGCCGATTCCGACGGTGCGCTGCTTCCAGATGCGATTGTCGGTCAGCAGGGTTTCGTATTCGTCGACGTACTTGGGAAAGCGCTGGGTGAAATCGTCGATGAAGTCCAGCACCGAGCCCTGCCGGTTGGCGTTCTGTGCCTGCACGTCGCGCGGCCCGCGCACGCTCGATGTCCGGTACTGCGGCATGCTGTCGGGCAGGTCGCGGTAGACCCCGCCGGGACGGAAATACGCCGCGTGCATGCGTGCGCCCGAGGTCGCCTCGTAGACGTCGAACAGGTCCTCGCGCTCGCGGAATGCGTACAGGAACACCGTCATCGCGCCGCAGTCCAGCGCGTGCGCCCCGAGCCACAGCAGGTGGTTGAGCAACCGGGTGATCTCGGCGAACATCACGCGGATGTACTGCGCCCGCAGCGGCACGTCGATTCCCAGCAGCTTCTCGATGGCCAGCACGTACGCGTGCTCGTTGCACATCATCGACACGTAATCCAGGCGGTCCATGTACGGCAGCGCCTGGATGAAGGTGCGGGTCTCGGCGAGCTTTTCGGTGGCACGGTGCAGCAGGCCGATGTGCGGATCGGCTCGCTGGATGACCTCGCCATCGAGTTCGAGCACCAGCCGCAGCACGCCGTGCGCCGCCGGATGCTGGGGTCCGAAGTTCAGGGTGTAGTTCTTGATCTCGGCCATGTCGGATGCAATGCTTCAGGCACCGGGGTGGGAACGTTCGCGCGGCAGGTCGCCGTAGCCGGGCTCGCGCACGACCCGCGGCACGATCTCCCGCGGCTCGATGGTCACCGGCTGGTAGACGACCCGGCGCGCCTCGGGGTCGTAGCGCATTTCCACCGTGCCGCTGATCGGGAAGTCCTTGCGGAAGGGATGGCCGATGAAGCCGTAGTCGGTGAGCAGGCGCCGCAGGTCCTCGTGCCCCTCGAACACCACGCCGTACAGGTCGAAGGCCTCGCGTTCGTACCAGTTGGCGCTGTTCCACAGGGAGTTGACCGAAGGCATCACCGGCATCCGGTCGTCGTCGCACCAGGCGCGCAGCCGCAGGCGCTGGTTCAGCCCGACCGACAGCAGGTGCAGCACGACGCCGAAGCGAGCGCCTTCGCGCAGCCCGTCGCCCCAGCCCTGGTAGTCGACCACGCACAGGTCGATCAGCTGTTCGAAGCGCAGCGCCGGGGCGTCGCGCAGCAAGGTGCAGCAATCCAGGTAGTGGGCGGCCGACACCTCGACGGTGACTTCGCCCAGGTCGCAGCGCAGGCCGAGCAGGCGCTCCCCGAATTGCTGCCGGATTTCGTCTTGGAGACTTTGGAGTTGGCTGGACATCGGTAGGGGAACCGGGTCGCAAGCCCCGGTCAGGCAGGACGGGTCAGCGGGCGATGGTGTTGGTGCGGCGGATCTTGTTCTGCAGCTGCACCAGGCCGTACAGCAGCGCCTCGGCGGTAGGCGGACATCCGGGGACGTAGACGTCCACCGGAACGATGCGGTCGCAGCCGCGGACCACCGAGTACGAGTAGTGGTAGTAGCCGCCGCCGTTGGCGCACGAGCCCATCGAAACCACCCAGCGCGGCTCGGGCATCTGGTCGTAGACCCTGCGCAGCGCCGGGGCCATCTTGTTGCACAGCGTGCCGGCGACGATCATCAGGTCGGACTGCCGCGGACTCGGCCGGAACACGATGCCGAAGCGGTCGAGGTCGTAGCGCGCTGCGCCGGCATGCATCATCTCGACCGCGCAGCAAGCCAGCCCGAAGGTCATGGGCCACAGCGAACCGGTCCGTGTCCAGTTGATCAGCTTGTCCGCGGTGGTGGTAATGAAACCTTCGCTGAGTACGCCTTCAATTCCCATCACGAATCCCCAATGCACCGAATGGCACCGACTGCGCCGCCCGCGCTGCGCAGGCCGCCTTCACTCCCAGTCGAGCGCGCCCTTCTTCCACTCGTAGATGAACCCGACGACCAGGATCGAAAGAAAGATCATCATCGCCCAGAACCCGGCGGCGCCGATCTTCTTCAGCGCGACGGCCCATGGAAACAGGAAGGCGATTTCCAGGTCGAACAGGATGAACAGGATCGCGACCAGGTAGTAGCGCACGTCGAACTTCATCCGCGCGTCCTCGAAGGCCTCGAAACCGCATTCGTACGGAGAGTTCTTCGCGCTGTCCGGACGCGACGGGCCGAGCACTCTTCCGAGCACCAGCGGTGCGATGCCTACCAGGGCGCCGATGACAATGAACAACAAAACCGGCAGGTACTGCTCGACGAACATCACGCCCTCCCCGTCAATTCGGCGCCATCGCGACGCCCGCAGTGGCAGCGCCCGCGCCGCGCGCTCCCTGGCAGTCTGTGTGGTGCCGACGGCGAGACTCGAACTCGCACAGCTTTCGCCACTACCCCCTCAAGATAGCGTGTCTACCAATTTCACCACGTCGGCAACAACGGCAATCGATCATGCCACCGGAAAGCCGGCTCGGCGCGGGCTCGCGCGCCTCCGAGGTCGAAGCGCCACCCGCGGCCGTGCATCCAGACATTCCGGCCACCACATGCAACGATGTACTGCAACTTCACGAGCCCGCGGCTTCGCGTGCTCCCGTGTTCGCGTGCTCGCCCTTTTCAGGCGCCCGCTCCGGCTGGCCCGGCGCAGCGATTGCGCCAGCTCGCTTTTGCAGGCTTCGAACCCGTCAATCTTAAAGCCTCGACTGCTGCGGCGCAACGTCGAGTGCGCTGCCCTTGCGCTGCGGCAAAGCGCGTGCTCGCACCCCCTTGACACGCAGCGGCACCCGCCGGCGCGCCGCCATCCCGCTCAGTGCTTCGACGATGCAGCGGCCGCCGGCGCGGGTGCGGTCTGCGCGTTGCCGGGGATCTGCGCCAGGCCGCCCGAGGCCGCGCGCGCGGCCGGTCCGGAAGCCGGAGCGGACGCCGCGGGCCGCGCCGGCGCGAGGGTCTTGCCGGCGAGTTCGCCCATCACCCCGCCGCCGGAATCGGGCTTGTTGCCGAAGTACGCCAGCGCCAGCGTGCAGACGAAGAACACCGTCGCCGCCGCCGCGGTGCTGCGGCTGAGGAAGTTGGCCGAACCGGTGGCGCCGAACAGGCTGCCCGACGCGCCCGCACCGAAGGAGGCGCCCATGTCGGCGCCCTTGCCATGCTGCATCAGGATCAGCCCGACCATCGCGATGGCGGTCAGGATCTGCAGGACGAGGATCAGGTTGAGGACGATGGACATGATGAACAGGGATCAGGCCGTTGGCGAAAGAGCGGGCGCGGCTGCGACGATGGCCAGGAAGTCCGCCGCCTTCAAGGACGCGCCTCCGATCAACCCGCCGTCGATCGCGTCCTGCCCGAACAACTCCCCGGCATTGCCCGGGTTGACACTTCCGCCGTAGAGAATGGTCAGCTCGCGCGGGTCCACGCCGTGGTGGACGGCACGCGAGCGGATCAGCGCATGCACCTGCTGCGCCTGCGCGGCGCTGGCGCTGCGCCCGCTGCCGATGGCCCACACCGGCTCGTAGGCCAGGACCATGCGCGAGGCATGCGAACCCAGCAGATGCAGCACTGCATCGATCTGCATGCCGATCACCGCGTCGGTCTCGCCGGCCTCGCGCTGCGCTCCGGTCTCGCCGACGCAGACGATCGGCGTGATGCCGCAGTCCAGCGCGCGCTCGGCCTTCGCCGCGACCATCGGGTCGGTCTCGCCGTGCAGCGCGCGCCGCTCGGAATGGCCGACCAGCACATAGCGGCAGTCGAACTCCCGCAGCATGCGCGCCGACACCTCGCCGGTGTAGGCGCCCTGCTGGTGCGTCGAGCAGTCCTGCGCGCCGAGCGCGATGGCCGAGCCGGCGAGCAGTTCCCGCGCCTGCGCCAGGTAGGGGAAAGGCACGCACACCCCGATCTCGCAGCCGGCGCGGCGCGGCGCCGCGACCAGCGCCTGCAGCAGCGAGCGGTTGGCCTGCAGGTCGCCGTGCATCTTCCAGTTTCCGACCACCAGCGTGCGCCGCGCCGCGGCGTCGGCCGCCGTGCCTTGCAGGGGCGTCGACGGGGTCACGGCTGCGCCTCCCAGACCAGCGCGATCTTGCCGACATGCTCGCCGGCCTCGAGCATGCGGTGCGCCTGCACCAGTTGCTGCGCCGGCAGCACCGCGTGCATGCGCGGCCGCACCTGGCCCGAGTCGATCAGCGGCCAGACGTGCCGCTCCAGCTCGCGCGCCAGCGCGCTCTTGAAGGCCGTGCTGCGCGGACGCAGCGTCGAGCCGGTGATGCTCAGGCGCCGGCGCATCAGCAGCGAGGCATCGAAGGACGCCGCGGTGCCGCCCTGCACCGCGACGATCACCAGGCGCCCGTCCTCGGCCAGGCAGCCCACCTCGCGCGCCACGTAGTCCCCGGCGACCATGTCCAGGATCACGTCGACCCCGCGCTTGCCGGTGGCCTCGCGAACCACCTGGGCGAAGTCCTCGCTGCGGTAGTTGATCGCCCGTTCGGCGCCGAGCTCGACACAGGCCTTGCACTTGGCCTCGGTGCCCGCGGTGGCCCACGCCCGCGCGCCCAAGGCCCGCGCCAGCTGCAGCGCCGTGCTGCCGATGCCGCTTGCGCCGCCCTGCACCAGCAGGTGCTCGCCGGCCTTCAGCGCGCCGCGCTGGAACACGTTGTGCCAGACGGTGAAGAAGGTCTCGGGGATGGCCGCCGCCTCGGCGTCGCTCAAGCCCGCCGGCGCAGCGATGCACTGCCCGGCCGGCACCACGCAGTGGTCGGCGTAGCCCCCGCCGTTGACCAGCGCCACCACGCGCTGCCCGATGCGCAGCGCGGTGCCCGAGGCATCGCCTTCGAGCACGTCGCCGCACACCTCCAGCCCGGGAATGTCGGTGGCCCCGGGTGGCGGCGGGTACAGCCCCGCGCGCTGCAGCAGGTCGGGGCGGTTGATGCCGAAGGCGCGCACCCTGAGCAGCACCTCGCCGGGCCCCGGACGCGGCATCGGCCGCTCGCCCCACTGCAGCACCTCGGGGCCGCCGGGGCGGGTGATCTCGGCTACGCGCATGGTCTGGCTCATCGCGGGGCTCCTCGCAAGGATCGCGCCGATGCTCAGGAGCGCTGCGGATCGGCGGCCGCGTCGGCCTCGCCGAGCAGCGCCTTGATCGACAGCCGGAAGCGCCCCTTGTCGTCGGTCTCGATGACCTTCACGCGCACCTTCTGGCCTTCCTGCAGGTGGTCGGAGACCTTGTTGATGCGCTCGTTGGCGATCTGCGAAATGTGCAGCAGGCCGTCGCGACCGGGCAGCACGTTGACCAGCGCGCCGAAGTCCAGCAGCTTGACCACCGTGCCTTCGTAGATCTGGCCGATCTCGACCTCGGCGGTGAGTTCGCCGATGCGACGCATCGCCTCCTTCGCGCGATCGGCATCGGTCGACGCCACGGTGATCGTGCCGTCCTCGCCGATGTCGATCTGGGTGCCGGTTTCCTCGGTCAGCGCGCGGATCACCGAGCCGCCCTTGCCGATCACGTCGCGGATGCGCTCGGGGTTGATCTTCATGGTGTACAGGCGCGGCGCGTACTGCGACACCTCGGCCCGCGCGCCGCCCATCGCCTGCTGCATCAGGCCCAGGATGTGCAGCCGCGCCTCGCGCGCCTGCGCCAGCGCCACCTGCATGATCTCGCGGGTGATGCCCTGGATCTTGATGTCCATCTGCAGCGCGGTGACCCCGCTGGCGCTGCCGGCGACCTTGAAGTCCATGTCGCCGAGGTGATCCTCGTCGCCGAGGATGTCGGTCAGCACCGCGAAGCGGTTGCCGTCCTTGATCAGGCCCATCGCGATGCCCGCCACGTGCGCCTTCAGCGGCACCCCGGCGTCGAGCAGGCTGAGGCAGCCGCCGCACACCGAGGCCATCGACGACGAACCGTTGGATTCGGTGATCTCCGACACCACGCGCATGGTGTAGGCGAAGTCCTCCTTCTTCGGCAGCACCGCCTGCAGCGCGCGCCGCGCCAGCCTGCCGTGGCCGATCTCGCGGCGCTTGGGCGAACCCATGCGCCCGGCCTCACCGGTGGCGTACGGAGGCATGTTGTAGTGCAGCAGGAAGCGGTCGCGGTACTCGCCGCCGAGCGCGTCGATGATCTGCGAATCCTGGTCCGTGCCCAGCGTGGCCGCCACCAGCGCCTGCGTCTCGCCGCGGGTGAACAACGCGCTGCCGTGCGCCCGCGGCAGCACCCCGGTGCGGATCTCGATCGGGCGCACGGTGCGGGTATCGCGGCCGTCGATGCGCGGATCGCCGGCGAGGATCTGGCTGCGCACGATGCGCGCCTCCATGTCGAACAGGATCTGCTCGACCTTGGCCGGATCGACCTCGGTGGCGTCGGCCGCCAGCCCCGCCTGCACGTCGGCGTAGACCTTGCGCAGCGCCTCGGTGCGCAACTGCTTCTGGGTGATGCGATAGGCCGCGCGCAGCGCGTCGCCCGCCAGCGCGTCGATGCGCGCGATCAGCGCCTCGTCGCGCGGCGCGGGCTTCCAGTCCCAGGCGGGCTTGCCGCCCTCGCGCACCAGTTCGTGGATGGCCTCGATCGCCACCTGCATCTGCTGGTGGCCGAACATCACGGCCTCGAGCATCACCTCCTCGCTGAGCTGGTCGGCCTCGGACTCGACCATCAGCACCGCGGCCTCGGTGCCGGCGACCACCAGGTTGAGCCGCGAATCGGCCAACTGGGCGCGGCTGGGATTGAGCAGGTACTGGCCGTTGACGTAGCCCACCCGCGCGGCGCCGATCGGGCCGTCGAACGGGATTCCCGAGACCGCCAGCGCCGCGCTGGCGGCGATCATCGCGGCGATGTCCGACTCCACGTCCGGGTTCAGGGACATGACTTGCACCACCACCTGGACTTCGTTGTAGAAGCCCTCGGGAAACAGCGGACGGATCGGACGGTCGATCAGCCTGGAGGTCAGGGTCTCGTGTTCGCTCAGGCGCCCTTCGCGCTTGAAGAAGCCCCCGGGGATCTTGCCGGCCGCGTAGGTCTTCTCGATGTAGTCGACGGTCAGCGGGAAGAAATCCTGCCCCGGCTTGGCCGTCCTGGCCCCGACGACACTGGCCAGCACGACCGTGTCATCCATGTTGAGCAGCACCGAGCCGCTGGCCTGGCGGGCGATCTCCCCGGTTTCCAGCGTGACCGTGTGGGAACCCCATTGGAAGGTCTTGGTGATCTTGTGGAACATTGTTCACTCCGGTTTCACGGGAGGCCCGGGCCCTGGCCCGCCCCCGTCAAGTCAGCCCGCGAACGGGCACTGCAGGAAGCACAATGCCATTCCGGTGCGGCTCTCGTGCGGCGCGGCCGGCACGGCTGCCAGAGCGGCCCAGGAATGACACAGCAGCGCTTCCCGAAACGAAGGCGCAGCGCCCGAGGCGCCGCGCATGACAACATGGCGCCTGGCTCGACGAGTCGAGGCAGGCGCCAGCGTGTCCATCCAGGCTTGTCCGTCTTTACTTGCGCAGGTTGAGCTTGGCGATCAAGTCGCGGTAGCGGTCGGCGTCCTTGCCCTTCAGGTAGTCGAGCAGCTTGCGGCGGCGGCTGACCATGCGCAGCAGTCCGCGTCGACCGTGGTGGTCCTTGGCGTGGGTCTTGAAGTGCCCGGTCAGCTGGTTGATGCGGGCGGTCAGCAGCGCGACCTGGACTTCGGGAGACCCGGTGTCCTTGGCAGCGCGAGCGTTGTCGGCGACGATTTGCGCCGTGGTGGCTTGGTCCAGACTCATGTTGATTTCCAGTTTCCGATGAAACGACTCGCGAACGCGGAAGAAACCATTCCGCGCCGTGCAAAAGATCAAGTCTAGCAGGCCGCGCGCCCGACCCCAAGAACCCGCGCGCAGCCGCCTTGCGCCCGGCGCAACCACGCCGCCGATTCCGACCCGCCGGGCGCTTTGCCGCTACATTGTCGCCTTGCCCGGCCGAGACCGCGGCATTCGCGGAAGTCCATCCATGCGCCTGCAACTGCTGTCCGACCTGCATTTCGAGACCGAAAGCTTCGATCCCCGGCCCGCGCCCGAGGCCGACGTGCTGATCCTGGCCGGCGACATCGACGCCGGGCACGCCGGCCTGGAGCGTTTCCGCGACTGGCCGGTGCCGGTGCTGTTCGTCGCCGGCAACCACGAATACGACCAGCGCGACTTCGACGCCACCACCGAGGCTCTGCGCCTGCGCTGCCGCGACGCGGGCATCCGGATGCTCGAGCGCGAGACCCTGACGCTGCAGGCCGGCGGCCGCAGCGTGCGCTTCGTGGGCACCACGCTGTGGAACGACTTCGACCTGTTCGGCGTGGAGCGGCGCGAATCCTGCATGCGCGCCGCCCGCTATTTCATCGAGCAGGTGCAGCGCTCGGTACGCCATGGGCGGCCGATGGACGCCCACGCGCTGCGCGAGGAGGGGCTGCGCAGCCGCGACTGGCTGCGCGAACAGCTGCAACTCCCGCGCCGCCTGCCCGGGCAGTGGGACGCCACCGTCGTGGTGACCCATTTCGCCCCCAGCCTGCGCAGCACCGACTCGCGCTACCCGATCAACGGCGCCACCGCCAGCTTCTGCAACGCCTACGACGACATGATCGGGCACAGCGACCTGTGGCTGCACGGCCACTTGCACTGCCGGCACGATTACCGGGTCGGCGACTCGCGCGTGGTGTGCAACTCCCGCGGCCACGCCAGCAAGGGCGAGGACGGGGACTTCCAGCCGCTGGGAGTGTGGGAGGTCTGAGCCGCCGTCGCCTCAGGCAGCCGCCGACAGCTCGCCCAGGTCCCAGCGCGGACGGATGTCGAAGGCGTAGTCGCGCCGGGGCTGCGCCAGCCCGGCCTGCAGCCGACGGCACGCCGCGTAGGCGATCATCGGCCCGTTGTCGGTGCACCACTGCAGCGCCGGATAGTGCACCCGCGCGCCCAGCCTGGCGCACGCGGCGTCGAGCTTGGAGCGCAGGCACAGGTTGGCGCCCACGCCGCCGGCGACCACCAGCGTGCCCAGCCCGCTGCGCTGCAGCGCAGCGACCGCCTTGGCCGCCAGCACGTCGGTGATCGCCTGCTGCACCGCGGCAGCGAGGTCCGCGCGCTGTCGCGCGCCGAGCTGCTCGCCGAGGGCGCGCACCTTGGTCAGCACCGCGGTCTTCAAGCCGGCGAAGGAAAAGTCCAGGTCGTCGGAATGCAGCTTGGGGCGCGGCAGATCGAAGGCGCCGGCGTCGCCGTCGGCGGCCAGCCGCGCCAGCTCGGGCCCGCCCGGATAACCCAGTCCCAGCAGCTTGGCGCTCTTGTCGAAGGCTTCGCCGGCGGCATCGTCGACCGTCTCGCCGAGCAGCCGGTAGCTGCCCAGCGCCTGCGCCTGCAACAGCATCGTGTGGCCGCCCGAGACCAGCAGCGCGACGAAGGGGAAGTCCAGCCCGGGCTCGCTGAGCAGAGGCGACAGCAGGTGCCCCTCCAGGTGGTGCACCCCGAGCAGCGGCTTGCCGGCGGCCATCGCCAGTGCCGCCGCGACCCCGGCCCCCACCAGCAACGCACCGGCCAGCCCGGGGCCGCGGGTGTAGGCCAGCGCGTCGATGTCCGACAGCGCCAGCCCGGCCTGCGCCAGCGTGGTGTCCACCAGAGGCAGCACGCGCGCGATGTGGTCGCGCGACGCCAGCTCGGGAACCACCCCGCCGTACTCGCTGTGCAACGCGACCTGGGAATGCAGCGCATGCCCGAGCAGCCCGGCCTGGCTGTCGTACACCGCGACCCCCGACTCGTCGCACGAGGTCTCGATGCCCAGCACGCGCAGCCTGCGGCCGCCGGCCGGCGGCGGAGGGACGGAAGACATGGGGTCGAGGCAGGCTGGGGTCGAGGCAGGCCGGGGGCGCGGCGAGGCCCGCGCGGCCGTGCATTCCTGCACCTCGTCGCGGGCGTTCCAATCGCGTATAATGTAAAGGTTTTTCCGTCGGTTTGCATCGGCAGCCGGCGTTCGCCGACGGCTGCGCCGGGGCGGGCTTGCCGCCGGAAACCGGGGCAGGCTTGCCGCAGGCAAGAGGCACCCTCCGATCCAAAGGTACCCATTTGCAATGACCACGATTCGCGTAAAAGAAAACGAACCCTTCGATGTGGCGCTGCGCCGTTTCAAGCGCACCATCGAAAAGCTCGGTCTGCTGACCGACTTGCGTGCTCGCCAGTTCTACGAAAAGCCCACTGCCGAGCGCAAGCGCAAGAAGGCGGCCGCGGTCAAGCGTCATTACAAGCGCATCCGCAGCCACATGCTGCCCAAGCGGCTGTACTGAGCCCCGTGCTCGCCCGCGGCGCCCGCACCGCGCCCGCTGCGCAATGTCCGATCTGAAGACCCGCATCCAGGAAGACATGAAGGCGGCGATGCGCGCCAGGGACAGCGCGCGCCTGGGCACCATCCGCATGCTGCTGGCCGCGATCAAGCAGCGCGAAGTCGATGACCGGGTGGAACTCGGCGACGACGCGGTGCTGGCGGTGATCGAGCGGATGATCAAGCAGCGCCGTGATTCCATCGCCCAGTTCGACGCCGGCGGTCGCGCCGACCTGGCGGCCGCCGAGCGCGCCGAAATCGACGTGCTCGAACCCTACCTGCCGGCTCGCCTGGACGCCGCGCAAGTCGACGCCGAGGTCGCGCGGGCGATCGCCGAACTCGGCCTGGCCGGGCCGCAGGACCTGGGCAAGCTGATGCCGGTCCTCAAGTCGCGGCTCGCCGGGCGCGCCGAAATGGGCGTGGTGTCGGCGCGGGCGAAGGCGCTGCTGAGCCAGCGCTGAGCGCGCCGGGGCCCGTGCGCGACGACTGCGCGCGACGCCTGCGCGCGACGACCGCCTGCTCCACCACCGCAACCGGCTAGCCCTCGATGCGGGCGTAGGCCGAGTGGTTGTGGATGGACTCGAAATTCTCCGCCTCGACCACGTAGGACGCGATGCGCGAATCGGCTCCGACCCGGGCCGCCACGTCGCGCACCAGGTCCTCGACGAACTTCGGGTTGTCGTAGGCGCGTTCGGTGACGAATTTCTCGTCCGGGCGCTTCAGCAGGCCCCAGATCTCGCAGGAAGCCTCCTCCTCGGCGATGCGGATCAGGCTCTCCAGCGACATCGGCTGCCTGAGCACCGCGCTGATGGTGATGTGCGAGCGCTGGTTGTGCGCGCCGTATTCGGAGATCTCCTTCGAGCACGGGCACAGCGCCTTCACCGGCACCTGCACGACGGCGCGCACCCGGGCGACCCCTCGATCGACCTCGGCGATCCACTGCACCTCGTAGTCCATCAGGCTGGTGACCCGGCTGACCGGCGCGGTCTTGCGCACGAACAGCACGAAGCGAAACGCAAGGCGGCCGGATTCGGCCTGCAACCGGGCACACATGCCGCGGGCCATCTCGGCCATCACCTCGCCATCCAGCGCGGCGTCGGAGGCCTCGAGCATTTCGACAAAGCGCGACATGTGGGTGCCCTTGCGATCGGCCGGCAGCGCGACATCGGCGTCGACCCGCGCCACCGAGGGCTGCACCCCGCCATCGGCCGTGCGCACCAGCACCGGGTAGCGCAGGTCCTTGACCCCGACGCGCTGGATCGCCAGGCGGCGATGGTCGGGGGCACTCTGGACGTCGGGGATGGCTTCGAAAGGCTGGTTCATGTCGGCACACGCGGGAAACGCGCCCGCGATCGGGTAGGGACCCTTCGGGTCGAGTTGGAATTATCGCGGGCCGCGGCCGATGCTGCACGCGGCCGCGCCGCGCCCCGCCTCAGCCGTTGGCGGCCTGGCGTTGCGCGCCGGCGGCCTCGCCGAGCAGGCCGGAGAAACGCTCGCGGATGCTGCGCAGCAGCCCGGCGGCATCCAGCCCGACCGCGGCGGCCACCTGCGCCGGATCGCCGTGCTCGACCCAATCGTCCGGCAGCCCCAGGTTGAGCACCGGCAGTTGCCAGCCCAGGCGCTGCAATTCCTCCAGGCAGGCCGAGCCGGCTCCGCCGCGCACCGCGCCCTCCTCCACCGTGACCAGCGCGTCGTGCCCGGCGGCCACGCCTTGCAGCATCTGGATGTCCAGCGGCTTGATGAAGCGCATGTCCACCACGGTCGCGTCCAGCGCCTCGGCCGCCTGCAACGCGGCGTGCAGCACCGGGCCGAAGGCCAGGATCGCCAGCCGCCGGCCCGCCGGCGCGCGCGCCTGGCGGCGCAACTCGGCGCGCCCCAGCGGCAGGGTCGACAGATCGCCGCGGTCGACGCTGGCGCCGACACCGGCGCCCCGCGGATAGCGCACCGCGCTCGGCCCGTCCAGAGCGAACGCGGTGCTGAGCATGCGCCGGCATTCGTTTTCGTCGCTGGGAGCCATCAGCACCATGCCGGGCACGCAGCGCAGCGCGGGGATGTCGAAGGCCCCGGTATGGGTCGCGCCGTCGGCGCCGACGATTCCCGCGCGGTCGATCGCGAACACCACCGGCAGCTTCTGCAACGCCACGTCGTGGATCAACTGGTCGTAGGCGCGCTGCAGGAAGGTGGAGTAGATCGCCACCACCGGCTTGAGTCCCTCGCAGGCCAGGCCGGCGGCGAAGGTCACCGCATGCTGCTCGGCGATGCCCACGTCGAAATAGCGCTGCGGGAAGCGCGACGCGTACTCCACCATCCCCGAGCCCTCGCACATCGCCGGGGTGACGGCCATCAGCCGCGAATCGGCCTGCGCCATGTCGCACAGCCAGTGGCCGAACACCTGGGCGAAGCTCGGCCGCGGCGCCACCGCGGGCGGCTTGACCCCCACCGCGGGGTCGAAGCGCCCCGGACCGTGGTAGGTGATCGGATCGGCCTCGGCCAGCTTGTAGCCGTAGCCCTTGCGCGTGACCACGTGCAGCAGCCGCGGACCGCCGCGCTGGCGCAGGTTCTGCAGCGTGGGCACCAGCGCATGCAGGTCGTGGCCGTCGATCGGGCCGTAGTAGTCGACTCCGAATTCCTCGAACAGCGTGCCCGGAGCGACCAGCCCCTTGGCCTGCTCCTCCAGTCGGCGCGCCAGCGCCAGCAACGGCGGCGGCGCCGCCTTCAGCACCTGCTTGGCGGCATCGCGCGCACTGGCGTAGAAGCGCCCCGAAAGCAGCCGCGCCAGGTAGCGGTTGAGCGCTCCGACCGGGGCGGAGATCGACATGTCGTTGTCGTTGAGCACGATCAGCAGGTCGGCCTCGGGGTGCACCCCGGCGTTGTTCAACGCCTCGAAGGCCATGCCGCCGGTCATCGCGCCGTCGCCGATGATCGCCACCACCTTGCGTCGCTCCGCCTTCGCCCGCGCCGCCAGCGCCAGCCCGAGCGCAGCGGAGATCGAGGTCGACGAATGGGCCGTGCCGAAGGTGTCGTAGGGCGACTCGTCGCGCCGCGGGAAACCCGAAATCCCTCCCCACTGGCGCAAGCCGCCCATCTGGCCGCGGCGCCCGGTGAGGATCTTGTGGGCGTAGGTCTGGTGCCCGACGTCCCACACCAGGCGGTCGTAGGGAGTGTCGAACACGTAGTGCAGCGCCAGCGTCAGCTCCACCGTGCCCAGGTTGGACGACAGGTGGCCGCCGGTGCGCGCCACCGTGTGCAGCAGGAATTCACGCAGCTCGCCGGCCAGCGCCGGCAACTGCTCGGCGGCCAGCCGACGCAGTTCGCGCGGATCGTCGATGCTTTCCAAAAGGCTCATGGTCAATGGCTCCTGGCAACCACCCGCCGCGCCAGCTCGGCCAGCCGCGCCGAGCGCTGCCGGGCCGGCTCGGGAAGCCGCCGCAGCGCCTGCAGCGCCTGCTCGAGCAACTGCTGCGCCTGCGCGCGCGCCGCCTCGATGCCGAGCAGCGCGACGAAGGTGGCCTTGCCCTGCTCGGCGTCCTTGCCCGCGGTCTTGCCCAGCGTGGCCGAATCGGCGCTGGCGTCGAGCACGTCGTCGACCACCTGGAAGGCCAGCCCGATGTCGCGCGCATAGTCCAGCAGCGCCGCTTCGCACTGCTGCGCCAGCCGCGGGTCGATCTCGCCGGCGCAGGCCACGCCCATCAGCACGCTGGCGCGCAGCAGCGCGCCGGTCTTGCGCGAATGCATGTCGCGCAGCTGCTGCAGGTCGAGCCGGCGTCCGGTGGCCTGCAGGTCCAGCGCCTGCCCGCCGGCCATGCCGCCGGCGCCGGCGGCAGCCGCCAGCAGGCCGCACAGCCGCGCCTGCAGGCGCGCCGGCAGCGCCGGGTCGCCGCTCAGCACCTCGAAGGCGCGGGTCTGCAGCGCATCGCCCGCCAGCAGGGCCATCGCCTCGCCATAGCGCACATGCACGGTGGGCATTCCCCGCCGCAGCACATCGTTGTCCATGCAGGGCAGGTCGTCGTGCACCAGCGAATAGGCATGCACCAGCTCCACCGCGCAGGCGGCCGCGTCCAGCGCCGCGGCGTCGGCGCCCAGGCATTCCCCGCTGGCCCACACCAGCAAAGGCCGCATGCGCTTGCCGCCCAGCGCGGCCGCGTAGTGCATCGCCTCGCCCAGAGGCGAGCCCGGGCTCAGCCCGGCCCCGGCGTGGCGATCCAGCAGTTCGCGCGCACGCGCCACCCGCTGCGCGACCCAGGACTCGAAATCGCCCGCCGCCGCGTCGCCCGCCACCGCATCGCCCGCCGCCGCTGCGACAGCCGACGCGGGCGCTTCATGGTTCGCCGACACGCTCGTTGACATAGGGTTGCAGCTCTCCCGCCTCCAGCACCTGCACCTGCTGCTCGACCGCCTGCAGGCGCTCGCGGCAGTACGCCAGCAGCTGCGAGCCGCGGGAATAGGCCTTGAGCGTGTCGTCCAGGCTCATCTGTCCGGATTCGAGCTGCTGCACCAGCTGCTCGAGCTCGGCGGCAGCCTGTTCGTAGCTCTGCGGTTGCTGGGCCGGGGGCTGCTTGCGCGGGGTTGCGGTCATCGGCGGAAGGGATCCTGGCGGTGCGGCCAGCCACGCCGGCGCGCCAAGGCGCCGGACGCGCCGGCCGGGGAAGCCACTATGTTATCCCCAGCGCACACAACCGGGGGATCCCCGACACCCCGGGCGCAACCGCAGGGTTTACAATGCGCCCTCTTTAGCCGATTGATTTTCCAGGAGATTTCGAACAGATCATGTCGGATTTGAGCCTGCAGAGCGTGCATCTGGCACCGGGCAAGACCCAGCTTTCGCTGGCGTCCTACTTCGATCCCGAGTTGTATGCGAAGGAGAAGCAGCTCATCTTCGATGCCGGCCCCCGCTATCTCGGGCACGAACTGGCGCTGCCCGAGGTGGGCGACTACTACGCGCTGCCGCAGGAGAACGAGGGCCGGGCGCTGGTGCGGGGACACGACGGAATCGGACTGGTGTCCAACGTCTGCCGCCACCGCCAGGCGGTGATGCTGCGGGGGCGCGGGACGACAGGCCGCAACATCGTCTGTCCGCTCCATAGGTGGACCTACGACCTGAAGGGTCACTTGGTCGGCGCACCGCACTTCGAGCAGGATCCCTGCCTGCACCTCCAGCGCTTCGACACTCCGCAGAACTGGCGCGGCCTGCTGTTCGAGCGCAACGGCTTCGACGTCGCGCAGGCGCTGGGGGCGATGACCGCGGGCGCCGAGCTGGACTTCAGCGGCTACGTGCTCGACCACGTCGAGCACCACGAGTGCGCCTACAACTGGAAGACCTTCATCGAGGTGTATCTGGAGGACTACCACGTCGTCCCGTTCCACCCGGGGCTCGGCCAGTTCGTCAGCTGCGAGGACCTGCGCTGGGAGTTCGGTACCCACTTCAGCGTGCAGACCGTGGGCGTGCACAACGGTCTGCGGCGCGCCGGCAGCAAGGTCTACGCGCGCTGGCAGGACCTGCTGCTCAAGTACCGCGACGGCGTCGTTCCCGAGCATGGCGCGATCTGGCTGACCCTCTACCCGAACCTGATGGTCGAGTGGTACCCCCACGTGCTGGTGGTGTCGGCGCTGTACCCCCAGGGGCCGCAGAAGACCCTGAACGTGGTCGAGTTCTACTACCCGGAGGAAATCGCCGCCTTCGAGCGGGAGTTCATCGAGGCCGAGCGCGCCGCGTACATGGAAACCTGCGTCGAGGACGACGAGATCGCGCTGCGCATGGACGCCGGCCGCTGGGCGCTGCTGCAGCGCGGGCAGGAGGAGTTCGGCCCCTACCAGTCGCCGATGGAGGACGGAATGCGCCATTTCCACCAATGGTGGCGGGCCCGCATGGGCCAGCCGCGCAGCGACTGACCAGCCCGCCGATCGACAGCGGCTCCGCGACCCACCCGACCACACTGCCCGCACCATGAACCTGCACGGTCCGTTGATCGACCCCGCCGCCCTGCGCGAATGCCTGCCCGACGTGCTGGTGGTCGACTGCAGCCACGACCTGGCGTCGCCCGCGTCGGGCGCGCAGGAGTTCGAGTCCGCCCACATTCCCGGCGCGGTGCACATGCACCTGGACCAGGACCTGTCGGCCCCGCTGACCGCGGGCAGCGGGCGCCACCCGCTGCCCCGGCCGCAGGCCCTGGCCGAGCGCCTGGCTGCGCTCGGGCTGCACCAGGGACTCCCGGTGGTCGCCTACGACCGCAGCTTCGGCGTCTACGCGTCGCGCCTGTGGTGGCTGCTGCGCTGGCTCGACCTGGGGCCGGTGGCGGTGCTCGACGGCGGCTGGCAGGCCTGGCTGGCCAGCGGCGGCGCCGCCGAGAGCGGGCCGGCGCGCCCGCGCGCGCCCGGCCGGCTGCAGGCCGGCGCGCGCCCGGCGATGCCCACCATCGAGGTCGACGCACTGCTGGCCGACGTGCTGCGCCAGCCGCGGCAGCACCTGGTGGTCGACGCCCGCTCGCCTCAGCGCTACGCCGGCGAGGGCGAGACCCTCGACCCGGTGGCAGGACACATTCCCGGAGCGGTCTGCAGGTTCTACCGCGACAACCTGGACGCCGACGGGCGCTTCCTGCCCGCGGCGCAACTGCGCGCGCAATGGCTGCAAGTGCTCGGCGCGACCGATCCGCGGCAGGTGGTCAACCAGTGCGGCTCCGGCGTCAGCGCGTGCCACAACCTGCTGGCGCTGGAGATCGCCGGCCTGCGCGGCTCCAGCCTGTACCCGGGTTCGTGGAGCCAGTGGTGCGCCGACCCGGCGCGCCCGGTGGCACGCGGCGCCGAACCCTGAAGCCGCAGCGGCACGCAGCCGGCGCAACGCATGGCTCCGGCGATCCCATGGTCGTTTCCAAGGTTGCCGCAGATCAACACCCTGAGCGCCGGGCGCAGGCAGCATAATGACCGAACGCCCCTTCGGGCGCGCTAGGCTGACGACCATGTACAACAAGATCCTCGTTCCCCTGGATGGCTCGGCCACCGCGGCCAAGGCCATCGCCCCCGCGGTCGAACTGGCCAGGCAGTTCGGCAACCTTCCGCTCGTCGGCGCGACGGTCACCGACCCCTACCCCTACGCCGGCCTGGCCGACGCGGTGCCCATCACCGCCGACGAATACAGGGCCACCGCCACGCGCGCCGCCGACGCGGCGCTGCAACCGCTGGTCGACGCCTGCAAGCAGGCCGGCCTGGGCTGCGAATGCGTGGTGTCGGAAGACCCGCATCCCTGGAGGGCGCTGCTCGACGCCGCCGAACTCAAGGGCTGCGACCTGGTGGTCATGGCCTCGCACGGCCGCCGGGGAATGCAGGCGGTGCTGCTGGGCAGCGAAACCCAGAAACTGTTGACCCACAGCAAACTGCCTGTGCTGGTGGTGCGCTGAAGCGCAGCACGGCGCCTGGAGCGGCGGCGGCATCGCCGGCCGGGCCCGATCCCCATCCCACGCGGAGTCCGACCATGTTCAAGCACATCCTGATTCCCACCGACGGTTCCGACCTCGCCCAGCGGGCGATTCCTGTGGCGCTGGAACAGGCCAAGCTGCAGGGCGCCCGCATCACCGCGGTGTCGGTGATCGATCTGTACCCCTACATCGGCGCCATCGAGGTCATGCCCACCGGAATCGAGGGCTGGCAGGAAGCCATCCGCGCGCAGGCCGAGGCCGCGGTGCAGGGGGTCGCCGACGCGGCGCGCGCCGCCGGTGTCGAATGCAACACCGCGGTGCAGGAAGACACCCTGGCCTGGCGGGGCATGCTGGCGGTGGCCGAGCGCGAGCACGCCGACCTGATCATCATGTCCTCCCACGGCCGCAGCGGCCTGGGCTCGGCCCTGCTCGGCAGCCAGACCGCCCGCGTGCTCTCCCACACCAAGATCCCCGTCCTGGTGGTGAAGTAGGGCCCCCTTCGTCGCCGGGGGCGACCCCGGCTCCGTCCCCCCAAGGGGGACGCCTCCGGCCTTGGGACGGCCCTGCGGCCGTTCGGCCCTCGGCAGCGGAGGTAGCGCAGTGGCGGGCATTTTCAGGCGGCGGTGGGGCCAGGACTTTCTCGGGCGCTGCTGGGTCATCGATCGATCTCCCTGCAGTCTCCAACCGCTGCCTGACCGTCAGCGCCACCCCCGGCAGCCCCAGGGACCCCGAACCCCACCCGCAGGTCCCGGCCCCACCGCGGCCTGGCCGTCAGCGCCACCCCCGTCAGCCCCAGGGGCCCCGAACCCCACCCGCAGGTCCCGGCCCCACCGCCGCCTGAAAGCCTCCGCCACCGCACCCCCTGCGCTGCTCAGAGCCGAACGGCCGCAGGGCCGCCCCAAGGCCGGAGGCGTCCCCCTTGGGGGGACGGAGCCGGGGTCGCCCCCGGCGACGAAGGGGGCTCTCAGTGCGCAGCTTCCCAGTTGGCGCCGACTCCGAGTTCGGCTACCAGCGGGACGGACAGTTCGGCGACGCCGGCCATCAGCGCCGGCAGGTGCTGGCGCACCCAGTCGAGTTCGTCCTCGGGCACCTCCAGCACCAGTTCGTCGTGCACCTGCATGACCATGCGGCTGCGCAGGCGCTCGCGCAGCAGCGCCTGTTCGACCGCCAGCATCGCCATCTTGATCAGGTCGGCCGCGGTGCCCTGCATCGGCGCGTTGATCGCCGAGCGCTGCGCGGCGGCGCGGCGCGGGCCGTTCGGGGAGTGGATTTCCGCCAGCCACAGCCTGCGCCCGAAGGCGGTGCTGACGTAGCCCTGGCTGCCCGCCTGTTCACGCGTGCGCTCCATGTACGCGGCCACTCCGGGGTAGCGGGCGAAGTAGCGCTGGATGTAGACCTGCGCGGCGTCGCGCTCCAGCCCCAGGTTGCGCGCCAGCCCGAAGGCGCTCATGCCGTAGATCAGGCCGAAGTTGATCACCTTGGCCATGCGCCGCTGCTCGGCTCCGACCTGCTCGGGCGCGATGCCGAAGATCTCGGCCGCGGTCGCGCGATGGATGTCCTCGCCGGCGGCGAAGGCGCGCAGCAGCCCCGGGTCCTGCGACAGGTGGGCCATGATGCGCAGTTCGATCTGCGAATAGTCGCTGGAGGCGATGCGCCAGCCCGGCGGCGCGATGAAGGCCTCGCGGATGCGCCGCCCCTCGGCAGTGCGCACCGGGATGTTCTGCAGGTTCGGGTCGTTGGAGGCCAGGCGCCCGGTCACCGCCACCGCCTGGGCGTAATGGGTGTGGACCCGCCCGGTCGCCGCGTCGATCATCTGCGGAAGCTTCTCGGTATAGGTGCTGCGCAGCTTGGCCAGCCCGCGATGCTCCAGGATCACCCGCGGCAGCGGATAGTCCTCGGCCAGCTTCTCCAGCACCTCCTCGTCGGTCGACGGCGCTCCCCCGCTGGTCTTCTTCTGCACCGGCAGCTGCAGCCTGCCGAACAGCACCTCGCCGATCTGCCGCGGGCTTCCGAGGTTGAACGGCCCGCCGGCGAGGTCGAAGGCGCTCTGCTCGAGTTCGCGCAAGCGCGCGCCCAGGCTGCCGCTTTGCGCGCGCAGCGCGGCCGCGTCGATCAGCACCCCCAGCCGCTCCATGCGCTGCAGCACCCCGCTGACCTGCATTTCCAGCGCATAGATGCGGGCCAGCCCGGCGTCGGCCTGGATCTGCGGCCACAGCCGCCGGTGCACCTGCAGGCACAGGTCGGAGTCCTCGCCGCTGTAGCGGCTCGCCAGTTCCAGGTCCACCTGGTCGAAGGTGATGGCCCTGGCTCCCTTGCCGCAGACCTGCTCGTAGCTCAGCGCGTCGTCGCGCCCCAGGTGGCGCGCGACCAGGCTGTCGAGGGAATGCGCCTTGTGCGCCTCCAGAACATAGCTTTGCAGCAAGGTGTCGTGGGTGTAGCCGCGCACCGTGATGCCTGCGTTCTGCAGCACATGGCAGTCGTACTTGCTGTTCTGCCCCAGCTTGGCGTGCCCGGCATCCTCCAGCCACGGCCGCAGCTGCTCGAGCACCTGCTCGGTCGGCAACTGCTGCGGGCAGCCCGGGTAGGCGTGGGCCAGCGGGATGTACGCGGCCTGCCCGGGCTGCACCGCCAGCGAGATGCCCACCAGGCGGGCGTGCAGCGGATCGAGCGAATCGGTCTCGGTGTCCAGCGCGGTCAGCTCGGCCTGCTCGATCAGCCGCAGCCAGTGGCGCAGGCGATCCATGTCGAGCACGGTCTCGTAGTGCGCCGCCGGCGCGTCGGCGCCGGACGGTCGCTGCGCGGGGCCCGCGGCAACCGCCACCGCGGCCGGCTGCGGCAGGTCGTGCAGCATGCGCTTGAGTCCGTGCCGCTCGAAAATCGCCCGCAGCCCCTGCACGTCCTCGGGACGCAGCAGCAGGTCGCGGTCGAGGTCGGCGGCGTGGCCGTCGAGGTCGCAGTCGCGGCGCACGGTGATCAGCTCGCGCGCCCGCGGCAGCCACTGCAGGCTGTCGCGCAGGTTGCGCCCGACCGCGCCCTCGATGGCCTGGGCGTGCGCGACCACGCCGTCGAGACTGCCGTACTCGCGCAGCCATTTGACCGCGGTCTTCGGGCCGACCTTGGGCACTCCGGGAACGTTGTCCGCCGCGTCGCCGATCAGGCACAGGTAGTCGACCATGCGCTGCGGGGAAACGCCGAACTTGTCCGCCACGCCGCCGGCGTCCAGCCTCTCGTTGGTCATGGTGTTGACCAGGGTCACGTGGTCGTCGACCAGTTGCGCGAGATCCTTGTCCCCGGTCGAGACCAGGGTGCGCATGCCGCGCGCGCTGGCGCGCGCGGCCAGCGTGGCGATGACGTCGTCGGCCTCGACCCCCGGCACCACCAGCAGCGGCCAGCCCATCAGCCGCACGACTTCGTGGATGGGCTCGATCTGCGCCACCAGGTCGTCGGGCATCGACGGGCGGTGGGCCTTGTAGTCCTCGTAGAGGTGATTGCGGAAAGTCGGCCCCTTGGAGTCGAACACGCACGCGGCGTGGATGAAACCCTTTTCCGGCGGGTATTGCTGGCGCAGCCTGCGCAGCATCGCGGTCATGCCGTGGAGCGCCCCGGTCGGCTCGCCGGCCGGTCCGCGCAGGTCCGGCATGGCGTGGTAGGCGCGGTACAGGTAGCTGGAGCCGTCGACCAGCAGCAGCGTCGGCGCGGATTCGGGGTTCGGGGTCATGGCGCGATTATCGGTCGACGCCCGGCGCCAGCGCTCGGCGAACGGGCCGGCGGCGGCTAAAATGGCCCGATGCAAACCGCTCCCGCCCTTGCCGCTGCGCTGCGCGCGGCGTGTGCCGCCTCGTGGCTGGCGCTGCCGCTGGCCTGCCTGGCCGCGGCGCCGAGCCCGGCGCGGCCGACGCACCCCCCGCGCCTGGTCGCGTCGCAGCCGGCGCCGCGCTTTCCGGAACCGGTGGTGCGCCACCTGGTGACCCAGGACCGCTCGGTGCGCATCGACGAGGAGCAGGTGCGCGGCGCCACCACCCGGATCGAGGTGCACCCGCTGCACGGGGGAGCCCCGTATTCCATCGTGCCGCCGCAACCCGGCGCCCCTGCCGTCGGCAGCATGCAGGGACGCATGCAGTGGCGAATCGGCACCTTCCGTTGACTCCCCGCGCCGGCGCGCGGCCGCCGCGCGGCCGGCGCACCCGCCCCCAGCCAGCCCGAAGCTCGCGCCCCGATGGCCGTATTCACCCCCGTTGACACCGTCGAGGTCGAGGACTTCCTGCGCGCCTTCGACCTGGGCACGCTGACCGAACTGCAAGGCATCGGCAGCGGCATCGAGAACACCAATTATTTCGTCACCACCACCCGCGGCGCCTACGTGCTCACGCTGTTCGAGCGTCTGCGTGCCGACCAACTGCCTTTCTACCTGGCACTGATGCACCATCTGGCGGCTCACGGCATCGCCGTGCCCGACCCGATGCCGGCGCGCGACGGCCGGGTGCTGCACCAGCTCAAGGGCAAGCCGGCCGCGCTGGTCACCCGGCTGCGCGGGCACAGCGTGCTGCAGCCGCAGCCGCAGCATTGCGCGCAAATCGGTCGGTGCCTGGCGAGCATGCACCTGGCCAGCCGCGACTTCCAGGCCAGCCAGCCGAACCTGCGCGGCCTGGACTGGCAGCGCGCCACGGCGCCGGCGCTGCTGCCGCGGCTGGAGCCGGCGCAGCGCCGGTTGCTGGAATCCGAACTGTCCCACCAGTCGGTCATCGCGGCCAGCCCCGAATACGCGACCTTGCCTCGCGGCGCGGTGCACGCCGACCTGTTCCGGGACAATGCGTTGTTCGACGACGATCGGCTCAGCGGGGTGTTCGACTGGTATTTCGCCGGAGTCGACACCTGGCTGTTCGACCTCGCGGTGGCACTCAACGACTGGTGCATCGAGGCGGCCAGCGGGGCCTTCGATGCCGCGCGCCGCGCGGCGCTGCTCGATGCCTACCAGACCGTGCGGCCGCTGCAGCCGCTGGAGCGCGAGCTGCTGCCCGACGCCTTGCGCGCCGCCGCGTTGCGCTTCTGGGTGTCGCGCCTGGCCGACTTGCACCTGCCGCGCGACGCCCATTTGCTGCAACCCCACGACCCGACGCATTTCGAGCGGGTGCTGCGCCAGCGCCAGCTGGAAACCCGATTGCGCCCGCTGCTGAACTGAACGAGCCCGCCCCATGTTGCTGCGCAAGGTTCCTGCCCGCGAGGGATTGCTGTGGGTACGCTTCGGCTTCGCCTGCCTGCGGCACAGGCCGCTGCAGGCGCTGCTGCTCACCCTGGTCTACGTCGCGGTGATCGGCCTGCTGCCCTTCGTGCCGCTGGTCGGCGGGCTGCTCTCGCTGGGCGCGACCCAGTTGACCAGCCTGGGCTTCATGCAGGCCTCGCGCAACATGGTGGCCGGGCGCGCGGCCTGGCCGAAGGTGTTCCTCGGCGGCCTGCAGGGACCGCCGAGGCGGGTGCGGGCGATGCTCTGGCTGTGCGTGCTGTATGCGCTGGCGCTGCTGGCCGCGCTGGCGCTGTCGGCGCTGGCCGACGGCGGCGGGCTGCTGCGCATGATCGCGTTTTCCGCGGCGCCGGCCAAGGGCGCGATGGCCGATGGTTCGCTGCGCCGGGCCGCGCTGGTGACCATGCTCGCCTACATTCCGGTGGCGATGGCCTTCTGGTTCGCCCCGCCGCTGGTCGCCTGGTGGGGAATGAGTCCGGCGCAGGCGCTGTTCACCAGCCTGGTGGTGGTCTGGCGCAACCTGGGCGCCTTCGTGCTGTACGTGCTGCAGTGGTGGGGGGTCTTCGCCGCCGGGCTGGTGCTGGCGGTGCTGGCCAGCGCGCTGCTGCACCTGGACGGCGGCCCGGGCGTGCTGCTGGTGCTGCCGGTGTCGCTGCTGTTGTTCACGCCCTTCGCGCTGTCCTTCCAGGCCAGCGTGCACAGCCTGCTGGGCGAACCCGAGGCCGACGCGCCGCAGCGCGCGGCGAACTGAAGCGGCGGCTTGCCGCGCGCGGGCTCAGCGCGCGGGCTCAGGAGTCGACCGGGGTCAGCTTGGCGATGGCCAGCGCCAGCCACTTGCTGCCATGGCGGTGGAAGCGCACCTGCGCGCGCGCATCGGCGCCCTGCCCCTCCAGGCTCAGCACCACGCCCTCGCCGAAGCGGTTGTGGAACACCGCCTGGCCGACCCGCAGCCCGGCCGCGCTCTGCGGCTGCGCGGCCTGCGGCGCCGGCCAGCCCGCCGCCTGCGGTGCCGGGCCCCGCGACGGCAGCCCCGGCGCGTCGCCCAGGCCGCGCCCGCCGTGGCGCGGGCCGAGCCATTTCAGCGAATCGCCCGGCAGTTCGTCGAGGAAGCGGCTGGGCAGCTTGTAGCGCGTCTGGCCGTGCAGCATGCGGGTCTGCGCGTGGCTCAGGTACAGGCGCTGGCGCGCGCGGGTGATCGCCACGTACATCAGCCTGCGCTCCTCCTCGACGCCGTCGGCCTCGCCCAGCGCGTTCTCGTGGGGAAACAGACCTTCCTCCAGGCCGGTGATGAACACCACGTCGAACTCCAGGCCCTTGGCAGAATGCACGGTCATCATCTGCACCGCGTCCTGCCCTGGCTGCGCCTGGTTGTCTCCCGCCTCCAGCGACGCGTGGGCGAGGAACGCCCCCAGCGGGGACTGGGTCTCCCCGGTGGCCGGGTCGATCCCCTGCGCGGCCAGCGCCTGCTCGCCCAGCGGCTGCTCGAGCAGCGCGCGCGCGTCCAGCCCGAAGCCCTCCTGGGTCACGAAGGACGCCGCGGCGTTGACCAGTTCCTCCAGGTTCTCCACCCGGTCCTGGCCGTCGCGCTCGCCGCGGTAATGGTCGAGCAGGCCGCTTTGCTCGAGCACCAGGCGCACCGTCTCGGGCAGGCTCAGCGCCTCGCAGGCCCCGCGCAACCCGTCGATCCGCGCGACGAAGCCCTGCAGGCTGGCGGCGCCCCGCCCGGACAGCAGCGCGACGGCGTCGGCCAGCGCGAGCTGGCGCGCCGCCGCGGCGTCGGCCAGTTGCTCCAGCGTGCGCGCGCCGATGCCCCGCGGCGGGAAATTGGCCACCCGCAGCAGCGAGTTGTCGTCGCGCGGGTTGTGCAACAGCCTCAGGTAGGCCAGAGCGTGCTTGATCTCGGCCCGCTCGAAAAACCGCAGCCCGCCGTAGACCCGGTAGGGGACGCCGGCGTTGAACAACGCCCCCTCGATCACCCGCGACTGGGCGTTGGAGCGGTAGAGCAGCGCGATCTGGTCGCGGGCGAAGCCCTGGCGAAGCAACTGGCGGATTTCGTCGACCAGCCAGATCGCCTCCTGCTGGTCCGTCGGGTGCTCGATCACCCGCACCGGCTCTCCGTCGCCGGAGTCGGTGCGCAGCACCTTGCCCAGGCGCCGGGTGTTGTGGGCGATCAGCTCGTTGGCCGCCTCGAGGATGTAGCCATGGGAGCGGTAGTTGCGCTCCAGCTTGATCAGGTGGCGCACATGGAAGTCCCGCTGGAAGTCGTCCATGTTGCCCACATGGGCACCGCGAAAACCGTAGATGCTCTGGTCGTCGTCGCCGACCGCCAGCACCGCCGCCGGCTGCTCCTCCTCGGGGCCCGCGAGCAGCTTGAGCCACAGGTACTGCAGCCGGTTGGTGTCCTGGAACTCGTCGACCAGGATGTGGCGGAAGCGCCTGCGGTAATGCGCCCGCACCTCCTCGTGGTCGCGCAGCACCTCGTAGCTGCGAAGCAGCAGCTCGCCGAAGTCCACCACCCCCTCGCGCTGGCACTGCGCCTCGTAGGCGGCGTAGATCTCGGCCAGCAGCCGGCTGTGGGCATCGTGGGCGCTGCAGTCGGCGGCGCGCATCGCCCGCTCCTTGCAGCCGTTGATGAACCACTGCACCTGCTTGGGCGGCGCGCGCTGGTCGTCGACGTTCAGCGCCTTGAGCAGGCGCTTGATCGCCGACAGCTGGTCCTGGGTGTCGAGGATCTGGAAGGCCTGCGGCAGCCCGGCGCTGCGCCAGTGGGCGCGCAGGAAGCGGTTGCACAGGCCGTGGAAGGTGCCGATCCACATGCCCCGCAGCGGGATCGGCAGCATCGCCCCCAGGCGCGCCAGCATTTCCTTGGCCGCCTTGTTGGTGAAGGTCACCGCCAGGATCGACGCCGGGGAGGCCAGGCCGCTGGCGATCAGCCAGGCGATACGGGTGGTCAGCACGCGCGTCTTGCCGCTGCCCGCGCCGGCCAGCACCAGGGCGCTTTGCGCCGGCAGGGTCACCGCCGCCAGCTGTTCGGGATTGAGCCGGTCGAGCAAATCGGACATGCCGCCATTGTAGAAGCGCAGCCCGGCGGGTCGCGGCGCGACGCCTACAATGAAACGCTTTTGGGCACCTCCTTCTGGGCACCGTTTTTGCGCGCTGCCTGCCGTCCCACCCGAGTATGACCGAACTCGCCAAGTCTTTCGAGCCTGCCGACATCGAGGCGCGCTGGAGCGCGCGCTGGGAACAGCTGGGCTGCTTCGAGCCGACGCTCGATCCCGCGCGGCCGTCGTTCTGCATCCAGTTGCCGCCTCCCAACGTGACCGGCACGCTGCACATGGGGCATGCCTTCAACCACACGGTGATGGACACGCTGACCCGCTGGCACCGCATGCTCGGCCACAACACCCTGTGGGTCCCGGGTACCGACCACGCCGGGATCGCCACCCAGATCGTCGTCGAGCGCCAGCTGCAGCAGGCCGGGCTGAGCCGCCACGACCTCGGGCGCCAGGCCTTCGTCGACCGCGTCTGGGAGTGGAAGCGCCACTCGGGCAGCACCATCGCACGGCAGATGCGCCGCCTGGGCGACTCGCTGAGCTGGCGGCACGAGTACTTCACGATGGACGACGAGCGCTCGCGGGTGGTCGTCGAGACCTTCGTGCGGCTGTACGAGCAGGGCCTGATCTACCGCGGCAAGCGCCTGGTCAACTGGGACCCGGTGCTGCGCAGCGCGGTCAGCGACCTGGAGGTCGAGAGCGCGCCCGAGGAAGGCTCGCTCTGGCACCTGCGCTACGCGCTGGAAGACGGCAGCGGCGGCGTGGTGGTCGCGACCACCCGCCCGGAGACCCTGTTCGGCGACACCGCGGTGATGGTGCACCCCGAGGATCCGCGCTACCAGGCGCTGGTCGGCAAGCGTGTGCGCCTGCCGCTGAGCGGCCGGCTGGTGCCGATCATCGCCGACACCGCGGTCGACCGCGAGTTCGGCACCGGCGCGGTGAAGGTCACGCCCGCGCACGACTTCAACGACTACCAGGTCGGCCAGCGCCACGGTCTGGACATGATCCAGGTGCTGACCGCCGACGCCCGCCTCAACGACCAGGTGCCGCAGCCCTGGCGAGGCCTGGACCGCTTCGAGGCCCGCTCGCGGGTGGTCGCGCAGCTGCAGGCCGACGGTGCGCTGGTCGAAGTGAAGAAGCACCAGTCGGTGATCCCGCGCTGCACCCGCACCGGCCAGGTGGTCGAGCCGATGCTCACCGACCAGTGGTTCGTCGCCACCACCCGGCCCGGCCCCGATGGCCGCACCCTGGCCGACAAGGCGCTGCACGCGGTGCGCAGCGGCCAGGTGCGCTTCGTCCCCGACAACTGGATCAACACCTTCGAGCAGTGGATGGCCAACATCCAGGACTGGTGCATCTCCAGGCAGCTGTGGTGGGGCCACCAGATCCCGGCGTGGTGGGGACAGGGCGGCGAACTGTTCGTCGCGCGCAGCGAGCAGGAGGCGCGGGCGCGGGCCGACGCCGCCGGCTACGCCGGCGAGCTGCGGCGCGACGAGGACGTGCTCGACACCTGGTACTCCTCGGCGCTGGTGCCCTTCTCGACCATGGGCTGGCCCGACGCCACGCGCGAGTTGCAGCTGTTCCTGCCGTCGTCGGTGCTGGTCACCGGCTACGACATCATCTTCTTCTGGGTCGCGCGCATGGTCATGATGACCACCCATTTCACCGGCAGCGTGCCCTTCCGCGATGTGTACATACACGGCCTGGTGCTCGACGCCCACGGCAAGAAGATGAGCAAGTCCGAGGGCAACGTGCTCGACCCGGTGGACCTGATCGACGGCGTCGACCTGCCGTCGCTGCTGGACAAGCGCACCGCCGGGCTGCGCCGCCCGGAACTCGCGCCGCAGGTGCGCAAGGCCACCGAGCAGGAGTTCCCGGCCGGCATCCCGGCCTTCGGTGCCGATGCGCTGCGACTGACCTTCGCGTCGATGGCCACGCTGGGGCGCAATGTCAACTTCGACTCCAAGCGCTGCGAGGGCTACCGCAATTTCTGCAACAAGCTGTGGAACGCCACGCGCTTCGTGCTGATGCAGACGGCCGATCTGGACGACCGCGAGCGCGGCATGGCCGAATGCCATGGCGATTGCGGTCCCGAGGGCTACCTGGACTTTTCCGCGGCCGACCGCTGGATCGTCTCGCTGCTGCAGCGGGTCGAGCAGGAGGTGGCGCAGGGGCTGGCGGACTACCGGCTGGACTTCGCCGCGCAGGCCATCTACCAGTTCGTCTGGAGCGAGTACTGCGACTGGTACCTGGAAATCGCCAAGGTGCAGATCGCCGGCGCCAGCCCGGCGCTGCGCCGCGGCGCCCGCCGTACGCTGCTGCGTGTCCTGGAGACGGTGCTGCGGCTGGCGCACCCGATCCTGCCGTTCATCACCGAGGAGCTGTGGCAGAAGGTCGCGCCGCTGGCCGGCGGAGGCGGCGCCACCCTCAGCCTGGCGCGCTACCCGCAGGCCCGGCCGGACAAGCTCGACGCGCGCGCCGAGGCCGAGATCGCCGCCTTCAAGCAATGGGTCGACGCCTGCCGCAACCTGCGCGGCGAACTCGGCGTGTCGCCGGCGCAGCGCCTGCCGCTGCTGGCCTGCGGCGACACCGCGCTGCTGCAGCGCCATGCGCCGGCGCTGCAGGCGCTGGCGCGGGTGTCCGAACTGCGGCTGTTCGACGGCCGGCAGCAGTGGCTGCAGGCCGTGCAGGCGGCGCCCACCGCGCAGGTCGGCGAGGCCAGCCTGGCGCTGTTCATCGAGGTCGACCGCAACGCCGAGCGCCAGCGGCTGCAGCGCGAGGCCGAGCGCCTGCTGGGCGAGATCGCCAAGGCCGAGGCCAAGCTGGCCAAGCCGTCGTTCGTCGAGCGCGCCCCGGCCGCGGTGGTCGAGCAGGAGCGACAGCGCCTGTCCGACTTCGGCGCCACCCTCGCCAAGGTGCGCGAGCAGCTCGCGCGCCTGGCCTGACCATCCGATGGAGGTTCGACGACCATGACCCCGAAGATCACCAAGGCCGTGTTCCCGGTGGCGGGACTGGGCACCCGCTTCCTGCCGGCGACCAAGGCCACTCCGAAGGAGATGATGCCGGTGGTCGACAAGCCCTTGATCCAGTACGCGGTCGAGGAGGCCTACGCGGCCGGCATCACCGAAATGATCTTTGTCACCGGCCGCCACAAGCGGGCGATCGAGGACCACTTCGACACCGCCTACGAACTCGAGAGCGAGCTCGCCGCGGCCCACAAGAGCGCGCTGCTCGACGTGGTGCGCAGCGTCAAGCCGGCCGACGTGCAGTGCGTGTTCGTGCGCCAGCCGGTGGCCAACGGGCTGGGAGCCGCGGTGCTGTGCGCCGAGCGGCTGGTCGGCGACGAGCCCTTCGCGGTGCTGCTGGCCGACGACCTGCTGGTCGGCCGACCCCCGGTGATGGCGCAGATGGTCGAGGTGCATGCCCGCCATGGCCGCAGCGTGATCGCCACCGAGGACGTGCCGCGCGAGCAGACGAGGCGCTACGGCATTGTCAGCGGCCAGGAGATCCTGCCCGGGCTGACCTCGCTGGACGGGATTGTCGAGAAGCCCTCCCCGGAACAGGCTCCCAGCACCCAGGGGGTGGTCGGGCGCTACGTGCTCAGCCCGCGGGTGTTCCACCACCTGCGGCATGTCGCCCCGGGAGCCGGCTCGGAAATCCAGCTCACCGACGGCATCGCCGCGCTGCTCGGCGAGGAGGCGGTGTATGCCTACCGCTACAGCGGCCGGCGCTACGACTGCGGCAGCAAGCAGGGCTATCTGGAAGCCACCGTGCAACTCGGGCTGGCCCACCCGGAGACCGGCGCTGCGCTGGCCGCCTACCTGAAGGGCCTGCAACTGGGCTGAAGCGCCGCGCCCGCCGCGCCTACGCGCGCTGAGCCTGCCCCAGCACCCTGGCGTATTCCCGGTAGGTCTGCACGGTCAGCAACACCAGCCGGCGCTTGGTCTGGTCGAGTTCGCCCAGCACCCGCGCCGGCCGCCCGCCCCACACCAGCCCGCCGTCCAGCCGCTGGCCCGCAAGGGTCGTGCAGCCCGCCGCGACGAAGGTGTCGTCGGCGATCACCGTGCCCGCGGCGATGCGGCTGCCCATGCCGATCAGGCAGCGCGCCCCGACGCTGCAGTCGGCCAGGTGCACGTTGTGACCGACCGTCGTGTCCTCGCCCAGCACGATCCCCGGCCCGCGGGCCAGCAGCTGCGAGTTGTCCTGCACGTTGCAGCGCGCCCCGAGCTCGATGGGCGCGGCGTTCGCATCCAGCCGGCAGCCATACCAGACGCTGCCGGCCTGGCCCAGCCGCACCTGGCCCTGCAGGCAGGCGGTCGCGGCGACGAACACCTCGGCGGCGGCGGCCTGCGGCAGCGTGCGGCACGGCCAGTCGGCCGCGGCCGCGTCCGCGGCATTGCGCGACCGCAGCGCCCGGGCGCGCTCGGCGCGCTCGCTGGAATCGAGCCTGCGCAGCGGCCGCGCGGGGCTGCCGGAATACAGGGTACCCGGCTCGAGCACGCTGCGCGGAAACACCACGCTGTGCGCCTCCAGCACCACGCCGTCGCCGACTCGCGCGCCGTCGAGCACCACCGCGCCCTCCTCGACCACCACTTCGTCGCCCAGCGTGCAGGCGTGCACCACCGCATCGGCGCCGACGCACACCCGTTCGCCGATCAGCGTGGGATGGAGGTCGTGGGCGATGTGCACCGTGGCGCCGCGCCCGAGTTCGAGGTCGTCACCGGCCCGCACGTAGTGCCCGTCGGCGCGAATGACACTGCCTGCGCCCAGGCGCGCCCCGCGCCCCAGGGTGACGCGGCCGATCACCGCGTGCCCGGGCAGCGCCAGCGCGACCTCGCCGAGCAGCACCGGCCGGGCGTCGGCATAGGCCACCAGGTTCGGCGTGGCGCTCATCGCGCGGCGCTGGCCTCGGGGCCCGCAGGCTCGGCGTGCGGCCGCGGCCCCGCACCCTGCCGCCAGTTGCGCTCGGCGGTGTCCCAGGCCTCCAGCGGCTGCAGGTCGGGCACCCAGGCCAGCCCCGACTTGCCGTCGGAGGACACCACATCGCCACGGACCTGCACATCGAGCAGCGCCGGCCTGCCCTGCGCCAGCGCGTCCAGCGCGCGCGCCAGCGCCTGCGGCAGCTCCTCGGCGCGCTCGACCCGCTCGGCGTGCGCGCCGAAGGCCCGCGCCATCGCCGCGTAGTCCGCGCGCTGCAGCCGCGTGCCGACGACGCGGCCGTGGCTGCTCGCCTGGTCGTGCACCTCGATCTGCCAGGCGCCGTTGTTGGCGACCACCACCAGCAACGGCACGCGATGCCGCGCCGCGGTGTCGATCTCCATGCAGTTGAAGCCGAAGGCGCCGTCTCCGGTCAGCACGGCCACCAGGCGCTGCGGCACCGCCAGCGCGGCGCCTATGCCAAAGGCGGTGCCCACTCCCAGGCAGCCCAGCGAGCCGGGGTCGAGGTAGGTCGCGCAACGGATCCCCACGCGCGCGAAGGACAGGAAGTCGCCGCCGTCGGCGACCACCACGGCATCGTCCCCGATGGCACGCTGCACCTCGTGCAACAGACGGTTGGGGTGCATGAAACCCTCGCCGTCGCTCGCGGCCTCGGCCATCGCCTGCCGGGCGCGTTGCGCCCGCCGCAGGTGCTCGCCGCGCAGGCGCTCGCGCCACGCCGCGTCGGCCCCGTCCACGCGGCCCGCGCAGCGGACGGCCAGCTCCTGCAGCGCCAGCGCGGGGGTGGCCAGCAGCTCGACTTCGCCGCGGCGGTTGTCGCGCAATTCCGCGGCATGGTCGCCGATGCGCAGCCAGCGCGCGTCGCCGAACACCGCGGGCGAGCCGTAGCCCAGCTGGAAGTCGAGCTTGCGTCCGACGGTGATCACCAGGTCGGCCTCGGCCATCGCCGCGCTGCGCACCGCCGACACCCCGGCCGGGTGGTCCTCCGGCAGCACGCCCTTGCACTCCCCGGTGTCGAGGAAGACCGCGCCGGTGGCGTCGAGCAGGCGCGCCAGTTCGGCCGCGGCGTTGCGCGCGCCGCGCCCGCCGATCACCAGGCGACGCCTGGCGCCGGCGATCAACGCGAACGCGCTCTCGATGGCCTGCGGGTCGGGGACGATGCGCGCCGGCGCGCGCGGCTGCATGTGCTCGGCGAGCTGCGCGGCCTGCGGAACCGGCGCGCGCAGGGTGTCGGTGGGGAAATCCACGAAGGCCGGGCCGGGCTCGCCGCCGGCCTGGCCGCCGGCCGCCGCCAGCGCTTCGTCCAGCGCCTGCGGCACCTGCGCCGGCTCGCGCACCGTGCGCGCGTAGCGGGTGATACCCCGCAGCATCGCCGGGTGGTCCAGGTCCTGCAGCGCTCCGCGGTGCTGCTGGGGCCGCGGCGGAGTGCCCGACAGCACCAGCACCGGCGCGCGCGCCACATGGGCATTGGCGATGCCGGTCATGGCGTTCGTCACCCCGGGTCCGGAGGTGACCAGCGCGACCCCCGGCCTGCCGCTGAGCTCGGCGTAGGCGTGAGCCATGTAGACCGCGGCGCGCTCGTCGCGCACGTCGACGATCGCGATGCCCTCGGCGTCCAGGCGCATCCAGATGGGCATCACATGGCCGCCGCACAGCCCGAACACCCGGTCCACTCCGCGCAGCCGCAGGAGGCGCGCGATGACCGCGGCGGCGCTGTGGGACTGCAGGACCGGGGCTCCCATGGCCTTCAGAAAACCGGGGTCTCGCGGTAGGTTCCCCACAGGGTCTTCAGGCGCTCGACGATGTCGCCCATCGTCGCCCCCTGCCTGACCAGCTCGATGGTGATGGGCATGATGTTGCGCGACGGGTCCCTGGCCACCTCCAGCAGCTGTTCGAGCAGCGCCTGCACCTTCGGCTCGTCGCGCTCGGCCCGTACCCGCCGGGTGCGGGCGATCTGCCGCTCGGCGGTGCTGGGATCGTAGGGATGGATCTCGATGTCCGCCCGTTCCTCGGCCTCGACGAAACGGTTGACCCCGATCACCGGCTTTTCGCCCGACTGCTTGCGCAGCGCCGTCTCGTAGGCGAAGTCGGCGATCTGCTTCTGGAACCAGCCCTGCTCGATCAACTTGATCGTGCCGCCGCGCTCGTCGACTTCGTCGAGCAGCGCGAAGATGCGACGCTCGTACTCGGTGGTCAGCGCCTCGACGTAGTAGCTGCCGCCCAGCGGGTCGATGACCTGGGTGACGCAGCTCTCCTCGGCGATGACCTGCTGGGTGCGCAGGGCCATTTTCATCGCGTCCTCGGTGGGAATCGCGAAGGCCTCGTCGTAGCCGTTGGTGTGCAGCGACTGCGCCCCGCCGAGCACCGCCGACAGCGCCTGCAGCGCGGTGCGCACGATGTTGACCTTGTACTGCGGCTTGGTCAGGGTCGCCGCGGCGGTCTGGCAGTGAAAGCGCAGGCGCATCGACTCGGGGTTTCGCGCCCCGAAGCGCTCCTTCATGATCTTCGCGTAGCAGCGTCGCAGCGCGCGGAACTTGGCCACCTCCTCGAAGAAGTCGCCCTGCGAGACAAAGAAGAACGCCAGCCGCGGAGCGAACTCGTCGACCTGCATTCCGGTGCGGGTCACCTCCTCGACGTAGGTGATCAGGTTGGCCAGCGTGAAGGCGGCCTCCTGCAGCGGCGACGATCCGGCCTCGGAGATGTGGTAGCCGGAAATGTTGATCGGGTTGTAGCGCCTGAGGTTGCGCGCCGAGTAGGTGATGATGTCGCGGACGATGCGTACCGAAGGAGCGATCGGGTAGATGTACTCCTTCTGCGCCATGTACTCCTTCAGGATGTCGGCCTGCACGGTCCCCGACAGCTTGTTCAGGTCGTAGCCCCGTTCCTGCGCCAGCGCGACGTACATCGCCAGCAGGATCCACGCGGTCGGGTTGATGGTCAGCGACACCGAGATGGTTTCCAGGTCGATGTCGGCCAGCAGCGCCCGCATGTCGGCCAGGGTGTCGATGGCCACGCCCTCGCGCCCGACCTCGCCGTCGCTCATCGGATGGTCGGAGTCGTAGCCCATCAGCGTGGGCATGTCGAAGTCGGTGGAAATCCCGGTCTGCCCCTGGGCGATCAGGTACTTGAAGCGCTGGTTGGTGTCCTCCCCGGTGCCGAACCCGGCGATCTGCCGCATCGTCCAGGTGCGGCTGCGGTACATGGTCGGGTACGGCCCGCGGGTGAAGGGATAGCGCCCGGGCAGGCCGATGTCCTCCAGCGGGGTATCGGCGATGTCGGCGGCGGTGTAGGTGCGCTGCACCGGGATGTCGCCGATGGTGTGGAACTGCTCCTTGCGCTCGGGCTGCTTGCGCAGGAAGGCCGCGACCTCCTGCTCTTCCCACGATGCGCGTTCGGATTGCAGCGCATCGCGCTGCTTCGGATCAAGCCAGCTCATCGGAAAACTCCTCGTGTAGGGTCTGGGCGATCAACCGACCCGCCGCCGCGTAGGGATCGGTGGCCCGATCGACCAGGCTGGCGGCCAGCGCCGGGGCGAAGCCCCGCGCGCCCGCCGCGAAGCGCTCGAGCAGCAGGGTCTGCGCGGTCTTTTCCAGCCGGAACTGGGCGACACGGCGCCGCCGCTGCGACCCGAGCTCGGACGCGGCCAGCGCGTCGCGATGGGCGGTGATGCGCTCGAGCAGGGTGTCGATCCCCTGCCCGCTGTACGAACTCACGCCGACCACCGGGATCGCCCACTCGCGCTTCGGTCCGACCAGGGTTCCCAGGGTCAGCATCTGCTTGAGGTCGGTCAGGGTGCGCAACGCATCGTCGCGGTCGCACTTGCTGACCACGTGGATGTCGGCGATTTCCAGCACCCCGGCCTTGATGGCCTGGATCTCGTCGCCCAGCCCCGGGGCCGACACCACCACCGTGGTGTCGGAAGCGTGCGCCACCTCGACCTCGTCCTGGCCGACTCCGACCGTCTCCAGCAGGATGGTGCGAAAGCCGGCGACGTCGAGCACGTCGACCGCGTCCAGCGCGGCGCGCGCCATGCCCCCCGTCGCGCCGCGCGTGGCCATGCTGCGGATGAACACCCCGGGGTCCTCGGCCAGTTCCGACATGCGGATGCGGTCGCCGAGGATCGCCCCCCCGGAATACGGGCTCGACGGGTCGATGGCGACGATTCCCACCTTCTCGCCGCGCGCGCGCAGCGCCGCGGTCAGCTTGGCGACCAGGGTCGACTTGCCGCTGCCCGGCACCCCGGTGAGGCCGATGACATGGGCGCTGCCGGCGCTGCGGTAGACCTCGGCGAGCGCGGGCCGCGCCTCCGCGACCCCCGCCTCGGCGCGGGAGATCAGCCGCCCCAGCGCCCAGGCATCGCCTTCGCGCAAGCGACGCAGCAATTCCAGCGATGCGACGTAGGCCATGGCCGCCTCAGCCCGCGTCGTGCAGTTGCCGGTTCAGCGACCGGAAGACCTCGCGGTCGTCGATCACCCGCCGCGCCTTGAAATCGGTGCGGGCGATGGAGTGCGGCGCGACGACCTCCACCTTCGCCCGCACCCCCAGCATGGTGTGCAACTGGCGCGACGCGGCCGCGCGGAAGGCCTCCAGCGCCGCGGCTCCGGCGCGGTGGATCGGCTCGTCGGCCTCGACGCGCAGCAGCAGCTCGTCCATCGCCGACTCGCGGGTGATCACGATGCGGTGCTCGCCTCCGTAGCCCTGCAGCTGGTTCAGCGCGGCGTCGATCTCGCTGGGGTAGATGTTCTCCCCGCGGATGGTGAACATGTCGTCGATGCGCCCGAAGATCCCCTGCGGCAGGCTCGGGTAGGTGCGGCCGCAGGCCGTGGGCTCGTCGGTCCACAGAGTCAGGTCGCCCGACAACAGCCGGATCATCGGCTGGCTGGTGCGCTCCAGGTGGGTGTAGACCGGGGTGCCGCGCTGGCCGTAGGGCACGCGGCGCAGGCTCGTCGGGTCGCACACCTCGGTGTACACCAGGTCCTGCCAGCACAACATGCCCTGGCTGCTCTGCTGGCTGCCGGCCACGTTCATGAACGGGGACATCTCGGCCATCGAGCCGCAGTCGTACACCGCGGCGCCGTACAGGTCCTCGATGCGGTCCTTGACCCCGGCGACCGAGGCGCCCGGCTCGCCGGAGAAGAACAGGCAGCGCAGCCCGAAGGAGCGCGGATCGAGCTTTTCCTCGCGCGCCACCTCGGCCAGGTGGATCGCGTAGCTGGGCGTGCCGTAGAAGGCCGCCGGCTTCATCAGCGCCAGCCATTGCGCCAGGCGCGCGGTCATCCCCGGCGCGCCGGCGCCGAAGGGAAAGGCCTTGGCGCCCAGCCTCTCGGCGCCCGCCAGCGCGCCCCAGCTGCCCATGTACAGGCTGAACACCGCGGCCACGCAGATCATGTCGCCCGGGCGCAGCCCCATGCCCCACAGGATGCGCGCATGGGCGTTGGCGATGGCGCGCCAGTCGGCCCTGCCGATGCCGAAGGCCGTCGGCCTGCCGGTGGTGCCGCTGGTGCCGTGGACATGGAAGATCTCCGAGTCGTCCACGCACAGGTAGTCGCCGAAAGGCGGATGCGCCGACTGCGAGGCGCGCAGGTCGGCCTTGGTGACCACCGGCACGCGCTGCTCGAAGTCCTCCAGCGACCTGAGCTGGCTGGGGTGGAAGCCGGCTGCATCCCACTTGCGGCGGTAGAACTCGGCATGGTCCCACGCGTACTGGCAGACCTGGCGCAGCCGCTCGAGGATCGCCCGCTCGCGCTCGGCCGGCGGCATGGTCTCGCGGCGCGGGAACCAGTAGCGGCTGTCGGCGGGAGGCAGGTAGTGTTCGTCGTACGCGACGGGAAAACTCCACTCTTCCATGTCCATGGTGGTGTCCGGTCTCAGCGCGGGCCGCGCTCGGCGACCAGGCGCCGGATGGAATCGACGATCTCCTGCGGCGGGGTGTCCTGCAGCAGCACCTTGCGCACCCCCATGCCGCGTATGGCCTCGGCGTCCTCGTCGGGCATCACGCCGCCGGCGATGACGATCAGGTCGTCGGCTCCCTTGTCCCGCAGCAGCTTGAAGATCTTCGGGAACACGGTGAGCTGCACACCCGAAAGCAGGCTCACGCCGAGCACGTCGACATCCTCCTGGATCGCGGTGTTGACCACCTCCTCGGGCGAGCGGTGCAGCCCGGAGTAGATGACATCCATGCCGGCGTCGCGCAGGGTGCGGGCGACGACCTTGACCCCGCGGTCGTGGCCGTCGAGCCCGACTTTCGCCAGCAGCACGCGGATCGGTGATGAGTCCATGGGCAAACTCTTCCTGGGGGTAGGGAAACGGGTGACACCCAGCTCGGGTCCGGGTATTATCGTATACGGTATACGAAAACAAGGATTAAGGGTTTTCCCTTATCCCGATGCGCCCGCCGCCACCCCCACCATGCCGATCGAGTCGCTGCAGCCCCAACGCACCCTGGTCGATCAGGTCTACGACCGCATCCTCGATGCCATTTGCGACGGCGCGCTGGCGCCCGGGCAGCGCGTCACCCAGGACGAACTCGCCGCCAGCCTGCAGGTGTCGCGCCAGCCGGTGATGGCCGCGCTGGCGCGGCTGCGGCTGCAGGGCTTCCTGGTCGAGCGTGGGCGGCGCGGGCTGCAGGTCGCCGCGGTCGACCGCGCACGCTTCGACGCCATCTACGAACTGCGCTCGGCGCTGGAGCCGCTGGCCGCCGCGCTGGCGGCGCGGCGTGCCGGACGCGAGCAGATCGAGCGCGGCCGCGCGCTGGTCGAGCAGGGCCGCCGCGCGGCCAGCCGCGACGACGCGCAGGCGCGCCTGCTCGCCGACGTGGCCTTCCACTCGTGGATCTACGAGACCAGCGGCAATGCGCTGATCGTCGAGACCATGGGCACCCACTGGCAGCACCTGCGGCGGGCGATGGGCGAGGTGTTGCGCCACCCCGAGCTGGCCGGCGCGGTATGGAGCGAGCATGCGGCGATCCTCGAGGCCATCGCAGCAGGCGACGCCGAGGCTGCGGCGCAGGCGATCCGCGACCACGTGACCACCGCCCACGCGCGGGTCACCCCGCAACTGCAGGCGGCCGCCGCCGAGTCGACCTGAAACGCCCCCGCTCGGGTCGCGGCGGCGCGCCCGCCACAGCGTGTCAGCGGCGCCGCAGCAGGTGCGAGAACACTCCGTCCCGCTCGGTCTGCGCGACCAGCTGGTGGCCGGTCTGGCGGGCGAAGGCCTGGAAGTCGCGCATCGAACCGGGGTCGGTGGCCAGCACCCGCAGCACCTCGCCGCTGTGCATCGCCGACAACGCCTTCTTGGCCTTGAGGATCGGCAACGGGCAGTTCATGCCGCGCGCGTCGACCTCGTTGTCCACCTTGTCCAATGCCTCGCCTTGCGCGCCCATGCTCCTCTCCGTTGCGGCCCCGGCATCCCGAACGCCGACCCTCGATTGTAGGCCCCGGGCGCGCGGGCGCCTCAGGCGGCCGGGAACACTCCGGTGCTCAGGTAGCGGTCGCCGCGATCGCAGACGATGAACACGATGGTCGCGTCGCGCAGTTCGCGCGCCAGTCGCAGCGCGATCTCGCAGGCACCGCCCGAGCTGATTCCGCAGAACAGGCCCTCCTCCCGCGCCAGCCGCCTGGCCATCGATTCGGCCGCCGCCTGGCTGACCAGTTCGAGCCGATCGACGAGTTGCGGCTGGTAGATCTTCGGCAGGTACTCCTGCGGCCACTTGCGGATGCCGGGGATGCGCGAGCCCTCGTCGGGCTGCGCGCCGACCACCTGCACCGCCGGGTTGCGCTCCTTGAGGTAGCGCGAGACCCCGGTGATGGTCCCGGTGGTTCCCATCGACGACACGAAATGGGTCACCGTGCCCTCGGTATCGCGCCAGATCTCCGGCCCGGTGGTTTCGTAATGCGCGCGCGGGTTGTCGCTGTTGGCGAACTGATCGAGCACCAGCCCCTTGCCTTCGCGCTGCATCTGCTCGGCGAGGTCGCGCGAGTACTCGATGCCCCCGCTGCGCGGCGTGAGGATCAGCTCGGCGCCGTAGGCGCGCATGGTCTGCGCGCGCTCGACCGACAGGTCCTCGGGCATGATCAGCACCATGCGGAAACCCAGGATCGCCGCGGCCATCGCCAACGCGATGCCGGTGTTGCCCGAGGTCGCCTCGATCAGCGTGTCGCCGGGGCGGATCTGCCCGCGCTCGCGGGCGCGCAGGATCATCGACAACGCCGGCCTGTCCTTGACCGAGCCGGCCGGGTTGTTGCCTTCCAGCTTGGCCAGCAGCACGTTGCCGCGACGCTCGTTGTCGGCAGCGCCGACGCGCTGCAGTCGCACCAGCGGGGTGCCTCCGATGGTCTGTTCCAGGGTCTTGTACGCGGGCATCTGGGATTCTCCTGGGCTGTATTCTGGCATGGCGGGGTCGCTGCTGCCGGCGTCACCCGCCCAGCAGGCGCTGCACCGCCCACACCGCCGGCGCGCACGCCAGCAGGAAGGGCACGCTGATGCGATGGAACTCCGCCAGAGCGCCGCGCTCGCCGTGCAGGCGCAACGCGATCAGGTTGGCCAGCGAGCCCATCGCAAGCCCGAAGCCGCCGACGTTCACCGCCACCGCCAGCCGCATCGGCGAGGCGACCAGCCCGTGCAGCAGCACCGTGGCCGGCACGTTGCTCAACCCCTGCGACAGCACGATGGCGCCGAGGTAGCCCGGCAGCGGTTCGCGCCAGGCCCATGCGCCGATCCAGCGCTGCACCGGCGGCCACACCGCCAGATGCCCGAGCCCGACGAACATCGCCGCCAGGGTCGCCAGCAAGCCCCAGTCCAGGCGCCGCAGCACCTCGCGCCAGCCCAGCGCGAACACCGCCAGCACCAGCAGCGCCGCCCACGCGGCCAGGCCGGCCTGCAGCAGCGCCAGCACCGCCAGCAGCAGCAGCGCCGACACGGCCGCCAGCGCGCCGCGCAACGGCGGCGGCGGCGCGCCGCCGTCGGGGTGCACGGCCCGCGCGGGAACCACCAGCCGCACGGTCAGCAGCAACAGCGCGAGCATCACCGCGAAGGCCGGCAGCATGCGCTCGGCGAACTGCAGCATCGACAAGCCCGACTCGCGCCACAACAACAGGTTCTGCGGATTGCCCACCGGGCTGAGGGTCGATCCGGCATTGACCCCCAGCGCCTCGAGGATCACCAGCCGGCGCACCGGCAGGTCGCCGCCGCGCCCGAGTTCCAGGGTCAGCGGAACGAGCAGGAAGAGGCTGACGTCGTTGGTCAGCGCCATCGCCAGCAGCGCCGATCCCAGCACCAGCATCACCGCCAGGCCGCGCTGGCTGCGCGCGCGTCGCGCCAGCCTTTGCGCAGCGCGCTGCACCGCGCCGCTGGCGCGCACGCCCTCGATGCTGGCCAGCAGCGCCAGCAGGCCGAGCAGCGTGGGCAGTTCCAGCCAGTCTCGCCAGCGCGCCCAGGGGCGCGGGTCGGCCACCGCCAGCAGCAGGGTCAGCGCGCCGAAGCCCAGCGCCAGGCGCTCGCGTCGCAGCAGCCGCCCCAGCCGCTGCGCGGTCGCCACGCGCGGCGACGCCACGGCGGCTCAGGCGCCGCCGGCGGGACCGCCGTCGTCGTTGGCCAGGTCGACCGCGGCCAGCCGCCAGTGGCGCATCGCCTGGTCCTCGCGCTCGATGCGCTCCTGCAGGCGCGCCAGCGCGGCGTGGACCTGGCCGCGCAAGCGACGCTCGTCGGGCTGGCACTGCTCGAGCGCGCGCTGCAGGTATTGCTGCGACTTGCCCCACAGTTCCAGTTCGGCGCACGCTCGCGCCGCCAGGAAGCTGGCTTGCGACTCCTGCGGCCAGCGATCCATCCAGGATTCGGCCTGCGCGACAAAACCGGCGTCGATTCCGGCCAGCATGCCGCGCAGCGCCGGCATCAGCGCGGCCGGCTCGGCGTCGGGCGCGCGCAAGGCTTCCAGCAGCACCGCGCGCGCCTGTTCCATCTCGCCGGCCTGCGCCAGTCCGCGCGCCGCGGCCACCGCCAGCTGCGGGTCGTGACGCAGCGCCGGCTCGAAGGACTTCCACAGCGCGCGCAACGCCTCCGCGTCGGCTCCGGCCTGGCGGATCAAGCCCAGCGCGGCGGCGTGGATCATCGCCTGCGCGGCCGCCGGGTGCAGGCCATGGTGCTTGCGCAACGCGCCGGCCAGGCGCAGCACCTCGGCATGGTCGTGCAACGCCCGCGCGGCCGACAGCGCCAGGCGCAGTGTCTGGGTGCGCCGCTGCATGCCGCCCGACAGGCCCCGCAGGCTGCGCTGCGCGGCCTGCGGATCGCGCGCCTGGATCTGCCACTGCGCCTGCAGCAGGCTGCCGGTTTCCCGCGCCGCCGGCGGCAACGCCTCCAGGTAGGCATCGCGTCGCTCGTAGGCCTGCATCGCCTGCGCCGCCTGGGCAGCGGTCAGCAAGGCTCCGGGACGGAAGGGCTCGACCTCGGCGGCGCGCGCCGCGGCGCGCTCGGCGCGCCGGAAACGCCCGCCGAGGTGGTGCAGCAGCGCCTCGTGCAGCGCCGCGCCGGCCACCTGCACGCGGCGACGCGACCGGAACTGCGCGGCCGCGCGCGGCAACCCGAGCAGCAGGCTGAGCGCGCGCACCGCCACGTACAGCAACAGGAAAGCCAGCAACAGCAGCAGCACCGCCAGGTTGAGCGACAGGTCGATGCGGTACGGCGGCAGCAGGATGGCCACGTTGCCGGGCCGGCCGCTGGCCGCCATGGCCAGCAGCGCGGCGCCCAGCGCCAGGGTGATCAGCCACGCCAGCCAGCGCATCAATCGCTCCCCAGTCCGAGGCCGGAGAGCACCTGCAGCGATTGCAGGTGCGCCGCCGGCTGGGCCGTCAGGTCGACGTCGGCGACCTGGGCGGCCAGCGCCAGCGCCAGCTGGGCCGAAGGCCTGCGGATATTGAACTGGGTCACGAGCGCGCGCCGGATGTCGTGCATGTCGGATTCGTAGGCCACCGCGTTGCGCGACAGCAGGTCGAGGCGGGCGTTGAGGATGCGCAGCTTCAGGTTGGCGCGCAGGTACGCCTGCTGCGACGGCGAGGCCAGCAGCGCCTGCGGGTTGTCGACCCGGGTCACCGTGAACAACCTGCGCACCTGCTGCCACGCCGCCCCGCCCAGGCGGCCCAGCCAGGCCCGCCAGCCCGTCGCCGCCGGCGCCGACGCCGCCGGCGCGGGCTCGCTGCCGGGCGGCCGCGCCGAGCCCAGGGGCTGCAAGCCATCGACCATCGCCGCCAACTGGTCCAGGCGCTGCGCCGCCACCGGCACGTCGGGCACCACCGCCGCCTTCAGGCGAGTCAGGTCGGCCTGCACCGCGCGCGCCACCAGCAGTGCGCGCGGCGTGCCGGCGCGCTGCAGGCGCTGCAGGCTGCTGCGCAGCGTGTCGATCAGCGGGCGCAGCGAGCCGCTGAGCTCGGCCTGCTGCTGCGCCAGCCCGATGAGGTCGGCGGTCTGGCCGAGGAAGGCGTCGTCCCGTGTCTTGGCCAACTGCTGCACCAGCTGCTGCAGCGCTTCGCGCTGCGCGGCCAGGTCCTGCAGCTGCGACTGCATCACCGCCAGCTTGCCGGCCAGGTCGCGCACGGCCTGGGCGTTCTGCGACGCGATGGTGCGCGCCTCGATGGCGCGGGTCTGCGTCTGCTGCAGGCGCTGGGCGATGGCCTCCTGGGTGGCGTACAGACGCTGGTTCAGCCACCACGCCAGCGCGCCCAGCAGCACCAGCAGCGCGCCGATCGCAAGCCAGGTCGCGACCGCGCCTCGGCGCCCCGGGGAAGCGACCGGCGGCGCGCCGAACGGGTCGGCGGCAGCGGGCGCCGGGCCCGGCAGCGCGCCCGGCGTCATGCCCGGTGCAGCGGGCGCCGAAGCGGACGCCGAAGCGGACGCCAAAGCGGGCGTCACCGCGGGCGCTGGCCCCGGAGTGGCCGGCGCCGGCTCGGCCGGCTGATCGTCGGGTGCGATGGGCTCTGACATGCGCCGATTCTAGGCAAGCTGGGCCGGCGCGCCATCCCGGGTTGTCGCGCGTACGCCCGCGGTGGGGGAAATCAGGGGGCGCCGGCCCGCGGCGCCGCGCCCGCGCGGCCGGGTGGTCATCGGCCGCCCAAGGCCTCGAGCAAGCCGCGGGGGTCGAACGCGACCGTCCGGACGCACCCGAAACCGGCCTCGCGCGCCGCCTGCGCCAGCCGTGCATGGTGGACCAGCGCGCACTGGCCGGCCAGCGCCTGGCGGGGCTGCAAGCCGGCCGCGCGCAGCAAGCCGCACAGGTTGTGCAGCGCCGAGGCGGCGGCGATCTGCCACGCGTCCCCCGGCTGCAGCAGTTCGCGCAGCCGGCGCAGCCGCGCCGCATCGGCGGCCGGGGCCACCCTGCGGTAGACCTCCAGCACCCGCACCCGCGCGCCGGCGGCGCGCAAGGCATCGGCCAGCCACTCGCGGCCGCCGTCGCCGCGCAGCAGCAGCACCGGCGCGCCATGCCAGTCGGCGCGCCAGCGCTGCAGCGCCTGCCACAGCGCCTCCGAATCGGCATCGGGCTGCTCGGCGCAGATCCAGCGCAACGCCTGCGGCGACTCGCCGCGCGCCTGCAGGCCCTGCCGCATGGCGTCGCGGCTGGCCGCGCCGATCAGCCCCAGCGCGCACGACGCCGGCCACGGCCGGTCCAGCAACCCCAACGCGGCGCGCGCAGCGGCCGGGCTCACCGGTACCGCCAGCACGTAGTCCGCGAGGTCCTGCAGGGCCTGCCTGGCCGCCGCCGCGTCGGCCGGTTGCGCCAGGTGGATCAGCGCGAACTGCTCCACCCGCGCGCCGGCGTCGCGCAACTGCAGCTCCAGAGGCGACGGCACGCCTTCGTCGGCGGGATCGCAGGCGCGGGTCAGGATGATCCGCTTGGCCTGCGGGATGGAAGGGGCCGGGCCGCTCATCGCAGCTGCCCGCTCGCGTCACGCGCGCTGCAACTGCGCAAGCAGCGGCGCAGCACCCTGCTCGTGCAGGCGCGACGCGGCCTGGCGGCCCAGCGCCTCGGCCTGCGCGGCGTCGTCCACCGCGGCCTGCACCTCGACGTGCAGCACCTGGGAGGCGTCGGGCAGCCCGAGCACCGCGCGCAGGCTCAGGCGCTCGCCCGACCATTGCGCGTGCGCGCCCAGCGGGGTGGTGCAGCTGCCGCCGAGCTCGCGCGCCAGCGCGCGCTCGGCCAGCGTGGCCAGCGCGGTCGGCCGGTGCTGCAGCGGCAGCAGCCGCGCCGCCAGGTCGTCGCGGCCGCTGCGGATCTCCAGGCCCAGCGCCGCCTGGCCCGCGGCAGGCAGCATCTGCGCCGGATCGATCAGGCAGCGGATGCGCGACTCCAGCCCCAGGCGCAGCAACCCGGCGGCAGCCAGCACGATGCCGTCGAAGCGGCCTTCGTCGAGCTTGCGCAGCCGGGTGTCGAGGTTGCCGCGCAACGGGTGCACCTGCAGATCCGGGCGCAGCGCGCGGATCTGCATCTCCCGGCGCAGGCTGGAGGTGCCGACCACGGCCCCCGCGGGAAGTTCGGTGAAATGCCCCGCGCGCTCCGACACCCAGGCGTCGCGCGGGTCCTCGCGCTGCAGGATGGCACACAGCTCGAAGCCCTGCGGCAACTGCATCGGCACGTCCTTGAGCGAATGCACCGCCAGGTCGGCGCGGCCCTGCTGCATCGCCGCCTCGAGCTCCTTGACGAACAGCCCCTTGCCGCCGACCTTGGACAACGCGCGGTCGAGGATCTGGTCGCCGCGGGTGGTCATCGGCTCGATGCGCACGTCCAGCGCCGGGTCGAGCTCGAGCAGCCGCGCGCGCACATGCTCGGCCTGCCACAACGCCAGGCGGCTTTCGCGCGAGGCGATGACCAGGCTTGCCGCGGCGGCCGCGGCGCGAGACGAGACGGTATCGGACATGCCGGGAATCGTAGCAGCGCGCGCCGGCCGGGCGGCGCGGCAGTCCGGCCGGCGCTGCTAGCATGGGCGCGCCCGACCGCGTCTTCGCGTACCCGCGCACCTTCTTCTCGCGTCGGGCCTGCCAGCCGAGCGCCTTCCCGTTGCCGACACCGCCCGCCGCAAGCGGGCCGCGCCCTTTGCGCCTTTGCCCAGCGACCGCCATGCCGACCCGCCAGACTCCCGCCCCCGACGACAGCGCCCTGTTCGAAGACATCCGGCTGCTCGGCCGCATGCTCGGCGAGGTGCTGCGCGAACAGGAGGGCCCCGAGATGTTCGACACCGTCGAACGGGTGCGCCAGCTCGCGGTGGGTTTCCATCGCCAGCGCGACGCCAGCCAGGGCAGCGCGCTGCGCCGGCTGCTCAAGGGGCTGACCCGCGAGCAGGCGGTCAAGGTGATCCGCGCCTTCAGCTACTTTTCCATCCTCGCCAACATCGCCGAGGACCGCCACGTGCTGCGCCGCCGGCAGGCGCACGAGCTGGCCAGCGCGCGCCCGCAACCCGGCAGCGTGCGCGCCGCGCTGCACAAGCTGCAGCGCGCGGGGATCAGCCCCGAACAATTGCAGGGATTCTTTTGCCAGTCGCTGATCTCCCCAGTGCTCACCGCGCATCCCACCGAGGTGCAGCGCAAGAGCCTGCTCGACGCCGAGCGCGGCATCGCCCGCGCGCTGGCCGCGCGCGACGGCCGGCTGCCGCCGGCGCGCCAGCGCCAGCTCGACGCCGAACTGCGGGCGCGCATCACCCAGCTGTGGCAGACCCGGCTGCTGCGTTTCACCAAGCTGCGGGTATCCGACGAGATCAAGAACGCGCTGTCGTACTACGACAGCACCTTCCTCGCCGAGATCCCCCGGCTGTACCTCGAGCTCGAACAGGGCCTGGACGAGATGTTCCCCCGCGCCGACGGCCAGCCCTGGCGGCTGCCGGCGTTTTTCCGCATGGGCCACTGGATCGGCGGCGACCGCGACGGCAACCCCTTCGTCAACTCCGAGACGCTGCAGTACGCACTGCAGCTGCAGGCCCGCACCGCGCTGAACCACTACCTGGACCAGGTGCACGAGCTCGGCTCGGAACTGTCGGTCTCGCTGATGCTGGCCAGCGCCAGCCCGCAGCTGCTGGCGCTGGCCGACGCCTCCCCCGACCAGAGCGAACACCGCCGCGACGAACCCTACAGGCGCGCGCTGATCGGGGTCTACGCCCGGCTCGCGGCCACGCTGCGCGATCTCGGCGGCACCCAGGCGCTGCGCCATGAAGTCGGCCCGGCGCAACCCTACCCCGACTCCCAGGCGCTGGCCGACGACCTGCGGGTGCTGCGCGATTCGCTGGTCGAGCACCACGCCGGAGCGCTGGCGCGCATGCGCCTGGATCCGCTGCTGCGGGCGGTCGAGGTGTTCGGCTTCCACCTGGCCACCCTCGACCTGCGGCAGAGCTCCGACAAGCACGAGGCGGTGGTCGCCGAGCTGCTCGCGCAGGCCCGGCTTTGCGCCGACTACAGCGCGCTCGACGAGGCCGCGCGCATCGAGCTGCTGCTGCACGCGCTGCGCGACCCGCGGCCGCTGCGCGTGCCCGACGCCGACTACGGCGAGCTGACGCGCTCCGAGCTGGCGGTGTTCGAGGCGGCACGGGCGGCGCGCCGCAGCCTGGGCGAGCAGGCGCTGCGGCAGACCATCATCTCCCACACCGAAAGCGTCAGCGACCTGCTCGAGGCGCTGTTGCTGCAAAAGGAATGCGGGCTGCTGCACGGCACGCTGGGCAGCCCCGGCGCGCGAGCCGAGCTGATCGTGGTCCCGCTGTTCGAAACCATCGCGGACCTGCGCAACGCGCCGCAGATCATGCGCGGCCTGTACGACCTGCCCGGCCTGCCCGAACTGGTCGCCGGCTCGGGCAGCCTGCAGGAGGTCATGCTGGGCTATTCCGACAGCAACAAGGATGGCGGCTACCTGACCTCCAACTGGGAATTGCACAAGGCCTCGGTCGCACTGGCCGACCTGTTCCGCGACCTCGGCCGGGCGCACGGCATCCGGCTGCGGCTGTTCCACGGCCGCGGCGGCAGCGTCGGTCGCGGCGGCGGCCCCAGCTACGAGGCCATCCTGGCTCAGCCGGTGGGCACGGTGGGCGGCAGCATCCGCCTGACCGAGCAGGGCGAGGTGATCTCCAGCAAGTACGCCAACGCCGACATCGGCCGCCGCAACCTCGAGACCCTGGTGGCCGCGACCCTCGAGGCCACGCTGCTGGCCACGCCGGCGCCGGCCCCGGCGGCGCGCGCGCGCGGCACGCGCAGCGCGGCGCCGGCGGCCTTCCGCGAGGCGGCCGCCGAACTGTCGCAGGCGGCGATGCAGGCCTACCGCGACCTGGTGTATCGCGACCAGCGCTTCGCCGAGTACTTCTACGCTGCGACCCCGGTGCGCGAGATTTCCTCGCTGAACATCGGCAGCCGCCCGGCCTCGCGCAAGCCCGGCGCGGCGCTGGGCGAGCTGCGGGCCATCCCCTGGAGCTTTTCGTGGGGGCAATGCCGCGTCGCGCTGCCCGGCTGGTACGGCTTCGGTACCGCGGTGCACGCCTACATCGCCGAGCACGGCGACGAGGGCCGCGCGCTGCTGCTGCGCATGCACCGCGAGTGGCCGTTCTTCCAGGCGCTGCTGTCCAACATGGACATGGTGCTGTCGAAGACCGACCTCGCGGTGGCCTCCAACTACGCGCGGCTGGTCGGCGATGCGGCGCTGCGACGCAAGGTGTTCGGCGCCATCGAGCGCGAATGGCAGGCCAGCGTGCAGGCGCTGCGCGACATCACCGGCTGGTCGCAGTTCCTGCAGACCAACCCGACGCTGGCGCGATCCATCCGCGCCCGCTTCCCCTACATCGACCCGCTCAACCACCTGCAGGTCGAACTGCTGCGGCGCTTCCGCGAAGGCCACACCGACGAGCGCACGGTGCGGGGCATCCACCTGAGCATCAACGGCATCGCCGCCGGACTGCGCAACACCGGCTGAGCGCGGGCGGCTATGGAATAATGGCCCGCTTTGGCCGGGATGGCGGAATCGGTAGACGCAGCGGACTCAAAATCCGCCGCCAGCGATGGTGTGGGGGTTCGAGTCCCCCTCCCGGCACCAAGCTGTCCTTCAGACGACAGCTCCGATCGGAGCTTCATGTCCGCGCGGGCTTGGCCGTCAGGTCGATGTGCAGCGCCTTCATCACCGCCAGGGTCGTCTTCAGGGTTGGATTGCCGCGGGCACTGAATGATCGGTAGAGCTGTTCCCGCGACAGCCCGGTTTCGCGCGCGATATCGCTCATGCCTCTTGCTCGCGCGACGACGCCCAGAGCCTGGGCAATGTACCCGGCGTCGCCGGACTCGAACGCATCGGCCATGAAGGCCGCAATGGCTTCGTCCGAATCCAGCAGTTCTGCCGGATTGAAGTTCGTCCATCGATCGTTCATCTGTCTTCCCTCCCCTCACGCGCCAGACGCTTTGCGGTCTCGATGTCCCGCGCTTGCGAGCCCTTGTCCCCGCCGCAGAGCAAGATCACCAGCACCGTGCCTCGGCGCTGGAAGTACACGCGGTAACCGGGCCCGTAATGGATCCGAAGTTCGCTGATTCCGCCCCCGACCGGCGCGACGTCGCCAGCCAGGCCATAGGCCATAGGCCAATCGGTTCAATCGCGAGGCGACCAAGGCGCGAGCTCGCGCGTCACGCAGCTTGCCCCACCACTTCCGGAAGACGCTCGTTTGCCGGAGTTCGAGCATGATCGCATTGTAGTCTATGGACTACATTCGGCCATGTCCAGGCGCCATCCCAGGCCGCACCGTGCCCCTCTTCCAGATCCGGTCCAGGAGAACGGCAGCCAACGCCTTGCCCGGCATCGGGTGGTTGGAATCGCCGCAGCTCGAGCAGCCTTGCGCGCAACCTCCTCTTGCCTGGAAGCAGGCGCGACATGCGGGAAGTCCGGCCATGCCTTCCATGCGCGTCGCTTCTCCGCAAGGCACTCGTGGTCGTCGTGGTGCCGATCCTGCACGCCGCCCAGCCCATGGCTTGGCAGCTGGGCGCGCACCGCGCAGCCGATGCCCAGCGATGCCCGTGCCGCCTCCACGCCTGAGCGCAGCCGTCCAAGGAGGAACAAGGTCTTCCCCGGAGGCCCACTTCTGCGGTGCGGTGACTACGCGGAGGTCGCCCATCACTGCGTCCTGCTTCTTCTGGGTGGCCTCGCACTGCTCCGGCAGCGAGTCGCCTGTCGGCCAGATGTCGATGTCTATCGCCGCGGCGCACCTACACTGGGCGCAGGGCGCGATCGCCGCGCGCAGGAGGGACGGAGCCGATGAACGAACAAGCCGGAACCTGGACGATGGATGTCGCGCTGGAGCTGTGCCAGCGCGCGCTGGCCGAGGGGCGGCAGCGCGGACTGGCCGCGCTGACCGCGGCGGTGCTCGATTCGGGCGGGCATCTGATGGCGCTGCTGCGCTCGGACGGCTCCAGCCTGCTGCGCCCGCAGATCGCGGTCGGCAAGGCGTGGGGCGTGCTGGCGATGGGGTTCGGCAGCCGCGAGATCGAGCGGCGCTCCGCGTTGCAGCCGGCCTTCTACGCCGCGTTGTCGGACCTGAGCGCGGGCCGGGTGGTTCCGGTGGCCGGCGGCGTGCTGGTGCGCGATGCGCGGGGGGCGCTGCTGGGCGCGATCGGGGTCACCGGCGACACCGCCGACCACGACGAACTCTGCGCGGTGGCCGCGGTGCGCGCGCTCGGGCTGGTCGCCGACACCGGCGCCCAGGGCTGAGCGGCGCCGCGCGCTGCGCCTGGCGCTCAGCCGAAGGCCTGCGGCAGCAGTCGCAGGCCCAGCACGAGCAGCGTGCCTCCGGTCAGCAGCTCGAGCAGCTGCCACGCCCGCGGCCGCGCGAACCAGGGCGCGAGCCAGCGCGCGCCGAATCCCAGCAGGCTGAACCACAGCAGGCTGGCGCAGATCGCGCCCAGCGCGAACACCGCACGCAGCGCCCCGGGCTGGCGCGCGCCGACGTTGCCCACCAGCAGCACGGTGTCGAGGTAGACATGGGGGTTGAGCAGGGTGAATGCGGCGGCCCGCGCCAGCGTGCCTCGCAGTCCCGGCGCGCCGCCGTCGCCGGCCGCTGCCAGGCCCTGCGCGTCGCGCGCGCGCAGCAGCGCGCGCACGCCGTAGACGACCAGGAACAGCCCGCCGGCGAGCGCCAGCGCGCGCGCCAGCCAGGCATGCCGGCCGAGCACCGCTGCCATGCCGGCGACTCCGCCGGCGATCAGCGCGGCGTCGGCCAGCAGACAGAACACCACGACCGCAGCGACATGCTCGCGGCGCAACCCCTGGCGCAGCACGAAGGCGTTCTGGGCGCCGATCGCGACGATCAGTCCCAGCCCCAGTCCGAGCCCGCTCAGGAAGGCCGCAGCTGCGGTGGATGCGCCGGCGTGCATGGCTGCCAGCTTACGTGGCCGCGGCCCGCAACGCGCGCCGCCGCGGCCTTGGCCACTCCCGCTCGGGCGGGCTGCGGCAGCGCACGCAGCATCGGCAGCAACGAAGCGACGAGCAAGCCGGCCATCGCCAGGTTGAAGGCCAGCGCGCGTCGGCGCGTGCGCACGAAGCGCTGCAGCTGCGATCCGCCGATGGCCCAGGCCGTGACGCTCGGCAGGTTGATCGCGCCGTACAGCGCGACCGCGCCGAGCACCACCGGCGCGCCGCCGCCCGCCGGCACGTAGGTGCTGAACGCGCTGAGCGCCATCAGCCAGGCCTTCGGGTTGACCCACTGGAACGCCACCGCGCCCCAGTAGCGCATCGGTCGCGCCGGGCCGGCGCGGCGCTGCGAGGGCTCGGGCGGCGCGGCACGCGCGATGCGCCACGCGAGGAACAGCAGGTAGGCCGCGCCGAGCCAGCGCATCGCGGTGTAGACCCAGGGCGCGCGGGAGAACACCGCGGCGAGGCCGAAGCCCACCGAAGCCACCAGCACCATGAAGCCCGAGGTGATCCCCAGCACGTGCGGCACCGACGCGCGAAAGCCGAAGTTCGCCCCCGACGCCAGCAGCATCAGGTTGTTCGGGCCCGGGGTGATCGACGACACGAACGCGAACAGCGCGAAGGCCAGCACGCCGTCACGCGACATGGCGCTCTCGCATCCGCGGCCACAGCCGCGCCAGCAGGCCCCAGGGGCGCAGCGACCCGCGCGGCACCGCGGACGGGCCGGGCCCGCTGATGTCGATCCACGCCACGACACCCCGACCGTGCGGCTCGATCACCACCCGCCCCTGCCCGGCCACGACATGGTGCTGGCCGGCGCACAGGAACAGGTCGTCGGCGCAACCGCTCTCGGTGATCCAGACCTGTCCTGCGCGCACCGCGATGCGCGCGCCAGCGGCGCGCTGCAGACTCCACACCCTACCCGGATCGAGGCCCTGCATGAGCGTCTCCTGCATCGATTCGACATGCCTGCACTCTAGGCAGGCCGGCGCGATCGCGACAGACCCACGCGAGTGCAATCTGTATCGGCACAGCGGAGGTAATGCAGAATCTGTACTGGTCCGTTCGCAGCCCGACTGTACGGTGTGGGCGCGACGGCTTTCTGCCATCATCTCGCAATGCCCACCGAGACTCCGCTGTATCTTTCACTGGCAGACCGGCTGGCCGGCCTGGCCGCTTCGGGCTCGCTGCGCCCCGGCGCGCGGCTGCCGTCGGTACGCGCGCTGTCGGAGCAGCACGGCGTGTCGGTGTCGACCGCGGTACAGGCGTACCGCACGCTGGAAGATCGCGGGGTGATCGAGGCGCGGCCCAAGTCGGGCTTTTTCGTGCGGCGCCCGCGCAGCCTGCCGCCGGTACCGGCGACCACCCGACCGCCCGCGCGGCCGGTCACCGTCGAGGTCAAGGCCATCGCCGACGCGGTCTACGACCTGCTCGGCGAGCCGGGATTCATTTCCTTCGGCGCCGCAGCGGCGGCCGAGGGCCTGTACGGCATCGAGCGCATCCGCCGCGCGCTGGCGCGCAGCGCGCAGGCGCACGCCGGCAGCCTGGGGCGCTACGTGACGTCGCTGGGGGTGCCGGAGCTGCGCCAGGCGATCTCCCATCGGGCGATGAGTCTGGGCTGCCACCTCGACCACCGCGACGTGGTGGTCACCAACGGCTGCACCGAATCGGTGACCCTGTGCCTGCGCGCGCTCACCCAGCCCGGCGATGTCATCGCGATCGAGTCGCCCACCTACTTCGGTTTCCTGCGGGCCATGCAGGGGCTGGGACTGCGCGCGGTGGAGATTCCGATGCAGCCGCGCACCGGACTGTCGATCGAGGCGCTGGAGGTCGCGCTGGACACCCAGCCGATCAAGGCCGTGATCGCGGTGCCCACGGTGTCCAACCCGATGGGCACCATCATGCCCACGGCCTCCAAGAAGCGCCTGGCCGAGTTGCTGGCGCGGCGCGGCGTCGCGCTGATCGAGGACGTGATCTGCAGCGATCTCGCGCCCAGCGACGAGGCCCGGCGCGCCGTGCGGTCCTTCGACCGCGACGGCCGGGTGATGCTGTGCGGCTCCTTCGGCAAGACCCTGGCTCCCGGGCTGCGGGGAATCGGCTGGGTCGAGGCGGGGCGCTGGAGCGCCGAGGTGGCCAACCTCAAGCGCTCGTTCAGCGGCGGCGGCAGCAGCGTGGTCGAGTGGGCGCTGGCCGACCTGCTCGAGCATGGCGGCTACGACCAGGGGCTGCGCCAGCTGCGGCGCCATTTCGCGGAGCAGGTGGACATGGCGCGGCGCATCATCGGCACCGCCTTCCCGGCGGGCACGCGGGTCACCGACCCGAGCGGCGGCTACGTGCTGTGGGTGGAATTGCCGAGGACGGTGGACGCCATCGAGCTGTACCGCCGCTGCATCGAGCAGCGCATCATCGTCGTGCCGGGCCCGTTGTTCAGCACCACCAACCGCTACCGCAACTGCGTGCGCCTGAACGCCGGGGCTCCCTGGTCGGCCGAGCGCGAGGATGCGCTGCGGCTGGTCGGCCGCCTGGCCGGGGACATCGCGCGCGGGGCCTGAGCCGGACCGGCGGGCCGCGCCGGCCGGCTCAGCGCCGGGCGTCGAAGGCGTAGGCGCGCTCGACGCGGGAGATCCTGACCGTGTAGTGCTCGTACCAGCGCTGCCGGCCCGCCGCCTGCGCTTCCTGGTGCTCGAGGTGGGCCTTCCACGCCGCGATGGCCTCGAGCGAGGACCAGTAGGACACCGTGATACCCAGGCCCTGCTCGTCGCGCGCGCTCTCCAGGCCCAGGAAGCCGGGCTGGGTCGCGGCCAGCTCGACCATGCGCTGCGCCACCGCGGCATAACCCTCGTCGACCGGGCTGCGCCGGGAGGTGAACACCACCGCGTAGTACGGAGGCTCGGGCGTGTCGGCGAAGCCGGGGTGTCGGTGCATGGCGAATCGGGGCGGCGAAGGCACCCCAGTCTAGCCTCCGGTCAGCGCCTGGAACACATGCACCGTGGCGCCTTCGGCCACCCGGTCCGAAAGGGTCTCGCGGTCGACGACGATGCGGCCGTCGACACTCAGTGCGACGTGCCTGCGCAGCGCTCCGCGCTCGTCGAGCACGTAGTCGGTGAAACCCGGGGCGATGCGCTCGACCGCCCGCAGCACCTCGGCGACCGAGCCCGGCTCGACCTCGATGCCGCCCCGCTGCAGCGCCGGGAAGAAGCGGTGCAGGTGCCGGGTGATCTCCACGCGGGGCATGGCCTTCACCCGAAGCGCACCGAGTACACCGGCGGGAAATGGTGCCCCAGGCAGGTCCACGATTCCCCTCGGTCCTCGGACAGGTAGACGTTGCCGGTGGAGCTGCCGAAGCACACGCAGTCGTCTGCCGCGTCCAGGCCGTGGCGCAGCACGAGGTCGTAGGCGTGCTCCTGCGGCAGGCCCTTGCGAAACGCCGTCCACGACTTCCCGCCGTCGTCGGTGCGGGCGACGAACAGCCCGCCGCCGATGGCCATGCGTTGCGCGTCGGCCTGCCCCGGCACCACCCACGCGACGCGTCCGTCGCCGGCGTCCGCCGCGATGGCGAAGCCGAAGTGCACCCCCTCCTCGGGCTGGCTGACCTTGCGCCAGGTGGCGGCGCCGTCCTCGCTGTGGAACACCCCGCAATGGTTCTGCTGCCACATGCGCTCGGGCTGGGCGGCGCAGGCGACCACGCAATGCGGGTCGTGTCCCCATTCGGCCTGCGGATCCGGCAGGTAGTCGTTGAGCATGCCGCGGTTGCGGCCGACCCAGCTGTGCCCGCCGTCGCGGGTCTCCAGCACCCCGGCGGAAGACACCGCCACATGCAGGTGCCGCGGGTCGCGGGGGTCGACCACCACCGAGTGGATTCCCGGCTCGAACACCCCGTAGTCGACGCTCGCCGGGGTGCCGAACCAGCGGTTCTCGCTGGTCGCGGCGCCCGCGCTCAGGTCCCCGCCGCGACTGTCGTGGTTCCACAGCGGCCGGTTCAACTCCCAGCTGTCGCCGCCGTCGTCGCTGACGAACAGCCCGCCGGGGATGGTTCCCGCGTACAGCCGGCCGGGCTGGTCGGCGGGGCCGAAGGCCAGGTGCCAGATCTTGTACACCGTGGCGTCCTTGTACTCCGGCTGCGCGGCCGGAGCTGCCGGATCGAAGTCCGGTGTCGGCAGGTACTTGACGATGTAGCGAGCACCCTGGGGGTATTTCAGCGAGGAAAGGTCCTGCCAGCTCGCTCCACCGTCGCGCGAGCGCGACAGCTTCGGGCCCCAGTGGCCGTGGTCCAGCGAGGCCCACAGGGTACCGTCGCGCGGATCGCGGGCGGCGTAGCACACGGGAATGCCGGCGTGGCCGATCGGCCGGGCCCGCCAGCCGCCGGCGCGGCGATCGACGAGGATCGTTCCCTTGCGGGTGCCTAGGAGAATCATCTGGGCCATGGGCGGGCCTCCAGTTCACGCCGGGTCGGGCATCGGTCCATGCAGCGGGCGAGCCGGCGGCCCGCACCAGGCCCCGGTGTCGCGCGCCGCCGGCGTGCCGCGAGCGCCCATCCGGAGCCAGCCCCGCGCCCCGCACTGTAGCGGCTGCCGTACCCGCCTGGCCAGCCCGCCTGGCCAGCCGGCTTGGCCAGCCGATACACCCCGCCCCATGCGTGCGGCAGCGCGCCCTGCGTCGCCGGCTGCGGCAGCCCGCCCTGCAGGCCCACCGCTACGCCAGCCTGCCGGAGTGCATCGAGTCGGCGGGGCCGGCTGCGCGCCGAGCGATCGGCCGCACGCTGAGCCTCGAGCGGTCGATCGACGTGCTGACCGGCATGGAGCGCTGTCCCGGGATCGGGGTGACGGTGGTCGCCGGGCTCCAGCCGGACCGCAGGCCGCCCGTTCGCAACCGGATGTCAACCGGAGGGCATGGTGTCGGGCTGCGACGACAGCCCGGATGCAGGCGGCGCCGCGGCGTGGGCGGCGCGCGGCGCACTGTCCTGTTCGTCGCCCTGCGGCGACACTTTACGGCCGCGCCGCGGCCGATGCCGTCCGCGAGCCTCGGCGTCGCCCCGGGCCGGCGCGCCAAGTGGTTGAACTTGCTGGGCAATCCGGAGCAGGCACGGCGATTGCGTGGAACCGCGCCAAGACCCGATCGACGGGTCCCGCGGCCGCCAGCCGGCGCGCCCGCGTTGTCCACACAGCCCACAGGAGCCTACCCATGACCGCACCCCGCAAGATCGCCCGTGTCTTCGTCGCCGCCGCCGCGCTGTCGATGCTGGCCAGCCCGCTGCTGGCGAACGCCGCCGGCATGGCCCACCACGGCAAGCCCGCCTCGGCGGCGAAGCACTCGAAAGCGCCGAAGCAGTAAGCCGCGGCGCACTTCCCACCGGCCGGGCGCGACCGCCCGGCCGCCGTCCCTCGGGCCGCCTGGCAGGGCAGGCCCGAACTCCGGGACCCACGTCGCGCAGCGATGGGCTGCCCGCTACGATGCCGGGAACGCAGCCACCCTTGCGCGAATCCGATGAGACCGAATCCGATCCGCTTCGCGACCGCGAGTCCCGAGTGGTCTGCGCAAACCCAGGACATCCAGCGCGGCATCCGGCTGAGCGCCGAAATCAGCAAGCTCGGCGTCGACGACGCGGCGCGCATCCGCGAGCTGTTCAGCGAATTGACCGGCCAGCCCGTCGACCCCGACTTCAACCTGATCCCCCCGTTCTACACCGCCGGCGGACGCAGGATCCGCGTGGGGCGCAGGGTGTTCATCAACCAGTGCTGCACCATCTACGACACCGGCGGAGTCGACATCGGCGACCTGGTGCTCATCGGGCCGAACGTCAACCTGATCACCGTCGGCCACGCGCTCGATCCGTCGCACAGGCGCCAGACCATCGAGGCCAGGCCGATTGTCATCGGCAGCAATGTGTGGATCGCCACCGCGGTGACCATCGTCGGCGGAGTCACCGTCGGCGAGAACTCGGTGGTCGGTGCCGGCGCCGTGGTCACCCGCGACGTGCCGCCGGACAGCTTCGTCGCCGGGGTCCCGGCGCGGGTGGTGCGCCGGCTGCGACCGCGCGAAGACCGCGCGCCGCTGGTCTGACCCGGCCCGCGCGGCGCGCCGGCCCGCTGCTCAGGACCCGGCCAGGCTCAGCAGGTCGGCCACGCAGCTGTTCGCGTACAGCGTGGTTCCCGCAATGGGCGCGGGCAGCGGCCCGGTGCGACGCAGCGGGTAGCGCCTGTCGTGCATCGCGTGGTCGATCAGCACCCCGCTCTGGCCATCGGCGGCCACGCTCAGCGTGACGTCCAGGCTGCGCTGCCGAGCGCCCTGGGTGCAACGGCCGCGCAAGCGGGCGCTCGCGCCGCGGATCGACACTGCGCTGTGGCACACCGGGTCGGGTTGGCCGTCGACATTGCCGAACTGCCCCGCGAGATCGGTCTGCACCGCAGCGCGCAGCGCCCGCTCGGCCTGCGCGACCGGCGTGCCGGCGGCGATGGCCGGAAACACCGTGGCCTGACCCACGTTGGCGCACGACGCGCCGGCGCTCCAGACACCCGGCATCAGCGCAAAGCCGGCGGCGGCTGCCGGCGGCGCGGAAGCCGAAGGGCCGGCCGCGCTCGCCGCCGCGCCGGGTTGCAGTGCGCCGCGCAGGCGCGAAAGCAATTGAGCCGCGTTGAAGTTCAGCGTAAGGGTCTCCGCCCGGCTCGCCGGAGCCAGTCCGGCGACGGCTGCGACGACAAGGGCGAGGGACGCGACAAGCTGCTTTTTCCTTGGCATGTTGTTGAGTCTTCTTGTGGTTTGTTGGGCAAAACCTCCTATCTTAGGGAAACAGCCGGAGCGAACCCGATCCGCCACCTGCGAGGTGCGGCACGGCGCGCGAAGGCGGCGACCAAGGCCGTCGCGGCAGCGAAGCGCGAAGACGCGGGGATGGGAAACGCCGCGAGCGCGCCATTCCGGCGCAGCCCCGGCCGCGCGCCGTCAGGACGCGGCCTGCAGCACGAACTCGAACACCGCCCCCAGCCCGGGCCGTTGCACAAGCGCGATGTCGCTGCCCTGCAGCTGCAGCATGCGCCGCACGATCAGCAGGCCCAGGCCGCCGCGCTGCGGCTGCTGCCCGCCGAGGGCACGCCGGAACAGCGACTCGCGCAACTCGGGCGGAACGCCCGGCCCGCTGTCGCACACGGCCACCGCGACCTGGCCGTCGCGGGCGGCGATGTCCACCCGCACCATTCCCCCCTCCGGGGTGTGGCGGATGGCGTTGTCGACCAGGTTGGTGAGCACGCGCTCGATCATCGCCAGGTCGGCGTGGACCCGCGGTGGCCGCTCGGGCATGTCCACCTCCAGCCGGATGCGCTTGCCGCGCGCGGCCAGCTCGAACTTCTGGAACACGTCCTGCACCAGGTCGGCGAGCGCGAAGTCCTCGCATTGCGCGACCACATGGCCGTCCTCCAGGCGCGCCAGCTCGAACAGCGACTGCGCCAGCCTGCCGACCTTGGCGCTTTGCGCCAGCGCGGTCGCGAGGTAGCGCCGGCGCTCCTCGGGACCGAGGCCGTCGCCCTTGAGCGCCAGGATCTCCAGGTAACCGTGCAGCGAGGTCAGCGGGGTGCGCAGGTCGTGCGAGACGTTGGCCACGAATTCGCGCCGCCGCTGCTCGGTCAGCGCCAGCGCCTGCCATTGCTCGGCGATGCGCCCGGCCATCTGCGCGAAGGCCTGCTGCAGCACCGCGATCTCGTCCTTCGCCCGCGCGGAGCCGGCCGCGCCGGCGGGCGCGGGCGCGACGCTGCGCGCCAGCTGTTCGAGCTGCTGCGGCGAGCCGCCGACGTCGAAGCCGCCCAGCGCCTGCGCCAGCCGGCGCAGCGGCCGGGTGATCCAGCCGAAGGCCAGCAGCCCGGCCGCCAGGCTCAACGCGGCCACCAGGGCCATCGAGCGCAGGGTGTCGCGCCGCTCGGCGCTGGCCTCGGCGTGGGCCGCCAGCGCCTGGCGCGTCTGTCCCTGCAGGATGACGTAGATGTAGCCGGCCGGCTTGCCGCCGACTCCGGGCAGGCGCGCCGCGCTGAACACCTTGCGCGCGTGCAGGCTGCGCGGATCGTCGCCGACGATGGGCAGGCGCGCGCCTGCGAGGAAGCGGCGCACCGGCGCCAGGTCGACGCGCTGGCGCTTGACCCTGCCGGGGGGTGCGTCGTCGCCGGTGATGCGCCCGCCGGCGTCGAGCAGGTAGAGCTCGACGCTGGGGTTGACCGCCATCATGCGACCGAACAGCCTGCGCACCGCATCGGACCTGAGCCTGCCCTGGCGCATCAGCTCGGTGCTGCGCGCGATATGCGCGGCCAGCCCGCGCGACAGGCTCTGGATGACTTCCTCCTCGCGCAGGTGGTTGGAGCGGATCTGCAGCCACGCAGACACCCCGCTGGTGGCCAGCAGCAGCAGGAAGAAGGCCAGCGCCAGGCGCTGCGTCAGGCCGAGCCTCACGCGGCACCTCCGGGCGCGACGAACTTGTAGCCATGCCCCCATACGGTGACGATGCAGCCGGGCTGCGCCGAGTCGGCCTCCATCTTGCTGCGCAGGCGGTTGATGTGGGTGTTGACCGTGTGCTCGTAGCCTTCGTGGTTGTAGCCCCAGACGGCATCGAGCAGCGCCATGCGCGAGAACACCTTGCCCGGATGGCTGGCGAAGAAATACAGCAGGTCGAACTCGCGCGGGGTCAGCTCCAGCGGCCGCCCGGCCAGCGTGGCGGTGCGCGCGATCGGGTCGACGAACAAGGCGCCATGGCGCAGGCTCGCGCCGCGCTGCTCGCCGCCGCGCTGGCGCAGCGCGTCCACGCGCCGCAGCAGCGCCTTGACCCGTGCCGCCAGTTCGAGCACCGAGAAGGGCTTGCTCAGGTAGTCGTCGGCGCCCAGTTCGAGGCCGACGACGCGGTGCGCCTCGCCCGAGCGCGCGCTGATGATGATGATCGGCGTGTAGCGCGGCATGGCCCTCACGCGCCGGCAGATCTCCAGCCCGTCGACCCCCGGCAGCATGACGTCGAGCAGCAAGGCGTCCCAGGCCTCGTCCTCCAGCCTGCGCAGGCCCTCGTCGCCGCGCGCGCAGTGCTCGAGGGCGTAGCCCTCCTCGCGCAGGTGCACCCCGAGCATCTGCGCGATGTCCGGATCGTCCTCGATGAGCAGGATGCGCCTGGGCTGGTCCATGGGCGGTGGGTCGCTGGAGGTGCCCGCATCATAGGACGCGCAGGGGCGCCAAAGTTCACGAAAAGTTGAACTCCGCGTGAGGACTCGGTGACCGCCCCGGTCCAACAATCCATTCCCAGCGCGGTGTTCCGCGCGCCGTTTCGCAACCCGAACCGCCTGGAGGAGCATCATGAACCAACGTCCATTCCTCGCCGCCGCCGCCGCCTCGCTGCTCGCGCTCGGCGGCCTCGCCGCGCTGCCCGCGCATGCCGACCCGCTCGGCCCGTGCTACGGCGTGGCCACCGCCGGTCACAACGACTGCGCCGGACTGTCGGGACTGCATTCCTGCAAGGGACAGTCGACGACCAGCTACAACCCGGGTGACTTTGTCGTCAAGCCCGCGGGGACCTGTGCCCGGCTCGGCGGCCTCGACCCGACCGAGGCCAGGGCCGTGCTCGCCAGCCCGGCGAAGACCCAGGCCTTCGAGCAGGCGATGGCCCGCAAGAGGATGCACAGCATGTGAGTCCGCACGGGCCCCGGGGCACGGCCCCGGGGCCCGTTCCACGCCGTTTCGTTTTCGGAGGTGCCCGACATGAGCAAGCGCACGCAGCAAGGATTCGACCACCCGGTGACCTCGGAGATCACTCCCCAGGCGGTGTATCGCGCACGCCGCGACTTCCTGCGCGGCGCCGGGCTGGCGACCCTGGGGTCGCTGGCCGGCGTGCGCGCGGCCGGCGCGGTCGAGGTGGCGCCGCAGGGCCGGCGCCCGCGGCTGGCGGCCTCGCGCAACGCCACCTACTCCACCCACGATGCGTTGACGCCCTACCGCGACGTGACGACCTACAACAACTTCTACGAATTCGGCACCAGCAAGAGCGACCCCGCGCGCTATGCCGGCGCGCTGCCGACGCGGCCGTGGACCGTGGTGGTCGACGGCCTGGTGCGCAAGCCGCGGACCTTCGGCATCGAGGACCTGCTGCGGCTGGCGCCGATGGAAGAGCGCATCTACCGCCACCGCTGCGTCGAGGCGTGGTCGATGGTGATCCCGTGGATCGGCTACCCGCTGTCGCGGCTGCTCGATGCGGTGCAGCCCACCGGCAACGCGCGCTTCGTGGAGTTCCACACCCTGCTCGACCCGGCGCACATGCCGGGGCAGAGGAGCGACATCCTGCAGTGGCCCTACGTCGAGGGCCTGCGCATCGACGAGGCCATGCAGCCGCTGACCCTGCTGAGCTTCGGGCTCTATGGAGAGCTGCTGCCCAACCAGAACGGCGCGCCGCTGCGCATGGTGATCCCCTGGAAATACGGCTTCAAGGGAGCCAAGTCGATCGTCAGGGTCCGACTGGTGGACAAGCAGCCGGTGACCTCGTGGATGCGCGCGGTGCCCGACTGGTACGGCTTCTACTCCAACGTGAACCCCCACGTGAGCCCGCAGAACTGGAGCCAGGCGCACGAGCGCCGCATCGGCCAGGGCGCGTTCGGCGGGCTGTTCACTCCGAGCATCCCGACCCGCATGTTCAACGGCTACGGCGAACAGGTCGCGCACCTGTACCAAGGCATGGACCTGAGCAAGGAGTTCTGAACATGTCGTCCACCACCTTGCCCGCGCGCGGCATCCAGTGGCGGCGCGCCACGCTGCAGGCCCGCTGGTTCAAGCCGGCGGTGTTCGTGCTGGCGCTGCTGCCGATGGCCGACCTGGTGTGGCGTGCCTTCAGCCAGCGCCTGGGCGCCAACCCCGAGCAGGCGCTGATCTGGGCCACCGGGCTGTGGGCGCTGCGTTTCCTGCTGATCACCCTGGCGGTGACGCCGCTGCGGGTGCTCACCGGCTGGACCGAGCTGGCGCGGCTGCGCCGCATGCTCGGGCTGTTCAGCTTCAGCTACGCCGCGCTGCACTTCACCACCTACTTCGGTCTGGTCAACGGATTCAGCGTCACGCGGGTGGCGCAGGACGCGGCCCGCCACCCCTTCGTGCTGGCCGGCATGGCCACGCTGGCGATCCTGGCCGCGCTGGCCTCGACCTCGACCAACGGCATCATCCGGCGCATGGGGGCGGCCCGCTGGCGCATGCTGCACCGGCTGGTCTACGCGGCGGGGGTGCTCGGGGTGTTCCACTACTGGTGGGGCAAGCTGGCGAAGAACAACACGGCCGACCCCAAGCTCTACGCCCTCGTGCTGGCCGTGCTGCTGGGCTGGCGCATCTACCGCGCCATCGCGGCCAGGCGGCGCTGACCCGCGGCGCCCGCCGGCGCGCCCGGGGTGGCGGTGGTGCCTGGGGTGCCTGGGGTGCCCGACGTGCTCAGGCCCCTCGGGCCCCTCGGGCGCCCGAGGCGCCGCCCAGCCCCTGCGCCAGGCGCTCCAGCGCCTGCTCGACCATGGCGCGCGGGCAGCCCAGGTTGGCCCGCACGAAGCCCCGGCCCTCGACGCCGAACTTGCTCCCCTTGTCGAACCACACGCGCGCTCGCCGCAGCAGCAGGTCGTCGATCTCGTCGGCCGCCAGTCCCAGTCCGCGGCAGTCGATCCACGCGAGGTACAGCGCGTCCATCGCATGCACCCGCAGTCCCCAGCCCGCCGCGTTGACCGTGTCGGCGAAATGCCTCTGGTTGGCGCCGATGGTCTGCAGCAAGGACTCCAGCCAGGGCTCGCCGTGGGCGTAGGCGGCCTCGGCGGCCACCATGCCCGCCAGGTTGACCAGGTGGAACTGGTTGCGCTGCAGCTGCCGGGTGAACTCGCCGCGCAGCCGGCGATCGGGGATGAACACCTGGGCGCATTGCAACCCGGCCAGGTTGAAGGTCTTGCTGGTCGAGGTGCAGGTCACGCTGTGCGCGGCAAAGCGGGGATCCAGCGACGCGAAGGGGACATGGCGCAGCGACGGCGCCAGCACGAAGTCCTGGTGGATTTCGTCGGACACCACCAGCACCCCGCGGCGCAGGCAGATCTCCCCCATGGTGCGCAGTTCGTCGGGCGACCACACGTTGCCCGTGGGGTTGTGGGGATGCGACAGGATGAACAGCCTCGTGTCGTCGCGGATCGCCCGCTCGAACACCAGCGGGTCGAATCGATACCGCCCGTCCTGCAGGCCCAGCGGCGCGGCGGCCACGCGCCGGCCGTTCAGCAGCGTGTCGTCGTGGAAATGCCCGTAGACCGGAGGCTGGATGAGCACCGAGTCTCCCGGCGCGCTGAAGGCCTGGATCGCGGTCTTGAGCGCGGTGATCACTCCGGCGGTCGGCACCAGCCACTGCGGGTCGACCTCCCAGCCGAAGCGACGCTTCTGCCAGCCGGTCACCGCCCGCAGATACCCCGGTGTCGGCCCGGCCGGGTAACCGAACACCCCGAAGGACACCAGGTCGTGCAGGGCTTCGATCACGGCCTCCGGCGCACGAAAGTCCATGTCGGCGACCCACATCGGCAACGGCTGCGCGGCCGCCTGCTCGGGTGTGAGCAACGCCCGCGCCATGGTCCATTTCATCGAATTCGTCGCCGAGCGGTCGACGATGCGGTCGAAACGCAAGGATGCGCTGCTTGCCATCGGGGAGACTCCTCGCGGCGCGCCGCCGGAACTCCCGCGCGGCCGCCAAAGCCTTGCATCCTAGGTCGTGGCCCTGCTGTTCGTACTGCATTGTCTGCATGCTGTAATGCATGAGATGCATGCCCGCCTGCGCCGTCTCGACCTCAACCTGCTGCTGGTGTTCGACGCACTGTGGCGCCACCGCAGCGTGGTCGGCGCGGCCGGCGAACTGGCGATCAGCCCTTCGGCGCTGAGCCACGCGCTGGCGCGGCTGCGCCAGGCCCTCGCCGACGAACTGTTCGTGCGCTACGGCCATTCGATGCAACCCACCGCCCGCGCCGAGCAGATCGCCGCGGCGGTCGGCGACTCGCTGGGCGCGCTCGACGGCTGCCTGGAAGGCGCGCGGGCCTTCGAGCCCGCCCACAGCCGGCAGGGCTTCGTGTTCGCAGCCACCGATTTCACCGCCTTCGCGTTGCTGCCCTCGCTGGTCGCGAACATCGAGGGCGTCGCCCCGCACCTGCGTGTACGCACCGTCTACTCGACCCACCGCGACTGCCTCGACGACCTGCGCGCCGGCCGGGTGCATTTCGCCATCGGCATGCGCGACGGCCCGCCGCCGGGCCACGAGGGGGTCGAGACCCTGCCCGGCTTCGACGACGACTATGTCGTGGCGGCGCGGCAGGACCACCCACGTCTGGGCCGCGGCCTCACGCTGGAGCTGTACCTGGCGGCGCGCCACGTGGTGGTCACGCCCTGGGTCGACGCCGGCAGCGTGATCAACGCCGCGCTGGAGCGCCGGGGGCTGCGGCGCGACGTCGCGGTGCAACTGCCCAGCCTGCTGGCCGCACCCTTCATCGTGGCGCGCACCGACTACCTGATCACCCTGCCGCGGCTGGTCGCGCAGGCGCTGGGCGGCGCGCTGCCGCTGGCCATCCACCCGGCCCCGTTCCCGATCCCCCCGTATGCGCTGGAAATCCACTTCCACCGCCGCCATGCCGCAGTGCCCGGCCACGCCTGGATGCGCGAACAACTGCGCACGGCCTTGCGCCGGCAACCTCGACGAGCGTGAAATCCTGCGCAGCGCCCGCGCACGGTTTCTGCTAGGGTGGACGCGTCACGCCGAATCCGCCATGAACCTCCCCCCGGAGCCCCTGCCCGCACCCGCCGAAGTCGCCAGGCGGTTGCACGACGACATCGCACGGCTGCCGATGCTGCCGACGGTGCTGCTGCGGCTGTCGATGCTCGACCCCGAGTCGCCGTCGTACTTCGACGACGTGCAACGCCTGGTGCACGCCGACCCGGGGCTGGCGGTGCGGCTGCTGCGGCTGGCCAATTCGGCCGGCGGCGGCGCGCTGGCGGCGACCACCTCGATCGACCTGGCGCTGCTGCGGGTCGGCGCGCGCACCGCGGTGGAGCTGATGCTGGCCGAGAAGGCCGCCACCATGTTCCCGGCCAAGGACGAATGGCAGCGCGATTTGTGGGCGCATTCGGTTCTGGTGGCGAACTACATGCGAAGACTCGCACCGATGGTCATCGGCGCCGAGATCGACGCCAACCACGCGTATCTGGCCGGGCTGCTGCACGACATCGGCCGCTTCCTGATGGCCGCCTTGCTGCCCGAAGCCTTCGAGGTGGTGGAAGACGCGGGCTGGGACGGTCCGCAGGGCCTGCTCGACGCCGAACGCCAGGCCTGCGGCTGCACCCACACCGAACTCGCCTACGAGGCCATGACCCGCTGGGGGCTTCCCGGCTCGCTGGCGCGGGCCGCCCGCGACCACCACCGCGACGCGCCCGCGGACGCGGCCGGCGCCGCCGAGGCCGACACGCAGGCCGGGGCGCTGGTGACCCTGCTGCGCGACGTCGACTGGCTGGCCATGCACGTGGCGCGCGACGGCATGGCGTGGCTGGAGCAGCCCCCCGCGGAGTTCGAGGCCCAGGCCCGGGCGCACATGCGCTCGCGCTACCGCGGCGCGCCGGAGGATCGGCTGCTGCGGCTGCGCTCGGCCACCGTCGAGGCCTCCAGGCTGCTGGCGGCGATCGGGCTCGACGACCAGGATTTCCGGAGCGCGTAGCGCGCGCCCGGCCCAGGCGGCGCGGGCATCGGCGCGGCAGGCCCTGCGGCCCGCCGGCGCGCCCAGCAACCGAGGAATCCCATGCACACACGCCCGCTGGACGGAATCACCGTGCTCGCGCTCGAGCACGCCATCGCCGCCCCTTTCTGCACCCGGCAACTCGCCGATCTCGGCGCGCGGGTGATCAAGATCGAGCGCCCCGACGGCGGCGACTTCGCCCGCGGCTACGACTCGCGCACCCGCGGGCTCGCCTCGCACTTCGTGTGGACCAACCGTTCCAAGGAGAGCCTGACCCTGGACCTCAAGCAGCCGCCGGCGCTGCAGCTGCTGCGCGAGCTGCTCGCCGGCGCCGACGTGCTGGTGCAGAACCTCGCGCCGGGAGCAGCGGCGCGCCTGGGGCTGGGCTACGAGGCGCTGCGCGAGCAGCACCCGCGGCTGGTGGTGTGCGACATCTCCGGCTACGGCAGCGACGGACCCTACCGCGACAAGAAGGCCTACGACCTGTTGATCCAGAGCGAGGCGGCTTTGCTGTCGATCACCGGAACCCCGCAGGAGCCATGCAAGGCGGGGATTTCCATCGCCGACATCGCCGCCGGCATGTACGCCTTCACCGGGGTGCTGGGCGCGCTGCTGCAGCGCGAACGCAGCGGGCGCGGGTCGCACGTCGAGGTGTCGATGCTCGAGGCGCTGGCCGAATGGATGGGCTTCCCGATGTACTACGCCTACGACGGGCAGGACGCCCCGGCGCGCAGCGGTGCGGCGCACGCGTCGATCTATCCCTACGGCCCCTTCGAGACCGGCGACGGTCGGCTGGTGATGCTCGGACTGCAGAACGAGCGCGAGTGGAAGGCCTTTTGCGAACGGGTGCTGCGCCGCCCCGAACTGGCGCTGGATCCGCGCTTCGATTCGACCGCGAGTCGATCGCAGCATCGAGGCGAACTGCGGGGCCTGATCCTCGACCTGTTCGCCACGCTGACCGCCGCGGAGATCCTCGCGCGGCTGGACGAGGCGCAGATCGCCAACGCCGCGGTCAACGATGTGGCGCAGCTGTGGCGGCATCCCCAGCTGCTGGCGCGGGGGCGGTTTCGCAGCATCGACTCGCCGGTCGGCGAGCTGCGGGCGCTGCTGCCTCCGGTGACCAGCGATGCCTACGCGTGCCGCATGGATGCGATTCCCCGGCTCGGGCAGCACACCCGGGCGATCCTGCGCGAACTCGGCCGCAGCGACGCCGACATCGAAGCGCTGCGCCAGGCGCGCGCGGTGTAGCGGCGGCGCGCCGCGCCAGGCGCGCGCGGTGT
>JAJZVU010000015.1 GCA_021845505.1 Pseudomonadota bacterium | reverse complement strand
ACACCGGCAAGTCGATCACCGACTCCTGCGCGCTGCAGCAGCAGCTGCGCAGGATCCGCTCGCTGGGTGTGAGCGTCAACGACGAGGAATACATCCAGGGAATGATCGGCATCGCGGTTCCGGTGCGCGACCGGCGTGGACGCATCTGCGCCACGGTGTCGTTGAATGCGCCGACCGCCAGGTCCTCGCCCAAGCAGATCCTGGACTACGTGCCGGCGCTGCGCCGGACCGCCGAGGCCATCGAGGCCACGTTGCCGGCAGCCGACTCTAGACCGGCGTGACGTCGCGCTGCACGCGTCGGATGTGCTGCTCGACATAGAACGCCGCCGCGTCGGCGTCGCCGATGACAATGGCCTCGTAGATCAAGCGGTGTTCGGCGACGTACAGCCGGATGCGTGCCGGCTCGTAGATGGCGTCCTCCTTGAGCCGCTTCCACAGCGACTGGTCCATCGTCTGCGAAATCTCCTGGGCGAATTTGACCAGCAAGGCGTCGCCCGTCATGACCGCGAGTTGGCGATGGAACAATCGGTCGCTGTTGTTCCAGAGCGCGCGCTGCTCGGGGTCGTCCACGTCGGCCAGCGTCTCCATCTGTGCCAGGTAATGCTCCGCGAGGCTGTCGCGGGCCTTCTGCGCGGCCGCCCTGCGGGCGATCGCCGGCTCCAGGATCAGCCGCGCCGCGAGCGCCGCCGACGGGCTGTAGTCGGCATACAAGCCGCCCCGGGTGTCGCCGCCCGCGTCCGCCTGGGCCAGCAGATCCAGCGCATTCGCAGCGACATAGGTCCCCGAATTGCGCCGGGTGACCACCAGGCCCTCGTTCTGCAATGCACCCAGCGCCTCGCGCACCGCGGGGCGCCCTACTCGCAGGCGCGCGGCGAGATCGCGCTCCGAGGGCAGCCGCGCGTCGGGCGCATAGCGGCCGCCACGGATGTCCGCGCGGATCTGCTCGGAAACCTGCTCGTAGATCTGCAACGGGCGGAAGTCCTGCGCGGAATCGATCTGCATGGCACTCATCGATGCGTTCTCCGAGGTCTGCCTCGCGCCGGGGTCCCGCAACGGCGCTAGGCCTGAAAGCGCGCGACGGCGGCGACCACGCTGCCATCCGGATGGCTGCCGAGCCAGGGCACGGCAACGCCCAGTCCCGGCGCATCGGCCAGCGTTGCGCAACCGTCGCCGATGCGCACTCCGGCGGGCAGATGCAGATGCGCCAGGTGATCGTGGAAACAGTGGAATTCAGCGGTCTCCACGTTGTCGCGAGCCGCCGCGAAATGCAGGGTGGCCGCTTGCGCGATCGCCGTCGAAAAGCACTGCGGCGTCGATCGTATCCCAGCCGCCTGCGCCCGGTCGTCGAGCCGGCAGGCCGCGCTGAAGCCTCCGCACAGTGCGAGGCAATATTGGAGGCGGCTGACAGCTTCGGCCTCGAGCAGCCGACCAAACCAGATCGGGTCGTGCTCGGCCTCGCCCGCCACCACGGGAAAGGCCTTGCGGTTGAGCAAGGCCAGTCCGGCGATGTCGTCGGCCGGCAACGGTGACTGCACCGCGGAAATGCGATGGGCCACCGCTTCGCGCCCGAATCGGAAGGCCGATTCCAGGTCGAACTGCCCCACCGCGTCCACCCAGAGCTCGGCCTCCTCGCCGAGGCCATCGCGCACCGCCGCCACGCGCTGCAGGTCCTGCGCCATGCCGACTCCGCCTACCTTCATCTTCATCGCATCGAATCCCCGGTGCCGGTAACCGCGCGCCTCGTCGCGCAGGGCCTGCAGCGATTGCCCATCCCGGTACAAGCCGCCACTGGCATACACCTTGGCCCTGCCGTGCGCGCCTCCCAGCAAGCGCCATACGGGTTGCCCGGCTTCGCGCGCAGCCGCGTCCCACAGCGCCATGTCCGCCGCGCTGAAGGCCGCTGCCTCGGCCCATGCTGCGGCCCTTGCGCCGCCCTGCCGGCGCAGCCGCTCAGCGCACCCCAGCGGCTCCTCGACCTCCAGCCCGGCAAGCGCCGGAGCGACCACCGAGCTCAGGACATCGAGCACCGAACGCAGGTCGTCGTAACGCGACCAGGCCTCGCCGAGACCGTATGCGCCCTGCGCCGTCTCGAGTACCAGCAGTGGCGCCCGGCGTTGCGTCCAGCGAAAGGCGGGATTCCATGCGGTCCCGTCGAGGTCGCGCGAGAACAGCAGGACCGATGCGCTGCGGATCTTCACGCTCGCATCACCCGCAGCGACCCAGCCGGGCGAGCGCCACACGCGCCGCGGCGAGATCCCACGCCGCGGTCCCCACGCTCTTGAACAGGGTCGGCCGCGCGCGCCGCGGGCCGCGGCGTATCAGGCTCGCCAGCGAACCCACCGTCGACCAATCGACTCCTGCCCGCAGCAGGTCGCCCGCCTCGTGGCGCGCACCCGGAGGATCGTCGGCATAGCACTCGCTGCCGGCGATCGTGCGGGCCCCCAGCTCGGCCATGTCCGGTCGGAACGCGCCGACGCCGATCACCAGCCTGCCGGGCACCGCCACTTCGTCGTAGACAGGCTCGGTGCTGGTCGTCAGGGTGATCACCACGTCGAGCTCGTCGGGCAAGCCGTCGTCGCAGGGCTGCACATCGGCATGGATCGACCTCGCCCGTCGGCAGAAATCGGCGGTCGCTCCCGGATTTCGGCCCTTGACCCAGACGGTACACCCGGGATGCAGCGCAGCCAGCGCGCGCAGGTGGTGGCGCGCCTGCACGCCGGTTCCGTACAGCAGCACGCGGCGCGGCGAGCGATCGGCCAGCAGCCGAATGGCCAGCAGCGACACCGCGGCGGTGCGCCTGCCGGTGACTTCCGGCCCGTCGAGCATGCACAGCGGCCTGCCGGTGGCCGCGTCGAACACGCTGACCAGGCCATGGATGGTCGGCAGATCGCGCTGCGCATTCGCCGGCTGCACGTTGACCAGCTTGTGGATCGCCACGTCCGCGGCCGCTGCCGGCATGCTCAGCATCGTCCCGCCCGGCCCGCAGCGCAGCGCCATGCGCTCGGGACTGGCGATCAGTCCCCGGTCGTACTCCAGCGCGGCCTGCTCGACCGCCCGCACGAGGTCGGGGAACGGAAGCAACTCGGCCGTCGCGACGGCATCGCACAGCGGCCAGGATGCGCTGGCGGCGGGCTGCGGGGCAGGACTCATGCTCGGTCGATGTCGGACAGAAACGCCGCCGCCCTGGGATGGCGCGGGCTGGCAAAGAACTGCTGCGGTGGCGCGGCCTCGACGATGGATCCTTGGTCCAGGAACCAGACCACGTCGGCGACGTCCCTGGCGAACTTCATCTCGTGGGTCACGCAGACCATGGTCATCCCCTCGGCTGCCAGCGCCTTCATCACCGACAGCACGTCGCCGACCATCTCCGGGTCCAGCGCGCTCGTCGGCTCGTCGAACAACATCACCGGGGGGTTCATCGCCAACGCGCGCGCGATCGCCACGCGCTGCTGCTGCCCACCGGAAAGCTGAGCCGGGTGGGCCTGTGCCTTGTGCGCAAGCCCCACCCTTTCCAGCAAGGACATCGCCATCTGCCGCGCCTGGGCGCGTGGCCGGCCGTGTACCCACAGCGGGCCGGCCGCGACATTGTCCAGCACCGACAGATGGGGGAAGAGGTTGAAATGCTGGAACACGAAGCCGATATGGCTGCGCAGCCGGTTGATGTCGACATGCCGGCCCTGCACGTCCTCGCCGTTGACACGGATGCTCCCGCCGTCGATCGCCTCGAGTCGATTCAGCGTGCGCAGCAAGGTCGATTTGCCGGAGCCCGACGGCCCGCACAGCACCACCACCTGCCCGCGCTCGACCGTGGCGTCGATGTCGGCGAGAACGCGGTAGGCCCCGTACCACTTGTTCACGCCACGCAGCGCGATCATCGCTTCGGCCGGACCCCGTTCGGCGGCGGCGGGCTTGGCGCCGGTCATGACCTGCCCGAGACCATCGCGCTCGGCGGCGTTTGCGCCGCACCGCTGACCGGGGCGCCGCGGCGGCGCGCCAGGCGCCTTTCCAGGCGCCGCGCCGTCTGGGTCAGCGCGAAGCAGATCACGAAGTACAGCAGCGACAGGTCGAAGAACACCTGGAACGGCTTGACCAGCAGATTGTTGTTGACCTGATTGGCCACGTAGGTCACCTCCTGCACGCCGATCACGTAGCCGAGGGAGGTGTCCTTGATGGTGGTCACGAACTGGCCGACGATGCTGGGCAGCGCATTCTCGAGGGCTTGCGGGAGAACGATGCGGCGCATCCTGGTGGCATAGCCCATGCCCAGCGCCGAAGCGGCCTCCATCTGCCCGATCGAAAGCGCCTGGACTCCGGCGCGGACGATCTCCGCGAAATACACGGCCTCGAACACCGTCAGCGTGCCCGCCATGGTCGCGAAGCCGCCCACCGGCCGGCCCATGAGCAGCGGCGCAAGGAAATAGGCACCGAAAACCAGCATGACCAGCGGAATGCTCCGCAGCGCATACCGCAACCACAGCGCGGGAAGACGAACGGCCCGCAACGGGCTGAGTTGTGCGAGGGCCAGCAGCACACTGGCCGGAAATCCGACCCCGATTCCTATCGCGGACAGCAGCAAGGTCGCGGCGATTCCGCCCAGCGGGCCGTGCGGATACGAGCCGACCAGGAACAACAGCCAGTTGTCGCGCAAGATCGCATACATGGGTCAAGGCCCGCGCGGCTGCAGGCGCCGGCTCAGCCAGGCGCCCGATCCCAGCACGGCCAGCGACAGCACCACGTAGATCGCGGTTCCGCTGGCGTACGCATCGAAGACCTGGAAGGTCCGGTTGGCGATGTCCTGGGTGACGAAGCTCAGCTCCTTGACCCCCACGACCATCGCCAGGCTCGTGGTCTTGAGCAGCAGCACGGCCTCACTGGTCAACGGCGGCAGCGCCGCGCGCAGGGCCTGCGGAACGATCACTCGCCGCATCGCGGCGAAATAGCTCAACCCCAGGGCGCGTGCCGCCTCCATCTGCCCCGCTGGTATGGAGCGCAGACCGCTGCGGATGTCCTCCGAAATATAGGCCCCGTAGTACAAGCCGATGGCGATCACCGAAAAACAGAACTCGCCGTGATGCGCGTTGGCGAAGTCCTGCAAGCCTTGCGGCAGCAAGCTGCTCACGCCGAAGTACCACAGAAAGATATGGACCAGCGGCGGAACGTTGCGCTGATACTCGACCAGCGCGATGACCAGGTACTCGAGGATGACCGCACCGCTCATGCGCAGCAGCGCCAGCGTCAGGCCGACGACCAGCGCGAGCAGCCAACTCGCCGCTGCCAGGACCACCGTCAGCAAGCAGCCGTGCAGCAGCACCGCCGCGTGCGCACCCAGGAAGGACACCGCGTTGCGCCCGCCAGGGGTCGCCTCGCATCAATGACCCATCGGCTGGATACGAAAGTCCCGCTGCATCTTGTACAGGGTCCCGGCGCCCAGCCATTGGTTGAAGATCCGCGCGGCCTGACCGGATTGCTCGGTGGCGACCAAGGCCCGGTTGACCGCGGCGAGCAGATGGGGCGCGTCCTTGCGCACACCGACACCCCATACTTCCTTGCCCAGCGCAGGGTGGATGAACTGATAGCGCGACGACGCCGCGCCCAGTTTGCTGAGCAGCCGGCGCTCGAGCATCTCCGATGCGATGAAGGCCTGGACCTTGCCCTGAACCAGGGCAGCGAACGCCGTCGGGGTGTCTTCGTAGCCGACCAGCACGGCGCCCGGGACGGCCCGCTTCACGTAGCTGCCGACAATGCCGCCGTCGGTGACTCCCACCCGCTTGCCCGACAGCGCGGACGGCGAATCCAGCCCTTGCCCCTTCCTGACCAGCAGGTAGTCGTAGCCCACGTAATAGCTGTCGGAAAAGGCGACCTGCCTGGCCCTTTGTCGCGTGTAGGCGAGCCCGGCCACCAGCACGTCCACCCGCCCCTGCTGCAACTCGGGGATGCGTGCCGCGACCGACATCGGCTTGACCTGTGCCTTCACTCCAAGCTGCGTCGCGATGGCCTTGCAGAAGTCGACGTCGTAGCCGACCAGCGAGCGGGTCGACGGGTCGGTGTACCCGAAGGGCGCAAAGGTGCCGAGCACGCCGCAGACCAGCGTGCCGCGCGCCTTGATGTGCTCGAGTTGTCCGGCATGCGCCCACTGTGCGGTGGCACACAACGCCAGCACGCACAGCGCCTTCCTGATCGGCTTGTTCATCCACCCACCCCTTGAGGCCATCCGCGTGGAGCACCCCGCGAGCGCCGGGCACATGCTGGTCATTTTTAGGACTGGTTCAGGCCCGGGAAAGCGGTAGAAACCCTATATGCGGAGTATTTTGGTAGTTTTTCGAATCCATTACTTCGGATGCATCGGCTGATGTGGGTCTCATTCCGGCCACTTGCGGGGTTCGGCCGGGGAGTTCGGCACCCTCTGGCCCGCACGCCCGGAGGCGGCGCGTTCGGCCATGCGCCGCGGCCGGCGCCTGGGTTAGGATGCCGCGGTCACCACGCCCAGCAAGGGATCGAAGCTTGGACACCCGCCATCCCGGACGCGCCGGCGACCCCGGCGCAGCCGAGGCTCCGGTCGCCGCGTGTCCCGCGCTGCTGGTCACCGCGCCGGCCTCGGGACAAGGCAAGACCCTGGCCACCGCCGCGCTGGCCCGCCATTACGCCAGGCAGGGCCTTCGCGTGCGGGTGTTCAAGTGCGGTCCCGACTTCCTCGACCCGATGATCCTGCAGGTGGCCGGCGGCGCGGCGGTGCACAACCTGGACCTGCGGCTGGTCGGCCGCGACGCCTGCGCGCGGCTGCTCGCCGACGCCGCCGCGCAGTCCGACCTGCTGCTGGTCGAGGGGGTCATGGGGCTGTACGACGGCACGCCCAGCAGCGCCGACCTGGCGGCTGCCTTCGGCCTGCCGGTGCTGGCGGTGATCGATGCCTGGGCGATGGCCCAGACCTTCGGCGCGGTCGCGCTCGGGCTGCGCAGCTATCGCGACGACCTGGCGTGGCACGGCGTTCTGGCCAACCGCGTGGCCGGGGCGGGCCACGCGGCGATGCTGCGCGACTGCCTGGCGCAGCGCACGCGCTGGGTCGGCTGCCTGGACGCCTGCGCGCAGGCGGGCCTGCCCGAGCGCCACCTGGGCCTGGTGCAGGCATCCGAGATCGCCGATCTCGAGCAGCGGCTGGACGCGGCCGCCGACGCGCTGCGCATCGACGCTGCGCTGCCGCCCGCGCTGCGCTGGCCGGCGCCGCCCGCTCCGACGCAGCCGCAGCGGCTGCGCGGCCGACGCATCGCCGTCGCCCGCGACCCGGCCTTCGCGTTCCTCTACCCGGCCAACGTCGAGCTGCTGCGCGAGCTGGGCGCCGAGGTGGCGTGGTTCTCGCCGCTGCGCGACGCCGAGCTGCCGCGCTGCGACGCATTGTGGCTGCCGGGCGGCTACCCCGAGCTGCACCTGCAGCAGCTGGCGGCCAACTCGGGCATGCTGCAGTCGATCCGCGCCCACCACCGCGCCGGGCGCCCGATCGTGGCCGAATGCGGGGGCATGCTCTACCTGTGCGAATCGCTGCGCGACGCCCAGGGTCGCAGCGCCGAGCTGGTCGGCCTGCTGCCCGCAGCGGCCACGATGGGCGCGCGGCTGGCCGGCCTCGGCCAGCAGAGCGTCGAGCTGTGCGGCGGCGAGTTGCGCGGCCACACCTTCCACCACTCGAGCCTGCGCACCGGGATGGCGCCGTGGAAGCGAGCGCTGACGCCGGGCGGCGGCGCGGGCGAGGCGGTGTACCGCGTCGGCGCGCTGACCGCCTCCTACCTGCACTGGTACTTCCCGTCCAGCGCGCAGGCCACCTGTTCGCTGTTCGGCGGCTGAGCCGCGGGCTACTGCCCGGCGAGGATCCAGCGCGCCGCCTTCTCGGCGATCATCAGCGTCGGGCTGTTGGTGTTCCCGCTGGTGATCAGCGGCATCACGCTGGCGTCGACCACCCGCAGCCCCTGCACGCCGATGACCCGCAGCTGCGGGTCGACCACCGCCTGCGGGTCGTCGACCCGCCCCATGCGGGCGGTTCCCACCGGGTGGAAGATGGTGCTGCCGATGTCGCCCGCGGCGCGCGCCAGCTGTTCGTCGTCCTGGTATTGCGGACCCGGCTTGATTTCCTGCGGCTGGTAGCTGGCCAGCGCCGGCTGGCGCGCGATCTCCCGCGTCACCCGCAGCGAATCGGCCGCGACCTTGCGGTCGTCGGCGGTGCTGAGGTAGTTCGGGTCGATGGCCGGCGCCTGCCGGTAGTCGGCGCTGCGGATGTGCACCGTGCCGCGGCTGCTCGGGTTGAGGTTGCACACGCTGGCGGTGAAGGCCGGGAAGCTGTCGAGCGGCTGGCCGAAGGCCGGCAGCGACAGCGGCTGCACGTGGTACTCGATGTTCGGGTAGCGCTGCGCCGGATCGCTGCGGGTGAAGGCGCCGAGCTGCGACGGCGCCATGCTCATCGGCCCGCTGCGCTTGATGGCGTACTCCAGCGCGATCATCGCCTTGCCCCACAGGCTGCCGGCCAGGGTGTTCAGCGTGCGCACTCCCTGCACCCGGTACACGGCGCGGATCTGCAGGTGATCCTGCAGGTTGGCGCCGACCCCCGGGGCGTCGCGCAGCACCTCGATGCCGTGGCGCCGCAGCAGCTCGCCGGGGCCGACCCCGGACAGTTGCAGCAATTGCACCGAGCCGATCGCGCCGGCGCTGAGGATGAGTTCGCGCGCTGCGCGCACCTGCACTGGCTGCCCGTCGCGCAACAGCGTGCAGCCGCGGCAGCGCAGCCGCCCCTCGGCGTCGCGCTCGATGTCCAGGCGCTGCACCTGCGCGTGTGTCCACACCTGCAGGTTGGCGCGGCCGCGCACCGGGCGCAGGAAGGCCTTGGACGCGTTCCAGCGCCAGCCGCGCCGCTGGTTGACCTCGAAGTAGCCCACACCCTCGTTATCGCCGCGATTGAAGTCGTCGCTGGCGGGAATGCCGTACTGCTGCGCCGCGCTGGCGAAGGCTTCCAGGATGTCCCAGCGCAGTCGCTGGCGCTCCACCCGCCATTCGCCGGCCGCGCCGTGCCAGCGCGCGCTCTCGCGCAACTGCGGCGCCACCGCGGCGTCGGACGTGGCCACGAAACCGGCCGAGCCGGGCGGCGCCGGCTGCGCGCGCGCGTCCAGGCTGTGGTGGCTTTCGTGGACGATGAAGTCCGGCAGCACCGATTCCCACTTCCACTGCGGCTCGCCGGTGAGCTCGGCCCAGGCGTCGTAGTCGCGCGCCTGGCCGCGCATGTAGATCATGCCGTTGATGCTCGAGCAGCCGCCCAGCGTGCGACCGCGCGGGTACAGCAGCTGGCGGCCGTTCAGTCCGGCGCAGGGCTCGGTGCGGTAACGCCAGTCGGTGCGCGGGTTGTCGATGCAATACAGGTAGCCGACCGGAATGTGGATCCAGTGGTAGTTGTCGCTGCCTCCGGCCTCCAGCAGCAGCACCCGCCGCGCCGGGTCGGCGCTGAGGCGGTTGGCCAAGAGCGAGCCGGCGGTGCCGGCGCCGACCACCACGTAGTCGTATTCCAGGGCAGCCATCGCTTCCTCCACCCGGTGTTGCGCGGACTCAGCCGCGCGCGTTGGGCATCGCGAACTCGGCCCCTTTGGCGATGGAGTCGGGCCAGCGCTGCATCACGCTCTTCTGGCGGGTGTAGAAGCGCACCCCTTCCTCGCCATAGGCGTGCATGTCGCCGAACAGGCTGCGCTTCCAGCCTCCGAAGCCATGCCACGACATCGGCACCGGGATCGGCACGTTGACCCCCACCATGCCCACCTGCACCTGGCGCGCGAACTCGCGCGCCACCCCGCCGTCGCTGGTGAACAGCGAAACGCCGTTGCCGTATTCGTGGGAGTTGACCAGTTGCAGCGCCTGCTCGAAGGTGTCGACCCGCACGCAGCTGAGCACCGGGCCGAAGATCTCCTCGCGGTACAGCGCCATCTCCGGGCGCACCTGGTCGAACACCGTGGCGCCGAGGAAGAACCCGCCCTCGCAGCCGGCCACCGCGTGCTCGCGCCCATCGACCACCAGGCGGGCACCGGCCGCCACTCCGGCGTCGATCGCGCGACGGATGCGCTGGCGCGCCGCCTCGCTGACGATCGGCCCCATCTCGCTGGCGTCGTCGAGCCCGGAGCCGATGCGCAACTGGCGCGCGCGCTGCTCGAGCTGCGGCAGCACCCGATCGGCCGCCTGGCCGACCAGCACGGCCACCGAGATCGCCATGCAGCGCTCGCCGGCCGAACCGAAGGCCGCGCCGATCAGCGCGTCCACCGCCTTGTCCAGATCGGCGTCGGGCATCACGATCAGGTGGTTTTTCGCGCCCCCCAGCGCCTGCACCCGCTTGCCGTGGCGTGCGCCGGTCTCGTAGATGGACTGCGCCACCGCGGTCGATCCGACGAAGGACACCGCCTGCACGTCCGGGTGCTGGAGCAACGCGTCCACCGCTTCCTTGTCGCCCTGCACGACGTTGAACACCCCGTCGGGGAATCCCGCGTCGCGGATCAGCTCGGCCATCATCAGCGACGCCGACGGATCGAGCGGACTGGGCTTGAGCACGAAGGTGTTGCCGGTGGCCAGCGCCACCGGGTACATCCACGCCGGCACCATCACCGGGAAATTGAACGGGGTGATGCCGGCGACCACCCCCAGCGGCTGGCGCATGGTCCAGTTGTCGATGCCCCCCGCGACCTGCTCGGTGTAGTCGCCCTTGAGCAGTTGCGGAACGCCGCAGGCGAACTCGATGATCTCGATCCCGCGCTCGACCTCGCCGACGGCGTCCGACAGCACCTTGCCGTGCTCCAGGGTGATCGCCCGCGCCAGCTCGCGCTTGTGCTGCTCGACCAGCGCCAGCAGCCGGTTCATCAGCCGCGCGCGCCGCAGCGGGGGCACCGCGGCCCACGCCGGGAACGCCGCGCGCGCCGCGGCCACCGCGGCGTCGACGTCGGCCGCGCTGGACAGCACCACGTCGGCGCGCACTTCGCCGCTCGCCGGGTCGGTCACCGGCTGGCGGCGCGTGCCGGCGGCCGCGACCGCGCGTCCCCCGATGAAATTGCCCACCAGCGGCCGCTGCGCAGCCGCTGCCGAAGCCTCGGCCACGCCGGGTTCACGCCCCTTGTTCATTGGAAAGCTCCTGTGCAGTACCGGTTGTCTTCGAATGACCCAAGCCTAGTCCGCCCGTGCACCAAATTCCAATCAGAAACCGCCCAAGTCTTATAAGCTGCGCAAATAATCTGCGCGACGAATCGACCCGTTCCACCCGGCGCCGGCCGCCGGGATCCTGATCGGCCTTGCCGCTGCCCCATGCGCCCCATCGAGCCCCGCCTGTTGCAGGCCTTTGTCGCAGTCGCCCGCGAGGGCCATGTGTCGCGCGCCGCCGAGCGGCTGCATCGCAGCCAGCCCGCGCTCAGCCTGCAGCTCAAGGAACTCGGCGAGCGCCTGGGGGTGGAACTGTTCCAGCGCACCGCCAGCGGCATGCTGCTCACCCGCGACGGCGCCGCGCTGCTCAGCCACGCCGAGCGCGCCCTCGAGGGCCTGGCCGAGTTCGAGCAGGCGGCGCAGCGGGTCAAGGGCGGGGTGCGCGGGCCGCTGCGCATCGGCACCATCCTCGACCCGGAGTTCACCCGCCTCGGCGCCTTCCTGCGCGAACTCGTCGCGCTGGCCCCCGAGCTCGAGCCCGAGTTGCAGCACGGAGTCAGCGGCGAGGTGCTCGAGCGGCTGCAGGCGCGTGCCATCGATGTCGGCTACTACCTGGGCGACCCCAACGCCGAGGCCGCCGCGGGCAGCTCCCGTGCGCCGCTGTACGCCGACGAGGTGCTGACCCGCTTCAGCTACCGGGTCATCGCCCCGCCCGGCTGGGGACCGCAGGTGCTGGGGCGCGGCTGGGGCGAACTGGTGCGCCTGCCCTGGGTGGCCACTCCGCCGCAGTCGGTGCACTCGCGGCTGCTGCAGGCGCTGCTGCAGCCGCTGGGACTGCGGCAGAACCGCGTGGCACTGGTCGACCAGGAAGCCTCGATGCTGTCGCTGGTGCGCTCGGGCGTGGGGCTGGCGCTGGCGCGCGACGCGGTGGCCATGCGCGAAAGCCAGCGCGAAGGCCTGGCCATCGCCGACCAGGTGGAACTGCCCTGCGACCTGCGTTTCGTCTGCCTCGCCCAGCAGCGCGAACGCGCCGCGGTCGAGCGCGCCTGGCAGGCCTTGCGGCGCGCCTGGCGCAAGCCGCCGCCCGCCGCCTGAGCCGCGAGGGCCGGCCGCGCGCAGCGCGGGGGTTCAGCTCCCCGGGTAGTGGCCGGCCCGGACGTCCTCCAGCAGCGTGGCGTGGGTGGGCGCCCAGCCCAGCCACTCGCGGGTGAGCGCGCTCGACGCCGGGGCGTCGGCGGCGTAGAAACCCGCCAGCCAGTCGAAATGCCCGGCCGCGCGCTCGGCGGGGATCGCGGCGACGGGCAGCCCATGGAACGCCCCGATGGCCGCGGCGATGTCGCGCGTGGCGATGCCCTCCTCGGCCACCGCGTGCAGCACCGCGCCCGCCGGCGCGTGCTCCAGCGCCAGCCGCACCAGCCTGGCGGCGTCGAGCCGGTGCACCGCGGGCCAGCGGTTCAGGCCGTCGCCCAGGTAGCCCGACACCCCGCGCTGGCGCGCGATGCGCGACAGCACCGCGACAAAGCCGTGGTCGCCGCCCGCGCCGTGCACCGTCGGCGCGAAGCGCACGACCATGCTGCGCACTCCGCGCGCGGCCAGGCCCTGGGCGTACAGCCCGTTGGCGACGCGCGGATGGACCGCCGGATCCGGGCTGTCGCGCTCGGTGCCCGGCCTGCCGCCCGCCAGCCCCAGCGTGCCGGAGGCGACCAGCAGCGCGCCGCCGCTGCCGGCCAGCACCTCGCCGAAGGCCTCGATCGCCGCGCGGTCGGTGCGCGCAGCCGCCTGCATGCGGGAGAAGTCGTGGATGTAGCCCAGGTGCACCACCGCGTCGACCTGCGCGGCCGCCGCGCGCAGGCCCGGCAGGTCGTCCAGCGTCCCGCGGACCACCTCGGCCCCCAGCGCGGCGACCTTGTCGGCCGCGTCGTCGGAGCGCGCCAGGCCGAGCACCCGGTGGCCGGCAGCCAGCAGTTCGACCACGCTGGCCGAACCGATCCAGCCCGACGCGCCCGTCACGAGAATACGCATGGCAGTCCTTGGGTGCAGTGATGACATCGAATGACATCATTGTACCGATACGATGTCACCTTGTGTCAACACCTGGAACACCCGATGGGCCGCTGGGAACCCGACGCGGCGGGACGGCTGCGCGCCGCCGCGCTGGAACTGTTCGTCGAACGAGGCTACGAGCAGACGACGGTGGCCGACGTGGCGGCTCGCGCCGGGCTGACCGCGCGCACCTTCTTCCGCCACTTCTCGGACAAGAAGGAAGTGCTCTTCCGGGGATCCGAGGGGCTGCAGCAGGCGATGGTCGGCGCGCTGCTCGCGGCGCCGGCCGAGGCACCGGCGATGGACGCGATCGCCGCGGCGCTGCGTGCCGCGGCCACCTACCTGGGCGACATGCGCGACTTCGCCCGCCGCCGGCGCGAGGTCATCGCCGCGCATGCGGTGCTGCGCGAGCGTGAGCTGAGCAAGCTGGAGGATCTGTCGGCGGCGCTGGCCGCGGCGCTGCGCCAGCGCGGAACGCGCGAACCCGATGCGCGGCTGGCCGCCGAGGCGGGCATGCTGGTGTTCAGGCTGGCCTTCGAGCAATGGGTCGCGCCAGGCGAACAGCGCAGCCTGGACGGCATCGCGCAGCAATTGCTGGAGCGACTCGGCGACGTGGCCGGCGGCCACTGACGGCGGCCAGGGCCTGGAGGCATCGCCCACCCGCCTCCCGGCCCGGGCGCGTGCACAGGCTCCGTCGCGTGTCCACGACACGCGGGCTCGCGCAAGCGGCGGACGCGCCTAGCCGCAGCTGCCGATGTACCCGCAGTTGTCGCAGCGGTCGCACCCGTCGACCCGCCGCAGGTAGGGGCCGCCGCATTCGGGGCAGATGCGCGCGCCGGCCAGCAGCTGCGGCAGCGCCTCGGTCTGGTCGAGGTCGATCTGCAGCGCCTGCGGCTGCGCCTGGCGCTGCGCCAGCTGCTGCAGCGGCTGTTCGCGCCCGTCCTCGCGCAGGTAACCCCGGCGCTTGAGCATTTCCTGCAGCGCGAACGCGATCGCGGCGACTTCGGACTGGTGGAAGCGCGGCGCGCGGCTGCCGTCGGACTTGAGCACTTCGCCGCAGCGCACCGGGCCCTTGTCCCACACCACCTCGCGCATGTTCTGCAGCGACTTGGCCACCGAGCCGCCCGAACGCGCGACCAGCGACAGCAGCCGCATGTTGGACGCGATCCACTGCTGGCCCTCGTCGCGCTGCCCGGCCGGCATGAAGAACTCGATGGGGCGTTCGATCCGCACCGGCTTGCCGTCGTGCAGGCCCTCGACCTCGGCGAAGGAAATCGACAGGTAGACCGTCTTCGCGCCTTCGGCGGTCATGTAGCTGACCTTGCTGGTCACCGCCTGCAGGTCGCCGCCCGGCCGGCCCTCGATGCGCCGCGTCAGCGGGTCGACATCGGGCAGCGGTTCGCCGGCCGGCGCCGCCGCGGCCGACGCCGAGGCCTGCAGCACCGCGCCCAGCACGGTGTTCGGGCGGTAGGTGGCCAGCCCCTTGAGCCCGGCCTGCCAGGCCTCGAGATACAGGTCCTGGAAGTCCTCGAAGGGGTAGTCCTCGGCGACGTTGACGGTCTTCGAGATACCGGTGTCGATGAAGGGCTGCACCGCGGCCAGCATCTGCATGTGCTCGGATGCCGGCAACTCCAGCGCGGTGACGAAGGCCTGCGGCAGGCGCGCGGTGTCGCCGCCGCGCTGGCGCCACAGCCGCCACGCGTGGTCGGCGACCTCGTATTCCCGGGTGCTGTCGTCGGGCATGCGCTTCTTGCGGGTGTACACCCACGAGAAGGCCGGCTCGATGCCGTTGCTGGCGTTGTCGGCGAAGGCCAGGCTGATGGTGCCGGTCGGCGCCACCGCCAGCAGGTGGGAGTTGCGCAGGCCGTGGCGACGGATGCTTTCGCGCAGGTCCTGCGGCAGCCGGCTGGCGAAGCCCCCGGCCAGGTACTTGTCGGCGTCGAAGCGGGGGAACGCGCCCTTCTCCAGCGCCAGGTCGACCGAGGCCTGGTAGGCGGCGTCGCGCAGGTTGCGCGCCATGTCGGCAGCGAAGGCGCGCGCCTGCGGGCTGTCGTAGCGCAGCCCGAGTTCGATCAGCGCGTCGCCCAGGCCGAGGAAGCCCAGCCCGATGCGCCGCTTGTCGCGCGCCTCGGCGGCCTGCTGCGGCAGCGGCCAGTAGGTGATGTCGAGCACGTCGTCGAGCATGCGCACCGCCACCGCGGCGACCTCGCGCAGCCGGGCCATGTCGAAGCGCGCGCCGGCCTCGAAGGGGTCGACGACAAAGCGCGTCAGGTCCAGCGATCCCAGGCAGCAGCAGCCGTAGTCGGGCAGGAACTCCTCGGCGCAGGGGTTGGTCGCCTCGAAGACCTCGCAGTAGTGCAGGTTGTTGTCGCGGTTGGCCGCGTCGAGGAACAGGATGCCCGGCTCGGCGTGGTCGTAGGTGCAGTGCATGATCTGCTCCCACAGCGCGCGTGCGCGCACCCGTCGGTAGACCCACTGCCCGTCGTCGCGCTGGCGCGCGCCCTGCGCGATCTGCTCCTGGCCGGGGCGGGCCGGATGCACCAGGTCGACCTCGGCGTCGTCGCGCACCGCCTGCATGAAGGCGTCGCCGACGCCGACCGACAGGTTGAAGTTGCGAAAACCCCCTCCGTCCTTGGCGTGGATGAAGGCCTCGATGTCCGGGTGGTCGATGCGCAGCACCCCCATCTGCGCGCCGCGCCGCGACCCCGCCGATTCCACCGTCTGGCACGAGGCGTCGAACACCCGCATGAACGACAGCGGGCCGCTGGCCCGGCTGTGGGTGGCGCCGACCATCGCGCCGGCGGGCCGGATGCGGCTGAAGTCGTAGCCCACGCCGCCGCCGCGGCGCATGGTCTCGGCCGCCTCGGCCAGCGCGCGGTAGATGCCCGGCTTGCCGGCCTCGTCCTCCGAAACCGAGTCGCCCACCGGTTGCACGAAGCAGTTGATCAGCGTCGCCTGGATGCCGCTGCCGGCCGCCGACAGGATGCGCCCGGCCGGGATGAACCCCTGCTCCATGGCCCACAGGAAGCGCTGCTGCGCTGCGCCGGGGTCGGCCTCGACGGCCGCCAGCGCGCGGGCCACCCGCTGCGCAATGTCCTGCCGGGTTTTTTCGTCGGCCTTGGCGTATTTTTCCGCCAGGACGTCCAGGCTGATTTCCTGCGCCTGCATGCTGGGCTCCTGCAATCAACGGCAATGGTAGGTCGGACGCGCCGTGCCCGCGCGCCGCGCAAACGTTCTTTATACCTCGCCCTGCTCGTCCCCCGGGTTGATCGAGGGCAAACCCAGCACCACGCCGGCCTGCTCGGCGGGCAGCGCCTCGACCTCCTTGAGCTGGCGTTGCATGACCCGCGTGCGGGTCTCGGCGGCGCCCAGGGTGCTGCCGGCCTCGTCCAGCTTGCGGCGCACCCTGGACAGCGCCTCGCCGAACTTGCCGAACTCGGTCTTGACGGCCCCCAGCACCTTCCACACCTCGGTCGAGCGCTGCTGCAGCGCCAGGGTGCGAAACCCCATCTGCAGGCTGCTGAGCAGCGCCAGCAGGGTCGTCGGTCCGGCCAGCATCACCCGCTGCTCGCGCTGCAGCGCCTCCAGCAAGCCGGGCCGGCGCAACGCCTCGGCGTACAGGCCCTCGGTGGGCAGGAACAGGATGGCGAAATCGGTGGTGTGGGGGCTGGCGACGTACTTGGCGCGGATGGTCTTGGCCTCGTCGCGCAGCCGCGCCTCCAGGGCGCGTGCCGCGGCGTCGGCGGCAACCTTGTCGGCGCTGTCCTGCGCCTCCAGCAGGCGCTCGTAGTCCTCGCGCGGGAACTTGGCGTCGATGGGCAGCCACAGCGGCCCCTGGCCGTCGCCGGGCAGCCGCAACGCGTACTCCACCCGCGCCCCGCTGCCGGGGACGGTCTCCACGTTCACCCCGTATTGCTCGGGGGTGAACACCTGGTCGATCAGAGCGGCCAGCTGGATCTCCCCCAGCACGCCGCGGGACTTGACGTTGGAAAACACCCGCTTGAGGTCGCCCACCCCCTGCGCCAGGCTGCGCATCTCCCCCAGTCCGCTGTGCACCTGCTCGAGGCGCTCGGCGACCTGCCGGAAGCTCTCGCCCAGGCGCTGCTCGAGGGTCGCGTGGAGCTTCTCGTCGACCGTCAGCCGCATCTGTTCGAGCTTGGTCTCGTTGCCGCTCTGCAATTCGCGCAGGCGCTGCTCGGTGCTGGCGCGCAGCGTCTCGACGCGCTCGCCGAGTTGCATCTGCAGCGTCTGCAGCGTCTGGCTGGTGCTCTGGCCCAGCGCGCCGACCTGTTGCGCCAGGGTGTCGGCCAGGCCCTTCTGCAGGCTTTGCAGCTGCTGCGCCATCGCCTCCAGCCGGCTGTTGCTGGTGCGAGCCGCCTCGCCCTGCTGGGTCAGCAGCAGTTGCTGCAGCGCGGCCAGTTGCGCCGCCAGCTGGGCAGACTGCTCGGTGCGCAGCGCCTGGCTGGCCGCCTGCAAGGCCTCCTGCCACTGCCGCTCCAGCTCCTGCAGCGCCTGCCCCTGCTCGCGCTGCAGCGCCGCCAGTTCGCGCAGCCGCGCCAGCTGCAGCGCGGCCTGCAGTACCAGCAGCGCCAGCAGCCCGGCGATCGCCAGCAGCGCCAGGGTGTCCACGCTCAGGCGGCGACTGCCGCCACCGGGGTCAGCGCCGGACGCCCCGCCAGCACGGCCAGCAGGTTGTCCATCGCCAGGCGGACCATCGCCCGCCGGGTCGGCAGCGAGGCGCTGGCGATATGCGGGGTCAGCACCAGGCGCGGCGCGCCGAGCAGCACCGGGTCGACCCGCGGCTCGCCTTCGAACACGTCCAGCCCGGCGGCGCCCAGGTGGCCGCTGTGCAGCGCCTGCGCCAGCGCCGGCTCGTCGACCAGGCCGCCGCGCCCGATGTTCACCAGGGTCGCGCCGCGGCGCATGCGCGCCAGCTGCTCGCGCCCGATCAGGTGCCGGGCCTGCACGCTGAACGGCAGCGCCAGCAGCACGTGGTCGCTTTGCTCGAGCAGCGCGTCCAGGCTGCAGTAGCGGGCCCCGATCGGCCGCTCCAGATCCTCGGACAGCCGGCTGCGGTTGTGGTAGAGGATCGTTGCGCCGAAGCCCAGCGCGGCGCGTCGCGCGACCTCGCGCCCGATGCGCCCCATGCCGACGATCCCCAGGGTGCTGCCGTGCACGTCGCTGCCGGCGAACAGGTCGGCGCTCCAGCTGCGCCACTCGCCGGCGCGCAGGTAACGCTCGGCGTCGCCGATCTGCCGCGCCGCCGCCAGCAGCAGCGCGATGCCGAAGTCGGCGGTGGTCTGGGTCAGCACGTCGGGCGCGTGGGTGACCACGATGCCGCGCCGTGCGCAGGCGCCGACATCCACGTGGTCGAAACCCACGGTCATGGTGCTGACCACGCGCAGCCGCGGACAGGCCTCGAGCAGCGCCGCGTCGATGCGCTCGCTGCCGGTGATCAGCGCCCCGTCCTTGTCGCTCATCCAGGCGCGCAGCTGCGCCGGGTCGGCGATGCGGTCGTCGTCGTTGAACTGCACCTGGCAGGCCTGGCGCAGCGGCTCCAGCACGTCGTCGAAAAGCTTGCGCGCAACCAGCACGCGGGGTCGTTGGGCAGGTTCGGTGGTCATGGTCGTCTCTTCGCCGAGTTGGCCGCTGGCCCGCATGCCGTGCATCAGGCCGGCGACGCGGGAATCTGGAACACCTCCCGCAGGTAGGCCAGGTACGCGGCATCGTCGCACATGTTCTTCGCCGGCTCGTCGGTGATCTTGGCCACCGGCTGGCCGTTGCAGCGCACCATCTTGATCACCATCTGCGGGGCGTCGTGCCCGAGGTCGTGCATCAGGTTGGTGCCGATTCCGAAGGCCAGCCTCACCCTCTGGTGGAATCGCTGGTACAGCGCCACCACCTTGTCGACCGTCAGCGCGTCGCTGAAGACCAGGGTCTTGCCGCGCGGGTCGACGCGGTGGCGGGCGTAATGGGCGATCATCTGCTCGCCCCACGCGAAGGGGTCCCCGGAATCGTGACGCGCGCCGTCGAACAGCTTGCAGAAATACAGGTCGAAATCCCGCAGGAAGGCCTGCAGGCCGTAGACGTCGGCCAGCGCGATGCCCAGGTCGCCACGGTACTCGCGCGCCCAGGTCTCGAAGCCGAACACCTGGGTGTCGCGCAGCCGCGGCCCCAGCGCCTGGCAGGCCTGCAGGTACTCGTGGGCCATCGTTCCCAGAGGCACCAGTCCCATTTCCCGCGCCAGCTCGACATTGCTGGTGCCGGCGAGCTGCTCGCCCAGCCCCGAGCGCAGCCGCTCCAGCACCCGCCGCTGCCAGGCGCGCGAGTAGCGCCTGCGCGTGCCGTAGTCGGCGATGCGGCAGCCCTCCAGGCCGGGCTGGCGCAGGCTGGCGATCTTGGCATCCAGCCGCGCCATCGCGGCGGGCTGGTCGGCGTCGGCATGGGCGTGCGCGGCCCAGACCTCGCCGACGATGGCCAGCACCGGGACCTCGAACAGGATGGTGTGCAGCCACGGTCCGCGGATCCGGATGTCGATCTCTCCGCGCGAGCGCGCCTGCGGGTCGGAAGCCGGGCGGGCATCGATGCGCGAGCGGTTCAGGTGGAACAGCTCGAGGAAATCGACGAAGTCGCTCTGGATGAACCGCAGGCTGCGCAGGTAGTCGAGCTCGGTGGGGCTGAAGCGCAGGCGGCACAGCGCGTCGAGCTCGGCGTCGATGCGCGGCAGCAGCGGAGCCAGCGCGATCCCCGGCGTGCGGCAGCGGAAGCGATACTCGACCTCGGCCGCGGGAAAATGATGCAGCACCACCTGCATCATCGTGAACTTGTACAGGTCGGTGTCGAGCAGCGACTCGATGATCATCGATCGCGGAAAACCGTGAACTCATCCACCTCGGCCCGCTCGGTCACCAGGGTGTTCTCCACCGCGTCCGGGTCGGCCCAGCCCAGCGCCATGCCGCAGACCAGTTGCCGGCTCGCGTCGAGCTGCAGTTCCTCGGCGATGACCCGGTGGAAGGGGGTGAAGGCGGCCTGCGGGCAGGTGTCCAGCCCGCGTGCGCGGGCTGCGATCATGATGTTCTGCAGGAACATCCCGTAGTCCAGCCAGCTGCCGAGCTCGAGCACCCGGTCGATGGTGAACAGCAGGCCCACCGGAGCGTCGAAAAACACGAAGTTGCGCCGATGCTGGGCGTGCATGGCCGGCTTGTCGCCCTTGGCGATCCCCAGCAGGCCGTACAGGTCCCAGCCGACCTTGCGCCGACGCTCGATGTACGGGCTGCACCACTGCAGCGGGTAGTAGGCGTATTCCTCGGTGTACTCGGTGGCCGCGTCGGGACGGTCGTAGGCGCGCACCAGGCGGTCGCACAGCCGCCGCAGCGCCGCGCCGGTCAGCACATGCACCTGCCAGGGCTGGATATTGGTGCCCGAGGGCGCGCGCGAGGCCACGCGCAGGATCTGCTCGACGACCTCGCGCGGCACCGGCCGCGGCAGGAAACGACGCACCGCGCGGCGCGAGGTGATGGCCGCGTCGACCGCGCTGGAGTCGCTCGCGCAGTCCGGCAGGGAGGATGGGGGTATCGCGGGTCGTGACATGGAGAAACAGTGTAGGGCGCGGCCGGCGGCTGCGCCGTGGGCGCGCCGGGGTGGCGCCTTGCTGCGACACGGCATGCCGACTCCCGGCGCGCTCGCTCCGGCGGGCCTTGCCGGCGCGCCCAGACGCCGTCGCGGAAGCCCGTCGAGCTCGGCAAATGCCCTGCAAGCTGTTGTTTGATGGCGATTTTTCGGCTGGGTAAGTTTTTTGGTGCGTTGCAGCAAAAAGGACTTGACAGCGCCGCAAAGGGGTCTAGAATTCGATTTGTGCAACGCACCAATAAGGCTTCGCGGCAAACGCTGCGAAGGAACCGAGCGGGCTGGGCTCAACTCCGGCCGACGTGATGAACAGGCCTCGCGCCATTGAACCAGGAGCTGATGATGCTGACCCCCGAACAAGTGATCGCCGCCCAGAAGTCCCAGCTGGAAACCCTGTTTGCCCTGTCGGGCAAGGCCATGGACGGCCTGGAGCGCATGGTCGAACTCAATCTGCAGACGCTGAAGACCGCGATGCACGAGACCACCGACGCCGCGCTGGCCGCGCTGTCGGTCAAGGACCTGCAGGAACTCGCCGCGCTGCAACCCAACCTGGCTCAGCCGCTGGCCGAGAAGATGCTGGCGTACTCGCACCACGTCTATGAGATCGCCTCGGGCACCCAGGCCGAGATCGCCAAGGCGGTCGAAGCCAACGCCGCCGAGATGAACAAGAAGGTGCAGGCGCTGGTCGAAACCGCGACCAAGAACGCCCCGGCGGGAACCGAAACCGCGGTGGCGATCCTCAAGAGCGCGATGAGCGCGGCCAACAACGCCTACGACTCGCTGCACAAGGCGAGCAAGCAGGCCGCCGAAGTCGTCGAAGCCAACATCAACACCGTGACCAGCACCGCGATGAAGGCGGCGCAGAACGGCAGCGTCGGCCGCGCCAAGCGCGCCGCCGCCTGAGGTCACCGCCCGCGCCGGCCGCCCCCCGGGCAGCCGGCCGAGCGAGGCCGCGCAGACGGCCGTACCGTTTGTCTCCTCGGTACTTTCCAGTACCTTCAGCAGGCCGATCGGCGACGATCGGCCTCTTTTTTTGAGTCGACCCCTCGCGCTCAGCGGCGCTCCAGCAGGTCGAGCAGCGCCTGCGCCACCGCGGCCGGCTGCTCCTGCATCAGCGAGTGACCCGCGTCGAGCACGCTGGCGTGCGCCCGCGGCAGGCGCTGCTGGAGCTCGGCACTGGCGCGCAGCGGGGTCATGCGGTCGGCGCGACCCAGCACCAGTTCCACCGGGGCGCGCACCCGGCCCGCCATCTCCAGTCCGTCGGCATAGCTGTCGCAGGCGCCCAGGTCGGTGGCCAGCAGGTCCCCCGCCGGCCAGCGCGCCTGCACCGACTGCATCAGCCGCAGCGTGGAGTCGACCAGCGCGGGGTCCGGTGGCTGCTCGCGCGAGCTCTTGTGCGACCAGCGGGCGATGTCCTCCATCGCCGACGGGGGATCGCTGCGCGCGCGCTGCAGCAGCTCCGGCGACACGCTCATCGGCAGCGCGCTGGCGACCATCGCCAGGTGGCTCACCCGCTGCGGCGCCAGCGCCGCGGCATGCAGCGCCACCAGCGAACCCATGCTGTGCCCGACCAGCGCGCAAGGCCCCAGTTGCAGCACGTCGAGCAGTTCCAGCACCCACGCGGCCAGCTCGGCAATGCTGCCGCACGGCGGGCCCGCACTGTCGGAATGCCCGGGCAGGTCCGGGGCGTACAAGCCATGGCCGGCGCGCTGCAGCGCCGACCAGGTCGGCAGCCAGGCGCGATGGTCCTGCCCTGCCCCGTGCAGCAGCAGCACCGGCCGCGCCGCGGCGCGGCCCGCCGCCTCGGTGGAATGGACATGCACCTGCCGCGAATCGACCAGGCATTGCATCGAAATCTCCCTATCCATGCCGCAGGTTCTTCGCCCCCCGCGTCGCAGCCGCCATGGAATCCTGCTGCCTCCTGCACTATATTGGGTTCATGCCCGCAATGCCGACCGGAGGCCGCGATGCAAGTACGTGATATTTTGCGCATCAAGGGGACCGCGCTGTTCACCGTCGCCCCCGGAACCCCGCTGATGGAGGCGGCGCGCACCATGGCGCTGCACGACGTCGGCTCGCTGGTGGTGATGGACGGCGGACGCCTGGCCGGCATGCTGACCTTTCGCGAGGCGCTGGAGGCGTTGAGTTCGGACGCCGGCGGGCGGCGCGACGTGGCCGAGCTGATGCAACGCGACCCGGTGCACTGCTCCCCCGACACCGGGCTGGACGAGCTTCGCAGGCTGCTGCTCGACAGCGGCGCGCGCTACATCCCGGTGATGGACGGAACGACCCTGCTGGGGGTGATTTCCTTCCGCGACGTCGCGCGCGCGGTGGTGCAGGAGCAGGATTTCGAGAACCGCATGCTCAAGGCCTACATCCGCGACTGGCCTCCCGAGTCGTCCGAGGCGCCCTCGGCCGGCGCCGGCTGAGCCGCGGCCCGGCGGGTGACCGGCGCCGCGGCCACCCGCTACGATGGAGGCTAGCTTCCGCGGGGCGGCTCGAGCCCCGGTTCGAGCATGCCCGTCGACGACTCGCCCCAGCGCCCCTCCCACCTGCTGTACCTGCATGGCTTCCGCTCGTCGCCGGATTCGGCCAAGGCGCGGCTGACCCACGCCAGGTTGCAGCAGCTGCGGGCGCCCGGGCAGCCCGCGGTGCAATGGATCTGCCCGCAGCTGCCGCCGTCGCCGCGCCAGGCGGTGGACCTGGCGCTGGCGCTGGTGCGCGAGGCCGCGCCGCGGCGCCTGGCGCTGATCGGCAGCTCGCTGGGCGGGTTCTACGCCACCTGGCTGGCCGAGCGGCTCGATTGCCGCGCCGCGCTGCTCAACCCGGCTGTCGACCCGGCCCGCGACCTGGGCGCGCAGATCGGCGAACACACGAGCTGGCACGACCCCGCGCTGCGCTTTGTGTTCACCGCCGGGCACGTGGCCGAACTGCGGGCCTACGAACTGGCTCCGCCCGGTGCGCCGCTGCCGCATCCCGCGCGCTACCTGGCGGTGATCGCCCGCGACGACGAGGTGCTCGACTCGGCCGAAATGACCGCGCGCTACCGCGGCGCCAGCCTGCGCGTGGTCGACACTGGCGGCCATGGGCTGCACGACTATGCTCACCGGCACTGCGACGCCGTGCTGGAGTTCCTCGGCGTTCGCGCCGACTGAATGTGTGGATGCTGAATTGACCTACGTTGTCTACGAAGACGCCGGCAAGCTGGCCGCCGCGCGCATCATGAGCCAGGCCGAGGCCTCGCTGCAGGTCGAGCTGGCCAGCGGCAAGCGCCAGAAGATCAAGCAGCAGCAGGCGCTGCTGCGCTTCGACTCGCCCGAGCCCGAAGCGTTGATGCAGTGGGCGCAGGAGCAGCAAGGCGAGATCGAACTCGACTTGCTGTGGGAGTTCGCCCCCGACGAGGAGTTCGGCTTCGAGCAGCTCGCCGCCGAGTACTACGGCGCAGCCAGCGACGCCCGTCAGCAGGCCGCGGTGTTGTTGCGCCTGCACGGCGCGCCGCATTACTTTTCGCGCCGCGGCAGGGGACGCTTCCGCAAGGCCACGCGCGAAGTGCTGCAGGCCGCGCTGGCCGGGATCGCCCGCCGCCAGGAACTCGAGCGGCGCATCCAGGCCGAAGCCTCGCAATTGCAGCAGGGCAGCTGCCCGCAGTCGATCGCCGAGCGTCTGTACAGCCTGCTGTTCAAGCCCGACAAGAACAGCGCCGAGTACAAGGCGCTGGCGCTGGCGGTGCGGCAAAGCGGCAAGGGCGCGCTGCAGCTGCTGCGCGAGGCGGGCGCGATCGCCTCGCCGTGGCGCTTCCACATGCAGCGTTTCCTGCTGGAGTATTTCCCGCGCGGAACGGCGTTCCCGCAGGTCGCGACGCCGACCCCGGCGCTGCCCGAGCTGCCGCTGTCGCAGGCGCGCGCCTTCAGCATCGACGACTCCGAGACCACCGAGATCGACGACGCGCTGTCGCTGCAGCCGCGCGACGACGGCGGCGTGCTGCTGGGCATCCACATCGCGGCGCCGGCACTGGCGCTGCAGCGCGACGGCGCGTGGGACCAGGCGGCGCGCCAGCGCATGTCCACCGTGTACATGCCGGGGGACAAGATCACCATGCTGCCCGACTCGCTGGTGCAGGCCTTCACGCTGGCCGAGGGCAGCCACGCGCCGGCGCTCAGCCTGTACGTGGATTTCGATCCCCAGTCGCAGATCAGGGGATTCGAAACCCGCATCGAGAGGGTGGAAATCGTCGCCAACCTGCGCCACGACCAGCTCGATTCGCTGATCACCGAACAGTCGCTGGCCGGCGATCCGGCGCTGCAGCCCTATCCCTGCGCCGCCGAGCTGGCCCGGCTGTGGCAGCTGGCGCAGCGGCTGCAGGCGGCCCGCGAGCAGGTGCGGGGCCGCCCGGAACGCCACGCCGGGGTGGATTTCAGCTTCCGCGTGCACGACCTCGACCAGGGCGAGGAGCAGGCACGGGTGGAAATCGTGCCGCGCCGGCGCGGCGCGCCGCTGGACCTGATCGTCGCCGAGATGATGATCCTGGCCAACGCCACCTGGGGCGGCTGGCTGGCCGAAATCGGGCTGCCGGCGATCTACCGCAGCCAGAGCGGCTTCGGCGCCAACCAGCGCACCCGCATGAGCACCCGTCCGGCGCCGCACCAGGGGCTGGGAGTCGCGCAGTATGCCTGGTGCACCTCGCCGCTGCGTCGCTACGCCGACCTGGTCAACCAGGGGCAGCTCATCGCGGCGGCCCGCCACGGTCGAACCGCCGCGCTGGCCGCCCCCTATCGTCCGAAGGACGCGCAGTTGTACGCGGTGGTCGAGTCCTTCGAGGAAACCTACAAGGCCTATGGGGACTTCCAGCGCGCGATGGAACGCTACTGGACGCTGCGCTACCTGCAGCAGCAAGGCATCGCGCAAGCCGACGGTGCCGTGCTGCGCGAAGGCCTGGTGCGCATCGACGGCCTGCCGCTGGTGCTGCCGGCGTCGGGCGCGCAGGAACTGCCTCGCGGCGCGCGGGTCCGGGTGCAGTTCGGCCAGCCCGACCTGGTGACCCTCGAGCAGCCCTGCCGGGTGCTGCAGTTGCTGCAGGCCGCCGGCGCCGCGGCGGAGACGGTCGAGGCCGAGAACGGCGACGGCGAAGCCGACGAACAGCAGCCGCTGACCGCGGGCCTGCAACTGGCGGTCGACCAGGCGGCGCAGGAGGAGCCGGCAGACGAGACGGCTCCCGCGGCGGCGCCCGAGCCCGCGCAGCACGGCGTCGCGCATGTCCATGGCCAGTCCGATGTCCCGCCCGCGGCCTGAGGCCGGAGCGCCGACCGCGCGGCGCGCCGCCGCGCGCGCGCGACCCCGACCGAGTCCGCTGCAGTGGGCGCTGGGGGTTTCGCTGGCGATCCACCTGCTGGTGCTGGGAATCCACTTCGGCATCCCGGCGATGCGTTCGGCCTCCTCCGACCTGCCGCCGCTGTCGGTGGTGCTGGTGAACAGTTCCACCCCGCACCCGCCGCGACACGCCCAGGCGCTGGCGCAGGCCGACCTGGAGGGCGGCGGCAGCGCGCACGACGGGCTGGCCGCGACCCCGCTGCCGGCCGCCGCGCGCAACCAGGCCGGCGATGCGGCCCGCGACAGCCGGCGCCAGCTCAGCGCACCGAGCGCCGAGGCGCGCCGGGTGCTGAGCGCCGAACGCAGCCAGGTCGTCACGCTGCAACAGGCCGTGCCGACGCACTCGCCGACGCAAACCCGGCAGCAGGCGCTGCAGGCGCAGCGGCGGGAAATGCTGCAGCTGATCGGCGCCATCGAGCGCCGCATCGCGCTGCACAACGCGAACCCCCGCCGGCGCCTGGTCGGCCCCGACACGCGCAGCGTGCCCTACGCGCTGTACTACGACCGCATGCGCGAGCGCATCGAACGCCTGGGAACCGCCGATTTCCCGCAAAGCGACGGCCACAAGCTGTACGGGCGCCTGATCATGGCGATCACCGTCGACTCCGCGGGCAGGGTGCTGCGCGCCGAGGTGGTGCACGGCTCGGGCGATGCGCTGCTCGATCGCATGGCGCAGGCCATCGTGCGGGGCGCCCAGCCGTTCGGCGCCTTCACGCCGCGGATGCTGCGCGACACCGACCAGATGATCGTGGTCGCCGGATTCGACTTCACCCGCGAGGGCGGACTGCATGCCCGGCTGCGTGCCGACGACCTGGTCTCGCCCGGCAGCCGGAGGCCGCGATGAACCCACCCGATCGCTACGCCGTGCTGGGCAACCCGGTCCGGCACAGCCGCTCGCCGCGAATCCACCAGTTGTTCGCCGAGCAATGCGGACATTCGATCCGCTACGAGCGCCGCCTGGTCGAGCTGGGCGCCTTCGACGCCGGGCTGCGCGAGTTCCGTGCCGAGGGCGGGCGCGGCTGCAACGTCACGGTGCCCTTCAAGTTCGACGCCGCGCGCGCCGCGTCGCGGCTGTCGGCGCGCGCCGCACTGGCGCAGGCCGCCAACACCCTCGGCTGGGATGCCGACGGCACACTGTGGGGCGACAACACCGACGGCATCGGCCTGGTGCGCGACCTGGCCCGCCTGCTCGGCCGCCCGCCCGAGCAGGCGCTGCGCGGCATGCGGGTGCTGTTGCTGGGCGCCGGCGGCGCCGCCAGCGGGGTGCTGGGCGCGCTGCTGCAGGCCGGCGCGGCCGCGGTCGAGGTCTGGAACCGCACACCGCAGCGCGCGCAGGCGCTGGTGGATCTCCACGCCGGGCTGGCGCGGCAGACCGGCGCCCGGCTGGCGCCGAGCGCCGGGCCGCGGCCCGGACACGACCTGGTGATCCACGCCACGGCCGGATCGCTGGGCGGCGGACTGCCCGAACTGCCGGCCGGCGTGCTGCACGCGTCGGCGCTGGCCTACGACCTGATGTATGGCGCCCTGCCGACCCCTTTCGTGCGGCTCGCCCGCGACGCCGGAGCGCAGGCGCACGACGGGCTGGGCATGCTGGTCGAACAGGCCGCCGAGAGCTTCGCGCTGTGGCGTCGCGTGCGGGTGGACACCGCGCCGGTGCTGGCCTGCCTGCGCGCCGAACTGCAGGCCGAGGCCGCGGCCGCCGCAACCTCCGGCGAGCGCTCCGGGTCATGAGCCGAGGCGCCTCGCGGCCTGGCTCGCCACTGCGCCTGCTGGCGCTGGCGCTGGCCTCCTGGCTGGTGCTGCAGGGCTATTTCGCGCTGCGCATCGCCCTCTGGTCGGTGCTGCCGGTCAACGAGACCTCGTTCATGCGCGCCGCGCAATGGCGCATGCTGCGCACTTCCGAGCCCGTGACCTGGCGTCACGAATGGCTGGGCTATCGCGACATCGGCGCCTGGCTCAAGCGCTCGGTCGTGGCCTCCGAGGACTCGACCTTCCTGTACAACCCCGGGGTCGACTGGCAGGCGATGCTGCAGGCCTGGAGGCGCGACCACAGCCGCTACGCCGAGCGCAGGCACCTGCTGGTCGGAGGCTCGACCATCACCCAGCAGCTGGCGAAGAACCTGTTCCTGTCGCCCGAGCGCAGCTACATCCGCAAGGGGCAGGAGCTGCTGATCACCGGCATGCTCGAGCTGCTGCTGAGCAAGCGGCGCATCCTGCAGATGTACCTGAACAGCGTCGAGTGGGGCGACGGCATCTACGGCGCGCAGGCCGCGTCGCAGACCTACTTCCATGTGCCGGCGTCGCGGCTGTCGCAGCTGCAGGCCGCACGGCTCGCGGTGATGCTTCCGGCGCCGCGCTTCTTCCAGCACCACCTGTACGGCCCGTACATCGACCGCCGCAGCTGGGTCATCGCGGCGCGGGCCGCCGACGCGCAGATCCCGCGCTGAACGGCGGCCCGGGGGCTGGCCGGGCGACCGGCTGGGCGACCGGCTAGGCGCTGGGCCGGGCGATCTCGGCGAAGGCCTCGTCGGCCGCCTGCAGCGTGGCCTGCAGCACCGCCGGGTCGTGCGAGCTGGACACGAAGCCCGCCTCGTACATGCTCGGCGCCAGGTACACGCCCCGCGACAGCATCGCGTGGAAGAAGGCCTTGAACGCCCCCAGGTCGGCACGCGCGACGTCGGCGTAGCAGCGCGGCCTGGCCGACGCGAAGTACAGCCCGAACATGCCGCCCTCGCAGTCGGTGCACAACGGCACGCCGTGGCGCGCCGCCGCCTGCTCCAGGCCCTGCATCAGCCCGGCGGTCGCCGCGGCCAGCGCGGTGTAGAAGCCCGGCCGGCGCACGATGCGCAGCTGCGCCATGCCCGCTGCCACCGCCACCGGATTGCCCGACAGCGTGCCCGCCTGGTAGACCGCGCCCAGCGGCGACAGGCACTGCATGATCTCGGCACGGCCGCCGAAGGCCGCCAGCGGCATGCCGCCGCCGATCACCTTGCCGAGCACGACCAGGTCGGGGCGGATGCCGTACAGCTGCTGGGCGCCTCCGAGGGCGACGCGAAATCCCGTCATCACCTCGTCCCACACCAGCAGCGCGCCATGCGCGGTGCACAGTTCGCGCAACCGGGCGTGCCAGGCTCGATCGCCCCGCACGAAATTCATGTTGCCAGCGATCGGCTCGACGATCACGCACGCGATCTGCGAGCCGCGGCTTGCGAAAAGTTCCTCGATCTGCGGGATGTTGTTGTACTCCAGCACCAGGGTATGCGCCGCGACGTCGGCCGGGACCCCGGCCGAGCTCGGATTGCCGAAGGTCAGCAGCCCGGAGCCGGCCTTGACCAGCAGGCTGTCGGCGTGGCCGTGGTAGCAGCCCTCGAACTTGACGATGGCGTCGCGCCCGGTGAAGCCCCGCGCCAGGCGCAGCGCGCTCATCGCGGCCTCGGTTCCGCTGGACACCAGGCGCACCATCTCGACCGCCGGCAGCAGATCGCGCAAGGCCTCGGCGATGTCGATCTCGTCGGCGGTCGGCGCGCCGAAGGACAGCGAGCGCGTGGCGGCCTGCTGCACCGCGGACACCACCTCGGGATGGGCATGCCCGGCGATCATCGGGCCCCACGAACCGATGTAGTCGATGTAGCGCCGGCCCTCGGAGTCGAACAGGTAGGGGCCCTCGGCGCGCTCGATGAAGCGCGGCACCCCGCCGACCTGGCGGAAGGCCCTCACAGGGGAATTCACGCCGCCCGGGATGCTGCGCTGCGCGCGCTCGAACAGCGACTGGTTGGTCGATGGACTGGACATGAGGGGCTATTGCAGGCCGACCGGGGAGATCGAGTCGCCTTCCGCCTCGGGCCCGGTCTGGGCCCAGAAGAAGCGGTCGGGAACCAGGTTGCCCATCCCCGGGCGGTAGGCGAAGTCCAGGCTCTGGTCGAGGAACTCCAGCGCTTCGTGCACCGCCTGGTCGAGCTTGGCGCCGGTGGCCAGCAGCGACGCCACCGCGGCCGACAGGGTATCGCCGGCCCCCGAGAAGCCCGCGTCGAACATTTCGAAACGCTCGCGCAGCAACTGGCGTCGCGGGCTCAGCAGCACGTTCTCCACATGGTTCTCGGGAACCAGCACGCCGCTGACCAGCAGGTACTGCACCCCCATCGACTGCGCCTGCTGCATCAACGCGTCCGGGGTGGGCGGCTGCTCGCGCTCGACGTCGGGAAACAGCAACTGGCTGAGCGCGCTGACGTTGCCGCACAACAGCCGGGTCTGCGGCAGCACCAGCTCCTGCATGGCCTTGGCGTATTCCTCGACCTGCGACTCCTCCAGCGCCTGCAGATTGCCCACATAGGTCACCAAGGGCAACTGGGCGTAATCGGCGAGCAGTTCGGCGACCGCGCTGACCACCTCGACATTGCCCAGGAACCCGACCTTCCAGGCAGCCAGCTCGACGTCCTGCAGCACGGCGCGCGCCTGCTCGACCACCGCGTCGGCATCGATCTCGACGATGTCGAACACCTCGGCCGTGTCGCAGACCCAGATCGACGTGGTCACCGGCAGCGCATGGCAGCCGACCGCAGCGCACACCGCCTGGTCGGCGCTCAGCGCCGCGGCGCCGCTGGGGTCGGCGGCGTTGAAGAACATCACTGCGGGTGGAGATTCCGGGGCTTCGCTGGATGGAGGCATGATGACGCAATCGCGGAAGTGGACGGCGGGTGGCGGCCAAGCCCTCAGCCGCCCGGTCGGCAGGATGCCACAAAAGCTGCGGCCCTGTTTTTAGAATGATTGAATCTTATGCCAGAGGACGATACGCTGTGACAGAACCTGACTTCAAGACCTGGATGTGCCTGATTTGCGGGTTTGTCTACCAGGAGGAGCTGGGACACCCGGAAAGCGGCCTCGCCCCGGGGACGCGCTGGGCCGACGTACCGATCAACTGGACCTGCCCGGAATGCGGCGCACGCAAGGACGATTTCGAAATGGTGCAGATCTGACCCGCCCCCCGGGCATGGCGCGGCGCGTCGCGGCGCAACATGCGCTGCCCGCGCGGCTGCATCCGACCCTTCTGGTGCATTACGGAGATCGCGTTTGAACACGGCCACCGCTTCATTCAAGGTGCTGGTGATCGACGACAGCAATACCATCCGGCGCAGCGCGGAGATCTTTCTCAGGCAGGCCGGCTTCGAGGTATTGTTGTCGGAGGATGGGTTCGATGCGTTGTCCAAGGTCAACGACACGATGCCGGACCTGATTTTCTGCGACGTGTTGATGCCGCGACTCGATGGCTACCAGACGGTGGCGATTATCAAGCGCAGCCCCCGGCACGCCTCGATCCCGGTGGTGATGCTGTCGTCCAAGGATGGCGTGTTCGACAAGGCGCGCGGCCGCATGGTGGGCGCCGAGGCCTACCTGACCAAGCCCTTCACCAAGGACCAGCTGCTGCACGCGGTGCAGGCGCATCGTCAGGCGACGGCGCACGACCCCGCAGCGGACGCCCCGCCGCTCAAACCCGCCCAATCATGAGCATCCGCAAGATCCTGATCGTCGATGACTCGCGCACCGAGCTGTATTTCCTGTCCGACTTGCTGAACAAGAACGGCTACCAGGTGCGCACCGCCGAGAACGGCGAACAGGCGCTGGCCGCCATCGAGCAGGACCGCCCCGACCTGGTGCTGATGGACATCGTGATGCCCGGAGTCAACGGCTTCCAGCTGACGCGCCAGATCACCCGCAACCCGGCCTACCGCGAACTGCCCATCATCGTCTGCACGAGCAAGCAGCAGGAAACCGACAAGCTGTGGGCGATGCGGCAGGGCGCGCGCGACTACGTCACCAAGCCGGTCGACCCCCACGACCTGCTGAGCAAGATCATGCGACTGAACTGAGCCACGACCACCCCGCCCATGGCCAAGAGCTCGCTGATCGAATTCCAGGGACGCCTGGCTGCACGCCTGCAAGGCGCCCAGCACACCCGCAGCGAGTCGCGCTGGCTGGCCGTCAGCGCCGGCACGCATCGGCTGCTGCTGCCGCTTGCGCAGTCGGGTGAGATCTCCAGCTGGGAAACGCCGACGCCGCTGCCGCACGCCCGCGCCTGGTTCGCCGGGCTGCTGAACCTGCGCGGCGTGTTGTGCGGGATCGTCGACCTCGCCGGCTTTCTCGGCGATGCCCCTCCGGCCGATGCCCAGCCGCGCGGCGGCGCGCACAGCCGGCTGGTGCAATTCTCGCCGCGGCTGGAAATCAATTGCGCGCTGCTCGTCGACCAGCTCGCCGGCCTGCGCATGCCCTCGCAATTCACCGGCGAGCCGGCGGCGGCCGACCCCGATCGTCCCTGGCTGGGCCCGCCGCTGCGCGACTCGGCCGGGCAGACCTGGCATGAACTGAACCTGGCGCTGCTGTCGCAGGACGCGCGTTTCCTGCAGGTCGTCTGAGGCCCACGATCCCCCTCCCCCGCGCCCCTACTGGCACCCATCGAGTCGTCGACCCCGTCGGAGCAGTCATGGCCTTGTTCTCCCGGTTCTCCTCCAAGCGCGCATCGGCCGACGCCACGGCCTTCGCCGCGAGCGACGCCACGGTCAGTGGCGCCACGCTGTCGCCGGCGATGCAGGACCAGCGCGACGTCGAGGACAGCCGCGGCGAGCAACCCATCGGCCGGCTGCCGCTGATCGGGCGCCTGGCGGTGGGCACCCAGCAGAGGCTGCTGGTCGGGCTGCTGGTGGTGTCGATGGTGCTGGTGGGCATCGCGCTGGCGGCGACACTGCGCACGACCTCGTATTCGGCGCAACTGCTGAACACCTCGGGCGACGCGCTGATGCAGTCGCAGCGCCTGGCCAAATCGGTGAGCGCCGCTCTGCTGGGATCGACCGAGGGCTTCCGCGAACTGGCCGCCAGCGCCGACGCGCTGCAGCGCGACATGCAACGGCTGCACGCGGGCGGCGCCGAGGCCATCGGCGGCGCGCCGTTGCAGGCGGTCACGCCGGGCGTGCAGACCGCGGTGAAGAACGCCCGCGTGGTGCTCGAGATGCAAGGACTGCTCACCCGCACCAACGACTCGCTGCGCACCATCAGCCGCGAGTCCGACGCGTTGCTGCAGGGAGCGCAGACCCTGACCTCGCTGCTGCTGCAACAAGGCGCGTCGGCCGGCAATGTGGCGGCCGCGGCGCAACTGGAGATGCTCACCCAGCGCATCGGCAAGTCGGCCAACGAATTCCTGTCCTACCGGGGGATCAGCCCGGAGGCGGTGTTCGCGCTCGGGCGCGACCTCCGCACCTTCGACCAGCTCAGCGCGGGCCTGCTGGGCGGCGACGCGGCGCTGCAACTGGCGCCGGTGCACGGCGAGGCGCAGCTGCAGGTGCAGGGCATGCGCAAGGCCTTCGCCGGGGTCTCCGAGCTGTCGGCGCAGATCCTGTCCAACCTGCAGAAACTCAGCAGCGCGCGGCTGGCGCAGGCGCAGGTCCTGGAGCAGTCGGTACCGTTGCTGGGCGGGCTGCGGCAGTTGCAGCAGCGCTACTCCTCGCAGGCCGGGCTGGGCAGCGCCGAACTGTGGTTCCTCGTCGCCGCCAGCCTGCTGGCGCTGCTGTCGCTGCTCGGCCTGGGCCGGCTGTACGTGCAGGAAACCCGCGAGCGGGCGCTGCAGGCCGAGCGCGAGCGCCGGCGGGCCGAGCGCCAGGAACAGGAGGCCCGGCGCAGCAACGAGGCCAACCAGGCGGCGATCCTGCGGCTCATGAACGAACTGCAGAACGTCGCCGAGGGCGACCTCACCCAGCAGGCCACGGTGACCGAGGACATCACCGGGGCCATCGCCGACTCGGTGAACTACACGGTGGAGGAACTGCGCAGCCTGGTCGGCCAGGTCCAGCGCACCGCCGAGCAGGTGCGCCGCGCCTCCAGCCAGGCGCAGACCACCTCGGGCGACCTGCTGCGCTCGTCGGAACAGCAGCTGGTGGAAATCCGGGAGACCGGGCGCGCGGTGCTGGACATGGCCGAGCGCATCAACACGGTGTCGGCGCAGGCGCAGCACTCGTCCACCGTGGCGCGGCAGTCGCTGGACGCCGCCGAACAGGGGCTGCTGGCGGTGCGCAACTCCATCGACGGCATGAACTCCATCCGCAGCCAGATCCAGGACACGTCCAAGCGCATCAAGCGCCTGGGCGAGTCGTCGCAGGAAATCGGCGAGATCACCGAGCTGATCTCCGACCTCACCGAGCAGACCAACGTGCTGGCGCTCAACGCGGCCATCCAGGCGGCGTCGGCGGGCGATGCGGGGCGCGGCTTCTCGGTGGTGGCCGAGGAGGTGCAGCGGCTGGCCGAACGCTCGGCCGAGGCGGCCAAGCAGATCGCGGCGCTGGTGCGCACCATCCAGACCGACACCCAGGATGCGGTGGCGGCGATGGAGAGGAGCACCCAGGGGGTGGTCGAGGGGGCGCGCCTGTCCGACAGCGCCGGCGCGGCGCTGTCGGAAATCGACCGCGTGTCGCGCCATCTGGCCGAACTGATCGAGCTCATTTCGCAGCAGGCGCTGACCGAGGCGCAGTCGGCCAACCAGGTCGCGACCAGCATCCAGCACATTTTCGCGGTGACCGAGCAGACCGGCGAAGGCACCCGCTCCACTGCCGACCTGGTCAGCGAACTGGCGCGGGTGGCCGAGGTGCTGCGCGAATCGGTCTCCCGCTTCAAGATCGGCTGAGCGCGCGCCCGGCCCCCGATCCGCCAGCCCATCCCGCGCGCAACCCAGTCCACGACCCGGCATGAACGACGTTGCCTCGACATCGCTGTCCTCCGCGCCGCCCGACACCGCGGCGCTGGCCTGGGTCCTCGAACAGGTTCGCGACAACCTGCTGGGTGCGCTCGCGGCGGTGCGCCGCCAGGCGCAGCAGGCGGGCGCGACCCCGGACGAACAGCCCCAGGCCCCGGGCGCGCTGCTGCAGGCGCGCAGCCACGTGCACCAGGCCTGCGGCGCGCTGGAACTGCTCGACCAGCGCCCCTGCGTGCAGGTGCTGCAGACCGCCGAGCGGGTGCTGCTGCGCGCCCTCGAGCAGCCCGGGCGGCTGGACGCGCCGATGGTCGAGGCGCTGGAGGCGGCGCTGCACGCGGTGCTGGACTACCTGGAGGCGCGCGCCGCTGGGCGCGAGGAGCCGGCGGTCAAGTTGTTCCGCCAGTACCGCTCGCTGGCCGACCTGGCTGGCGGCGACGGCGCCCATCCGGCCGACCTGTGGGACTTCGCCTGGGACTGGCCCCAACCGACCGACGACGGCGCCCCGCTGCGCGCGCTGGGCATGCAGGCGCGCGGCGACTACGAGCGCGCGCTGCTGGACGTGCTGCGCGCGGGGGACTTGCGCGGCGCGGGCCAGACCATGCAGGAAGTGGCGCGGCAGGCGCAGCGCGCCAGCCGCGGCGACGAGCGGGCGCTGTGGTGGATCGCCGAAGGTTTCCTCGCGGCGCTCGGCGACGGGCTGATCGAGCCCGACATCTACGTCAAGCGGCTGTGCAATCGCCTGAACCTGCAGTTGCGCCAGATGCTCGCCGGCCATGCCCAGGCGCCGCGACGCCTGGGGCACGAACTGCTGTTCTTCTGCGACCAGGCGCTGGCCCGGGCCAACGAGCTCTCGCGCCAGCCGCCGCTGGCGCTGCAGGAGGTCGCGCGCACGCTCGGGCTGCGCGCCCACTCGGTGGTGGACTGGCAGCAGCCGCATTTCGGACTGGTCGACCCCGCCCTGGTGCAGCAGGCGCGCAAGCGCATGGTGCAGGTCAAGGATGGCTGGGCCCACATCGGCAACGGCGACTTCCAGCGCATCGCCAGGCTGCAGGAAAACCTGCAACAGCTGGCCTTGCTGCTTCGCCAGCTGTGCGCCGGCGCCGAGGTGCTGCCCAGCGCGGTCGAGCGCATGCTGCAGGTCATCGGCGAGCAGCGTTCGCTGCTGACTCCCGAGCGCGTGCTGGAGGTCGCGACCTCGCTGCTGTTCCTCGAGGCGTCGCTGGTGCATTTCCGCGCCGACGATGCCGAATTCCTGCCGCGCGCTCGCGAGCTGGCGCAGCGCCTGCAGCGCAGCGCGCAGGGCTACGCCAGCGAGCCCTTCGCCGCCTGGATGGAACAGCTGTACCGCAAGGTCTCGGAAAACCAGACCCTGGGCACGGTGGTGCAGGAATTGCGGCACGACATGGGGACCGTCGAGCGGCTGCTCGACCGCTATTTCCGCGACCCGCAGACCCTGCCCGAACTGGAGCCGGTGCCGCGGCTGCTGGGCCAGATGCGCGGCGTGTTGTCGGTGCTCGGCATGGACGTGGGAGCGCAGGCCCTCGCGCACATCCGGCAGAGCGTGGAAAACCTGATGGCCGCGCCGGCGCAGGAGCCGACCGCGCGCGAACCCGCCGGGGCTTTCGAGCCGCTGGCCGCGAACATCGGCGCGCTGGGTTTCCTGGTCGACATGCTGGGCTACCAGCCCGACCTGGCGAAGAACTCCTTCCAGTTCGACTCGCACACCGGGGAGTTGCGCCCCGTGGTTCCGCACGCCCGCGGAGCGGTACCCTTGGCGCGGCCGGCGCCCGAGGCGGCGGCACCCGAGGGCGCCCAGCCGCTGGCCGCGCCGCAGGCGCCGGCCGAACCGGTGGCCACGGATCGCCCCTACCCCGTCCCGCTGGAAGAGGCCGAAACCCTGAGCCCGCCGCCCGAGGAGGCGGCCGCGCCCGCCGCCGCGCAGCCGCCGGCGCGCTCCGACTTCGACACCGAACTCGACGCGGCAGCTTCGTCGGTTCCGGACGAATGGCCGCCGGCCGCGCTCGCGCCGTCGGCGCAGCCGGGGTTCGAGCCGGGGTTCGAGCCGACACCCGCTCCCGATCCCGAACTGCTGGAAATCTTCCTCGACGAAGCCGACGAAGTCATCGCCGAGGGTCGGCAGCGCATCACCGACCTGCGCGGCCCCGATCCGGCAGACGATTCGCTGACCGCGCTGCGTCGCAGCTTCCACACCCTCAAGGGCAGTTCTCGCATGGTCGGCATGAACGACTTCGGCGAGGCGGCGTGGGCGCTCGAACAGGTGTTCAACCAGATCCTGGCCGAGGCGCGTCAGGCTCCTGCGCAAGCCCTCGAACTGGCCGAGCAGGCGCTGGAGCACCTGCAGGGCTGGGTGAATGCGCTGCGTGCCGGCGACGGCGGCTCGCGTTCCGGCGCCGAACTGGTGCAGGCCGCCAGCCGCATGCGCGAGGGCGTGCAGCCCGTGCGGCAAGCGCCGCTGCCGGGCCCGGCAGCGCAGCCGGCCACGGACCTGCCCGCCGCAGCCGGGGCGCCGTCCCCGCAGGCGCCCGCGGTCGAGCCGGCGCCCGTCGAGGCCGAGGCGGTCGCGCAAGTCCAGGCCGCGCAAGCGCCGGCCGACGCCGAACCGACCGCGGAGCCATCGTTCGAGCCGATGGCCTTCGAAGAGATGCCGCCGCAGGAGCCTTGGATCGCACAGGCCGGGTTCGAACAGCCGCCGCTGGAACAGGCGCCGGCCGCGGAAATCGCCGCCGAGCAGCCTGCGGCCGAGGCGATCGCGTGGGCGCAAGCGCCGCTCGAGACCGCGCCGGTCGACCAGGCCGCGGTCGAGGAAGCCGCGCTCGAACCGCAAGCGCCCGAGCACCAACCGGCCGCGGAAATCGCCGCCGGGCAGCCGCCGATCGAGGCGATCGCCGAGGCGCCGCCCGAGCCCGCGCCGGTCGACCAGGCCGCGGTCGAGGAAGCCGCGCCCGAACCGCAAGCGCCCGAGCACCAACCGGCCGCGGAAATCGCCGCCGGGCAGCCGCCGATCGAGGCGATCGCCGAGGCGCCGCCCGAGCCCGCGCCGGTCGACGAGGCTGCGGTCGAGCCCGAGCCGGTCGACGAGGCCGCGGTCGAGCCCGAGCCGCAGGCGCAAGCCCCCGCATGGTCCGCATGGCCCGCATGGCTGCACGAACAGCCCGGGGCGGTGGAGCGCGAGCGGCAGCCGGCCGAACCCGCCGCGATGGAGGCCGCCGAGGCCGGGCAGCCACGCCCCGAACCCGCCCCGGTCGAGGAAGCACCGGTCGAACCAGCCGATCGCGAACCGGCAGGTTTCGAAGAGGAACAGGCCGCTGCCGAACCGGCTGCGGCGGAAGAGTCCGCGCCCCGCCACCCTGCGACCTGGCCCGCATGGCCGCAGCAGGCAGCGGCCGAGCCCACCGCCGGCGACCAGCCCGTCCCGCAGGCGCCGCCGCAGGCCGTGGCCGAGCAGGAGCCGGCTGTTGCGGACCTGGACGCGATGTTCGACCTGCCGCTCGAGCCGGTCGCCGCACCCCGGTTCGAAGCGCAGACGCCCAGCGAGGCGGCGCAGGAGTCGGTGGCCGAAGTCGAGCCCGGGCACGAGCCCGAGCCCGAACGCGAGCCCGAACGCGAGCCCGAACGCGAGCCCGAACGCGAGCCCGAACACGAGCCCGAAGGCGCAACCGGGAGCGAACCGGCCGAGGCGGCCACCACGGCGCCCGCTGCGGCGCACTGGCCGATCGACTGGCCCGATGCGTCGCTGCTCGACCTGGAGACCCGCGCCCCGCAAGCGGCCGAGGGCGTGCGCAGCGTCGACGACCTGCACATTCCCCAGGCACTGCAGACCATCTACCTGAACGAGGCCGACGAACTGGTCCGGCGCCTGGACCAGAGCCTGGCGGCCTGGTCGCTGCTGCCCCACCTGCCGATCGGCGATGACACGATGGCGCTGGCCCACCAGCTGCGCGGCAGTTCGGCCACCGTCGGGCTGCGCAGCGTGCAGCAGCTGGCGGGCCTGCTCGAACAGGCGATCCAGGGCCAGAGCGCGCATGCGCTGGAGGTCGACGAGACCGAGCGCGGGCTGCTTCCCCGCACGGTCGACGAAATACGTCGCCTGCTGCACCAGTTCGCTGCCGGCTTCGTCCACCCGGCGCCGGCCGAGCTGGAGGCTGCGCTGGAGGCACTGGTGCAGCGTCTGGACGAGCTGAGCGAGGCGGCGCCTGCCGCGCAGCCGCCCGAGGAAGCCTCGGCCTGGCCCTGGGCGCCGAGCGAGCAGGCCGAGCCGGCGGCAGCCGACGCGACGCTGCCGCCGTCGCGGCAGCAGGCCGCGCAGGACATGCCCGATCTGCTGGACACGCCGCCACAGCCGCTGGCCGCGGAACTCGACGAACTCGACCTGCAGGAAGTATCGGCGCAACCGCTGCCCGGTTTCGCCCCGGCCGCTTTCGACTGGCAGCCGGCGCAGCCCGCGACGCCAGCCGAGCCCGAGCCGCCGGTGGACACCCTGGCACGCGACGCCATCGACCCCGAGCTGTTCCCCATCTTCGAGTTCGAGGCGGCCGAACTGCTGCCCCAGCTCGCGACCGCGCTGCGTCAATGGGAGATCCGGCCGTCCGACACCAGCGCCCCCCGGCAGGCCATGCGCCTGCTGCATACCTTCAAGGGCAGCGCCCGCATGGCGGGCACGATGGCACTGGGCGACATGGCCCATGCGCTGGAAACGGACATCGAGGCCTTGCTCGGCGACGACGACGACCGCCCGGCGCCCGAGGCCGCGGTCTCCGCGCTGGTGGCGCGCTGCGACGACATCAACACCCGCTTCGAGCGGCTGCGCGAGGCCGGCAACCGCGGTGAAACCGAACTCGGGGAAATCCACCCCGAACGCGCGCTGCTGGAGCAGCAGGCTGCCGCGCCGGCGCAGGCGCCGGCCAGCGCGGCCGAGGCCGCCGGCCACGACGGCGGCGCGGCGGGCCTGCCCGCCGCGGCCGGCGACGCCGCACGGGTGTTCGCGCGCGCGCAGCCTGTGCGCGTGCAGGCTGCGCTGCTGGACCGCCTGGTCAACCAGGTGGGCGAGGTCAGCATCGCGCGCGCCCGCCTGGACAGCGAATTCGAGACCATCCGCGGCTCGGTGCGCGACCTGGGGGACAACCTGGCGCGGCTGCGTGCCCAGGTGCGCGACATCGAGTTGCAGGCCGACGCGCAGATGACCGCCCGCACCCAGGCGACGCGCGAGGACGGCCGGGATTTCGACCCGCTGGAATTCGACCGCTTCACGCGCTTTCAGGAACTCACCCGCATGATGGCCGAGTCGGTCGACGACCTCGCGCTGGTGCAGGGGTCGCTGGCACGCGCGCTGCAGTCCACCGAGGACAGCCTGGCCCGCCAGTCGCGGCTGACGCGGGAGCTGCAACGCGACCTGCTGCGTACCCGCATGGTCGAGTTCGACAGCATTTCCGAGCGCCTGTATCGCACCGTGCGCCAGGCCAGCAAGGATGCCGCGAAGGCCGTGCGGCTGGACATCCAGGGCGGAACCATCGAGCTCGACCGTGGGGTGCTGGACCGCATGGCCGGAGCCTTCGAACACCTGCTGCGCAACGCGGTCGCGCATGGGCTGGAGACTCCGGCCGAACGGGAGATCGCCGGCAAGCCGGCGCTGGGCACCATCACGCTGCGGCTGCGCCACGAAGGCAGCGAAGTCGTGGTCTCGGTGCACGACGACGGCGGCGGCCTGCGCTACCACGACATCGCGGCCAAGGCGCGCGCGCAGGGGCTGCTGGGCGAAGGCGAGCAGCCCACGCAGGCGCAGTTGCGCGAACTCATCTTCCGCCCCGGCTTTTCCAGCGCGACGCAGACCACCGAGATCGCCGGCCGCGGCGTCGGCCTGGACGTGGTGCGCAACGACACCCGGGCGCTCGGCGGACGCGTCGAGGTGGAGTCGGTGGCCGGCCAGGGCACGACCTTCACGCTGGTGCTGCCGCTGACCACGGCGGTGACCCAGGTCGTGCTGCTGCGGGTCGGGGAGCGCATCCATGCGGTGCCGTCGAGCCTGGTCGACCTGGTGCTGCGCATGCGCCCGGCCGAGCTCGAGCCCGCGCTGCGCGCCGGGCAGCTCGAGCACGGCGGCCAGCAGCTTGCGCTGTACTGGCTGGGGGCCCTGACCGACGAGTCGGGGGCGAGCAGCGAGACCCCGGGCCGCACGGTGCCGGTGGTGCTGGTGCGCAGCGCGGCGCAGCGCCTGGCGCTGCATGTCGACGAGGTGCTGGGGAACCAGGAAGTCGTGGTGAAGAACCTGGGCCCGCAGCTTTCCCGGGTGCCCGGGCTGGCCGGAATCTCCGTGCTGCCCGACGGCGGCGTGGTGCTGATCTACAACCCCGTTGCGCTGGCCGCGGTGCATGGCGACAAGGCGGCCGCGCGCATGCGTGCGCAGTCCGTCGACACGCGCGCGGCCAGCGTGTCGACGCCGACCGTGCAGCCGGCGGCGGCCCATGCGAATACCGTGCTGGTGGTCGACGACTCGATCACCGTGCGGCGCGTCACCCAGCGTTTCCTGGCCCGCAACGGCTATGCGGTGATGCTGGCCAAGGACGGGATGGACGCGCTGGAGCAGTTGCAGCAGAGCCTGCCCGACGTGGTGCTGACCGATATCGAAATGCCCCGGATGGACGGCTTCGACCTCACCCGCAACATCCGCGCCGACGAGCGCACACGGCACCTGCCGGTGATCATGATCACCTCGCGCATCGCCGACAAGCACCGCAACTACGCCCAGGAGCTCGGGGTCAACCACTACCTGGGCAAGCCCTATTCGGAGGAGGAACTGCTGGGGCTGCTGCGCGAGTACGTGCTGGAGACGGAATCGGAGTGAACGCGGCTGCGCCGCCGGCGGCCGACCGGGGGGGTCACAGCAGCGCCTGCTGGGCGTCGCCGGGTCCCGGCGGCTCGCCGCGCACCACGGCATAGCGCTGCAGCGTGCGCCGGCGCGCCTGCGCGTGGTCGACCACCGGCAACGGGTAGTCCTCTCCCAGGCGCACGCCGGCCGCGCGCAACTGCTGCGGCGACGCCGCCCAGGGCGCGTGGAGGGCCCGGGCGTCCAGCGCGGCCAGTTCGGGGAGCTGGCTGCGGATGTACTGGCCCTGCGGATCGAACTTGCGGCTTTGCTCGACCGGGTTGAACACCCGGAACCAAGGCTGGGCGTCGCAGCCGCAGGAGGCCACCCACTGCCAGCCGCCGCTGTTGGAGGCGAGGTCGAAATCGAGCAGCCAGCGCGCGAAATGGGCTTCGCCCAGGCGCCAGTCCAGCCCCAGGTCCTTGCACAGGAAGCTGCCGGTCACCATGCGCAGCCGGTTGTGCATGCGGCCGCTGCGCAGCAGTTCGCGCATCGCCGCATCGACCAGCGGGTAGCCGGTGCGGCCCTCGCTCCAGGCCTGCCACAAGGCATCCGACTCGTCCCAGGCGATGCGCTCGTACTCGGGACGCAGGCAGCGACCCTGCGCGACCTGCGGGTGATGGTGCAGCACCTGGGCATAGAACTCGCGCCACACCAGCTCGGACAGCCAGCTCGCCGCGCCGGCGCTGCCGCGGCGCGCCGCCGGCCACGCGTGGCGCACCAGTTCGCGCACGCTCAGGGTGCCGAAGCGCAGATGCACCGACAGCCCGCTGGTTCCCTGGCGCGCCGGAAAATCGCGGTCCTGCGCATAGTCGTCGAGCCGCAGCCGGAAGGCCTGCCAGGCGCGGCGCGCGCCGCCGCTGCCGGCATCCACCCCGGCGGGCAGGCAGGCCGGCTGGTCGAAGCCCAGTTGCGCCAACGGCGGCAACCCCGGCGCGGCCGCCGGCACGGCGCGCAGGCGTTGCGGCAGCGACCGGCAATCGCGCTCGGCCAGCAGCTCGGCCGCGCCGTCGCGCAGGCGCGCCAGCCAGGCATTCTTGTAGGGGGTGAACACCTGGTAGGGGCGTCGCTGGCCATTGACGATCGACCCCGGCGGCATGACCAGCTGGTCGTCGCAGGCGTGGAAGTCGATTCCCGCGCCAGCCAGTTCGCCGGCCACGGCGGCGTCGCGGCGCAGCGCCAGCGGCTCGTGGTCGCGGTTGGCGAACACCGCCTGCGCCCCCAGCCGCCGCGCCAGGCGCGGCACTTCCTCGGGCGCACGACCGTGCAGCACGACCAGCGCGCCGCCGTGCTCGCGCAACGCCAGGTCGATCTCCAGCAGGCTGTCCCGGATGAACAGCAGCCTGCGGTCGCCTCGAATCCCCTGCTGCAACAAGGGTTGCAAGATGTCGGTGTCGAACACGAACACCGGTTGCACCCGCCGGCAACGCTGCAACGCGGCATGCAGCGCGGCGTGGTCGTGCAGGCGCAAGTCGCGCCTCAGCCACACCAGGCCGAGTTCCAGGGGCGCCGCGGCAGGACGGGAGGTAGCGGACATCGGGAAAGGCCACGTCGACGACGGGGTGAGAAATACGCGCCCCTTGGCGGGCGCGTCGCGATAATATGTGCCGTCATGAAATCCCGCAGCGACGCCTCGAACCTGAGCAACCAGTTCCTGATCGCGATGCCCGGCATGGTCGACTCGTCGTTCGCCGGCAGCGTGATCTATGTGTGCGAGCATTCGTCCCGCGGAGCTCTCGGGCTGGTGATCAACAGGCCGACCGACATCGTGCTCAAGGACCTGTTCGAGCGCATCGAGCTGCCTCTGCAGCAGGCCGAACTGGCGTCGCGGACGGTCTATTACGGCGGCCCGGTCCAGACCGAGCGCGGCTTCGTGCTGCACGACCCGACCGAGCGTTCCTACGCCTCGACGCTGCAGGTGGCGGGTGGCCTGCAGATGACCACCTCCAAGGACGTGCTGGAACATATCTCGGCCGCTGAAGGTCCGAGCCGCTTCTTCGTCGCCCTGGGCTACTCGGGGTGGAGCGCCGGCCAGCTCGAGGACGAGATCTCCCGCAACGGCTGGCTGACGGTCGAGGCCGATTCGCGCATCGTGTTCGACGTCGCCGCCGAGGAGCGCTTCGACGCGGCGATGTCGCTGATGGGCATCAGCAGCGTCAGCCTGTCGAGCACGGCCGGCCATGCCTGAAACCGCGGTTGCCCATCGCGACCCCGCCGTCTTGATGGGCTTCGATTTCGGCACGCGGCTGATCGGCGTGGCCGTGGGCAATACCGTCACCGGCACCGCCAGCGCGCTGTGCAGCGTGCCCGCGGCGGGCCGGCAGCAGCGCTTCGACGCCATCGCCCGCCTGCTCGGCCAGTGGCGCCCGGCGCGGCTGGTCGTCGGCCTGCCGCTGTCGCGCGACGAGGGAGCCGAGCAGCCGCGCAGCCTGCAGGCCAGGCGCTTCGCCAACCAGTTGCACGGCCGCTTCGGGCTGCCGGTGGCGCTGGTCGACGAGCGCTACACCTCGCGCGCCGCGCAGGACAGCGGGGCGCGCGACATCGATGCCGAATCGGCGCGGCTGATCCTGGAACAATACCTGCGAGATCCCGCCGCATGAACCACCCCGCCCCTCCGGATGCCGAGGCGCTGTACCTGCGCCTGCGCGAACTCGTGCGCGACTGGCTGTCCAGCCAGGCTGCCGCGCCCACGCTGGTCGGCATCTACTCGGGCGGCGCGTGGCTGGCGCAGCGGCTGCACGAGGACCTGCGCCCGGGCACGCCGCTGGGGGTGGTGTCGTCGACCCTGCATCGCGACGATTTCGGCACGCGCGGGCTGCACCCCAGCGGCAACCGCACCGAACTGCCTTTCGACGTCAACGGGCGCTCGATCCTGCTGGTCGACGACGTGCTCTACACCGGCCGCACCATCCGCGCCGCGATCAACGAAATCTACGACTTCGGGCGCCCGGCGCGCATCGACCTGGCCGTGCTGGTCGACCGCGGCGGTCGCGAACTGCCGATCTGCGCCGGCATCGTCGGCGCCAGCGTGGAGCTGCCCCCGCATCGCATGCTCGCGCTGGAACGCGCCGACGCGGACGGCGGGCAGGCGCTGCGCATGGTGTACCTGGAGTCGCAATCCTGATGCCCTCCCATCCGCAACTCAACCGCAACGGCGAGCTTCGCCACCTGCTGTCGATCGAGGGCCTGCCGCGCGACGTGCTGCTGCACATCATGGACACCGCGCAGGGCTTCATGAGCTTCGGCGAGCGCGAGGTCAAGAAGGTTCCGCTGCTGCGCGGCAAGAGCGTGTTCAACCTGTTCTTCGAGAACTCCACGCGCACCCGCACGACCTTCGAGATCGCCGCGCAGAGGCTGTCGGCCGACGTGTTCAACCTCGACATCCAGCGCTCCAGCACCTCCAAGGGCGAATCGCTGCTCGACACCATCGCCAACCTGGAGGCGATGGACGCCGACATCTTCGTCGTGCGCCACAGCCAGAGCGGCGCGCCGTTCCTCATCGCCTCGCATGTCCCCCGGCACGTGCACGTGGTCAACGCCGGCGACGGCCGGCATGCCCACCCGACGCAGGGCCTGCTGGACATGATGACCATCCGCCACTACAAGCGCGACTTCGGCGCGCTGACGGTGGCCATCGTCGGCGACATCGTGCATTCGCGGGTCGCGCGCTCGGACATCCACGCCCTCACCACCCTCGGCGTGCCGGAGGTGCGCGCGGTCGGCCCGAAGACCCTGGTACCCGCCGACCTGCAGCAGCTCGGGGTGCGGGTGTGCCACGACATCGAGCAGGGGCTGCGCGACGCCGACGTGGTGATCGCGCTGCGACTGCAGAACGAGCGCATGGCGGGCGGCCTGCTGCCGTCGGCAAGCGAATTCCACATGATGTACGGCCTCACCCCGGAGCGACTGCGGCTGGCCAGGCGCGATGCCATCGTCATGCATCCGGGGCCGATCAACCGCGGGGTCGAGCTCGACTCCTCGGTCGCCGACGGGCCGCAGAGCGTGATCCTGCCGCAGGTGCGCTTCGGCATCGCGGTGCGCATGGCCGTGCTGTCCATCGTCGCCAACACCGGCGCCTGAAGCCATGAACGACCCCACCACCCTTCTGGTGCGCGGCGGCACGCTGGTCGACCCGGCCAGCGGCATGCACTGCCGCGGCGACGTGGCGATCCGCGGCGAGCGCATCCTGGCGGTCGGCGAGCAGGCCGCCGACCACGCGGCCGAGCGAGTGATCGAGGCCGAGGGCTGCCTGGTGATGCCGGGGTTGATCGACCTGTGCGCGCGCCTGGGCGAACCCGGCGGCGAGGCCGACGCGCTGCTCGACTCCGAACTGGCCGCGGCCGGCGCGGGCGGCGTCACCCGGGTGGTCTGCCCGCCCGACACCGACCCCGTGCTCGACGAGCCCAGCCTGGTGGAGATGCTGCGCTGGCGGGCACGCCGCATCCGGCGCTCGCGGGTGTACGCGCTGGGCGCGCTGACCGTGGGGCTCAAGGGCGAGCGACTGGCCGAGATGGCCTCGCTGGTGAAGGCCAGTTGCATCGGACTGTCGCAGGCCGGCGTGCCGCTGGCCGACACCCAGCTGCTGCTGCGCGCGCTCCAGTACGCCAGCACCTTCGGCTACAAGGTCTGGCTGCCGGCGCTGGATGCCCACCTTTCGCGCGGGGTCGCGGCCAGCGGACCCTACGCCCAGCGCCTCGGGCTTGCCGGGGTGCCGGTGGCGGCCGAGACGGTGGCCTTGCATACCGTCTTCGAGCTGGTGCGCGCGACCGGCTGCGCGGTGCACCTGTGCCGCCTGTCCAGCGCGGCCGGGGTCGAGCTGCTGCGGCGCGCCAAGACCGAGGGACTGCCTGTGACCGCCGACGTGTCGATCCACAACCTGCTGCTCACCGACCTGGACATCGGCTGGTTCGACTCGCGCATGCGCCTGGATCCGCCGCTGCGCCAGCAGGCCGACCGCGACGCCCTGATGCAGGCGCTGGCCGACGGAACCATCGACGCGCTGGTGTCGGACCACACCCCGCTGGGCAGCGACGACAAGGTGCTGCCCTTCGGCGAGGCCGCCCCCGGCGCCAGCGGCCTCGAGCTGCTGCTTCCCGCGGTGCTGGAGTTCACCCGCCGCAGCGGCCTGCCGCTGCCCCGGGCGCTGGCCGCCGTGACCACCCGCGCCGCCGCCGCGGCCGGGGTCGAGGCGCCGCGGCTGCAGGCGGACGCGGCTGCCGAGCTGATCGTCGTCGATCCGCAGGCCCGCTGGAGGCCGCTTCCCGAGGCGCTGCTCAGCCGCGCCAAGCACACCCCGCTGGGCGACCTGGAGCTGCACGGCAGGGTGCTTGCGACCATTATCGACGGCAGGGTCATACACCACCAGGCGGGCGCGAGCGCCGCACGATGATGCGCCGCCTGCGGCTGGCGGCGCTGCTGGGCCGCCTGGGGCTGGAAGTGCTGCGCGGGCTGTGGCGCATGCGCTCGTTCCACCGGATGTCCGCTGCCGCTCGACGCGACGCGGTGCGCAGCTGGTCGCGCCGCGTGCTGCGCGCCGGACGCGCCAGCCTGCAGGTGCACGGCCAGGCGTTCCAGGGAGCCTGCCTGGTCGCCGCGAACCACGTGTCGTGGCTGGACATCGTGGCGCTCAACGCCGCGCACCCGACGCGCTTCGTGGCCAAGGCCGACGTGCATCGCTGGCCGCTGCTGGGCCGCCTGGTCGCCGGAGCCGGAACCCTGTTCATCGAGCGCGAGCGCCCGCGCGACGCGCTGCGGGTGGTGCACGACATCGCCGCGTGCCTGCGCAACGCCGAACAGGTGACGCTGTTTCCCGAGGGCACGACCTCCGACGGGACGCACATCCTGCCGCTGCATGCCAACCTGTTCCAGGCTGCCGTCAGCGCCGGCGCGGTGGTGCAACCGGTGCTGCTGCGCTACGTCGACGCGGTGTCGGGAGCTCCCAGCCGCAGCGCCGCCTACGTCGGCGACGACACCCTGCTGGACAGCCTGCGGAGCATCGCCGCGGGCCCGCGGCTGCGGGTGCACGTGCACTACCTGCCGGTGCTGCGCGCCGACGACCGCCGCGAGCTGGCGCGGTCGACCCACGACGCCTTGCGCGACGCGCTTCAACGCGCGGGCGCGTCTGCCTAGAATGGGCTCGAAGGCCTGCGGCCCACGCGCAGGGGCACCTGGGGTCGCGCGCATGCCTGCATGCGGCTTGACACGTCCCGACCCGTTCGGACTCCAGGAGCCATGATCGCTGAATCGTCTGCTGCACCGACCCAGGCCCCGGAGCGGGGGGACTGCGACGTGGTGTTGATCGGCGGCGGCCCTGCCGGCTCCACCACCGCGACCCTGCTTGCGCAACAGGGCATTCGGGTCGCCGTGCTGGAGAAGGATCGCCATCCGCGTTTCCACATCGGCGAATCGCTGCTTCCGGCCAACCTGGCGCTGCTCGACCGGCTCGGGGTGGGAGAGCAGGTGCGCGCCATCGGCATGGAGAAGTGGGGTGCGGAATTCGTTTCGCCGTGGCATGCCCGCAAGACCCAGACCTACGCCTTCGCCGAGGCCTGGAACCGGACCATGCCGATGGCCTACCATGTGCGCCGTTCCGAGTTCGACCACATCCTGCTGCGCAACGCCGCGGCCAACGGCGCGCTGGTCGTCGAAGGCTGCACCGTGAAGGACGTGCGCTTCCACGAGGCAGGACGGGGAGCCGTGATCCTGGCCGAGCACGACGACGGCACGCGCTCGAGCTGGAACGCCCGCTACGTGGTCGACGCCTCCGGGCGGGACACCTTCCTCGGCGGGCGCCTCAAGGCCAAGCACCGCAACCCCAGGCACAACAGCGCGGCGATGTTCGCCCATTTCACCGGCGCCAGGCGTCTGCAGGGCAAGGCCGAAGGCCACATCACCATCTTCTGGTTCGACCACGGCTGGTTCTGGTTCATTCCGCTGGCCGACGGAACGACCAGCATCGGCGCGGTCGCGTGGCCCTACTACTTCAAGACCCGCGAAACCTCCCTCGAACAGTTCTTCGCCGACACCATCGCGAGGTCGCCGGAGCTGTCGGAGCGCCTGGCCGGCGCCACCCGCGTCACCCCCGTGCAGGCCACCGGGAACTATTCCTACGCCTGCGACCGCACCCACGGCCCCGGCTACCTGCTGGTCGGCGATGCCTACGCGTTCATCGACCCGGTGTTCTCCTCCGGCGTCATGCTGGCGATGCAAGGCGCGGTGTTCGCCGCCGAAGCGCTGGCCGCCTGCCTGCGCGATCCCGCCGCCGAGGCACGCGCGATGAAAGCCTACGATCGGGCGCTGCGCCGCGGCCCGCGCGAATTCTCCTGGTTCATCTACCGCATCAACCACCCGAGCATGCGCGATCTGTTCATGGGCCCGCGCAACGTACTGCGGGTCAAGGAGGCGCTGCTGTCGGTGCTTGCGGGAGACATCTTCGGCGACACGCCGATCTGGACCTCGGTGCGGCTGCTCAAGGGGATCTTCTACCTGGACGCGCTGCGCCATCTGCGCCGCAGCCTGCGCGCCAGGACGCTGCGCAAGAAGCAGGTCGATCCGCAGACCCTTCCGGGCAGCGTCACGGGCTGATGGGCCAGGCAGGCTGCAAGCTCCGGCGTGTCGCGGCGAGTCGGCGTGGCGTGGCTTCCCGACCGCTCCCCGCGCAGGGTGCGCAGCGATGACTGAGCCGATGCCGGGGCGAGCCGGCGCCCGTGCGCTGCGTCCGGTCCGGGTGCTCGACATCCTGCGCACCTATTGCGGCCTCGCGCTGTTCGGCCTCATGGGGCTGCTCTGGACCCCCGTGGCGCTTCCGCTGTGCTACGCGCTTCCCGCGCGCGCCGGGCGAGCCTTCGGGCGCGCGCTGATCCGCGCGGCGTTCCGCGCCTACCTGGGCACGCTGAGCTGGATCGGCGCCTACCGCTTCGACCTGTCGGAGCTGGACTCGCTGCGCGGACAGGGGCCGCTGATCGTCGCACCCAACCACCCCACTCTGATCGACGCCCCGCTGGTGATTTCGCGGCTGCCCGGTCTGGCCTGCGTGATGAAGTCCGGCCTGCTGGCCCATCCGGCCCTGGGCGCCGGTGCCCGGCTCGCCGGCTACATCGGCAACGACGACCTGCTGCGCATGATCGAGTCGGCGCTGGCCGAACTGCGCGACGGCCGCCAGCTGCTGCTGTTCCCCGAGGCGACACGCAGTTGCGACCAGCCGATCGGCCCGGTCCGTGGCATGGTGGGATGGATCTCCAAGCGCTCCGGGGTCCCGGTGCAGACGGTGCTGCTCGAAGCCGATTCGCCGTTCCTGGGCAAGCGCTGGCGGCTGCGCGACGTACCGCGCCTGCCCATCACCTACCGCGCGCGCCTGGGTCGGCGCTTCGATCCGCCGACCGACGCGCAGGCATTCATCGCCGAACTCCAGGCCTATTTCCGCCAGGCCCTGGACAAGGCCCCCGCTGCCGCGTGCGGGCCCTGCCAGGGCAGCCGACATGACCCTCCCTCCTGACACCGCAGAAGGCGCGCCGCAGCCGAGCTCCAGCCACCTGGTGCTCATTCCCAGCTACAACCCCGGGCCTGCCGTCTACCGGACGGTGCGCGCGGCCCGCGCGGCATGGGCTCCGGTCTGGCTGGTGGTCGACGGCAGCGACGACGGCACCACCCCGCGCCTGCTGGAGATGGCCGGCAGCGACCCGCAGCTGCGGGTCATCGTTCTGCCGCGCAACCAGGGCAAGGGGGCCGCGGTACTGGCCGGCCTGGAGGCTGCGCAGGCTGCCGGCTTCAGCCATGCCTTGACCATGGATTCGGACGGCCAGCACCCGGCCGAGTGCATCGGCGCCTTCATGCAGGCCTCGCTGCGACACCCCGACGCGATGATCCTGGGGCGACCGGTGTTCGCCGACGACGCTCCGCAACTGAGGGTGCAGGGCCGCAAGATCTCCAACGCCTGGGCTCGGCTGGAGACCCTGGGCGCGGGGATCGGCGACTCCCTCTACGGCTTTCGCGTCTACCCCATAGCCCCGCTGCGCTCGCTGATGCGCGGGCAGCGCTGGATGCGGCGTTTCGACTTCGACCCCGAAGCCGTGGTGCGCCTGAGCTGGGCCGGCGTGGCCGCGATCAATCTGCCGGCGCCGGTGCGCTACCTGCGCGGCGACGAGGGCGGGGTTTCGCATTTCCGCTACCTGCGCGACAACACGCTGCTGACCTGGATGCACCTGCGCCTGATGCTGGGCTTCGCGCTGCGCCTGCCGCGGCTGGCCTGGCGCCGGCTGCGCGGTCGCTGAACGCGTCAGGCCATGCCGCCGTTGATCGAAATCACCTGCCCGGTGATGTAGCCGGCCCGCTCGGAGGCCAGGAAGGCCACGAGGTCGGCCACCTCCTCGGGGGTGCCGGCGCGCTGCGCCGGCACCAGGCGCGCGATCGCCGCGGCATCGAACGCGCCCCCGCTCATCGGCGTGGCGATGATCCCGGGCGCCACGGCATTGACGGTGATGCCGCGACTGGCCACTTCCAGCGCCAGCGATTTGGTGGCCGCGTGCAGCGCCCCCTTGGCCGCCGCGTAGTTCACCTGCCCGCGGTTGCCGATCAGCGCGGCCACCGAGGTGATGTTGATGATGCGCCCCCAGCGCGTGCGGATCATCGGCAGCATCAACGGCTGGGTCACGCGGTAGAAGCCGTTGACCCCGACGTCCAGCACCCGCTCCCACTGCTGCTCGGTCATCCCCGGAAACACGGCGTCGTCGTGCACTCCGGCGTTGTTCACCAGCACCTGCACCGGACCCGCTTCGAGCAGCGCCGCGACGGCCGCCGCGGTGGCCGCTGCCGCGCGCAGGTCGAAGGCCACCGCCTCGGCCTCCAGGCCTTGCGCGCGCAAGCGCTGCGCCAGCGCCTGCGCCTGCTCGATCCGCGAGTTGGCGTGGACGATGACATGCATGCCGGCACGCGCGAGGGCCTCGCAGATCGCGGCACCGATTCCGCCGCTGCCCCCGGTGACCAGCGCACGTCGGACGCCCGAGGCGGGCCTGGAAGGTGAAGGGCTCATGGCGCGGACGGTTCGCTGGCTTCGGGAACGGAGCCGAGCAGCACGCAGGCTCGGCCTTCGAGCAGCGTGCGCCCGCCGGCGCTGACGCTGAAGGCATACAGCAGCAGCGGGTCGCCGTCGCCGAGGCGTTCGGCGCGTATGCGCAGCGCGCCCTGCACGTCGTCCAGCCGGCCCACGTGCAGCGTCACCTGGCGCGCGCTGACCAGCATGCCCGGGCGCGCGGCCGGCCCGCGCTGCGACAGCAGTGCGCCGTGCACGGCCATCGCCTGCGCAGCGTATTCGATGCCGCAGGCCGCGCCCAGCCGGCCGAACTGCCGCAACGGATGGTCGAGCCGCCTGTGGTTGTCGGCGCAACACACGACATGCCCGGCATCCCACGCGACGACGCCCTCGAGCAGGCACATGCTGCCGCGATGGGGGATGTGCGCCGCGATCCAGGCCTGATCGTGCAGCCACGGCGACGGCGTCAGCATGGCGACAGTTCCACCCGCAGTTGCCGCCCCGGCAGGTAGTCGACCACCGCGGTGGCCGACTCGCCGCGCGCGACGGCTTGCAGCAGCGACAGCGAGCGCGCGGCCGGAATCGAACGGCGCAGCGCCTCCAGCCCGGGCTGCTCCAGGCCGCGCGGCGGCGCCTCGGTGAACGGCGCCGCCGCATCGACGGCCATGCAGGCCAGCGCGGCGCCGCTGCGGCGCGGCGCCAGCAACAGCGCCACGCCGAAGGCGTCGGGTATCGGGCGAGCGCTGCGCAGCGGCTCCGGGTAGTCGGTATCGTAGGCCAGCAGCAACACGTCCTCGCCGCTGGTTCCGACCTCGACCAGGGCCTCGAGCAGGCCGGCGCCGAAGCTGCCGTCGTGCGCCGCGCACAGCACCGCCGACGCCGCCATGCAATGGGTGGCGATGCCCCAGTAGCCGGAGGCCGCGTTGTGCACCGAATTGTGGAAACGCGTCGGCGACACCAGCCGATCCGGCGAAGCCAGCGCCTCGCACAGCGCATGGCAGTTCACGCCGTCCCCGCTGGAAGCCGCGAACACCGTGCGCAGATCGGTGGCGTCGCGCTCGGCCATCGCCAGCGCGGCGCCTCCGGTGGCCAGCGTCAGCTTGACCGCCGCGGTCGCGCGCCGGCGCTCGGCCGGCGGCAACCACTGCGCAGCGGGCATCTCGGTGCGCGCCGGCAGGTAGGGCTGCTCGCCGCGCAGCACCGCGGCCGCCGCGGGCCACCCCGACAGCCCTGGCCCCAGCAGTCCGACGCCGGCCAGGCAGGCCGCCAGCGGGCGCCCGCGCAACGCGCTCATCGACGCGCCCTCCACGCATCGGCGCGGCCCAGCACCAGGCTGCAATTCGTGCCGCCGAAGCCGAAGGAATTGCTCATCGCGAAACCCGGCCGGGCCGGCTCGGCCGCGCAACGGTAGCGCAGTTGCTGCGGCCCGGCGATGGCCGGGTCGAGGACCTGCGTGCCGGGGCTGCCCGGCAGGAAGCCGTCGCGCAGCGCCAGCAGGCAGAACACCGCCTCCAGGCCGCCGGCAGCGCCCAGCGTATGGCCGGTCCCGCCCTTGGTCGAATTGCACGAGGTGCCGCGACCGAACAGCGCTGCCACGGCGTGCCCTTCGGCAGCGTCGTTGCTGGGCGTGGCGGTTCCATGCAGATTGATGTAGTCGATGTCCGACGGCTGCAGAGCGCATTCGGCCAGCGCCTGCTGCATCGCCATTCGCGCGCCGAGGCCTTCGGGGTGGGGCGACGACATGTGGTGGGCATCGCTGGATTCGCCGCTGCCCAGCAGCAGCACCTCGTCGTCGGCCAGGTGCCGCGGCGCGGCCTCGAGCACGGCGAAGGCTGCCGCCTCCCCCAGCGAAAGCCCGTTGCGCGCGACGTCGTAGGGTCGGCAGGGACTGGGCGACAGCAGTTCGAGGGAATGAAAGCCGTACAGGGTGGTCAGGCACAGCGTGTCGACTCCGCCGACCACCGCGCAGTCGACCAGCCCGGCGCCGATCATGCGCTGCGCGGTCGCGAACACCTTGGCGCTGGACGAGCAGGCCGACGAAATCACGCAGGCCGGCCCGCGCAGCCCCAGGCGCTCGCCCAGGAACGCGGCGAGCGACGCCGTGCTGTGCGTGGCGCAATAGTTGAAATCCCCAGGCAACGCGCCGCGTGCGTCGCGCCGCCGGTACGCCTGCTCGGTCTCCAGCATGCCCGAGGTGCTGGTGCCGACGAACAGCCCGACGCGATGCGCGCCGTGGCGGGCCACCGCGTGCTCGACGGCCTGCAGGAAGCCGTCCTGCGCCAGCGCGAGTTCGGCCAGCCGGTTGTTGCGGCAATCGAAGACGGCCAGCGCCGCGGGCAGGCCGACGGAGTCGACACCCCGCACCTCGCCGATCCAGGTCGGCAGGTCGCAGACATCGAACTCGCAGCGCGCCAGCCCGCAACGGTTGTCGCGAAGCGCCGCGGCGTGCGCGGCCAGGCCGCTGCCCAGGCAGCTGGTCGCGGTGGCGCGCACGACATGCAGCGGCGCAAGACGAGGACGATTCGAAGCCATGATGCCCAGTTACTGTAGCGAAGCCGCGGCCGGGGCGGGCCGCGGCGGCTCGATCGCCTGCGGCGCGAAGTGCCACGCAACGCGGGCCGCATCGCCGGCGCAACGCTTCATCGAAGGCTCCCGGGAGGCCGGGGCAGTGCCACGGCCCGCAAGCCGCGCCGCTGCAGCAGCGCGAGCAACTGCGGAAGGACTTCCAGGATCACCGGGACGCCGGCCGGCGTGCGGGCGCAGTGGCCGTCGTGCAGCAGCAGGATGTCGCCGGCCGCCAGGCCGTCGGCGAGCCGCCGCAGCACCCGCGCCGCGTCGCCGTCCCGGGTGTCGAAGCCGCGTCGCGTCCACGATGCGAGCACGAGCCCGGCGCGCTGCAGAGCCGGCCAGCAGAAGGGATTGCGGAATCCGGCAGGCGCGCGGAAATAGCACGGCGCGACGCCGGTGGCCGCCTCGATCAGCGCCTGCCCCGCGGCCAGTTCGGCGAGGTACCTGCGCGGGCCGAGCAGCGCGAAATCGTGTCGGTGTCGCGCCGTATGGTTTTCCACCCGGTGGCCGCGGCGGACGATCTCGCGCGCCAGCTCGGGGTGGCGTGCGACCCGCTCGCCGATGCAAAAGAAACTGGCGGTGGCAGCGTGGGCATCCAGGATCTCCAGCACCGCCGGGGTGGTGCGCGGATCGGGGCCATCGTCGATGGTGATCGCCACCAGGCCGCGCGCCACATGCTCCGGCGCCAGGCGCACCAGGTTGGGGCCGAGCCGGTGCGTGCGCGGGCTCAGGGTCAGCGCACCGATCCAGGCATGGCCGAGCAGCGCAGCGCCCAGCGCCCACGGCCAGCTGCCCGGCGCGGCAACCACGGCGGCCAACGCGATCAGGTTCACCGCACCCACGCCCAGCACGCTCGGCGGCAGCTGGCCGAGGGCGCGAGTCGTCTGCCGCGGCGGCTCGGGAGCGGCGCTCATCGGGTGGCTCCGTCCAGCGCAGCGCCTGCCGGCGCGTCGGCGGGCGCCGACAGCACGGCCGAGAACACCAGCGCCAGCAGCGCTCCCGGCCCCACCGTGGCCCCGAGCGCGGTCAGCACCGGCACACCGGCGATGAGCAGGGGCGCGAAACCTGCGACCGTGGTCAGGTTCGCGAACACCAGCGACGCCACGGTCTGCGGCGCGATCCCGCCGTGCCGCCTGCCGCCGGCAAAGAACAACGCGTAGTTCGACCCCACCGCGATGACCAGCATCATGCCCACCAGGTGCAGCAAGGTCAGACGCTGCCCCAGCACCACCAGACCCGCCGCGACGACCACCACGGCCGCGAGCAGCGGCGCCAGCACCCGCGCCACCCGGGTGGGCGAGCGCAAGGCGGCCAGCAGCAGCACCGCCATGCCCACGACACCGCCGGCGGACAACCAGATCGCCGAGCCCAGGTAGCCGCGGTACAGGTCGTCGCTCGTCGCGCCGAGGTCGACCACCCGGCCGCCGCTGCCGCGCAGCGCCACCCGCAGGCGTGCCACGGAGATCTCGCGATGGGCCGGCGCGCGCAGCGGCAGCAGGGCCATCCAGCGGCCGTGGCGGCCTTGCACCAGCATGCCGTCCAGCGCCAGCGCGAACGAGCTGCCGGCGAAGTCCGAGCGTGTCAGCAGCGCAGCCTGGCGCTCGGCGGTGACCGCTGCGACAAAGGGCTTGAACAGACCGGGCGCCACCGGCAGACCGGCCACCGCGGCGCGCAGGTTGGCCTCGAGCTGCCCGGCGCTCGGCAGCGCGCGCTGGCGTGCCCGCTGGGTGCGCGCGCTCGGCAGGTAGCGCGCCGGGCTGTCGAAACCGCCGATCAGCCCCTCGCGCTGCAACGCGCGCAGCCGTGGGGCGATGGCCTCGGCGGCCTGCAGCGCCGCTTCCTGGGTCGCTCCGACCAGCACCACCAGGTCGCCCGAGTCGGGCGCGCCGATCTGGCGGCGCAAGGTCGCATCGGTCTGGAGCATGCTGCGGGGCATCGGGCTGAGGGCCGCCAGCCGCGGGTTCCAGACATGCTGCCGCTGGACCAGCAGCAGCGCCAGCGAGGCCAGCACCAGCAGCGCCAGCGGCCAGCGCAAGCGGCGCACGGCGCGCACCACCCGCAGCAGCCGCTCGCCGGCAACGCTCAGGTCGCGCACCACCAGCGACCGGGGCAGCAACTCGGGCAGCACGAAGCGGGTCACCAGCGCCGCGGTGAGCAGCCCGACGATGGAGTAGGCGCCGATCTGCGCCAGCCCGGGAAAGTCCGACAGCAGCAGGCTGGCGAAACCGACCACCGAGGTGAGCATCCCCAGTCGCACCGTGGGCCAGAAGTCCCGCACCCAGGCGCTGCGCCCGCCGCCGTCGTGGCCGCCCGACTGCACGAACAGGTAGATGGAATAGTCGACCGCCTCGCCCATCAGGGTCGTGCCGAAGCCCAGGGTGATTCCCTGCACCAGCCCGAAGCCCAGGCCCACCGCGGCTGTGGCGACGGCCACCCCGGTGAGGACCGGCAGCAAACCGAGCACCAGCAACGGCAGCGAGCGGTAGACCAGCAGCAGCAGCGCGACGATCAGGCTCGCGCCGAGCACGGTGACCCGCGTCACCGCATGCTCGATGGCACTGCGCGAGTGCACCGCGAACACCGCCGGTCCGCTGACCACCAGCGAGACGCCGGCGGCGCGCGGACCGAGCGCGCTGCGGGCGGCGTCGAAATCCGCCCGCAGCCGACGCAGCGCGCGCTGCTGCGCATCGGTATCGGTGCCCGGGGCGCGCGTGACCAGGAACAGCAGCGCGCGCGAGCCGTCGGGGGAGGCCCAGACGCCGTCGATCCGCCGCGGCTGGGTGCGCGGCGCGATGGCCTCGAGAAACCCCAGGGTCGCTCCGGTCGGATCGGCCGGCAGCAGGTGCTTGAACTGGTCGCCCATCGGCGCGGCCAATTGCGCGATGGCGTCGGCGATCGCGCGGTGCAGACCGGCCGCGGTGAAGGCCTGCGGGGTGGTCGACGGGCTGAGCAGGTAGCGGTGGGAGTAGACCAGCGCAAAGTCGCGGGCGGTGCGGCTGGCCTGGCCGTTGTCCACCGCTGCGAACTCCGCGGTCGCGCGCAACCGCCGCGCCAGTCGCGTCGAGATGTCGGCACGCACGCCGGGCGTCGCGCCGTCGATCCCGACCATCAGGATGCGCGACACCAGGCCGGTGCGCAGCTGGTCGACGAGCACCCGCTGCTGCGCATCCGGCGCGCGGGGCAGGAAAGCCGACATGTCGGCCGAGAAGCGCGAATGCGCGACCACGGCGAGCGCGCCGGCCAGCAGCGCCAGCCACAGCAGGACGATCGCGTGGCGGCGTCGCATCATCGCTGCCGCAGCCGGTGAAGCCGCATCAGCGAGTGGTCGCCGTCGGCCTCGAAGATCGCGATGCTGCGCAGCCAGGCTCCCGAGCCGCTGATGTCGATTTCGCTGACCCGCTCCCGCGCCGCCGGCAGTCGCGGAACCAGCGCCAGGGTCCACAGCGCCTCGTCGCCGCCCAGGCTGACTCGATACGCGCGCTGCAGCGCGCCCAGGTCGCCGCCGAGGGTGGCGCGGATTCCGCCGACCAGCGCGCCGACCGCGGGCGCCTGGTCGAGATCGAAGCGCCGCGAATGGCCGTCGACTTCCACGGTGATGCGGGCGCCCTGCACGACGACCTTCTCGGGCCTGGGCTTCAGGGTGCGCATTTCCAGGTAGTCGGGGGGCGCGTAGCGCAGGGTGCCCGAGGACTCGATGGGCGCGTCGAGCATGGCCAGGGTCTTCGTCTGGTCGAAGCTCGCCTCGCCCGATCCGCGCGCTGCCAGCAGCCGCATCAACACGGCAAGGTCCCACGCCGCGGCCTGCGCCGGCGCGCCCACGCCCAGGCCGGCCAGCGCGGCGCAGGCCAGGCGCGCCAGCGCCCGCCTGCGCGAGCCGCGTGCCGGCGTGCGGCGGGTCGCGGGTCGATGCATCGGACGGCCCCTCAGTGCGACCTCGCCGCCGCGGCGCCCGGCGCGCCCCAGAAGTCGAAGAAATTGAACCAGTTGAACGGGGCGTCGCGACAGTGCTGCTCGAGCCTTTGCACATAGAGGCGCAACGCCTCATCGACGGCCGCTGAGCGCGCCGCGCGACCGAGTCCGGAAAAATCGGCGAGCGGCTCGAACACCACCTCGTAGCGGTTGCCTCCCCGATAGATGCCGGCCATGAACAGCACCGGACGCTGCATCAGCGCGGCGATGCGCAACGGCCCCAGCGGCCACTGCGCGTCGGCACCCAGGAACGGCAGCCGCGCCACCGCCTGTTCGTGCAGCGAGCGGTCGGCAAGGATGCCCACGACCCCCCCGGCATCGAGCGCGTTGCCCACGCGCAGCATCGAGTCCGCATGGCCCAGCGCGATGATGTCCTGCTGGGCAGCCGGGTTGATGGCATGCAGCGCCGAGTTGATCTTGCGCGCGTTGTCCGGGTACATCAGCAGGGACATCGCCAGGCCTCCGCGCAGCCGCCCCGCGGCACGCAGCACCTCGAAGCTGCCGAAGTGGGCGCCCAGCAGCAACGCTCCGCGGCCGCGCGCCAGCGCGGCCTCGATGTGCTCGACGCCACGGCTGGAAAGATCGAACAGTTCGGCGCGATCGTTGAGCAGGAACACGCGGTCGTGGACGGTCGACGCGAAGGCATGGATATGCGCGAACCTTTCGCGCCACGCGGGTCGGCGTCCCAGGACCCGGCCGAGGTAGTCGGCAGAGGCCCTGCGCGCCCTGGGCGCGCAGGCGAGGAAGTAGGCGCAGATGCCCAGCAGCACCAGGCGCGCCGGGCCGCGCCCCAGGCGCAGCGAAATCCAGGTCATCACCCGCAGCATCGTCGCATTGCTGCGTTCGCGGTCACGCGCCCACGAGGCCCGGCGCGACTCGCCCGCCGGCGAGTCGGCTCGGCGCTCGGCCGGGCAGGCCGGCGCAGGAGTTTCGGGCCCGCTCGCCATCGCTAGCGTTGCGCTTCGCGGATGGGCGAAAGCGATCCACCAGCCACCACGCGCGCCCCCTGGAGCACGCGGAAGCGCCCGCCTGCGGCGAGCGGCGACGGGCAGTCGATGACCAGCGACTGCCCAGGTCGCACCACCGCGGTGAACTTGACCTGGTCGATGCACACCCCGCCGCGGGCGAGCGCCTCGGGCTCGCACGACGCATGCACCACGGCATCGAGCAGCAGCACCCCCGGCACCAGCGGGTTGCCCGGGAAGTGGCCGTCGAACGCCGGATGTCCGGGGGGATAGCCGGGATGCAGGGTTTCAGCAGTCATCGTCCTCGGCCTGGGCAATCTCGCCGTGCTCGACTGCCAGCGCGGCCAGCGCGGCTCGCGGCAGCTTGCCGGTGGCGTTGCGCGGCATGTCCGCGAGCAGCACCAGCGGACGCGGCATGAAGGCGGCGTCGATGCGTTCGCGCAGCGCGGCGCGCAGCGCCTGCACGGTGAGTCCCGGAGCCACCGCGAAGGCCATCAAGCGAGCCACGCCGTCGCGCGCGGTCGGGTCCGGGGCGAAGAAGGCCCCGTCGAGCACCCCGGGGACGCTGCACAGCTGGTGATTGAGATGGGCCAGCGAACTGCGCTTGCCCGCCATGTTGACCATGTCGGCGCTGCGCCCGTGGAGCCGGAAGTCGCCACCGCCCAGCGGTTCGATGATGTCGTGGATCGGCGTCGGCCGCGCGAGATGGCCGCCGCTGGCCATCGCCACCCCGTCCGCGGTCGGCACCAGGGCCAGGCCGTCGAGCAGCGTGAACGCGTCGGTGCGCGCGGTGCGCCGGGTCGCGATCTGGCCGGTTTCGGTCGATCCGTAGATTTCCACCAGCGGCGCGCGGGTCCTGGCCTCGACTTCGTGCGCCAGCTCGACCGCCAGCGGCGCCGTCGCGCACAGCACCATCCGCAGCGGCGGGATGTCCAGCCCGGAGGCGAGCAGCGCGCGCAAGTGGACCGGGGTGGACACCAGCATGCGCGGCGCCGGCACCCGCGCCAGCTCGTCGACGATGTCGGCCGGATAGAACGGATGCGCCGAGCCGAGGGCGAGATCGCCGTGGAAGGCCATCAGCAGCGTCGACTCGAAGCCGTACATGTGCTGCGCCGGAACCGTGCCGACCAGGGTGGTGCGCGCGGGCAGCGCCAGCCGGTCGCGGCCCGAACGAATGCAGGCGACCAGCGCCCCCCAGGTCTTGTCGTGGGGAAGCGGCGCTCCGGTCGAGCCGGAGGTGTAGACCCTGGCGACCACGCGGTCCTCGTCGATCTCCGGCATGGCGCTCGCCGCGCGGCCCGCGGCCGCGAGCGCTTCCGGGTAGCGCATCTGCGGCAGCGGCAGGTCGCAGGGGCCGTCGACCAGGCAGAACAGGTCGGGCGCGCAGGCGCGCAGGTGGCGCACGGTATCGGGATTGCGGGTCGACGGCAGCAGGTTGATCTTGTCGCCCACCAGCGCGGCGGCAAAGCCCACCGCGACGTGGTAGCGGTCCTGGCAGGCATTGAGCACATGCCCTCCCGCGGGCATCGCGCGCGCCAGCCGCTCGACGTCGGCCAGGAATTCGGCGGCACGTACCGGGATGCCCCGCCGCCACGCGAAAATCGCGTCCGGGTCGTTGCCGGCCAGCAAAGGCAGCGCCCGCGTCATCGCGGACCCCCTGTCGCCGCTGTCATCGCCTGCGCTCCGCGGTATAGAGCATGTAGGCACGCAGCGCCTCGCAGGGCCCCGACCGATCGGCCGGACCGAGCAGTGCGTGCCGCAGCGCGTACTCGACGACGAACATCAGGGACACCAGTGCCGGGGTCCAGGCGCCGGCGAACAGGGCCCACTCAGCCAGCGGGCGCAGCGCGAACAACAGCAGCGAGGCGGCTGCCATCGCGACGAAGAACAGGGTCCATGCGACGGTGACCCCGCGGGTGTAGCGCAGCAGCGCGTCCGACATCGAAGGCCGGATGGTCGCGGCGAATCGGGTGACCAGCGGAATCTGCCCGCCGCGCAGCGTGCTGCCGAACATGATACCCAGCAGGCCCATGCTCCCGGCATGCTCGGCCAGGTAGGCCCACGCCAGGTGCTGCGCCACCAGCGCGCGCTCGCGCCACAGCAGCGCAAGTCCGAGCGCCGCGGCCAGGCCCAGCCACAGGCGCAGGCGGCTGCGCCCGATCAGCCATGCGGCGAGCAGCACCAGCGGGCCCCAGCTCAGCATCGCTGCCAGCCAGGGCGGGTGGGCGCGGTAGCCGGCCGAGTACGCAGCCAGCGGATACGCCGCGCAGCCGAGGGTCAGCAGCGTGCGCAGCGCAGCCAGGATCCCGGGTCGTTTCACCTTGCCCGGAGCCCCGCGACATGGCTGGCCAGATGTCGCAGCGAGCTGAAGATGCGCTGGTTGTCGGCGTCGTCGGCGCGCAGTTGCACTGCGTACTTCCTGGAAAGGACCAGGGCCACTTCCAGGATGTCGATCGAATCCAGGCCGAGGCCGTCGCCGTACAGCTGCGCGTCGGGGTCGATATCCGCTGCCGCGACGTCCAGCTCCAGTGCCTGGACGATGAGTTCCCCGATTTCCTGGAGGAACTGCGGATCGACCTGCGGCTTCGTGGCGGAAGAAGGAGACATGGCAAAAGGCTCGAAAAGCGCAAGCAAATCACTATTCCATCATAACCGCCGGGGGGGCGCGCCGGGTCCGCACGCCCGCTGCTGCGCCGTCGCGCACGACGTGCGCTCAGCCGGCGCGACCGAGCAACTGCTCGCGCAGGGGCTTGACCCTCAGCAGCGCCATGCTGGCCCTCCCCCCGGGACCGTCGGAACCATCGGGACCACCGGCAGGCCCGGGTCATGCCCCTGCGGCACCGGCAGCGCCGGCGCCCGGTCGACCTCGCCGGTGAAGTGCCGGGCGTCGTGCGCCACCGCGTTGCCGACGAAGGGCATGTCCGCGCGATGCCGAAGCACCGCGTGGATGGCCGGCAGGTCCCGCTCGACCGGACCCCCCCGGCCCGGCATCGCCGTCAGGCACCGCCGCTGCCGGCGCCGACTCCCACCGGGCTTTCGGCCAGGCTGGCGGCCAGCGCCGGGCCGCGGGCCAGGACCGCGCCGGCCCAGCCCAGCAGCAGGCCGCACACCACGTCGATCAGCACATGCTGCTTGATGGCCATCGTCGAGTACACGATGAGCCCGCACCACAGCCAGCTCAGCCAGCGCGCGCGCCGGCCCAGGCCCAGCGCCGGCAGCACGCGGTCGAGCCACAGCGCCGCGAACACCGCCGACGCGACGTGCAGCGACGGACACGCATTGCCGGCGGCGTCGATGCCCCGCAGCAGGTCGAAGTCCGGATGGCCGGCGTACAGCGCCTGCATCGACGGCACCTGGGTCGGCCAGAGGTAGAAGATCAGCAAGCCGACCAGGCAGACCCCGCTGATGCCGGCGCCGAAACGCAGCAGCTCGCGCCTGGACTCCATGAGCATCGCCGGCGCGCACACGTAGACCCACAGCGACAGGTACAGAGGCAGCGCCCAGGGCTGGAAGCCGATCCAGCGGTCCACTGCGGTCAGCGGCATGGTCGTCACCGGCCCCGAAGGATGGCGCAGCAGGTCGAAATAGGCCATGAAGAAGACGGTCATGATCACCGTCGTGCCGATGCTCTTGAGCCAGAAATGGGCGCCCAGCAGGCGGGCGATGCGCACGGCCGCCGCCAGCACCCCGCGCCGCGTGCGCACCCGGCGTGCAAGGTCGATCACGACGGAATCTCCCGCGGCGGGTCGCAGCGCGCGACACGCCGGGCGACCAGGCAGGCATTGCTGCCGCCGAACGCGAAGGAATTCGACATCACGGCGTCGATGCGGCAGCCGCGGCGCGGCCCGCCGGCGACCAGGTCGACCGCGCAGCGCGGATCGACATCGCCCAGATGGGCGGTGGGGGGCAGCACGCCGGTGCGCATGGCCTGGATCGCCAGGATCAGCTCGATCACCCCCCCGGCGCCGATCAGGTGCCCGTGCACGGCCTTGGTCGAGCTCACGGCCGGGCCCTGCGCCGCGGGGCCGAAGACCTCGACGATGGACTGCGCCTCGATCACATCGCCGAGGTCCGTCGCGGTGCCGTGCGCATTCACGTACCCGATGTCGCCGGGCGCCAGCCGCGCATGCTCCAGCGCCTGGCGCATCGCGGCGACCTGGCCCTGCAGCGAAGGCGCGGTCAGGTGGTGCGCGTCGCTGCTGGCGCCGTAGCCGGCCAGTTCGGCCAGCGGGGCCGCTGCGCGCGCGCGGGCGCGCGACTCGCTCTCCAGCACCAGGGCCCCGGCCCCTTCGCCGAGCACGAAGCCGTTGCGTCGGCGGTCGAAGGGGCGGCAGCTCGCGGCCGGGTCGGCCGCATCGGGCCTGGCCAGCACGCGCAAGGCGTTCCATGCGACCATCGATCCGGCGGTGAGCATGGCCTCGCTGCCCAGCACCACCGCCGCGTCCAGGTAGCCATGCCGGATCGCGCGCAGCGCCTCGCCGGCGGCGATCGCCGACGACGAGCAGGCCACGCTGTAGGTGTTGCCCATGCCGCGCAGGCCGTAGCGCATGGACACCAGGCCTTGCGATGCGTTGGCCATCAGCCGCGGCACGGTCAGCGGATGGACCACGGTCGCCCGCCTGCGGCCGGCCTCGTCGCCGAGCAGCAGGCCGAAGTAGCGGCTGAACATGGCATCCAGCGTGGACGCGCCGCCGAAGCCGATCCCCGAGAACACGCCGAAGCGTTCGGCTCCGTGCGGGTCGGGCTCGACTCCGGCTTCGGCCAGCGCCTGCCCGGCCGCCACCAGCGCCAGCTGGGTGGCGCGGTCCAGGCCCGCGTCGGCCGTATCGAGCAGCGCGGCCGGCTCGACCGCGGCCGGCGCCGCCAGCATGCCGGCAAGCCCGGCGGAGATGTCCGGTGCGGCCGCACGAACCGCGCTGCGCGCGGCCACCGCTGCGTCGAAGCTGCGCGCGACGTCCGCCCCCAGCGGCGACAGCATGCCCATGCCGGTCACCACCACGCGGGGAAGTTCGGCGGCCTGCACGTCGTCGTCCCGGCGCGGCACGACCCGCATCACGGCTGGGTCGATACGCCCAGCGCGTCCAGTTCCGGCAACACGCCGCCGTTGTGCTCGCGAAGTTCGGCCTCGATCGCGGCGACCATGGCGCGGAACTGCATGGTCTGGAATCGCATCGGATCCGACAGCTGCAAGCCGGCCGACTCTTCGATCTCGAACAGCATTTCCACCAGGCCCAGCGAATCGAGCCCGAGGTCGGCGACGAGCAGATCGGGGTTGTCGAAACGTGCCGGATCGACCTTCGCCCGGCGAACGAGGTAGTTCTGGATGACTGGCTCCAGCATGCTGGTCCCTTGCTTGATTCCTCGTGGCTCCTCGCGCACGCGACAGGGCGCAGGCGCTGGCCGCCCGCGCCGCGGAGGGGACCATGCTAGCAGTTGTGACCGACTGTGCCGATGCGGCTCAGCGTGCCGCGCTTCGCGCTGGCGGCCCCCGCCACCGCGTGCCGGGCGACATGGAAGGCGAGCGACCGGGCGACACAGCGAACCGGCCCCCGGGATATCGCGGCCGTCGACCCGGGGTCTCGAACGCCCGAGCGAACGCGCCGCGCGGCGCCGATAGAATGAAAAGTCGGGTTGGCCCCTTCGCTCTCGCCATAGTTCAATGGATAGAACAAGCCCCTCCTAAGGGTTAGATGCAGGTTCGATTCCTGCTGGCGGGACCAGACCGAGCTGCGACCATGGCGCCCGACCTCGCATCCGTGGCTTGCTGCCAGGTGCCCGATCACGTCCCCGCGCTGGCCTTCGCGGCCGTCGTGCTGGGGGCTTTGCTGCACGCCTGCTGGAACGTCTCGGTGCGCGGGGGCGGCGGCGACCGCCGGCTGGACACCGCGCGCCTGGTGTTCGGCAGCGCGCTGTGCGCGCTCGCGCTGCTGCCGTGGATGCGCCAGCCGGCGCTCCCCGCGTGGCCGCACCTGGCGCTCAGCGGCGGGTTGCATGTGGCGTATTTCGCGCTGCTGGCAGCGGCCTACGCGCGCGCCCGGGTGGCGGTCAGCTACCCGCTGATGCGCGGCGTGGCGCCGGTGGTGGTGGTGCTGGCGGCGATCGCGTGGTTCGGCGAGGCGCTGCGCCCGGCGCAGGCCGCGGCGGTCGCGGCGGTGGCCGGCGGCGTGCTGTTGCTGCGCGCTCGCCTGCTGCCCGGCGAGAGCCGCGCGGTGGCCTATGCGCTGGCGAACTCGGCGGTCATCGCCGCCTACACCCTGAACGACGCCCAAGGGGCACGGCTTTCGCATGCGCCGATGGCGTACGCGTTGTGGAGTTTCGCGCTGACCGCGCTGCCGACGATGGCGTGGCTGTTGCGCGACAGCGGGCCGCGCGCACTGCTGCGCTCGCGCCCCGACTCGGCGCCGCATGCCCGGCAGGCGCTGCGCTTGTTGCTGCGCGGCGTCGGCGGCGGCGCCAGCAGCGTGGCGTCGTACGCGCTGGCGCTGTGGGCGATGACCCGCGCCCCGGTGGGCCAGGTCGCCGCGCTGCGCGAGACCTCGATGCTGTTCGGCGTGCTGCTGGCCTGGGCCCTGCTGGGCGAGCGCCCGGGCCGGCGCGCGCTGCTGGCTGTGCTGCTGATCGCCGCGGGCGCCGCGGCGCTGGCCTGAACCCGGCGCGCCCGCACGCACGCACGCGAACGCAACGTCAGTCGCCCGCGGGACAGCACAGCGCCTGGCGCACCTGCTCGAGCGCGCCCGGATCCTCCAGCGTGGTCAGGTCCCCGGGGTCGCGCCCCTCGCACAGCGCCTGGATGGAGCGGCGCAGCAGCTTGCCCGAACGGGTCTTGGGCAGCATGCCGACGAACAGCACGCGCGCCGGGCGCGCGACCGCTCCGAGCTGGGCCTGCACGGTCTGCATGATCTGCTCGGCCAGGCGTTCGCGCTCGTCGCCGCCGGCCACCCGCGAGGCGTCGCGCGGCACGACGAAGGCGACCGCGTTCTGCCCCTTGACGGCGTCGGCGACTCCGATCACGGCGACCTCGGCGACCGCGGAATGGCTGGAGATGCTTTCCTCGATCTCGCGCGTGCCCAGCCGGTGTCCGGCGACGTTGATCACGTCGTCGGTGCGGCCGAGGATGGTCACGTAGCCGGAGTCGTCGATCACCCCCCAGTCGAAGGTGGAGTAGACCTGCCGGTCGGGAAAGGTCGACCAGTAGGTGTCGACAAAGCGTGCGTCGTCCCCCCACACCGTCTGCATGCACCCCGGAGGCAGCGGCCAGGCGATGGTGACCACGCCCTTCTCCCCCGCCGCGACGGGCTCGCCGTCGCTTTCGCGCAGGATGCGCACGTCGTAACCCGGCATCGCGATTCCCGGCGAGCCGATTTTCGCCGGCAGGTCCTGCACCCCCGAGGGCAGCCCGAGGATCGGCCAACCGGTCTCGGTCTGCCAGTAGTTGTCGACCACCGGGCGGCCGAGTTGTTCGGCGATCCAACCCGCGGTGGGCTCGTCGAGCGGCTCTCCGGCGAGGAACAGGCGTTGCAGCGCCGACAGGTCGCGGCTGCGCATGCACGAGGTGTCGTACTTCTTCAGCACCCGCACCGCGGTGGGCGAGGAGAACATCACGCTGGCGCGGTGGCGCTCGGCCAGCGTCCAGAAGATCCCGGGGTCGGGGCGCAGCGGCGTGCCCTCGTACAGCACCGTGGTCATGCCGGCGATCAGCGGCCCGTAGACGATGTAGCTGTGGCCGACGACCCAGCCGATGTCACTCGTCGTGAACATGGTCTGCCCGGGCTGGCCGCAGAAGATGTCTCGCATCGACGCCGCCAGCGCGACCGCGTAGCCGCCGGTGTCGCGCTGCACACCCTTGGGCCGCCCGGTCGTCCCCGAGGTGTAGAGGATGTAGCTCGGATGCTCGGCGTCGACCCAGGTGCACGGCACCTGCGCCTGGCCGACCGCCTCGCGCTCGGCGGCGTAGTCGACATCGCGCCCGGCGACCGCGTCCCACGCGTGCAGCCCGCGATCGACCATCAGCACCGCCCGGGGCTTGTGGGCGGCGCGCTCGAGCGCCTGGTCGAGCAGGGGCTTGTAGGGAACCACGCGCCCCGCGCGCGATCCGGCGTCGCTGCTGACCACCACCGCCGGGCGCGCGTCGTCGATGCGGGTGGCCAGGCTCAGCGCGGCGAAGCCGCCGAACACCACCGAGTGGATCGCCCCCAGGCGCGCGCAGGCCAGCATCGCGAACACCGCCTCGGGAATCATCGGCATGTAGATCAGCACGCGGTCGCCGAGGCCGACGCCGTGGCGCCGCAGCACCGCGGCCATGCGCTGCACCTCGGCGTGCAGCTCGGCGTAGCTGTAGCTGCGGCTGCGCTCGACCTCGGTGGACTCCCACACCAGCGCCGGCTGCTCGGCTCGGGCGGCGAGGTGGCGGTCGACCGCGTTGTGGCACAGGTTGGTCTGCGCGCCCACGAACCAGCGCGCGAAGGGCTTGCGGCTGCCGTCGAGGACCTGCCGCCAGGGCTTGTGCCAGTCGACCAGCGCGGCCTGCTCGGCCCAGAACGCCTCGGGCTGCTCGATCGAGCGACGGTGATAGCTTGCATAGTCCATCGAAACCTCCTGGGTAGGGACCGCGAAACTCCAGCCACCGCAGCGTGCGGTGCGACTTCCCGCGACGGCGCGCGCCTGCGCGGCCGGCGCGGCGGATCAGCCCGGCGGCGCCAGCAGCACGAGCAGGTCGCGTGACTGCACCCGGTCGCCCGGGGCCACCAGCACCGCCTCGACGCGCGCATCGCGCTCGGCGGTCACGCGCGCCTCCATCTTCATCGCCTCCAGCGCCAGCAGGGTGTCTCCGGCCTGGACCCGCTGCCCGGGTTGCACCGACACGGTGACGATGCTGCCCGGCATCGGCGAAGCCACCTGCCAGGGGTCGGCCGCATCGGCGCGGCGACGCTGCGGCTGGCCGCCGCCGGCGCCCGCGACCGCGACATGCACCCAGCGCGCCTGGCCGTTGAGCTCGAACTGCACCTTGCGCGTGGCCTCGCCCTCGGCGGCGACGGCCTGCAGCGCGACCAGCAGCGTCTTGCCTGGATCGATCTCGACGGCGATCTCCTGCTCGGGCTGCGGGCCGTGGAAGAACACCGGCGTGGGCAGCACCGAGGTGTCGCCGTACTTGCGGCGATGCTCCAGCCATTCGCGCGTGACCTTGGGGTACATCAGGTACGACGCCAGCAGGCGGTCGTCCAGGCTGCGCCCGCATTCGCGCTCGCCCTGCGCGCGCAGCGCCTGCAGGTCGGCCGCGGGCAGATGGTCGCCAGGCCGGTAGGGCGCGGGCGGCGCCTGGTCGTCCCGCAACCTGAGCACCTTGCGCGACAGCGCCTGCGGGAAGCCGTCGGCCGGAAACCCCAACTCGCCGCGGAACAACTGGACCACCGATTCGGGAAAGGCGATGTCGCGCGTCGGATCGGCCACCATGTCGGCGCTCAGGTCGTTGGCGACCATCATCAGCGCCAGGTCGCCGACCACCTTGGAGCTCGGGGTGACCTTGACGATGTCGCCGAACAGCCGATTGGCATCGGCGTAGGCCTGCGCGACCTCGCTCCAGCGGTGGGCGATCCCCATCGCGCGCGCCTGTTCGCGCAGGTTGGTGTACTGGCCGCCCGGCATTTCGTGGCGGTACACGTCGGCGGTGCCGCTGCGGATGTCCGACTCGAAGGGCGCGTAGTAGCGCCGCACCCCTTCCCAGTAGGTCGACGCGGCGTGCAGCGCGGACTGCGACAGGCCCGGATCGCGCTCGCCGCCGGCCAGCGCCGCGGCGATGGCCGACAGGTTGGGCTGCGAGGTCAGCCCGCTCATCGAATCGAGCGCGCCGTCGACCGCGTCGCAGCCGGCATCGATGGCCGCCAGCACCGACGCGGCCGCCGCGCCGCTGGTGTCGTGGGTGTGGAAGTGCACCGGCAGTCCGGTCTCCTCCTTCAACGCCTTGACCAGCGCGGCAGCCGCGCGCGGGCGACACACCCCCGCCATGTCCTTGATCCCCAGGACGTGCACCCCGGCGCGCTGCAACTCGCGCGCGATGCCCACGTAATAGCCGATGCCGTACTTGGGTCGCGACGCGTCGAACACGTCGCCGGTGTAGCAGATCGCCCCCTCGCACAGCGCGCCGGCCTCGCGCACCGCGTCGATGGCCACGCGCATGTTGCGCACCCAGTTCAGCGAGTCGAACACCCGGAACAGGTCGATTCCGGCGGCGGCAGCCTGGGCCACGAAGAAACGCACCACGTTGTCGGGATAGCTGGTGTAGCCCACCGCGTTGGCGCCGCGCAGCAGCATCTGCAGCAGCACGTTGGGGATCGCCGCGCGCAGCTTCTCCAGGCGCTGCCAGGGGTCTTCCTTCAGAAAGCGCATCGCCACGTCGAAGGTCGCCCCTCCCCAGCACTCGACGGAGAACAGCTGCGCCAGCTCGCGCGCGTAGAACGGCGCGATGGGCAGCATGTCGGCGGTGCGCATGCGGGTGGCCAGCAGCGACTGATGCGCGTCGCGCAGCGTGGTGTCGGTCAGCAGCACCCGCTGCTGGGCGAGCATCCACTGGCTGAACGCCTCGGGGCCGAGGCGCTGCAGCAGCTGGCGCGTGCCCGGCGGCGCGGGCCGGCTGTCGTCGACCCGCGGCAGCACCGGCTCGGGCTGCGGCAGCGCGGGGGCGTCGCGCCCGCGCATCTCGGGGTTGCCGTTGACCGCCACCTCGCCGAGGAAGGCCAGCAGCCGGCTGGCACGGTCGCGCCGCGCGGTGAACGCCAGCAGCTCGGGGGTCTGCTCGATGAAGCGGGTGGTGATGCGACCCTCGGCGAAAGCCGCGTGGTTGATCACATTCTCCAGGAACTGCAGGTTGGTGGCCACGCCGCGGATGCGGAACTCCCGCAGCGCGCGGTCCATGCGCTGGATGCACTCGCGGGGGCTGGCCGCCCACGCCGTGACCTTGACCAGCAGCGAGTCGAAGTACGGGGTGATCACCGCGCCGCCGTACGCCGTGCCGGCGTCCAGGCGGATGCCGAAGCCCGCCGCGCTGCGGTAGGCGTTGAGCCGTCCGTAGTCGGGGACAAAGCCGTTTTCCGGGTCCTCGGTGGTCACGCGGCACTGCAGCGCATGGCCGTTGAGCCGGATCTGCCGCTGCGTCGGCACGCCGCTGCCCACGCGCCCCGCCTCGTCCTCGACCAGCCCGATGACCCCGCCTTCGCTGACCCGGATCTGCGCCTTGACGATGTCCACCCCGGTGACCATTTCGGTCACCGTGTGCTCGACCTGGATCCGCGGGTTGACCTCGATGAAGTACGCACTCCCGGTGTCGGCGTCCATCAGGAACTCGACCGTGCCGGCATGGGTGTAGCCGACGTTGCGCATCAGGCGCAGCGCGGCCTCGCAGAGCTTCGCGCGCTGCGCTTCGTCCAGGTACGGGGCGGGCGCGCGCTCGACCACCTTCTGGTTGCGCCGCTGCACCGTGCAGTCGCGCTCGTACAGGTGCACCAGGTTGCCGTGCAGGTCGCCGAGCACCTGCACCTCGACGTGGCGCGCGTGGACGATGAGCTTCTCCAGGTACACCTCGTCGTTGCCGAAGGCCGCCAGCGCTTCGCGCCGGGCCCCCTCCAGCGCGCCCGCCAGTTCGGCCTCGCGCTCGATCACCCGCATGCCCCGCCCCCCGCCACCCCAGCTGGCCTTGAGCATCAGCGGGTAGCCGATGGCAGCGGCCGCCGCGGCGCAGGCCCCGAGGTCGCGCGCCAGAGGCGGCGACGCGGGCATCACCGGCACCCCGGCGGCCACCGCCGCCTGGCGGGCCGCCACCTTGTTGCCCAGGGTGCGCATCACCTCGGGCGCGGGACCGATCCAGCGCAACCCGGAATCGATCACCCTTTGCGCGAACTCGGGGTTCTCGGCGAGGAAGCCGTAGCCGGGGTGGATGGCGTCGACGCGGGCGCGCTGGGCGATGCGCAGGATGTCCTCGCCGTCCAGATAGGCCTGCAGCGGCTTGCGCCCCTGGCCGACGAGGTAGCTTTCGTCGGCCTTGAAGCGGTGCAGCGCCTGGCGGTCCTCCTGGGCGTAGATGGCCACCGTGCGCATGCGCAGCTCGGCCGCGGCACGCATCACCCGGATGGCGATTTCCGAGCGATTGGCCACCAGGATCGAGGTGATCGGCGCCGGTGCCGGCACCGTGCCGGTCGGGTCTGCCTTGGGCGTAACGCTGTCGTGCTCCACGCTGTCGTGCTCCCTCTCGCAGGGCCCTGGGCTGGCCGGTGACGGACCACTTAGCAAGGCGCGTGCCACCCGCCGGCCGAGGCCGCGCGGACGTGGTGAAGCCGGGGGTGCGGGCCGTCGGCAACGGCTGCCCGACAGAGCGCGCCGGCGGCCGCGGGCGCTGCCGCGTTCCAAAATTGAAACGCCATCCAAACCCGCGAACCACAAATGCAACGCGCACCGGCTCCCGGTCCCGGCCCGCGGCCGGGTCGCACCCCGCAGCGCGGCTCAGCCCTTGCCGCCGCCCTCGGCGCGGCGCGCGACCGCGACGCTGCCGACCACGTCGCCTGCCGGATCGCGCACCAGCGCGAAGCTCATCTGCACATACAGCCGGCCGCCGTCCTTGGCCAGCGCCCGCGTCAAGGTCGGCCGGCCCGACAGGCGCGTGCTGCCGCTGGCCAGCGCGCGCCGGAAGCCCTGCCAGTGGGCCGGGCGCAGGTGCTCGGGAATGATCAGGTCCAGGCTGGAGCCGAGCGCCTCGTCGCGATCGAAGCCGAACAGCGCGGCCGCCGCGCGGTTCCAGCGCACGATCGTTCCGCTGGTGTCGCAGTAGACCAGGGCATCCGCGGCGTACTCGATGATCCACTCGGCGATCGCTTCGTCCATCTCGCAGTCCTTTCAGTCTCCGATCCTAAGCCCTGACCCGGCCGGGGAGATCCCGGGGCGCCGGGAACCTGAAGCGGCGTGCAGAGTCCAATCCGCTTTGCCCACCGAGCTTGCGCGATGCCCACCCCGCTGCCGATCCTGCCCGACCCGGTCGAACCGGCCACCCCGCGGCTGCTGCTGCGGCGCTGGCGCGACCAGGACCTGCCGCCGCTGGCGGCGATGCATCGCGACCCCGAGGTGATGCGCTGCCTGCCCGGGCCGCTGTCCAGCGCCGACAGCGAGGCCTTCGCTCGCTGCTGCCAGCAGTTCCTGCAGCATCATGGCTGGGGTACCTGGGCCGTCGAATCGCGCGCCGACGGCGCCTTCGTCGGCGTTGTCGGCCTGGCTCCGATCCCGCCGGGCTTCGAGCCGGCCGACGGCGTGGAAATGCGCTGGCGACTGGCCCGCGCCTTCTGGGGCCGGGGCCTGGCCACCGAGGCCGCCCGCGCCGCGCTGGGCGTGGCCTTCGGGCGCCTGGCGCTGCACGCGGTGCAGGCCTTCACGGCCTCGTGCAACCTGCGCTCGCAGGCGGTGATGCTGCGGCTGGGCATGCGGCGGGTGGCGGAATTCGACCACCCGCGGCTCGCGGTCGGCCATCCGCTGCGGCGCCAGGTGCTCTACCAACTGGGCGCCGACCCGGCCTGCTGAATCTGCCTGAAGTCGCCTGAAGTCGCCTGAAGTCGCCTGAAGTCGCCTGAAGCCGCCTGAAATCGCCTGAAGTCTCCTGAAGCCGCCTGCGCCACGGCCGATCCGCCAGCTCGCGCCGCGCCCCGGCGGCGCGTCACACCTGGCGCGGCCTCGGCGTCGCGCGGGTCTGACGCAGGAGCTCCGGATCGAGTTCCAGGCGCAGCCCCCCGGCACGCCGCAGGCACTGCCTGCGCTCGAGTTCGCGCAACGCCCGGCTCAGCGTCTCCGGCCGCAGGTCCAGGTACTCGGCCAGGTCCTGGTAGCTCAGCGGCAGCTCGATGTTCGGCGATTCGACCCTGGCGGCCAGCTGCAGCAACCAGTCCGCGAGTCGCGCCGCCGAGCCGAGTCGCAGCCGCATGTTCTGGCGCATCGCCCGCTGGACCTGGGACGCCCCCAGGCTGGCCAGAGCGGGCAGCCGCAGGTCGCGCTGGCGCAGGCTCTGCCAGCGCGCGGGCTCGATGGCGCAGACCAGCGCGTCGCGCAAGGCCTGCGCGCTGCCCGAGTACACCCCGGAGGCGAAGTCGTCGAAGCCCAGCACATCGCCCGGAAGCACCAGGTCGACGATGCGCGCCCGGCCCTGGCGGTCCAGGCGCGACACCTGCACCGCGCCGCTCATCAGCACGAACACCCGGCACAGGCTGTCGCCCTGGCGAAACAGCGGCTGGCCGGCGGCCAGCTCCCGCCGCTGCAGAGCGCGCCGCGCGCCGCGCAGGCAGCCGCGCGCGTCGTCCTCGCATTGCCATAGCGGAACCACCGGCGCGGGCTGCATCGCCTCCAGGCTCGTCGAAAGGGGGGACACCAGGCTGCGACTATAGGTGGGCTGCTGCGCCGGCCGGTTTGACCCAGGGCAAGACTTCAACTCCACAGCGGGCCGATGGCATCGAGCTGGTTCTTCAGCAGCAGGCCGAATTCGGTGTCGCCTTCCATCACCAGTTCACCGTCGAAGAACAACCGGTCGGCGTCGTCCTGGCCGCGCAGCAGGCGCAGCAGCGCCCGCGCGCTCGAACGCACGCGCAGTTCGGGCACTCCCTCGGCCACCCGGAAGCCGCCGGCGGTCAGGCGCAACCCCAGGCGCAACCCCAGGTCCCCGAGATGCAACTCGACCATGCGGTCGCGGCAGGCCAGCAGGGTGTCGGCATCGAGTCGCGGCAACAGCAGCCTGTCCAGCGCTCGCGCGGCCAGCCAGGATGGAGGCTGCGCCGGCAAGCGGCCCAGCAAGCCGCGCAGCGGCGAAGCCACGCGCAACGCGGTATCGACGGCACGTGCGCAAGCCTGGCCCACCGAGGCGGGCGGCCGCCACGGGGACGCGCCTTCGGACAGACCCTGTGTCATGCCGCGCTCTCCTCGGACAGCCGCTGCATGCCGGCGCGCGCATGGGCGAAGCCGTCGACCAGTTCCCCGGGCAACGGCAGATCGCGCAATGCCGCGCGCGCATCGCGCGGCGTCAGGCGCTGGTCGCGCAGGCCGTCGTACACCTCGAGCACACGGGCGAACCCCGAGGCGCAAGGCGCCAGCCGCAGGCTGCCTATGCCGGCGGCGCGCAGGCTTGCCGGGTCCTCGACCAGCGCATGCACCCCGGCCGACTGCACCTGGGTGCCGTTGAGGCACAGGAAATCGCGGGCGTCGCCGCTGCGCACCACGAGTCCGTCGGCGTCGTCGCGGCAGCGGAACTCGCAATGGTCCTTGTTCAGCCCGTGATGGCGCGCGGTGAAGCAGCGCGCCGAGAAGGCCAGCGGCAGGCGTCCGAAGGCCCATACCTCGGTGAGCAGCGGCCCCTCGCCCGCGACCACCGGCCGATCGGGCGGGTTGACCCGAGCCACCGCGACCAGCGGCAGCTCGGCCGGCGCGCACCATCGCGTGGCCCCGGGCAGCGCGTGCTCGCTCAGCGCCTGCCGGTTGTAGATGTTCAGGTGCGGCCCGAGCGCGCAGCGCACCGCGGGCGTGCGCAGCAGCACCGCAAGCGCCGAGGCGTCGCCCGCCTCCACCGGGAATTCGCCCTGCTGCACCGTCTCCCGCAGGCTGCGCAGTTCGGCCTCGCCGGTCACCAGGGTCGGCGTGGCCAGCAGCACCTGCTTGCCGGCCGCGCGCAGGTCGCGGCCCAGGTCCATCCAGTCGGCCAGCTTGTATTCGCGGCGGCGCGAGCACACCACCTCGCCGAGCACCACGGTGTCGGCCGCGCTGTCGGCGACCTCCGCGTAGAAGGCCGACATGCGCTCGCGCGGCCACCAGTACTGCAGCGGCGCGACACTCAGTTGCAGTCGCTCGGGGTTGCGCATGCTTGCCGCCTCCTCAGCGCCAGGGCCGGTCATAGGCGCCCAGGGTGTGCTGCTGGCCCTCGGCCCAGCGCGCCAGGCGCGCGCTCCAGGCATCGCGCACCCTGTAGCCGGGGTCGGCGGCCGCGGCGTCGATGGCCTCGCGCCACACCCGAGTGACCTCGCTGACGTACTGCGCGCTGCGCTGCCGGCCCTCGATCTTCACCGCGGCGACGCCATGGTCCATCAACTCCGGCAGCAGCTCCAGGGTATTCAGGCTGGTCGGCTCCTCCAGCGCATAGCCGCGGCGTCCGTCGACGACAAAGCGCCCCTTGCACAAGGTCGGGTAGGCCCGCGCCTCGCCCGGCGCGTAGCTGTCGATCAGCACCCCGCCCAGGCGCGCGTCGACGCTGCCGTCCTCGCGCTCGGTCCAGCGCACGGCCGCCGCGGGCGAGCAAACCCCCGCATTGTTGGGCGAACTGCCGGTGGCATAGGACGACAGCGCGCAGCGCCCCTCCACCATCACGCACAGGCTGCCGAAACCGAAGACCTCGACTTCGGCGAGGGTGTTGCGCGCCAGATGGGCCACCTGCGACAAGGTCAGCACCCGCGGCAGCACCGCGCGCTGGATCCCGTAGCGCTGGCGGTAGTACTCGAGCGCCTCGTAGGAGGTGGCCGACGCCTGCACCGACAGGTGCAGCCGCAGTTGCGGATGGTGCCTGTGGGCGTAGTCCAGAACCGCGCTGTCGGCGACGATCAGCGCATCGGCGCCGAGTCCCGCCGCCTGCTCGACCGCGTCGAACCAGGGTTGGGGATCCTCGGCCGCGGCGAAGGTGTTCAAGGCCATCAGGACCTTGGCGCCGCGGTCGTGGGCGTAGCGCACGCCCTCGCGGATCTGCGCCTGGTCGAAGTTCATGCCGGCGAAGGCGCGCGCGTTGGTCTGGTTGCGCAGCCCCAGGTAGACGGCGTCGGCGCCGGAATCCACCGCCAGCTGCAGCGCCCGCAGCGATCCGGCCGGACACACCAGCTCGGGCTTGCGGCGCCTGCTTTGCTGCTCCATCGAGCGTACTCCCCTGGTTGGCCTGGGCAGCCGACGCGATCGGCTGCGCGCGGCTGGCTACCCAAGCTGCAGGACTCTAGCGCGCCGGCGCGCCGGCCAGGCGACCACGGCTGCGATGGCTGACAACGATCAAGTCGGCCGGCCGGCGCGCGCGCTGCGGGCCACGGCTGCCAGCTCCGCGCTGGCGGCAGCCGGATCGGCGGCCCCGGCGATGGCCGAGACCACCGCGATGCCGTCGGCCCCGGCCGCGAACACCGACCCGGCATTGCCGCGGTCGATGCCCCCGATGGCCACCAGAGGCGAGCTGCAGCGCGCGCGCATGGCGCGCAAGCCCTCGAGCCCCAGTGGATGCCCGGCATCGGGCTTGCTGCGGGTGGCGAACAGCGGGCTGGGGCTGAGATAGTCGACATCCTGCGCGACACCGGCGTCGAGCTCCGGCAGCGAGCCGACCGACAGGCCGACGATCGCCCGCGGCATGTACCGGCGCACCACGTCCACCCCGAGGTCGTCCTGCCCCAGGTGCACGCCGTCGGCGGCGCTGGCCAGCGCGACGTCGAGGCGATCATTGATGATCAGCGGTACCCGGTGCCCATGCAGGACATCGCGCAGCAGCCTGGCACGCGCGACGAATGCACGGGTGGAAATCGACTTCTCCCGCAGTTGCAGGCAGGTGATTCCGCCACGCAACGCCTCGCGCACCAGATGCAGCAGCCGCGGCTCGTCGAGCCCGCCGACCACCAGGTACAGCCTCAGGGCGCCGAGGGCGACGCGGTTCATCGTCGCGCCCCGGCGCTGCGCGCCGCGCTCATGCGCCGACCTCCATGCGCAGGCGCGCACCGAAGGTGCCGGCATCGAGCAGGTGCACGGCGTCGAGCAGTTCGACCTGGTATCGGCCGATTCCGGCACCGGCGGCACGGGTGCGCTCGGCCGCCACCTCGCCGGCCACGCCGAGGTAGGCCATCGCCGCCACCGTGGCGCGCCAACGGTCGGGCTGCACCGCGGCGAACGCGGCGACCAGCGCGCTGGCGCCGCAGCCGACCCCGGTGACCCGGGTCATCCACACATCGCCATTGCCCAGTCGGGCATGGCGGCCCGACGCGTCGACCACATGGTCGTGCTCACCCGACACGCAGACCACCGCGCCGCTGTCGCGGCTGAGGCGTCGCGCCGCATCGAGCGCGGCGTCGGCCTGCAGCAGGCTGTCGACGCCGCGCGCGCCGGCCGCGTCTCCCGCGACGCTGACGATTTCCGACGCGTTGCCGCGCAACACGTCGGGTTCGCCGGCCGCGCGCAACGCCGCCACGACCCGCCGGCGGTAGGCGGTGGCGCCGACGCCCACGGGATCGAGCACCACGGGGGTCGCGCGGGCACGCGCGGCCAGCAGGGCCAGGCGCATCGACTCGACCCATTCCGGCTGCAGGGTCCCGATGTTGAGCACCAGCGCGCCGGCCATCCCCGCCATTTCCTCGACTTCATCATGGGCATGCACCATCACCGGCGAGGCTCCGGCTGCCAGCAGCAGATTGGCGTTGAAGTTCATCACCACCAGGTTGGTCACGTTGTGCACCAGTGGACAGCGGGCGCGCAATTCCATCACGTCCTTCCACAGATCGTCTGCGCTGAGCATCGGCAAGCCTCCTGTAGCTGAGTGGGGTAGCGCAAGCCATTGTGCTCCCGCGCCCGCGGCACGCCGGCGCCGAATACCTCCATCGCGCATAAGGGCTTGAGGGCTGGGCAGGCGCCTGCGGCTAGCATGGGCGCCCCGCCGAAACGGTCCTTTCCCACTCGTTCCTTGCGCATGACCCCGATGGCCTGCAATGACGCGGCGTTGACGCTCGAACCCGGCAACTGGGAGATCCTGCGCGAGGCGCACCACACGCTGCTGCAGGCCTACGCGCCGACGCTCGACGGCGCCTTCGCGCAAGCCGCCGCGGGGGTCGGTTCGCTGCTGGGCGACGGGGTCGGTCTGCGCGCGCTGCAGCCGCTGCACCTCCAGTTCGACGCGGCCGGCCCCGAACAACTGTTGCTCGAATGGCTCGAGCGCCTTGCCCGCGAAGCCACGGTCCGGGGCATGGGGTTTGCCCGCTTCGCGGTCGCGGTCGACACCTGCCGGCTGCGTGCCACCGCCTGGGGCGAGGCGCTCGACGCCCACAGCGCGCCGCGCCGGCGCGACCTGCCCGACGGGGCGCGCCAGGCAAGGGTGCGTCGGCTGGACGATGGGCGCTGGATGGCGCAATGCCGTTTCGGCGAGTGACCGCGACGCGTCCGCCGGCTTGACCTCGCGCATGGTCGAACCCGGGCCGGCACGACGAAAATGGCCGCGCCCGGAGGCCTCCCGAACGTGCGAACGTGCGGACTTGGCGACCTGCGGATCTGCCTTCGCGAGCGCCATGCCATCGTCCAGCCCACCACCATCCCGAGCCACCGTGTGGGAACTGCCCAGGCATGGCGCGATGCAGGTGCCGGTGCGGCTGTACGGCACGCGCGCCGCGGTGCAGCGCCTGCCCGCGGGCGAGCGAGCGCGACTCGAGGCGATGGCCTGCCTGCCGGGGCTCGTCGGCATCAGCCACGCACTGCTCGGCGTGGCACGCGATGGCGCGCCGGCCATCGGTCGCGTCGCCGCCTTCGACCTCGACGGCGCGGCGGCGGCCTGGCCCGGAGGCGTCGGCGTCGACCCGGGCTTCGGCGCGCGGTTGCTGCGCACAGGCCTCGCTGCGAGCGCGCTGCCGGCGCGCGCCCAACGCCTGGCCGTCGAGTTGCGACGCGCCCTCGCGCAGGTCGAACTGGGCGCGCATGACCTGCAGGCTGCTCTGGAGGGCGGAGCGCGCTGGGCCGTCTGCCGGGGCTGGGGCGATGCCGCGGACCTGCGGCGCATCGAGGACGGCGGCCGTGCGGCGGGCGCCGAGCCGCACGCCGTGTCTGCGCTGGCGTTGCGACGGCTGGCGCGGGACTTCGACGACGGCTGGAGCGGCCACGCCGCGCTGCAGCTGCTGGAGGTGCAGCAGGTCTTCGGCGACGACGCGGAACGTGGCTTCGGCCTGCGCCGCGGCGAACTGGTGCTGGGCGTGCAAGGCGGTGCGCGCGGGCTGGCGCGCCAGGTGAGCCTGGACTACCTGCGCCAGATGCGTGCCCGCGGCGGGCCGCGTCCGGCACCGGTAGCGGCACTGGTGTGGGTCGAGGCGGGCTCGGTGCTCGGGCAGCGCTATCTGGGCGCGCTGCGAGCCGTGGCCAATGGAGCGATGGCTCGCCGGCAGCTGCTGACCCACGCCGCGCGGCAGGCGTTCGAGCGCGTGTTCCCCGGCTGCCGGCTGGACTTGCTGCACGACGGCGCTTCGAGCAGTTGTCGCGAGGAAGTCCATGCGATCGACGGCCGCTTGCGACGGCTGCTCGTCCACCGTTGCGCTGCGGCCCGGCTGCTGGCTCCCGGACACCCCGAACTGCCGGCGGACATGGCGGCGTTCGGCCATCCGGTGCTGCTCGTCGGCCGCGAGGCCGGCCACGTACTGGCCGGCTGCCCCGGCAATTCGCATCACGCACTGGCCTCGCTGGGGGTGGCCGGCGCGGCGGCGAGCGGCCGCCAGCTCGACGCCATCGCGCTGGGCGCGGAAGCGGCCGGACTGGCACGCCGCGTCGCCAGGCTGCTGCCCAGGCTGCACCTGGGCGGATGAGCCGGCGCGCCGCGCCGACCCCTTGAAAACGTCCCCCACGCCTATACTTTCGACTGCAAGTTACCAAACGCAACTTGTGTGGCTGGTTGTACGTTCACCGGAGACCGACGATGAAACGCATCGTGCTGTTCCTCGCCACCAACCTGGCGGTGCTGGTGGTGCTGGGCGTGGTCACGCGCCTGCTCGGGCTGGACCGCTTCCT
>JAJZVU010000077.1 GCA_021845505.1 Pseudomonadota bacterium | reverse complement strand
ATCGCCATCGGCGGCATGCAATGCTCGTTCTGCCGCCAGAGCGTCGAGCGTGCGCTGCAGAAGGTGCCGGGAGTGCACTCCGCCGCGGTCAACCTCGCGCACGAGGAGGCGCTGATCGCCTACGACGGCGCCGAGGCCACACAGGCGCGCGTCGCCCAGACCCTGCGCTCGCTGGGTTACTCGATCCGCGACCGCGAGAAGCTGCGCAGCTTCGTGCAGGCCGAGCAGGAACTCGATGAGGAACGCCGCCACCTGCTGATCGCCGGCTTGATCGCCGGCAGCGGACTGGTCATGATGATCGCGCAGTGGTCGGGGTCGGCCGCAGCGGGGCCTTGGATTTCCTACGCGATGGCGTTCGGCGCCGTGTTCATGCTCGCGTGGGGCCGGCGCTTTCTTGGCATGGCCTGGGCGGCTTCCCGGCGCGGCATTCTCAACCAGCATGTGCTGCTTTCGCTGAGCGCGCTCGGCGCCTTCGCCGCCGGTGCAATCGGACTGTTCCGGCCTTCCTTCCCGGCGGTGGACTTCTTCGGGGCGGTGGTGTTGCTGTTGAGCTATCACACGCTGTCAAGCTTTGTCGCCGGCGTGGTGCGTACGCGAGCCTCGCAGGCCGTGCGCAAGCTGCTGGAACTGCAGCCGGCCACCGCGCGGGTGCTGCGCGACGGTGAGGAAGTCGAGCTGGCGGTGGCCGACATCGCGGTCGGCGAGACGGTCCGGGTGCGCCCGGGCGAGCGCATTCCCCTCGATGGGCGGGTGCTCGAAGGCGTCGCGGCGGTGGACGAGTCAATGGTCACGGGCGAGCCGCTGCCGGTCACCAAGCAGCCGGGCACTGCGGCGATCGCCGGGTCGATGAACACGGACGGGATGCTCGCCATCAAGGTCGGCAAGCCGTCGACCGAGAGTTTCGTGGCCCGGGTGGCGCGCGAGGTGGAGGCCGCCAAGGCGCTCAAGCCAGCCATCCTGGTGCTGGTCGAGCGCATCCTGGCGGTATACGTGCCGGTGGTGCTGGGTGCCGCGGTCGCGGCGCTGGCCGGCTGGCTGCTCGCCGCGGTCGTGTTCGGCGTAGGCGGCGGCCAGCGGGCGCTGTTCGCGGCACTGTCGGTGCTGGTGATGGGCTACCCCTGCGCGCTGGGCATGGCCACGCCGCTGGCGCTGATCCGCGGCGGCGGAGAGGCCGCGGCGCGCGGCATCCTGGTGCGCAGCGCCGAGGCCTTCCAGACTCTCAGGGATGTGCGCGTGGTCGTGTTCGACAAGACCGGAACGCTGACCGAGGGCAAGCCTCGGGTGGTAGGCACGGTGGGCATGGCAGAAGAGGATGTGCTGGCGACTGCGGCGGCCCTCGAGTGCTATTCGCGCCACCCGTTGGCGGTGGCCATCGCCGGCGAAGCACGGGCTCGTGGACTGGACGTCCCGGACCCTCCCGAGGACTTCCAGGAAGCTCCGGGGCGCGGGGTGTCGGCTCGGTTGGGCGCGTCTCGCGTGCTGGTGGGCAGCCCGAGGTACCTTCAGGAAAGTGGCGTCGCCCTGCCCTCGGGGCCGCAGACGGAACTGCCCGCCGGTGCCACGCCTGTCGGCGTCGCCCGTGACGGACGGCTGCTCGGCTTCATCCTGCTGGGCGACAGCCCGCGCCCCGATGCCGAGGGCGTGGTGCGAGATCTGCACCGGCGCGGCATCGAGCCGGTCATGCTCACCGGCGACAACCGACGCGCGGCCGAGGTGCTGGCCGCGAGGCTGGGCATCACGCGGGTGTACGCGCAAGCCCTGCCCGGCGAGAAGGCGGGCATCGTGCGCGAGTTACAGCGCGGCGGCGCTCGCGTGGCCATGGTCGGCGACGGCATCAACGACGCGCCGGCGCTGATGCAGGCCGACATCGGCGTGGCCTTCGATGCCGGCACCGACATTGCCATCGAATCGGCCGACGCGGTGGTCATGAGCCATCGGCTGGGCTCCGTCGCCGACCTGCTCGACATCGGCAAGCGCAGCTACGCCAAGACCGCGCAGAACCTCGCCGTGGCCTTCGCCTTCAACGGCATCGGCATCCCGCTGGCGGCAACAGGACTGCTGCACCCGGTATGGGCCATGGCCGCGATGGTCGCCAGTATCACCGCAGTGCTCGCCAACTCCTTCGGCGGGCGCCTGATCCAACGAAGCGCAGGTGCATCATGAAGCAACGCGGTTTTCCGCTGTCTCTGGTGGCGATCGCGTCGCTGGCGACCTTCCTCTCCAACCTGAGCGCGGGAATCGCCAACGTGCCGCTCGCCGACGTGGGCAGCGCTCTCGGCGGCGGCCTCGGCGCAGGTGGCTACGCGCTGGTGGCCATCGTCCTCTCCTACCTTGTCCCCTACGCGGTGGTGATGCCGGTGGCCGGAAAGCTCGGCGATCACTACGGCCACAAGCGCGTGTTCCTGGGGGGACTCGGCTTGTACGTGCTGGGCTCGCTGGCCGCTGCGGCCTCGCCCGACGCCGCAGCGTTGATCGCGTCGCGCGCGCTGGAGGGCCTGGGCGGCGGGGTCGGCCTCGACTCCATCGTGTTCATCAGCACAGGCGTTCGCCAGGGCCAGGGCCTGGCCTTCGGCGTGTGGCGCGCCGCGCTGCTGTCCGGTACGGTGGGGGGCCCGGTGATCGGCGGCTACCTGTCCGTGTTCCTGGGATGGCGCTCGCTGATGGGGCTGCCGGCGCTTCCGGCGGCACTGCTGTGGCTGTGGGGTGCGGTCGCGCTCGACGAATTGCCGCGGAGCGAAGAAGTCGTCGACTGGGTGGGCTCGGTGCTGTTCCTGGCGGGCTTCTCGGCTGTCGTGGTGGCCCTGTCAGCCTCGGGCATGGACACCATGCAGGCCGGGCTGGCTGCCGCCACGGGCCGGGTCATGCACGCGATGGCCTGGATGCTCTACGGGGTCTTCGGCGTGGCCATGGCGCTTCTGTGGATCCATCAGAAGACCGACAAGCGGCCGCTGTTCGATCTGCGCCTGTACCGCATCCGGCCCTTCGTGCTGGGCAACCTCGGCACCTGGTTGGTGTGCGTGGGAATGTTCTCGGCCATGATGTTCGTGCCCCTGCAACTGCAGTACGTCGAGGGCTATACGGCTCTGGCCGCGACCAACGCGCTATTGCCCCTGGCCCTTACCGCAATCGCGGTGGGGGTGTGGGGCGGGCGCATCGCCGACCGCCTCGGGCCGCGGCCCCCGTGGGTCGCGGGCTTCGTGCTGATGGCGGTCAGTTTCGTCGCGCTGGCGCTGCTCGGGCCGCACCCCTCGCGGCCGGCCCTGCTTGCCATGATGACGGCCGCGGGCTTCGGCATGGCCCTGCCGCTGGCGCCCACGGCGCTGACCGCGCTGAGCGACGTGCCGGAAGCCGCAGCTGGCGAGGCTGGGGCGCTGTTCAACTTCTCGCACAACATGGGCCGGGCGATGGGCCTGGGCCTATTGGGTGCGCTGCTGGTGCTGCGCGAGCCGGGAAGCTATGCCGCGATCTACGGGATCAGTGCCGCGCTGATGGCCGCGGGCGCTGCGCTGCCGTGGGCTCTGCGCACGCGCAAGGCGGCGCGCGGTGCTCGCAGTCTTTGAACAA
>JAJZVU010000053.1 GCA_021845505.1 Pseudomonadota bacterium | reverse complement strand
GGCGCGCGGGTGCCCGCGGCTGCAGCGGCGGGCGCGGCCGCGGACGGCGCGGCCGCGCCGCCCGGCGCGGCTGCGGTCGCCTGCGCTGCCTGCGGAGCCTGCGCTGCCTGCGCCAGTTGCGACAGCCTGCCCTGCGGCTCCTGCAACAGCGCCTGGGTCGGCAGTTCCCCCTGCACCCATGCCGCCAGGTGGCTTTCATAGAACAGGCCGCTGGTGCGCACCCCGGAGGCCAGCGCCTGCGCCAGCGGGGGGCCGGCCACGCCGTCGGGCTGCGGCCACAGCGGCTGCGCGGCCCGCGCCACCTGCCCCGGCTGCTGCTGCAGCCGCGCCAGCAGCTGCGCGGTCGACGACAGTTCCGCCTGGGTGGCGGCCGACGCGGTCTGCGGCGCCAGCAGCAGCGCCGGCTGCGAGCCCGGCTCGCTGAGCACGATCAACGGCAACTGCTCGCCCACCTGGTGCTGGCCCGGCAGTGTCGCCGCCAGCAGGGTCTGGCCCAGGCGCAGCAGCACCTGGCCATCGGTCTGGGTCTGCACGACCTCGGCCACGACGCGCGCCCCGGCCTGCAGCGCCAGCGGCACGCTCTGGCTGCCGGCCAGCGGCGCCAATCGCGCCGGAAACGACGTGGTGCCGCCGACCTGAGTCGGCAGCATCGGTGGCAGCGGTCCCGCGGTGTTGCCCATGGCCGCGCCCGCGCTGTCAACGGGCGCCGCAGCAGCGCAAGGCCTCAGCCATGCTCGCTGCCGTGCAGGCTGAGCATCAGCTCCGCCTCGGCCTGGCTCAACCCGCAGCGCGCGGCGATGTCGCGCACGCTCAGGCCCTGGTCGACCAGCTGGCGCATCAAGCCGAGCATTTCGCCGCGCAACTGCGCCGGGTCGACACGCGCGGCATCACCGGCCATCGCGGCGTCGGCCGGCGCGCCGCTGCTGCGCGTGAGCTGCGGCGCCAGCGCGGCAGCCGCCGCGTCCGCCGGGCCCGGCGCCGCCGCCAGCGCCGGCTCGGGCGCCGCTTCGGGTGGCGGCTCGGGCGGCAGGCGCGATACCGGCGCCTCGTCGCCGCCGCCGCGCGACCGCCCGGGCGCGAGATGGCGCTCGAGCTTGTCGATGCGCGCCCGCTCGATCTCGATGTGCTGCGCCAGGCGGCGCACCAGCGCCATCAGGCCCAGCTGCAGCAGCACGATGAACAGCCCCAGCGCCAGCAGTACGGCAACCATGGTCAAGGTATCGCTCCGCGGATTCGAGGCCTGGAAGCTCAGGCCAGCTCGTCGATCAGTCGACCCGGTCCGTCGTGTCGCGGCGGCGCTTCCGGCGTCGCCTGCGGCTGCGCGGCGGCGGGCGCCGCGGGTGCGGGCGCCGGGCGCGGCGGCCGTCGGCGCTGCGCCGCGCCGCCGCCCTGGCCGACCGGACCGACCGCCGGCGGCGGATCCGCGGGTGCGATCCCGCCGACGCCGCCGATGCCGCCTGGTAGTTCGCTCATCACCCGTCCCTCCTTGCCCCGCGCATGAAGGCCCGTGCCTTCACTGCGCGAAATACCCTTGCAGGCGCCCCTCGATCATGCGCGGATTCTCGCCTTCGGCGATCGCCACCAGGCCGTCGACCATCAGCTCCTGCAGCTTCGCCCTCTCGTGCACGATGCTTTTCATCTTGTTCGCAACCGGCAGAAAAAACAAGTTCGCCGATCCCACGCCGTAGATGGTGGCGACAAAGGCCACCGCGATCCCGGCGCCCAGCTTGGCCGGATCGGCCAGGTTCTCCATGACGTGGATCAGGCCCAGCACCGCGCCGAGGATGCCCACCGTGGGCGCGTAGCCGCCGGCCGATTCCAGCACCCGCGCCGCCTGGCTGTCGCGGTGTTCGACGGCCTGGATCTCGTGCTCCATGGTCGAGCGGATTTTCGCGGGGTCGGCGCCGTCGACCAGCAGTTGCAGTCCACGCCGCAGGAAAGCGTCGTCGACGCCGTCGATCAGCGACTCCAGCGCCAGCAGGCCGTTGCGCCGCGCCACGTCGCTGTAGCGCACGACGGCGTGGATCACCCCCTGGGGGTCGGAGCGGGGTGGCCGCACCACCCAGGGCAGCATGCGGATGGAGCGCAGGAACACCGGCAGCGGGTATTGCAGCATGGCCGCGCCGAGGGTTCCGCCGATGACGATCAGGAAGGCGGTCGGCTGCAGGATCGACCCCAGGTTGCCGCCCTCGAGCAACTGGCCGAGGACGATCGACCCGACCGCGACCAGCACGCCGACAATACTGAGGAAATCCATTGTCGGCTCTCGGTGCGATCAGCGGGCCGGAGCCGCGCCGTGGTCGCGCAGGCTGGCGCGAAGACGCATCACGGCCTGTTTCATCAACTGGCTGACGCGCGACTCGCTGACTTCGAGCACCTCGCCGATTTCCTTCAGTTGCAGGTCCTCCTGGTAATACAGCGACAGGATCAGCCGCTCGCGCTCGGGAAGACGAGCGATCGCCGCCTGCAGGTCGCGCTCGAGCTGGCCGTCCTGCAGCGCCTGTTCAGGCTGGGCGATCGAAAGGTCCGCGTGCTGCTCGGCGAAGTCCCTGCCGTCGGCCGGCCCCACGTCCTCCAGCGACACCAACTGCAGGCTGGTCTGCGCCAGCGCGGCATGATAATGCTCCAGGCTCCAGTCGAGTTCACGCGCGATCTCCCAGTCCTCCGGGGGGCGCCCCAGCGACTGGGTCAAGGCCTGCATCGCCTTGTGGATCGCGCGCTCCTGCGCCCTGCTGCGCCGCGGCAGCCAGTCCTGGCGCCGCAGTTCGTCGTAGATGGCGCCGCGGATGCGGATCGCCGCATAGGCCCCGAACTGCGCCGAAGCATGGTGCTGGCCGCGCTCCAGCGCATCCCACAGGCCGATCATCCCGGCCTGCTCGAGGTCGGCGATGTCGACCGATGCCGGCAACTGCGCGGCCATCTGCGCGGCGATGCGGCGCACCAGCGGCAGATGCCGGCCGAGGCGCTGCTCGCGCGTTTCCTGGGGAGCGTAGACGACGGTCTTCATGCTCGGTCGGCGCGCCGGCGGCAGCGCCTCACGCCGACGGGGCCGCGGCGTCGGCCTGCAACCACTGGGCCATGAAGAATTCCACCTGGCCGCCGGCGCCGTCCGGCGCCGGCCACGCGCAGACCCGCTCGGCCAGCCTGCCGAAGGCCTGCGCCGCCGGGCTGTCGGGCGCCGACTCGACGACCGCGCGTTGCGCGCGCACCGCGCTGCGCAGCGCGGGGTCGAGGGGAATGCTGCCCGCCAGGTCCAGCGCCACATCCAGGTAGCGATCGCTGACCCCGGCGATCTTGGCGAACAGCGCCTGGCCCTCGCGGGCATCGCGCACCATGTTGGGCAGCAGGTGGAAGCGCCGCTGCCCGTACTGCTTGGACAGCACCTTGATGAGGGCGTAGGCATCGGCCACCGAAGCCGGCTCGTTGGACAGCACGACGATCAGCTCCTGAGCCGCACGACTGAATGTCAGAACGTCACCGGCGATTCCAGCCGCACAATCAACCAGGAGGAAATCGAGCTGCAAGTCGATCGCGCTGATCGCGTCGATCAATCGCGAACGCCCCCGCGCGTCGAGTTCGGCCATCGTGCTGACCCCGCTGGCAGCTGGCAGTACCCAGATATCCTGCGGACCGCGCACGAGCACCTGTTGCAGGGTCTTCTGGCCCGACAGCACATGGGAGATGTTGAAACGGGGGGTCAGCCCGAGCAGGATGTCGATGTTTCCCAGCCCGAGGTCGGCGTCGAACACCATCACCCGGTTGCCGGAGCGCGCCAGGCTGACGGCCAGGTTGGCCACCACATTGGTCTTGCCCACGCCCCCCTTGCCGCTGGCCACGGCGACCACCCTGGTGGCTCGCCGTTGCAGGCTGCGCAATCCTTCGGCTTGATCCATCGCGAGGTCCTCAGCGGCTGTTGGCAACGGCTGGATCGGCATCGCCGCGCCCCGGGCGCGCCGGCTCGCCGGCGCCGGGAGTCGTCGCCGACCCGCGTTGCAACAAGGCCTTTATCTTAGCGAGCGTCGGCGCGTGCAGGTCCTCGGGCACGCGCTGACCGTCGGTGTAGAACCACAGCGGCACGGCCTGCTGCTGCAGCCACTGCAGCGCGCCGCCGAACAGCGGGGTCTCGTCCAGCTTGGTCAGGATGCACCCGGCCAGCGACAGGCCGTGGTGCAACTGCCCCGCCTGCTGGTAGACGGCCAGGCTCATGCCTGCGCCCAGCAACAGCAGCGGACGCACGCTGGCGGCCAGCGCCCGCAGACCCTGCAACTGTTCGTCGAGCCGTGGGTCGCGCGGGCTCAGCCCGATGGTGTCGACCAGCACGAAGCTGCGAGCCGCGAAGGCCTGCAATTGCTCGCGCAACTCGGCGCTGTCATGGGCCACCGCCACCGGCACGCCGAGGATGCGGCCGTAGATGCGCAGTTGCTCGACCCCGCCGATGCGATAGGTGTCGGTGGTCACCAGCGCCACCGCCTGCGTGCCGTGGCGCAGCACCAGCCGTGCGGCCAGCTTGGCGATGGTCGTCGTCTTGCCCACTCCGGTGGCGCCGAGCAGCGCGTACACCCCGGGCTGCTCCATCGGCTGCTCGTGCAGCGGCAGTCGCGCCAGCCATGCATCGAGCGCGCCGTCGGCATCCGGCGCGCCTGCGGCCGCCTGGCGCGCCGCCTCGGCGTCCAGCCCCAACGCCTGCAGCCGCAGTTCGATCGCCGACGCGGAGCCCACCGGGGCCCTGGCCACGCTGGCGTGCACCCATTCGCGCAACGCCTCGAGTTCGTCGCGCAGGTTGCGGATCTCCCCCGCCCAGACGGGGCCGTCGGCGGCCGCCGCGCGCGCCGGCGGCACCGCCGCGGCCGCGACGGTTGGCTGGCGCGGCGACGATTTGCCGGCAGCCGGCGGCAGCACCTTCGGGCGCGACGCGACCCGGCCGCCGGCCAGCGCGGCCGGCGACAGCGCCACCGCGGACGCCGCCACCGCGGGCGGCGCGACCGCGGACGGCGCCGAGGCCGGCGCCCCGGCGGCAGCCGGAGCGGCCACGGTCTCGGCCTGCAAGCGACTGGCGTCGAAGTCGACCGCGGCCATCAGTTCGACCCCGCCCGCGATCTCCCGATTCGACAGGATCACCGCGTCGGGGCCGAGGTCGCCGCGAATGCGCGCCAGCACCTCGCGCGTACTGGCTCCTGTGTAGCGTTTGATTTTCACGGCTTAGGCTCCGAGGGTGGAAACAATGCGCACCTGCTTCTGGTCGGGGATCTCGGCATACGACAGCACCCGCAGACGCGGCGCGCCGCGCGCCAGCAGCCGGGCGAGGAACGTGCGCAGCGGAGCGGCGGTCAGCAGCACGGCGCCGTGACCCTGCGCCTCCATCTGCTGCATCAGTTCGCGCGCGCGGTCCATCAGCCGCTGCGCCAACCCCGGCTCCACCGCCGGCTGCGCCGGGTCGGCGCGCAGGCTGGCAAGCAGGATCTGTTCCAACTGGCCGTCGAGCACCGCGGCGGCCAGTTCGCGGTTGGGGCCGGACAGCGTCTGCACGATGAACGAACCCAGCGCCTGGCGCACCCGCGCGGTGAGTTCGTCGGTGTCGCTGACCTGCGGCGCGTGCTCGGCCAGCACCTCGGCGATGCTGCGCATGTCGCGGATCGGGACGCCTTCGGCCAGCAGGTTCTGCAGCACCTTGCGCAGCCGGTCCGCGCTCAGCAGCTTGGGCACCAGGTCCTCGACCAGCTTGGGCGAGCGCTGCGACAGGTGCGACAGCAGGCCCTCCACTTCCTCTCGGCCGAGCAACTCGGCAGCGTGCATTTGCAGCAGGTGGTGCAGGTGGGTGGCGATCACCGTGCTCGGATCCACCACGGTGTAGCCCAGTGCCAGCGCGGCGTCGCGCTGGCCGGGCTGGATCCACACCGCGGGCAGCCCGAAGGCCGGATCGGTGGTCGGCTGGCCCTGCAGGTTGCCGTTGACCTGTCCCGGGTTGATGGCCATCAGCATGTCCGGGAACACCTCCCCGGAGCCGATCTCCACCCCCTTGAGGGCCATGCGGTAGCCGCCGGGGCGCAGCTCCAGGTTGTCGCGGATGTGCACGGCCGCCACCAGGAAACCCAGTTCCTGGGCGAACTTGCGCCGCACCCCGCGGATGCGCGCCAGCAGCTCGCCGCCCTGGCCGCGATCGACCAGGGAGATCAAGCGATAGCCGACGTCCAGCGACAGGGTGTCGACCGGCTCGATCTGCGCCCAGCTGACTTCCTCCTGCTCGGCGGGGACCTGCGGCGGCGGCTCGGCCTGCTGGCGCTCGGCCTGGCGCTGCTCGCGCCGGTTGCGCAGCCACAGCCCGCCGCCGAGCACCGAGGCCGCGAGCAGGAACGATGCATGGGGCATGCCCGGAACCAGCCCGATCAGCCCGAGGATGGACGCGGCGATTCCCAGTACCCGCTTGTGGCGGAACAATTGCCCGGTCAACTGCAGCCCGACGTCCTGCCCGGTGGACACATTGCTGATCACCACGCCGGCGGCAATGGAAATCACCAGCGAAGGGATCTGCGCCACCAGTGCGTCGCCGATGGACAGCAAGGTGTAGTTCTGCGCCGCCTGCGACAGGCTCAGGCCATGCATCAGCACCCCGATCACCAGGCCGCCGATGAGGTCGATGAACAGGATCAGGATCGCCGCCACCGCGTCGCCACGGACGAATTTGCTGGCGCCGTCCATCGCTCCGAAGAAGTCCGCCTCCTGGGCGATGTCGGCGCGCCGCCGCCGCGCCTCGTCCTGGTCGATCAGGCCGGCGTTGAGGTCGGCATCGATGGCCATCTGCTTGCCCGGCATCGCGTCCAGGGTGAAACGCGCACTGACCTCGGCGATGCGCCCCGCGCCCTTGGTGATGACCACGAAGTTGATCACCACCAGGATCGCGAAGATGATGATCCCCACCGCGTAGTTGCCGCCGACGACGAACTGGCCGAAGGACTCGATCACCTGCCCCGCGGCGCCGGTGCCGTTCTGCCCGTTGAGCAGGATCACCCGCGCCGCCGCCACGTTCAGCGACAGGCGCAGCAGGGTGGTCAGCAGGATGGCCGTCGGAAAGGCGGAGAAGTCCAGCGGCCGGGTCAGGTACAGGGTGACCAGCAGGATGATCAGCGACAGCGTGATGTTGAATGTGAACAGCACGTCCAGCGCGAAGGTCGGCAGCGGCACGACCAGCATCATCAGGATCAGCACCACCAGCACGGGCGCCGCCAGCAGGCGCCAGTCCAGCCGCGCGATGCGCGCCAGCGGCGCGTCGCGGCGCGGCGCCGCGGAGGCTTCGGTGGAGGTTGTGGCCATGCTCAGTGCACCGGCATCGGCGCTTGCGCCGAGGTGTCGATCTCAGGCGGGATCGCCCAATCGCGAGGCAGCTCGGCACGCTGCGGCAGCGAGCGCAACTGGTAGACATAGGCCAGCAGCAGCGCCACCGCGTTGTACAACGCCACCGGGATCTCCTGCTCGAGTTCCGCGTAACGGTACAGCGCCCGCGCCAGCGGCGGGGCCTCGACCACCGGAACCGCGTGCTCGAGGGCGATTTCGCGCATGCGCAAGGCCACCTGGTCCGCGCCCATCGCCAGCACCACCGGCGCGCGCTGGCGCCCCTGTTCATACCCCAGCGCCACCGCGAAGTGCTGCGGGTTGGTCACGACCACGTCGGCCTTGGGCACGGCCGCCATCATGCGCTTGCGCGCCCGCTCGCGCTGCAGCGCGCGCAGGCGCTGGCGCACCTGCGGGCTGCCCTCGCTTTCGCGCAACTCGTCCTTCTGGTCCTGGCGGGACATCTTCAGCCGGTTGTTGAGCTGCACGATCTGCCACGGCACGTCGACCGCGGCCACCAGCAGCGTGGCCGAGGCGAGCCAGACGAAGGCGTGGCCGCAGATCTGCCCCAGCAGCATCGGCGCCAGCGCCGGGTCGACGCCCAGCAGCGCCAGCAGGGCGTGGCGCTGCGACCACAGGACCAGGCTCAACAGCGTGCCGACCACCAGCGCCTTCAGCGTGGCCTTGAGCAACTCGGCCAGGCCGTCGCGGGAAAACACGCGCTGCAGCCCGGCGACGGGGTCGAGGCGGGTGAAGTCCAGCGCCAGCGGCTCCAGGCTGAACACCCAACCCCCGAGAGCGACGCCGCCGACGATGGCCATCGCGAAGCACAGCAGCAGCAGCGGCAGCCCGAGCAGCAGGCCGCCGCCGACAATGCCGCCGGCGAACTCGAGCATGCGCCCGGGATCGCGCCCGACCGCCGCCGGCAGATGCAGCGCCGCGCCCAGCACCAGCGTGGCGCGCGCGGAAAACCACCAGCCACCGTAGAACACCCCGGCCGCGCTGGCGAGCAGCAACAGGCTGGAGCTGAGGTCGCGCGACCGCGCCACCTGGCCCTTCTGCCGCGCCTGCTGGCGCCGCTTGGCCGATGCCGGGAGTTCGCGGTCCTGTGCGCCCTGTTCGGCCATCGTTCAGGCTCCCGCCAGGCCGCGCGACGCGGCACCGCCCTGTCGCAGCAAGCCGCCGGCCAGGTCCACGCCATAGTCGACCAGATGGTGCACGATGGACTGCATCACCGGCATCAGCAGGTACAGCGCGAGCAGTCCGAGGACGAAGAACAGCGGAAAGCCGATCGCGAACAGGTTGAGCTGGGGCGACAGCTTGCTGAGGATCGCCAGCCCCAGGTTGGCGATCAGCAGCACGCCCAGCGCCGGCGCCGCCATCGCCAGCCCCAGGCTGAACAGCGCGCCGCCCTCGCGCGCCAGCGCATGCCAGCCGCCCGCGCCGATGCCCGCCCCCTGCGCGGCGCCCACCGGCACGAGGGTGAAGCTGCGCGCCAGCACCGCCAGCAGCAGCAGGTGGCCGTTGATGTCGAGAAACATCAGCAGCGCCAGCAGGTTGAGGAAACTCGCCAGGCTGGTCACCTCGACCCCTTGCAGCGGGTCGAACAGGGTCGAGAAGCCCAGTCCCATCTGCAACCCGACGATGCTGCCGGCCAGTTGCACGCTGCTCAGGATGAGCGACATCGCCAGCCCGACGACCCCGCCGACCAGCAGTTGCTGCACCACCAGGGTCCAGCCCAGCGCGCTGTCCAGCCGCACCGGCGGCATCGCCGGCAAGGCCGGCGCCAGCGCCAGAGCGACCAGCACCGCCAGGCCGACGCGCAGCTGGATCGGGACCTGCGCCGAACCGAAGGCCGGCGCGGTGCTCAGCAGCGCCAGGATGCGCAGGAAGGGCCAGAAGAAGGCCCCGATCCACTGCTGGAGTTGCAACGCGGAGAAGACGATCATGCCTGCCCCGGAGGTCAAGACCCCACCAACTGCGGAATGCTCTGCAGCAGCCGGATCGTGTAGTCCATCATCACATGCAGGATCCATGGCCCGGCCAGCACCATCGCGACACCGATGGCCAGGATCTTCGGCACGAAGCTCAGGGTCATTTCATTGAGCTGGGTCGCCGCCTGCAGCAGGCTGACCAGCAGTCCGACGACCAGCGCCACGCCGAGCAGCGGAAGCGAAACCAGGAACATCACCCACAGGGCCTGCTGGCCGAGCGTGACGACGGCGGAGGGGCTCATCGCGAGGTCTCCAGAGATCGACCGTTCATCGCACAAAACTCTGAACAAGCGAACCAATCACAAGATCCCATCCGTTCACCAGGACAAAGAGCATCAGCTTCAGCGGAAAGGACACGGTGACGGGCGACAGCATCATCATTCCCATGGACATCAGCACCGCGGCGACCACCATGTCGATGATCAGGAAGGGGATGAACACGATGAAGCCGATCTGGAACGCCGTCTTCAGCTCCGAGGTCACGAAGGCCGGGATCAGCAGGCTGAGCGGGGTGTCCTGCGGGCTGGCCAGGGGCTTGTGGCCGGAAAGCCGGACGAACAGCGCCAGGTCGTCCTTGCGGGTCTGCGCCATCATGAAACGGCGCAGCGGGCGCGCCCCCGCCTGCATCGCCTGGGTGAGAGAGATCGTGTTGTCCATCAAGGGCTTGACGGCCACGTCGTCGATGCGGCTGAACACCGGGCTCATGACGAACAGCGTGAGGAACAGCGCGAGTCCGACGATCACCTGCGAAGGCGGCACCGTGGTCGTTCCCAGCGCCTGCTTGAGCAGCGACAGCACAATCACGATGCGGGTGAAGGCCGTCATCATCAGCAGCATGGCGGGCAGGAACACCAGCACCGTCATGAACAGCAGGGTCTGCAGGCTCAGGCTGTACTGCGTGCCTCCTCCGGCCACCGGGGTGCTGGTCAGCGCCGGCAGCCCCTGGGCATGCGCCCAGCCCGGCGCCGCCAGCAGCACCGCGGACAGCGCCAGCGCCAGCGCGATCCACCTGCGAACCGGGCGGCCCATCATGCCGTTCCCCCCGGCGAGGAGTCGCGCTGCCCGGCGCGCTGGCTGACCCGCCGCAGCCGCTCGGCGAAGGCCAGCGGCGCGCCACCCTGGCCGCGTTCGGGCAGCGGCGCGGGCAGCACATGCAGGCGGCGCAGCCCCTGCGCACTGCTGCCCAGCAGCAGCTGCTGCTCGCCCACCTGGACCAGCAGCAAGCGCTCCCGCGGCGACAGCGCCAGCGCGGCGACCAGCCGCAGGTCGGTGCGCGCGCCGGCGAGCCCCGGCTGCATGCGCCTGAGCAGCCGCAGCAGCACGAAGAACACCGCGAGCACCAGCGCCAGTCCCGCGACCACCCGCAGCATCGAGGACCAGGACAGGGGGTCGGACATGGTTGGCGATTTCCACAGGGCGACGCATTTTTGACGAATGACCCGGCTCCTGCCGAGGACTTGACACTTGGGCACATCGCCCTGGCCGTGCGCCGGGTACCCCGCCCGACCGGCAATGGGTACACTGGCGACAAGGCGCTGGCCGACGCCCTCCCGTTGCAAGATCCGTGCGAAGCCGTGGGGCGCCGACTTCCCCGGTGGGCCCACGCCCCCGGGATTTCCAGTCGACCCGCTGCGCGCCACCTGTATCCATTCGTCCGAGCCTGCTGCATGAACCGCCCGCTGACCCCTGCCGCGATGCCCGTCGAGGCTGCCGCCCACGGCCTGCCGCAGTCGCCTGCGCGGCGCCATGCGCTGCGCGGGGCGGGCGCGCTGCTGGCGGGCCTGGGCCTGCCGGGCGCGCTGCTGGCGGTGGGCGGAGCCTCCCGCGCCGAGGATTCGCCGGCGCTGCGCTACCGGCACTCGGCCAAGGCGCTGCGCCTGGCGATGCGCCTGGCGCAGCAGACCGCGCTGCCGGTGGCGTGGCTGCGCGAGCAGATCGCGCGGGCCTATTTCCAGCCGCTGGTGGCGCGCCTGATCATCCCCGGGCGTCCGGAACAGAAGAACTGGGAGCTCTACCGCAGCCATTTCGTCGAGTCCGGGCGCATCGCCGCCGGGGTGCGCTTCGCGCGCGCCTTCGCTCCCTGGCTCGAGCAGGGCCGCCGGCGCTTCGGCGTGCCGGCCGAAGTGGTGCTGGGAATCCTCGGGGTCGAGACCTTCTACGGCCGCAGCATGGGCGGCTTCCCGGTGCTCGACTCGCTGACCACCCTGTCGCTGGACTTCCCGGCGGCCGCCCCCGACGACCGCAGCGGCTACTTCGCCAACCAGCTGGGTGACTATTTCCTGTGGTGCCGTGCCGCGGGCATCGACCCGCCGAGCATCCGCGGCTCGTACGCCGGCGCCATCGGCATGCCCCAGTTCATGCCGGCGAGCATCCTGCGCTGGGGTACCCGCTTCGACGGCCAGGGCGCGGTCGACCTGATCCACAGCCCACCCGATGCCATCGCCAGCGTGGGCAATTTCCTCGCCGGCCACGGCTGGGTGCCGAACCTGCCGGTGTGGTTCCAGCTGCAGTTGCCGCGCTCGCTCGACCCCAGGGTGCTCGCTCGCCTTCTGGCGCCCGACATCGTGCCCAGTTTCAGCGCCGGGCAACTTCGCGCCGCCGGCCTTTCGCTGCTGCCCGAGGTGCTCGCCTACCCCGGCAAGCTGGCCGTGGTGCAGTTGCCCAACGCCGGGCAGCAGCCCGACTACGTGCTGGGCACCGACAACTTCTTCGCCCTCACCCGCTACAACCGCTCGGCCTTCTATGCGCTGGCGGTGATGCAGCTCGGACAGCGCGTGGTGCTCGAGGCTCGCGCCTGACGCAGTGTCGGTGGACTGCCCGCAGGGCCGGCCGCGGCTCAGCGCATGAACAGCGCCGCCATGACCAGGCCGATCAGCACGATGCCCCAGCGCAACAGGTTGCGCGGCACCTTGCGCGCAGCGCGCGCGCCCCAGTAGCCGCCCAGCAGCACCGCGGGCACCATCAGCGCGGTGACCGGCCAGTGGACGGTGCCGGCAGCGGCGTAGATGCCCAGCGCGAACACCGTCAACAGCGCCGAAACCAGGTTCTTCAGGCCGTTCATCCGGTTGAGGTCGGTTTCGCCGATCAACCCGAACAGCGCCAGCAGCAGCACGCCGAGGCCGCCGTTGAAATATCCCCCGTACACACTGACGGCGAACAGCGCGATCCAGGCCACCCAGCGCGGCGGCGCTTCGTGGCCGCGGCGACCGATCAGCCGCAGTACCGGCTGGGAAAACGCGAACAGCGCGGTGGCGAACAACAGCAACGCCGGCACCAGCGCGCGAAACGCCTGGTTGCTGGTCGACACCAGCAACAGCGCGCCCAGCAGGCCGCCGAGCAGGCTGCTGCTGAGCAGGCCGACCAGGCCCAGCGCGCGCGGCGAGGCCATGTCCTCGCGAAAGCCCCAGGCGCTGGCCACGTAGCCGGGCAGCAGCGCAGCGGTGCCGGTGGCGTTGGCGGCCACCGCCGGCACCCCGGCCCACAGCAGCGCCGGCAGGGTCAGGAAGCTGCCGCCTCCGGCCACCGCGTTGAGCGCGGCGCCGAAAAAGGCCGCCCCCAGCAGCACACCGTCGCGCATCGCAAGCCCTGTCATCGGTCGTCTCTGCGTGGTCCGCGCCCCGGCGCAGCGGCGCGGGGCTTCATGTCGCGTCCCCGGCTCGCGCGGCCACCTTCGCGCTGGCGCGGCCGCGCAAGGCCACGTGGATCCCGGCGAAGATCAGCACCGCGCCCACGACGTGGTAGAGCGCGATGCGCTCGCCCAGGAAGCCGTAGGCCAGCAGCGCGGCGAACACCGGAGCCAGGTTGCCGAAATACGAAGGGATCTGCGCGCCGACCCGGGCCACCGCGGCGCCCCAGCAGGCATAGGCGAGCACCGATGCCAGCAGCGCCACGTAGCCGATCGCCAGCGCCACCGGCAGGCTCCAGTGGGTGACCTCGCCCTGCCCCCAGCGCTCGTAGGCCGCCAGCGGCGCGATCAGCAACGTGCCCCAGGCCATCTGCGCCGCCAGCAGGCTCAGCCGCGGCAGCGCCACCGGGTTGCGCCGCAGGTCCCAGGTGTACAGCGCCCACAGGAACACCGCCAGCAGCATCATCAGGTCGCCGCGCGCCAGGTGCAGGCTGGCCAGCCGCTGCAACTGCCCGCCGGTGACCACCACCGCGACCCCAGCCACCGACAACGCGCTGCCCGCCCAGGCCGCGGCACCGATCGCCTCGCCGTAGAGCAGCGCGCCGAGCAGGGTCACGAACACCGGCGACGCCGAGGTGATCAGCGACACCTTCAGCGGCGTGGTGCTGTGCAACGCGACGTACTGGATGGAGTTGTAGCAGGTGACGCCGAGGAAACCCTGGCGCGCCAGCAGCTTCCAGTGCCGCGCCAGCAGGCCGCGGCCGCGCCACAGCGTGGACGCGGTGAAGGGCAGTACCGCCAGCAGCGCGAACAGCCAGCGGAAGAAGCTCAGCGCCAGCGGCGCGATCTGGCCGACCATCAGCCGCCCGACGACGGCGTTGCCGGCCCACAACAACGGCGGCAGCGCGAGCATGGCCAGCGTGCCGGCCGACAAACGATGGGAAGTGTGCATGCCCCCATTATTCCAAGCGGCGGCGCCTGGGGTGCGGCGGCCTGCCGCGACGACCGTGCGGCGAGGCCCTGCGCGCTCGCGGCGCGCGCGAGCGCGGCTGCCCTGCCGGCGCCTGCTCGAAGCCCCGCAAATGCCAGAAGCGCGCATGACCGGCGCGCCATCCCAGCAGCCTGGCCGGCTCGCGGTCCTGCCACAGCAGCGCGCCCTCCAGATCGCTGCGCCGCACCGCCAGCCCGCGCGCCAGCACGCGCTGCACCACCTCCAGATGGGGGTGACCGTAGCGGTTGAGCAAGCCGGCCTGCAGCGCGACCACGCGCGGCGCGACCGCGGCGAGGAAGGGCTCGCTGGTCGAGCCGCGGCTGCCGTGATGCCCGGCCACCAGCAGGTCGCTGCGCAGCCCGGCGGCCATGCCCGGCACGCCCAGCAGCGCCGCCTCCTCGCGTTGCCCGAGGTCGCCGGTGAGCAGCAGCGAGCCGCCGAGTGCCTGGGCGCGCAGCACGCAGGAGCCTCGGTTGTCGTCCCGCAGCGGGCTGTCGGCAGCGGGATGCACGAAGGCGAAGCGCACACCGTCCCAGGTCCATCGCGTACCGGCCAGGCAACGCGCCGCGGAGGCGAAGCCCAGCGCGCGTATGCGCCGCGCGTCGACCGACCCCACCGCGGCGGTACCGGGGTAGGCCGCGGCCAGCGTCGCGGCCCCGCCGATATGGTCGGCATCGCCGTGGCTGAGGACGACCAGGTCGAGCCGGCGCACCCGCAGCTCGCGCAGCAGAGGCAACAAGGCTCGCGCCGCGGCGTCCTGCGCCGGACCGAGCGCCGGCCCGGCATCGAACACCAGCACGTGCGCGCGTGTTCGCAGCACCACCGCGGTACCCTGCCCGACATCGGCCATCCAGGCCTGCAGGCGGCCGTCGGCCAGCCGTGCCGGCGCCGGCAGCAGCAGCGGCAGCAGCAAGCCGATGCCCGGCAGGCGCAGGCGCCACGGCCACGGCAGCACCAGCGCCAGCACACCGGGCAGCGCCCACGCCAGCGCGGCGGCCGCCGGCGTGGCCGTCTGCCACTGCGCCAGCGGCCAGCTCGCCAACCAACCCAGCACCTGCACCACCAGGTCCTGCAGCCACGCGGCGATACGCCAGGCCAGCGCATCCAGCGGCGGCGGCAGCAACAGCGCGCCCACCGCCAACGGCAGCACGGCCAGGGTCACCGCGGGGATCGCCAGCGCGTTGGCCAGCGGCGAGACCAGCGCCACCTGCTGGAAGAACACCAGGGTCAGCGGCGCCAGCGCCAGGCTGACCGCCCATTGCGCGCGCGCAGCGGCCGCCAGGCCTTGCCAGGCGGCGCGCAGCCGCGTCGGGCTGGCCGGCCCCGTGGCCCTGGCGACGGGAGCCGGCCGCGCGCCATCGGCGAGCAGCAACACCCCCACCGCGCCGAAGGACAGCCAGGTGCCCGGCTGCGCGACGGCCCAGGGATCCCAGGCCAGCACCGCGCACAGCGCGCCGCCGAGGATCTGCGTCCACGCCATGCGGCGGGCGTACAGGCGCGCCAGCACCGCGGTGGCCAGCATCAGCAGCGCGCGCTGCGCCGGCACCCCCAGGCCGCAGGCGGCGGCGTAGGCCAGCGCCGCCAGCAACCGCGCCAGCGCCACCGGAAGCGGGGTGGGCAGCAGCAGCGCGAGCGCCACGCCGCGCCAGCGCAGGCGCCGCCAGATCGCGCCGAACAGCTGTCCGGCCAGCCACGCCTGCATGGTGATGTGCAAGCCCGACACGGCCATCAGGTGGGCGACCCCGGTGGCGCGGTAGATGGTCCACTCGGCGGCACCGACCGCCGCCTGGTCGCCCAGCGCCAGCGCGGCCAGCGTGCCGGCGCGCGGGTGCCCGGGCAATGCCGCGGCGATGCGCTGGCGCAGCCTGTCGCGCAGCGCCTGCACGCGCTGCCAGGCGTCGGCGCGGTCGCGTCCCGGACAGCGCAGCGGCGCGGCGACCGCGCGGCCACCCGCCAGCGAAGCGCTGCCGCCGACTCCCTGGTTGAACAGCCACAGCTCGGTGTCGAAGCCCCCGGGGTTGGCCATGCCGTGCACCGGCCGCAGGCGCAGCGGCAGGCTCCACGCCTGGCCGGCGCGCAGCGCGGGCAGACCCCGTCCGGCCGCCGCGCTCCACGACACCATCAGCTGCGACGGCAGGCCGTCGCGGGGCGCCAGCGGCGCCAGCACGAAACGCAGTCCTGACGCACTGCGGGCGGGAAGCCCCTGCACCACCCCCCGCACCTGCCGTTGCGCGCCCCACAACGCCGGCGCCAGGCGGTCGTGCAGGCGCGGCACGGCGCGCCAGTTGGCCTGGGCGAAAGCCAGTTCGGCCAGTGCGCATGCAGCCAGTGCGGCGCGGGTGCCGCGCAGGCGCGTGCTGCCGGACGGCAACTGCCAGCGTGCCCAGGCCAGCGCGGCCAGCGCCAACGTGGCCGCCACCGCCATCGCCAGGCTGTCGGCCCTCGGCCACAACTGCGCCTGGCGCATGTGCAGCCAGCAACCGACCAGCATCGCGCAGCCTGCCAGCAGCATCGCGAATCCCCGAGCCCGCGCCGATTGTGCCGGCTCGACGCGGCGGCTGCCGGCCAACTCCAGGCGGCCGCGGGATCGCCGGGGTCGGCCGCCGCGGGGCCGGGCGGCGCCGGCACTCAGCCGACCGGCGGTGCCGCCGGACCGGCTGCTTCGCCGGCGCGCTGCAGCGCCAGGCGCGCCGCCTGCCACGCCACCCGCGAATCGTCACGCCCCGGCTCGGCCAGCGCCAGCCCGACGCGCACAGGCAGGCCGCAACACGCGGCCTCGATGCAACCGGCGCAGCTCGACGGCCGGCCGAGCGCGGCCAGCGCGCGCTCGGCCAGCCGCTGCGCATCGCGCGGCGAGGCCACCCAGTCGAACAGCAGCGCGAAGCCGGCGCGCCCGGCGCGCGCGACCCGGGCGACGTCGCCGAGTTGCTCGCGCAGGCGCATCGCGCAGGCGTAGTACACCGACTCGGCCGCGTCGTGCCCCCAGCGGGCGCGCACGGCCGCGATCGCCTGCAGCTCCAGCAGGCACAGCGCGGGCCCGCCGGCCCGCAGCGTCGGCGCGGCCAGGATCTGCTCCAGCCGCAACAGCAGCGCGCGTCGTCCGAGCAGCCCGGTGCGCGGGTCGCGCAACCCGCTGCAGCGCTGCAGGCGTTGCGAGCGCAGTCGATGCAGCGCGTCGCCGACGACATCGGCGATGCGCTGCAACGCCTGCGCCGATTCGCCTTCGCCGGCCGGCTCGTCGTCCGCCAGGCGCAGGACGCCGTAGGCACGGCTGCCGTCGGGCGCGGCCAGCGCCCACTGCGGCTGCCCGCAGGGCCGGGAGAGCGCCGGCGTCGAGGTCTCGCGCCCCGCCTGGTGCGGCGCGTCCGGCCGGGCATCGGGCCGCGTCCACGGCGCGCAGGCGCCCGGCATGGCCAGCAGCTCCAGACCTGGCAGATCGACCTCGCGCCGCAGGATGTCGGTCGCAACGCGGATCACCGCGGTTTCGCTGTCGAGCCCGGGGAGTTCACACTGCAGCCTGTGCTGCGCCCGCAACAGGCCTTGCGCGGCTTGGCGCAGCGCCGCTTCGCGCCGGCGCTCCAGCAAGGCCGCGAGTTCGTCGACGAGGTGCTGCAGCACCTCGCCCAGCCGCGCGGACGGCTCGGCGTGCACTCCATGCAGCAGGCCGAGCAGCACCGCCTGGCCGTCGCCGCAGCGGGCGCCGCACACCACCACGCCGCCGATCCCCTGCTGGCGAGCCGTCGCTGCCCAGGGGCCGAAGCGCGAGTCGGCGACCCGGCTGCGCTGGACGCCGCCGCTGCGCATCGCGCTGCCTGCCGCGCCGCGGCCCTCGGGCAGGTCGGCGCGCGAACTCACCCGGACGGTCCGCAGCCAGTCGGTCGCCGGCCCCGCGCCGGCCGTGAAGCGCAGCCAGTGGCTGCGCCGCTCCTCGTGGGCGATGTACACCGCGGGCGCGCGCAGCACCGCAGCCAGCAGGTGGCACAGGGCCTGCTCGGCCGCGCTGCGACTGGGCAGCTCGTGAGCCCGCAGCAGGCGCAGCGCCATCGCCAGCACGGCATCGGCATCGGCCCGCGGCGCTGCCGGCGTGGCCTGCGGGCTGCCGCGGCGGCGCTCGGTACCGTCCCATGACAGCGCGCCCGGCGCCTGGCGCCGCTGGCGACCGCCGCCCCACAGCCCTTGCAGCGCCCATGCCAGCCAGCGGCCGTTGCCGCCACGGCCGGCGGGCACGGTGCGCTGCGCCGGCGCACCCGATGATGGTTCCCCGGTTCCCACGATTTCCCCCTCGAGGCCATGCAGCCCGGCAGCCAGGGCTCCAGCGCTGCACGCGCGCGGGCTGGTCGATTCGTTGGGTTGCAAACGCGATCATCGGAAAAATCCGGTTGGGCCGGTAGGGGCCCCGGTCCCCGTCCGGCGCGACACGAACATGACCTGCAGGAACCCGGTCGACCTCTGCGCACGCACCGCCCCGCGCGTCACCCGCGCGTCACCCCCCGCTTGTGCGCGCTCGCCGGCGCGCCCGCGCGCGCTTACCCGCCGCCACGCGTGCCGCTTGTCCCGCCGGCATCGGCCACGCCGGCTGTCACGCACTTTTACGCCTGCGTGCGCGGCGAGCGCCCCTGTTCGCGTTCCCCCCCGTATCCATGGATGCATTCGCCGCCGACAATCCGCGCACAGACGCGGCGCCTGGACGATGCCGCGGCGACCATCGCTTCGCGGGTCGCGCAGCCCATCAGCGCCACCTGAACGCGCCACGCGCAGAAAGGGCCAGCCCATGCCGTCCGGTCACCGCCCGCAGGGGCCCGGCGATCGCCCCGCACCCGGCGGCGCGCGCCAGCGTGAGCCGCTGGCCGTCGCGCAACTGCTGGTCTGGGTCGACGGCACCGTGCACGCTCTGCTCGCGGCCGCGCCGGGCGGCGAGGCCCAGCACCTGGAGCCGCAGGCCTTCGCGCTCGGCGAAGCGCTGGGCAGGCTGTTCCGCGAGCGCTGCCGGCAATGCGCGGGACCGTACGGACTGGCGCTGCTGCTCGATCGGCTGCTGGCCGACCGCGCGGCCAGCGCGGGAGCCGAGGCCATGTTGCGGGCCCGGCTGTTCGCGGGCCTTTGCTGGGACCTGGAGGGCGCGCTGGCGCTGGTGCCCGACATCCCGGCGCTGCGCGCGACGCGCGAGCCCTGAGTCGGCGCGCGGCGCGCCGGAAAAGCCTCGTCGACGGTACTGCCGAGTCGCCTGTCGCGCCTTCGCGCAAGATCCAGCAAGCCTGTCGTCCGGGCAGCGAATCGCGTCGCGTCAAAATCCGCTGGATCCCTGTGTGATTCCATCGGGAAACGCCAGCCGACACCCCCTCCGCAGCCAGGCTTTCCGATAAAACAGAAGCGCAAACGCAGGCATGGGCCTGCGTCGATCGCATGCGACGGGGGGTTGCGATGTCAGGCACGGTCATCTGGTCGTACTCGCTTCAGAAGGTGATGAGCTACAAGCCCAAG
>JAJZVU010000052.1 GCA_021845505.1 Pseudomonadota bacterium | reverse complement strand
GCCGCGAACTCGACCAGCAGCACCACCAGGTGGCCCGGCACGCCGCCGGCGCCGCGAACTCGACCAGCAGCACCACCAGGTGGCCCGGCACGCCGCCGGCGCCGCGAACTCGACCAGCAGCACCACCAGGTGGCCCGGCACGCCGCCGGCGCCGCGAACTCGACCAGCAGCACCACCGACCAGGCCGGCGCACCGCCGGCACCGCGGGCTCATCCAGCAGCACCACCGACCAGGCCGGCACGCCGCCGTCACCGCGGGCTTGACCGGTAGCACCTCCGACCAAGCCGGTACGCCGCTGGCGGAGCGCCCTGCAGGCGATCACTGGTAAGGCGCTCGAAAAGCCACGCGGCACAAGGCGGCAGCGCATCTGCGAAATTTTTCGCCAGGTGGCACAAGGCTTTTCAGGTGCTGTCGCCGAATTTCCACGGATGGACGGCAGCGGCTCCCGACTTGCGACAAATTTGCTACAAAAGCCAGATTTCGGTCCGTAGCAAACGCAAAACAGTTTCGTAAGTCGTTGATTTCCTTGGCCTGCCCGGAGGGAATCGAACCCCCGACCCACAGCTTAGAAGGCTGTTGCTCTATCCGGCTGAGCTACGGGCAGCAGCGGCGCCGCAAGTGTAGTGGCGTGGTGGCCCGCGGGCCACGCGGGGCCTTCAGGCGGTGGCCAGCGGCAGGCTCAGCCCGGCGGCGGTGCGTGCCAGCGCCTCGAGGCGGGCGGGCTGGGCCGGTTCGGCGCCGAAGCGGATCCGGCCGTCGGAATCGATGTCGCGCCGCAGCGCGCCGATCGCCCACAAGCGGTGCGCGTGGGCGATCGCCTCGCCGAGCGCGAAGCCCAGCTGGTGGCTGTCCAGCGTGCGTCTGAACAGCAGCGGGATCAGTTCGGCCGCGCTCAGCGGCCGCTGGGCGCAGGCCTGCAGCACCAGGTGCAGGCGGTCGGCATGGTGCTCGCGCAACTGGCGCACCCGCGCATGCACGCCGACGAACGGCAGGCCGTGCGAAGGCAGCACCCGGGTGTGGGCGTCGAGCGCGTCGAAGCGTTCGAGGGACCGCAGGTAGCGCCCCAGCGCATCGGCCTCGGGCTCGATCGCGTGCACCGACACGTTGGTGGAAATCCTCGGCAGCAGGAGGTCGCCGGAAATCAGCACCCCGTGCTCGGCGCACCACAGCGACGCGTGCTCGGGGCAGTGGCCGCCGCCCTCGACGACCTGCCACTCGGCGCCGCCGATGCGCAGCCGCTGGCCCGCCTCCAGCCGCCGGAAGCTCTGCGGCACCGCGGGCACCATCTGCATGTACATGTTGCCCCGCGCGGCCAGATCCTGCAGGTGCTGGGGCGCCGCGCCATGCGCGCGGAAATGTTCCAGCATGCCTTCGGTCGTCGTGGGCGCCAGCCCGGAGCTGATCAGGCGGGCGCTCAGGTATTCGCCCTGGGTCATCAGCAGCGGCACCTGCCAGCGCCGGCACAGCCAGTCGGCCAGCCCGATGTGGTCCGGGTGCATGTGGGTGCAGATCACCCGCTGCACCGCCCTGCCCTGCAGGTGCCGCTCGAACACCTGGTCCCACAGCCCGCGCGTGGCGTCGTTGTTCAGCCCGCAGTCGACCACCGTCCACGCGTTGCCGTCGTCGAGCAGCCACAGGTTCACATGGTCCAGCGCCATCGGCATCGGCATGCGCACCCAGTACACCCCCGGGGCAACGGCCAGCGCCTGGCCGGGCTCCGGCGGCGTGTTGCCGGCGAAGTAGCGCGGCTCGAGCGCCGCGTCGCGTGAAGGATCGGCTGGTTTCATGGTGTCGTGGGTGGCTGCGGCCGGCGACGTCCGTCAGGCCCCGATGCCCTCGAGCAGCACGCCGAGTTCGCGCAGCACGGCGGCCGCGGTGGGGTGCTGCTGGGCGAAGCGCAGGGACAGTTCGCGCACCCGCTGCGCCAGGCCGCCGGCCTGCGGCGCCTGGCCCGCGCCGAGCGCGCGCCGGATGTCGGCATCGAGCGCAGCCAGTTCGGCTTGCAGCTCCGGATCGAGCGCGGCGCCCGAGTCCAGCGCCTCGCGCAGGCGCTCCAGGCTTTGCTTGACGGAAGGTGAGTCCACGGCGTACCTCGCGGCGGCTGGCTGGTCGTTGGCTGAAAGGGTCCAGTGTAAGCCCTGCACCGATGCCCGGCTCGGGCGCCCCCGGCCATCGTGGTTCGCACCGCGAAATGTCTCCCGGCGACGGCGACCGGCACTATCATGCGGCGGCGCAACAAGCGCCCGGACGCGGACATCGCGAACCGCGCACACCACCCCAGCCATGCCCGAACCATCCTCCCCCACCGCGCCGGCGCGGGTGATGCTGCGCGCCAAGCTGCACCGCGCCACCCTCACCGGCGCCGACCTGCACTACGAGGGCTCGTGCGGCATCGACCAGGCGCTGCTCGAGGCCTGCGACATCCTGCCGGGCGAGCAGATCGACATCTACAACGTCCACAACGGCGCCAGGCTCAGCACCTACGCGATCGCCGAGCCGCGCGGCAGCGGCCGCATCACCCTCAACGGCTCGGCCGCGCGCCATGCGGCGGTGGGCGACCTGCTGATCATCTGCACCTATGCGCCGATGGACGAGGCGACCGCGCGGGGCTTTCGGCCGCGCATCGCGCTGCTCGGCGAGGGCAACCGCATCCACGCGATGAAGGAGTGAAGGCGGCCGGGGCGCCGACGGGCGCCGCGCGCCTTCAGCGACCGAAGCTCACCTGCAGGCGCGCGTGGCCGATCGCCGTGGCGGCGGCGCGCGCCGCCAGTTCGGCCGCGCCGGCGCCCGCCGGCAAGCTCAGCCTGGCCACCGGCAGCGCCCACAGCGTGAACTCGTAGTGATGCACCCCGCTGCCCGGCGGCGGGCACGGCCCGCCGTAGGCCTGGCTGCCGAAGCTGGTGCGCAGTTGCCGCGCCCCGCTCGGCAGGCCCTGCCCGGAAGCCGAGCCCGCGCCCAGCGGCAGGCCGCTGGCCGAGGCCGGGATGTCCATCACCGCCCAATGCCACCAGCCGGCGCCGCCGCGGGCGTCGCGGTCGAACACCGTCAACGCCAGGCTGCGCGTGCCCGGCGGCACGCCGCTCCACTGCATCACCGGCGAAACGTTGCCGCCCCCGCAACCGGGCCCGTCGTAGAGCTGCGCGGCCTCGACCCCGTCGCGCAGCGTCGGGCTGATCAGCGTGAAGGGCGGCCGCGGCCGCGCGGCCTCGCGCGCCTGGGCCGGCCCCGGCGCCAGCGGCGCCAGCAGGCAGGCGCCCAGCGCAAGCCGAGCCAACAGGCCTAGGGCCTTGCGGCCTCGCACCAAGGCTTTATCCATCATGCCCCCAGGGGTTGCCGCCGATGGCTCGGCGCCGTGCGCTCGCAGCAGCATCGGGCTCGTTTATGCTAGCAGGCTGCGCCGCGGCGGCACGCCCCTGCTCCGCTGCGCCAGCACGCCGGACCGACCGCGACGGGCGTGGCGGTCCGGCCCCCACCTTTCGCAGTCGGGAGACAGCAAGCCATGGCCGCACCGGGCGTCGCATCCGCGGCCGCCGCACTGCTCAACGAGCATCGTCTGCGCATGCTGCTGCGCGCCGACGGCGAGGGCTTCACCCGGGTCGAGGCCCTGCCGCGACGCGCGTCGCAGGCCCACCGCATGCTGATCGGCCGCAGCGCGCAACAGGCGCTGGCCCTGCTTCCCACGCTGTACCCGCTCAGCGCCTTCGCCCACCGCAGCGCGGCATCGGCGGCGCTGTCGAGCGCGCAGGGCGACTTCGCGCAGGACAGCGCGGTGCAGCAGGCGCTGCTGCTCGAGCGCCTGCGCGAGCAGTTGCTGCCGCTGCACCGCGAGTGGCCGCTGTGCATGGGCATGGCGCCGCTGCAGGCGATGCTGCAGGACATCGACCAGGCCACCCGCGGCCTCGATGGGCGGCGCACGGGGGAGCCCGCCGCGCTGCGCGAACTCGTCGAGCGCCGCACCCTGGGCATGCCCGCGCAGCAGTTCTGGCAGATGGACAGTGCCGCGCAGTTGCGCCGCTGGGCGCGCGACCACGCACACCTGGCTCCCGCGCGCTTCCTGACCTGGCTGGCGGTGCAGCCGCTGGCGCTGGGGCGGCCGCGGCTGCCGCCGCCGCTGCCGGCGCTGCAGCCCGGGCAACTGGCCCCGCTGCTGCTGGGGCCGGACGGCGGGGAATTCGAGGCCGGACCGCAGTGGCAGGCCAGCTGCCGCGAGACCGGCGCGTGGCCCGAGCATGCCCAGCATCCGCTGCTGCGCGACCTGGCGCAGCCGGGGGCCGAACCGGCCGCGGCGCTGCTGGCGCGCTTCGTCGCGCGGCTGCTCGACCTCGCCCATGGCCTGCTGGCCTGGTGCGGACAGTCGGAGGCGCCGCCGGCGCTGCGCGCGGCCGAAGGCACCGCGCTGGTCGACACGGCGCGCGGCCTGCTGGCCTACGGCGTGGCGCTGGACCGCGGCGGGCGCATCGAGCGCTGCGTCATCGTCAGCCCCGCGCAGTGGAATTTCCACCCGCAGGGAACCGCGGTCGGCATGCTGCGCTCGATCGCCTGGACCACGCCGCGCCAGGTCGCGCAAAGCGCCAGCCTGGTCGCCTGCGCGGTGGACCCCTACGTGCGCTGCGACTTCGTGCTGCCGGCGGCGCCGCGGCCGTAGCCGCGGCGCGCGGGCTCACACGCGCCCCGCGGCCTGCAGCGCCCGCCACTCGGCGTCGTCGTACAGCCGCGAGCGCGTCAGGAAGCGCCTGCCGCCCGGGCCTTCGAGGGAGAACATGCCGCCGCGGCCGTCGACCACGTCGATGATCAGCTAGTGTCCTGTCCCGCTAATCACTGTCATTTCGCTGGGCCGTATCGGGGCGCAGGCAAGGCGCGGGCGCGGGTCCAGGCTGCACGCCTGGCTGATGTAGAAGGGCGCGCCGCCGATGTGGCCGAGCAGGCGGTCGGCGTCGCCGAGCAGCAGATCGCCGGCGGCCAGGCACATCGGCGCGCTGCCGTCGCAACAGCCGCCGGACTGGTGGAACATCAGTTCGCCGTGGACCGCGCGCAGCTGTTCGATCAGCTGCAGTGCCGCGGCGGTCGCGCGGACCTGCTCGGGAAGCTCTGCGCTCATGCGGACTCTCGGTGTGGAGCCGGCGGGCCGGGCAAGGCCCGGCCCTCCGGCAGGCTTCAGAAGAAGCCGAGCTTGCTCTCGCTGTAGCTGACCAGCAGGTTCTTGGTCTGCTGGTAGTGGTCGAGCATCATCTTGTGGGTCTCGCGGCCGATTCCCGATTGCTTGTAGCCGCCGAAGGCCGCGTGCGCGGGGTAGGCGTGGTAGCAGTTGGTCCACACGCGTCCGGCCTGGATGCCCCGGCCCATGCGGAAGGCGGTGTTCATGTCGCGCGTCCACACCCCGGAGCCCAGGCCGTACAGCGTGTCGTTGGCGATGTCCAGCGCCTCGGCCTCGTCCTTGAAGGTGGTCACCGAGACCACCGGACCGAAGATCTCCTCCTGGAAGATGCGCATCTTGTTGTGGCCGAAGAACACCGTCGGCTGGATGTAGTAGCCCCCGGCCAGGTCGCCGCCATGCTGGCCGCGCGCGCCTCCGGCGAGCACCTTGGCGCCTTCCTGCCGACCGATGTCGAAGTAGGACAGGATCTTGTCCATCTGCTCGCCGCTGGCCTGCGCGCCGATCATGGTCTGCGGGTCGAGCGGGTTGCCCTGCTTGATCGCCGCCACGCGCCGCAGCACGCGCTCCATGAAGCGCTCGTAGATCGACTCCTGCACCAGCGCGCGCGACGGGCAGGTGCAGACCTCGCCCTGGTTCAGCGCGAACATCACGAAGCCCTCGACCGCCTTGTCGAGGAAGCCGTCGTCCTTGGCCATCACGTCCTCGAAGAACACGTTGGGCGACTTGCCGCCGAGCTCGAGGGTGACCGGAATGATGTTCTGGCTGGCGTACTGCATGATCAGCCGCCCGGTCGTGGTCTCGCCGGTGAAGGCGATCTTGGCGATGCGCTTGTTCGACGCCAGCGGCTTGCCCGCTTCCAGCCCGAAGCCGTTGACCACGTTGAGCACCCCCGGGGGCAGCAGGTCCTCGATGATCTCCAGCAGCACCAGGATGCTCACCGGCGTCTGCTCGGCCGGCTTGAGCACGATGCAATTGCCGGCGGCCAGCGCCGGCGCGATCTTCCACGCCGCCATGAGGATCGGGAAATTCCACGGGATGATCTGGCCGACCACCCCCAGCGGCTCGTGGAAGTGGTAGGCGTAGGTGTCGTGGTCGATCTCGGCGATCGAGCCCTCCTGCGCGCGGATGCACCCGGCGAAGTAGCGGAAATGGTCGATGGCCAGCGGGATGTCGGCCGCCATGGTCTCGCGGATGGGCTTGCCGTTGTCCCAGGTCTCGGCGGCGGCCAGCGTGGCCAGGTTGGCCTGCATGCGCTCGGCGATGCGGTTGAGCACCGCGGCGCGCTCGGCCGGCGAACTGCGCCCCCAGGCGGCCTTGGCCGCGTGGGCCGCGTCCAGCGCGCGCTCGATGTCCTCGGCGTTGGACCGCGGGACTTCGCAGAAGGCCTTGCCGGTCACCGGGGTGATGTTGTCGAAATACTGGCCGCTGGCCGGCTCGACCCATCGGCCGCCGATGAAATTGCCATAGCGCTTCTTGAAGGCCACCGGGGTGCCGAATTGGCCGGGTTCAAGCATGTCCATCCGAGTCTCCTTGCTGGGTTGATGGGCGGAAAGTGGGATGCGGGGCCGCGAGTCCGCGGGCCCGCTGCGCTGCTGGTCTTACACGATCCGTGCCAGCTTCCCGGTGCGCCGGCACGAGGGTGAATTCCCATTTGCCGACAGGCACTTGGAGAACACCCGCGGGTTTCCACCAGGCTCGCCGGCGCGATCCGCGGCGAGCGCGCGCGACACCCCGCGTGTCGCAGCCTGCGACAGTCGACAAGCCTGGCGCAGGGTGCGACACTGGCGCAGCCTGCTGCGCACCGACGCCCCGCCATGCCCCCTTCCCGCCTCGCCGACCCCGCCCCCGCCCCCGCGACGCCCGAGCAGCTCGAGCAGGCGCGCCGGCTGTGCTGCGAAGGCGGCGATCCGGGGGCGCTGCTGCCCGAGCCGATCGCTCGCAGCTGGAGGCGCAGCGTGGCCGCGGCCGCGGGCTCGCTGCCGGCGGAGCCGCTGGCGCACCAGGAGCTGTACTCGCGCCGCGAGGCGCAGGGCCGGCTGCGCCACTACGCGCTGCCCGAGCTGGAGGCGCTGGCCGAGGCGCTGGTGCCGTCGCGGGTGATCGTGCTGCTGGCCGACCCCGCGGGCATGATCCTCGATGCCGCCGGCTCCGACGCCTTCATGACGAAGGCGCAGCGCATCGCGCTGATGCCCGGGGTCGACTGGTCCGAGCGCAGCCGCGGCACCAATGCCATCGGCACCGCGCTGGTCGAGGGGCGCGCGCTCACCGTGGTCGGCCCGCAGCATTTCCTGCAGCAGCATGCGAGCATCGGCTGCGCCGGCACCCCGTTGCTGGCGCCCGACGGCGCGGTCATCGGGGTGCTCGACGTCTCGGGAGACCCGCGCTGCATCCAGGCGCACACCTTCGGGCTGGTGCGCATGGCCGCGCAGATGATCGAGTACCGCATGGCGCTGGAACTGCGCGTGGCCGGCACCCGCATCCTGCGCTTCGCCCACGACCCGGCGCTGCTGGGAACGCACCGCGAGGCGCTGCTGTGGGAGCGCGACGGCGTGGTCGTCGGCGCCAACCGCGCCGCGCTGCGTGGGCTGGGGATGACCCTGGAACAACTGCGCGAGCGCTACCTGGAAGACCTGTTCGCCACGCTGCCGGCCGGCGGCGCGGGGCGCCGCCTGGAACTGCACCCCCACTGGCTGCGGCCCGGACACGGCAGCAGCTGGAGCGCCGCGTGGGTGGCCGGCGCGCCGGCCGCCGCGGTGCAGCCGCCCCGCGCCGAGTGGCTCGACGCCAGCGACCCGGGCGAGCAGGCCGCGGCGCCGCCGCAGCCGGCGCAGCCGGCGCACCAGGCCGCGAGCTGCGCGGGGCCCGGCGGCAGCGAGACCGCGCCGATCGTCGGCGACGCCGCACGCGACCTGCAGCTCGCGCGGGCGCTGCGCGTGCTGGACTCGAACATCCCGATCCTGGTGCTCGGCGAATCCGGGGTCGGCAAGGAGGTGTTCGCGCGCCAGCTTCACGCCTCGAGCCGGCGCGCCGGCGGGCCCTTCGTCGCGGTCAACTGCGCTGCCGTCCCCGAAGGCCTGATCGAGGCCGAGCTGTTCGGCTACGAGGAAGGCGCCTTCACCGGCGCGCGCCGCCGCGGCCGCCCCGGCTTGCTGCACGAGGCTGCCGGCGGCGTGCTGTTCCTCGACGAGATCGGCGACATGCCGCTGGGACTGCAGGCGCGGCTGCTGCGGGTGCTGCAGGACCGCGAGGTCAAGCCGCTGGGCGGCGGGCGCGCGCAGGCGGTGGACTTCGCGCTGATCTGCGCCACCCACCGCCGGCTCGGCGCGATGGCCGCCGAAGGCCGCTTCCGCGTCGACCTGTACTACCGGCTGCAGCATTTCACGGTGGAGCTGCCGGCGCTGCGCGAACTGCCCGAGCGCCGCGAACGCATCGACGAGCTGCTGCGCCAGCTGCTGCTGCGCCGCGGACTGCGGCTGAGCCCGCAGGCGCGCGAGGCGCTGCTGGCGCACGACTGGCCGGGCAACTGGCGCCAACTCGTCTCGGTGTGCCGCACGCTGGCCGCGCTGGCCGGCCCGCAGGGCCGCATCGACCATTGCGACCTGCCCGACGAACTGCGCCGCGCCGCGCCGCCGGCGGACGACGCCGCGCCGCCGCAGCCGGCCGCGGGCGACCTGCGCAGCGTCGCGGCGGCCGCGATCGACGACGCGCTGCAGGCCTGCCAGGGCAACGTCAGCCGCGCCGCGCGCAGGCTCGGCGTGCACCGCAGCACCCTGTACCGCCACGCGGCGCGCAAGCGCTGACGCGCAGCGCGGCGGCCCCGTGCGGCGCGCAAGCGCTGACGCGCAGCGCGGCGGCCCCGTGCGGCGCAAGCCGCGGGGCCTGCCGTCTGGCGCGGGTTTTTCCGCGGTCCCGTGCGAGCCCTCGGTGCCAGCGCACCGCGGCGGACGGCACTGCGCTCGCCGATCGGCCGGCGCCCGCGGGCAGCGCTCGGTGACGCGCCGATGCGCAAGATCGCCGCGGCTCGTTTCGAGGACTTTGTCACGGATTTCGAAAAACGTCGCAGACGCGACTCGAAAATGCCGCCGATCGGTGACATTTCACCTCGATTCGCGATCGCCGTTGACTTACAAATCCAAACATTGGAGCTGCGGCGTGTCGCAGGACTCCGCGCTTGCCTCTACGCGAAATGGTGGGACTTCCTGCGCTCTGGATGGGACGGCACAATCGCAGCGGCGTGCTGCTGGTCGCGGCAGCCGTGGCGATCAACGCCTGCGCGCTGCTGGCTGCGGTGCTCTTCCTCGCGAGCAGCCGTTCGAGCTACGAAGCCCAAGCGGCCGCATCGACCCGGACGATTTCGAGGATCCTGCAGCAAAGCATCGCCAGCGAGGTCGGTCGCATCGACCTGACGCTGGACGGCACCGTCGACGAGTTGGAGCGCGAATTGCGCAGCGGGCGGGCTGCGAACGGTTCCGAGATGGCGCGATTCCTGCGCCGCCAGCGAGCCCGCCTGATGCCGGGCAGCACCATCCGCGCGACCGATGCCACAGGGCACGTCATCGTCGGCACCGGGGTCGGCGCCACGACCACTGCCAGCTGGGCCACGCGTGACTTCTTCCGCGGCCTGCGCGACCAGCGCGGGCACGGCGTGTGGGTGACCGATCCGATCATCGGGGCGATGTCTCACCGCGCCATCATCGCCTTCGTCCGCCGCTACGACGATCCGCAGGGAAGGTTCGCCGGAGTCGTCGCGGTGGCCGTCCCGCTCACTCACTTCGCGAAACTCCTGGGCAAGGCGTCCGTCGGCCCGCACGGCATCGTGCTGCTGCGCGACTCGACCAACGCAGTCATCGTGCGGGTACCGCCATCGAGCAATCCGAACGAGCAGGTGGGTCGACGGCAATTCTCGGCCCGACTCCACGAGGCGATCGCGTCCGGACGTTCGCCGGTGACCTTCGGTGCCGCGCACACCGGCGACGGGATCCGTCGAATCGGTACCTACCGGCGTCTGTCGAGCGTGCCTTTCAGCCTGATCGTCGGACGCGCCCAGACGGACTTCCTCGCTCCCTGGCGCCGCCAATTCGCCTGGATCGTGGGGCTGCTGGCCGCCTTCGTCGGCGTGACCTCGTTCGGCACCCGGCGACTGTGGCGGGAGATGCAGCTGTCGGCCCGCGCCGAGTTGTGGACGCAGGCCCTGCTCAACAACGCCAGCGACGGCGTGCACGTGCTCGGCCCGGACGGCAAGCTGGTCTACGCCAGCGACGAATTCTGCTCGATGCTCGGCTACCGGAGAGACGAACTGATCGGCAGGCATGTCTCGACCTGGGACGTCGGAATTCCCGCGGACGAGCTCGCCGCCGCGGTCTCCAGGCAACTGGATTCGCCGGCACGCGCGCAGTTCGAGACACGCCATCGCCGCAAGGACGGCAGCGAATTTCCGGCGGAGGTGTCGGGCAAGGGCTTCGAGATCCTGGGAACCCGTCTGTTGTTCAACCTGTCCAGGGATATCACCCAGCGCAGGAAGGTCGAGGATGACCTGCGCATCGCGGCCGTGGCCTTCGAGATCCAGCAGGGCCTGATGGTCACCGACGAGAACGCCGTCATCCAGCGGGTCAACCGGGCCTGTACCCAGATCACCGGGTACGCGGCCGAGGAGCTGATCGGGCGCACTCCCGCGATGCTGCATTCCGGGCGCCAGGACAACGCGTTCTATGCGGCGATGCGCGACGCGCTGGCAACGCGGGGGCAGTGGCAGGGCGAGGTGGTCAATCGTCACAAGTCGGGGGCGGAGTACACCGAATGGCTCGCGATCTCGGCGGTCAGGGACGACAGCGGGCGGGTCATTCACTACCTGGCATCGATCTCGGACATCACCCGGCAGAAGGAAGCCGCGTCGCGAATCGAGCACATGGCGTATTTCGACGGATTGACCGAGCTGCCGAACCGGGTGCAGTTGCAGGGCCAGGCGGAACAGGCGTTGAAGGCCAGCCGTGGCAATGGCCGTTTCGGGGCCTTGCTGATGCTCGACCTCGACCACTTCAAGAACGTCAACGACACCATGGGCCATGCGGTCGGGGACGAGCTGCTGCAACTCGCGGCGCGCAGGATGAAGTCGGTCATGCGCCACGACAGCATCGTGGCGCGTTTCGGCGGCGATGAATTCAGCGTCCTGCTGCCCGACCTCGGGATGGATGCCCAAGCCGCATCGAGCAGGGTCCAGCATTTTGCCGAGCGCTTGCGCGCGGTGCTTTCGCAGAAATATCAGCTGGGTTCGCAGAGCTTCGTGTGCACCGCGAGCATCGGCATCGCCTTGCTCGACCCGCAATGCGCAGGGGTCGATACGCTGATGGGCCAGGCCGACCTCGCGATGTACGCGGCCAAGCGCGGCGGGCGCAATGGCATTCGCCTGTTCGAGCCCTCGATGCAGGCGCAACTGCACGCCCGCAACACCCTGGAGAACGATCTGCGCAAGGCAGTCGAGCGGGGCGAGTTCGTGCTCCATTACCAGCTGCAGGTCGACCGCCACCAGCGGCCGATCGGAGCCGAGGCGCTGCTGCGCTGGATGCATCCCCAACGCGGACTGCTGCTGCCCGCCGAGTTCATCGCGGCGGCCGAACAATGCGGCTTGATCGGCGACATCGGGAAATGGGCGCTGCAGGCGGCTTGCCGAACCCTCCTCGACTGGTCCGGCAAGCCGGCGCTGCGTGATCTGCGCATGACCGTCCACGTCAGCGCACTGCAGTTCATGGAGCGCGGCTTCGTCGACGCCGTGGGCGACATCGTTTCGGCTTCCGGCATCGACCCGGAGCGGCTCAAGCTGGAGATCAGCGAAAGCGCCATCCTGCAGGACATCGGCGGCGCCATCGAGAAGATGCAGGCGCTGCGGGCGCTGGGAATCGACTTCGCGGTCGACGACTTCGGAACGGGCAGCTCGTCGCTGGCCTGTTTGACCCGCCTGCCCCTGTACCAGCTCAAGATCGACCGCGGCTTCGTCGAAGGTCTGCCTTCGCAGCGCAACGCGGCGCTGGTAACCCGGGCCATCATCGCGATGGGCAAGGCCATCGGCCTGCAGGTCCTCGCCGAAGGCGTCGAGACCCGCGAACAGCTGGACTTCCTGCTCGACGCCGGCTGCGACGCCTTCCAGGGCGATTGGCTTGCGTCCCCTGCAGCCGCCGATGCCGTCGAACGAAGTGCCTCCGCCGGGGCCTCGTGAAACTCGGCATCGAAGCGCCGTGCCCTTGCGCCACCCCCGCCGACGTTCGGCCGGTCACGACGCGGGCCAGGGCAGCAGCACGATCTTGCCGCCGAGGCCGGCGGCATCGATGCGGGCGTGGGCTTCGCGCGCGCGGGCCAAGGCCAGGCGTTCGACGACGATCGGGTGGATGGCCCGCTCGCGCAGCAGCTCGAAGAGCCTGGCCATGTCGGCGAGGAAATCCTCCGGGTGTGCCTCGAGTCGGGCCGTGATGTCGTAGAACACCGCGCGACGGCCGCTGAACAGGCGGCCGAGCGCGCTCCACATCCTGAGCCGCGCAAGGCCCAGCGCCGCCGAGGCCCGGCCGGACGCACCCACCGCCATGTCCTGAGCCCCGTAGCCGACGAGCAGGCGGGCGGGCGCGAGGCAGGCCAACGAGCGGGCGAAGTGCGCGCCGCCGATGGCATCGAAAACCGCATCGGCGCCGACCGTGCCGTCGGCCCGGGTCGTGAGCCGGCGCACGGCCGCGACGAAGTCGCCTGCGCGGTAGTCGATCGCCGCCGCCCCCAGGCGCTCGAGCGCGGCCATGTCGACTGCCGAGCAGGTTCCGATGGCCTTCAGCCCGAGAAGGCGCGCCAGGTCCAGCATCGCGATGCCGACCGTGCCCGAGGCGCCGACGACCAGGATGGTCGCTCCCCGAGGCAGCCGGCGGTAGCCGGTGAGCATGTGATACGCGGTGAGGTAGGCCAGCGGGACACAGACCGCCTCGGCGGGGTCGATTCCCTCGCGAACCGGAACCAGGAATCGCGCGGGTCGAACCGCGTACTGCGCTTACCCGCCGACGACGCACAGGTCGGCCATCAGCGGGCCCTCGCGCACGCTCGACCCGCCGGGGCCGGTGTCCTCGACGACCCCAACCAGCTCGTAGCCCGGCCACCTATACGGCCGGTGGAACCCTGAGCGGCCTGGCCGCAGGCGTGTCGGCGACGCTGCAAAACGGCGGCGCCGACACGCTCACGCTGACCGCCAACGGCGCCTTCACCTTTGCATCGGCGGTTTCCGCGGGCTCGGCTTACGACGTCACGGTGCGGACCCAACCGACGAACGAGAACTGCACCGTGACCAACGGCAGCGGTTCCGCGAGCGCCTACGTCACCACGGTACGAGTCAGCTGCGAACCTCGGGAACTGGTCTTTACGGTCGACAACGCCAGTGCCTCGGTTTCCGGCTTCAGTGTCCTGTCCAGCGGCGCGCTGGCGCCGATCCAGGGTTCCCCTTCGCGACGGGAAATTCCCCGGCATCCGTCGCGATCAATCCAGCGGCCACGCGGGTGTTCGTTGCGAACAAGAGCGACAACAACGTCTCGGTCTTCAGCATCGCCGCCGACGGCGCGCTGACGCAGATTCCCGGCTCTCCCTTCGCAACCGGTGTCTGGCCGGTCGGCATCGCCGTCGCGACGCGGCCCTAGGGATGCTGTTCAGAACTCGCGTGGTGGGCGTTCGAGGTCCAAACGGGATGCATGGCCTGCCCGCGCCGGTGGCACAGGCAAGCCGACAGGTGGTGCAGGCGCCCGTTTGGGCCCGAACCCTTCGGGGCGCCGGCGCGGCGCGCGAGGGCTCCGAGGGCCAGTCGATCAAGGCCTCGTAGCCGCGCTCGGCCGACAGCGGGAGGTGCGGGCGGGCTGTCCTTGGCGGCCACCCGATCCCCCGCTCGCTGACAGCGAGGACCCCGCCACGGCCACTCCGTCCGTCCGGCAGGCCAGCGCAGCGGACCAGGACTGAAGGCTCGGCGCCGCGACGGACTTCGTTTCCACTCGAAGGACTCTCTTGCCGCCCAGGGCCCGCGGGAGCCTTGCGCCCACCTCGAAATTGATGTATGGTGGGATGTATACAGCTCGCCACACAAATGTTCCGCGGCGAGCCTCGCCCCCTGGAAGAGCACACGTGACAGCACTGGACGCCAAGGACGACCGCCCGTTGTACGAAACGGTCTATGAAGCACTCAGGCAGCGCATCACCGACGGCAGCCTGCAGGCGGACCGGCCGCTCTCGGAGGTTCAACTCGCCGACATGCTCTCGGTGAGCCGCACGCCGGTCCGCGACGCTGTCCGGCGCCTGGTTGCCGAAAAGCTGCTGATCATGCCGGCACGCGGCACCGTCCGCGTCTACTCCCCCACCGCCGAGGAACTGGCCGATCTGTACTGCACGAGGGCGGCGCTCGAGAGCATGGCTGCGCGCCTGGCGGCCATGCGGGCCGACGAGGCATTCCTGCGTCAGTTGAGCGCGATCTGCGACCGCCGCCCTCGCCTGCCGGAGCCGTCCGGGCAAGGCGCGCCGGTCATCCAGCGCGACATCGTCCACGCCGCGGTGGAGTTGAACGGTGAATTCCACCAGGCCATCCTGGAGCAATCCGGGAACGCGCGAATCATCCACCTCCTGGAAAACCTCAAGCCCGTCATCGTCCGCTATCGGCAGGTTTCCCTGATGTTCCCGGAACATCTGAAACAGTCGTGGGACGAGCACCGCAGCATGATCGATCACTTCGCGGACATGAAGCCGGAGAACGTCGAAGCGCTCGTGCATACCCACATCCTGAAAGCGGGCGGGCGCATCGTGGCCACCATGATGCGCATGGAAGTCGAGCGCACCGCACCGCTGACGCCTTCCATGGAACTGGTACTCCATGCCTGACGCGATAGACGGCCCCCCCGCGCGGAGAACATACGAATGAAACGCAACCGTATCACCAAGGTCGAACCGGTAAGCCTCTACGTCCCGCTGAAGGAAAAAATCGATGCGCCGATCAGCGTTCCGCATGCGGCAGCTCTGGCCGACGTGATCTTCAGCGGCTATCGAACGACCCTCGTGCGCATCCAGACCGAAGAGGGCATCGCCGGCGTCGGAGAGTGCATGGTCAGGCTCGCCCCGACCGCCACACTGGATATCGTGCGCGACCTCGCCCCGATCCTCATCGGCCGCGACGTCCTCGACCGTGAAGCCATATGGGAACTGCTCTATGGAACGATGATGAACCGAGGCCACTCGCGTGGCTTCTACACCGAGGCCATCAGCGGCATCGACATCGCCATCTGGGACTGTGCGGCGAAGACGCTCGGCGTGCCGCTCTACACCCTGCTCGGAGGCCGCCATCATGAAAAACTGAAGGCCTACGCATCGTCGCTGCGGTTTCGCGAGATGGACATCGTGATCGCGCAGGCGCTCGACTTCAAGAAGCGCGGCTACCGATCGATGAAGATCAAGATCGGGCGCAATCTCGAACATCCCGAGGCCGACATCGCCTTCGTCCGCGCCATCCGCGAGGCCGTCGGCGACGACGTCCAGCTGATGGTGGATGCCAACTGCGCCTACGGCGACGACGTCGCCACCGCGCTGCGCGTGGGTCGGGCACTGCAGGATCTGGACATCTACTGGTTCGAGGAGCCGCTCAGCCCGGACCATATCGATGGGAATGCGCAACTCGCGGCGGCGCTCGATATTCGAATTGCGCTGGGCGAGGCCGACTTCATGTGCTATGGCGCCAGGGAATTCCTCGCGCGCAGGGCAGTCGACGTGTTTCAGCCGAACATTTCGCGCACGGGGGGAATCACGGAGGCGCGCCGCATCGCGGCCTTGTGCCAGGCCCACCACATCCCCTATGCGCCACACACGGGCAGCTGCTCCGCGGTATGTCTGGCTGCCACGCTGCAATTCGCCGTGGCGCTCCCGAATTTCCTCATCTTTGAATCGATGCAGAGCGATTGGTCCAAGGCGCAGCCCAATCCGCTGCGTCATGACCTCCTGCGCGAGCCTGCCGAGGTTTTCCAGGACGGATGCATGGTGATCCAGGAGCGACCAGGCATCGGTGCCGAACTCAACGAGGATGTCGTCGACAAGTGGCGCATCGCGTGAAGCCATCGATTGCTGCCCAGCAAGGAGCCCATGAAATGCCCTTCGTCGGTTTTTCCGGAAGCACCACCTTCCAGTTCGCTGCCCATATCAATCTGCGCTTCGGCTGCGGGGTGGCCGCGACGCTTGCGTCCGAGCTCGAGGCCCTGGGTGTGCGTCGCCCCTGCCTGCTGATCGATCCGGGCGTGCGGCAAGGCGGCATCGGCGCGCCGATCCTCCAGGCGCTGGAATCCCGCGGGATGGCCTCCAGCGTCTTCAGCGACATCGAGCCCAACCCCAGCGATACGACGGTGCACCGCGCGTTCGAGTTGTCCAAGGCCGACGGCTGCGACGTCCTGGTCGGCATCGGTGGCGGCAGCGCGATGGATACCGCCAAAGGGGTCGGCGTGTTGATGAGCAATGGCGGCTCGATTGCGGACTACGACGGGATCAACAAGGTGGCCAAGGACCTGCCGCCGGTGGTGGTGATCCCGACCACCGCCGGCACCGGCAGCGAGGTCACGGCGAACGCCGCGCTGACGCGCTCGGCCGACCACTACAAGATGTCCTTGCGCTCGCCGCGCCTGCTGCCCAGGCTCGCGCTGCTCGATCCGCTGCTGCTTCGCACCCTGCCTCGCAGCGTTGCCGCCACCAGCGGACTGGATGCGTTGACGCATGCGATCGAGGGCTACCTTTCGGTACGCGCGAGTCCGCTGTCGGACGTGTTCGCGTTGAGCGCCATGGCGCACCTGGCACCCCATATCCGCGCCTTCGTCGCCAATCCGGAAAACGTGGAAGCCGCATCGAGCATGTTGATGGGCAGCATGCTGGCGGGGCTGGTCATCTCCAATACCGGAACCGGAAACGACCACGCACTGGCTCGCGCGCTGGGTGGCTTGTGCGGAGTCGCGCACGGCGTGGCGACCGCGCTGTTGCTGCCCCAGGTCATGCGGTTCAACGCCGCCGCACGGCCCGAGCGCTACGTGGACATAGCCCGTTCCATCGGCCTGTCCACCGCAGGAACGCCACGCGAAACAGCTGCCCGCGTGGTGGACGAGATCAGCCAACTGCTGCAGGACCTCGAAGTGCCTCGGCGCTTGCGAGAGGTGGGCGTCGTCGAGGACCAGATACCGGCTCTGGTCGAGGTCGCACTCAAGAACGTCGGGCCCAACCCGCGTCGCACGTGCGCAGCCGACCTCGACAGGATCCTGCGCGCGGTCCTGTGATGGGACCCGGACGTTGCCGTTGCGGCCACTGAGCCGCGTCGGGGGGCTTGGCGGCCGCCCGTCGGCCGCCCCGATCCGGCCTGCGGGAGACAGGCCGGGCCATGTGATCACCGTGACCTGCCAGAAGTCAACGAAGGAGACAAAAGCATGAACGCCAAACCACTCGAGCAACTCGTCCACGAGGCCCAGGAGGGCCGGCTATCGCGTCGAGCATGGATGACCCGCGCCGTCGCGCTTGGCATGGGCGGCCTGGCCCTTCAGGAGGCCCAGCCGGCAGCGGCAGCGGCCTCGAAGAAGATCGCATTCAAGTTCGCCTATACCTCGACGCCCACCAACCCGGTCTCCATGGGCTACGAGAAATTTGCCGCAGTGGTCCGGGAAAAAGGCGGCGGCGAGATCGCGGTCTCCACCTACTGCTGCAACCAGCTGGGAAACGATCAGGAACTCGTGCAGAGCGTCCAGTATGGCGCCCTGCAGATGGGTGCCTCGTCGAACAACAACTTCGATCAGTTCACCTCGAAGATGATGGCCCTGGAACTGCCCTACCTGGTTCGCTCGGCCGACGCGTACCAGAAGTTCTGGCGCACGTCCTACAGCGACGACATCCGCAAGGACATCGAGTCCAAACTGGGGATCAAGATCCTGATGGTCATGAACGCGGGCGGATTCCGAAGCATCGAGACGATCTCGGCGCTCGTCCACCGACCCGCCGATCTCAAGGGCATCAAGCTGCGCGCCGCCAACACCCCGATCGAACTCGCGACGCTGAAGGCATGGGGAGCCAACCCTGTACCGCTACCGTACAACCAGGTCTTCACCGCGCTGCAGCAGGGCACCGTGGACGGTGAGGTCCTGCAGCCGGTCTGGTTTCTCAGCGACAAGCATTGGGAGGTGGCCAAGAAGATCTGCGATATCCACTACATCATGTTGAGCCATATCGGGTTCATCAACCTGCGGTACTTCAATAGCCTTCCCAAGGATGTGCAGAACATTCTGCTCGAATCCGCGCGGGTAGCCGAGGACTTCGAGTGGAAGGTGGCAGCGCGAGCCGTCGAGCATGCGCGCGCCAAGCTGAAGGCGATCCACGGGGTCGAGTGGTACGAGCCCACCGGACCCATCCTGACGCAATGGATCGATCAGTCGCGCCCAGTGTGGAACCAATTCAGCGAGCGCATCGGCAGCGGCCTGATCAAGCGCATCGAGGCGCTGAATGCCTAGAAAGCTCTCGGCGGAGCCGGCGCCGCCGAGTGTTCGTGGATTGCGACAGTGCTGCGCCGGCGCGCTCACTCGTGCCAGCAGCGAACTGGCGCGCGCGACCACCGTGGTGGCGGCGGCGCTCACCGGCGCGCTGGTGGCGATCATGTTCGTCGGGGTGATCTACCGTTATGTCCTCAACGACGCCCTGCCCTGGACCGAGGAGGTGGCCGGCTTCGCGATGGGATGGTTGGTGTTCATCGGCGCAGCCGTCATGTATCGCACCGATGGGCACCCCTCGAGCACCCTGCTGACCAGCCGATTGCATGGCGTTTCCAGGGAGTGGGTCGAGGCCATCGCGCAAGCCACGGTGGGAATCTACCTTCTGGTGCTGATCGGCGCGGGGCTCCGACTGCTCGCGCACAGCCAGCCCCACTCGCCGGTCCTGGATATCTCGTACAAGCTGGCCTACCTTGCGATCCCGCTGTCCGGTGCGGTGATGCTGGTCCACTGGCTCGAGCAGCTGCTGTGCGGGAAGCCGCGGGCATTTCGCCGCCTCACGCTGCTGGCCGCCGTGGCAGGTGCCGGATGCATCGCCCTGTTCGCCGGCAGCGGAGCGCCGTTGCTCGAGGGTACGCCGCTCACGCTCGTCTGGCTCGTGCTGCCGATCACCTACGCGCTGGGTGTTCCCATCGCGGTCGTGCTGGGCCTGAGCTCGATGCTTCTGATCACCGTGTCGGGCACCGTTCCGCTGAGCATCGTCCCGCTCCAAGCCTACGCAGGAATCAACACCCCGGCCTTCCTGGCGATTCCCAGCTTCATGCTGACAGGCTCGCTGATGCTGGCGACCGGAATGTCCCAGGGGCTGGTCGGCTTCGCATGCGCGCTGGTCGGCCGAATTCGCGGCGGCCTGGCACTCGCCGATGTCGTTGCCAGTGTGCTCTTCGCCGATGTCTCGGGGTCGGCGGTGGCCGACACCGCGGCGATCGGGACGACCCTCATGCCGGAGATGGTGCGCCGAGGATACGACCGTGATTTCGTCGCTGCCCACCAGGCTGCCGCCGGTTCGCTGGGAACCCTGTTCCCGCCGAGCATCAGCATGATCATCTTCGCCACCGTCACGAGCGTGTCGGTGACCGCCTTGTTCCTCAGCAGCATCATTCCAGGCCTGCTCGTCGCCGCGAGTTACATGGCGATCGCCTACCTCATCGCAAGGCGACGCGGTTATCCCAGGGAACAACGCACAGGGCTGGCGGGCATCGGCGCTGCCTTCGTGCACGCCATCCCCGCGCTGGTCGCGCCAGCCGTGGTCATCGGTGGAATCCTGGGAGGCGTATTCACACCGTACGAGGCCGGCGCGGTTGCCGCAGTCT
>JAJZVU010000014.1 GCA_021845505.1 Pseudomonadota bacterium | reverse complement strand
TGGCGGCCGGCGGAGCGCTCGACCCGCGCCGCACCGTGGAGGACTTCCTGGCGCTGCGCGCCCTCGAGCGCAGCCGGCTGGCGGGCCTGCTGGCCGAGCATTTCGATGCCGGCACCGCCGCCAGCCCCAGGCTGCGCGCGCGGGTCATCGAGTGTTTCACCGAGGTCTGGCGCGAGGAGGCGCAGGCGCTGCCCGACGCCGCGGGCTGAGCGCTGCGCCGTGCGGCGCCACGTGGTGCCCGCTCGGACGGGCTCCGCTCAGACGCGTTCGATGATGCTGGCGATGCCCTGGCCGACGCCGATGCACATGGTGCACAGCGCGCGGCGCGCGCCGCGCCGCGCGAGTTCGTAGCTGGCCGCGGTGAGCAGCCGCGCTCCGCTCATCCCCAGCGGGTGGCCGAGGGCGATCGCGCCGCCGTTGGGGTTGACGTGCTCGGCATCGTCGGGCAGCCCCAGCCCGCGCAGCACCGCCAGCGCCTGCGCGGCGAAGGCCTCGTTGAGTTCGATCAGGTCCATGTCGCGCAGATCGAGCCCGGTGCGCGCCAGCAGCTTGCGCACCGCGGGCACCGGGCCGTAGCCCATGATGCGCGGAGCCAGCCCGGCGACCGCCATGCCGACGATGCGCGCGCGCGGCGTCAGGCCGTGTCGCCTGGCCGAGGCCTCGGAGGCGATGACCAGCGCGCAGGCGCCGTCGTTGACCCCGGAGGCGTTGCCTGCGGTCACGCTCAGCTGCGGGCCGTTGACCCCCTTCAAGCGCGCCAGCGCGTCCAGGCTGGCGTCGGCGCGCGGATGCTCGTCGACGCTGACCAGCCGGGGCTCGCCCTTTTTCTGCGGCACCGCGACCGCGACGATTTCGTCGCGGAAGCGCCCGGCCGCCTGCGCGGCCGCCCAGCGCTGCTGCGAGCGCAGTGCGAACGCGTCCTGGTCGGCGCGGCCGATGCCGAATTCGGCGGCGACGTTGTCGGCCGTCTCCGGCATCGAATCGATCCCGTACAGCCGCTCGATCTGCGGGTTGACGAAGCGCCAGCCGATGGTCGTGTCGTGGATCTGCGCGCTGCGCGCGAACGCGCTCTCGGCCTTGCCGAGCACGAAGGGCGCGCGCGACATGCTCTCGACGCCGCCGGCGAGCACCAGCTCGGCCTCGCCGGACTTGATGGCGCGCGCGGCGATCCCGACCGCGTCCATTCCCGAGCCGCAGAGCCGGTTGATGGTGCTGGCCGGCACCTCCACCGGCAGCCCGGCCAGCAGCGCGGCCATGCGCGCGACGTTGCGGTTGTCCTCGCCGGCCTGGTTGGCGCAGCCCAGCACCACGTCGTCGACTGCCGTCCAGTCGACCTGGGGGTTGCGCTCGCGCAGCGCTCGCAGCGGGATCGCCGCCAGGTCGTCGGCACGCACCCCCGACAAGGCGCCGCCGTAGCGCCCGATGGGCGTGCGCACGGCATCGCAGATGAAGGCTTCGGTCATCGCTGGGCTCCTCAGGATTGCTTGGGTCGCTGGTCGATCACCCGCCTGGCCTTGCCCACCAGGGTGCGCGGGATCGCGTCGGCCTCGAGCACCGTGACCTGGGTCGACACGCCGATCATGGTCTTGATGTGGTGCTGCAACTCGCGCCCGATGGCCTCGAAGTCGGCAGGGCTGAGGCGTCCCTGCAGTTCGCGCTGCACCTCGCAGCGCACCTCGAGCTCGTCCATGTGCCCGGCGCGGCTGATCACCAGCTGGTAGTTGCCGCTGAGGCGGCGGTCGCGCAGCACCTGCTCCTCGACCTGGGTCGGGAACACGTTGACCCCGCGGATGATCAGCATGTCGTCGCTGCGGCCGGTGATGCGGCCCATGCGCCGGAACGAACGGGCGGTCGGCGGCAGCAGCCGCGTCAGGTCGCGGGTGCGGTAGCGGATCACCGGGAAGGCCTCCTTGGTCAGCGAGGTGAACACCAGTTCGCCCTCCTCGCCGTCGGGCAGCACCTCGCCCGTTTCGGGATCGATGATCTCCGGGTAGAAGTGATCCTCCCAGATCACCGGGCCGTCCTTGCTCTCGATGCACTCGCTGGCCACGCCGGGGCCCATCACCTCGGTGAGCCCGTAGATGTCCAGCGCATCGATTCCCAGCATGCGCTCGATCTCGCCGCGCATGCCCTCGCCCCAGGGCTCGGCCCCGAAGATCCCCACCTTGAGCGAAATGCTCTCGGGCGAAACGCCCTGGCGCGCGAACTCCTCGGCGATGACCAGCGAGTACGACGGCGTGACCATCAGGAAGTCGGGCTCGAAGTCGAGGATCGCCTGCACCTGCTTCTCGGTCTGGCCGCCCGACATCGGCACCGCGATGCAGCCGGCGCGCTCGATGCCGTAGTGCGCGCCCAGGCCGCCGGTGAACATGCCGTAGCCGTAGGCGTTGTGCACCATGTCGCCGGGGCGCGCGCCGGCAGCGCGCAGCGAGCGCGCGACCACGTCGGCCCAGTGGCTCAGGTCCTGCAGGGTGTAGCCGACCACGATGGGCTTGCCGGTGGTTCCCGAGGATGCGTGCAGCCGCGCCAGGCGCTGGCGCGGCACCGCCAGCAGGCCGAAGGGGTAGTGCTCGCGCAGGTCGGCCTTGGTCATGAAGGGGAAATGCGCCAGGTCGGCCAGGGTCTTCAGGTCGTCCGGATGCACGCCGGCCTGCTCGCAGCGGGCGCGGTAGGGCGCGACGTGGTCGTAGGTGTGGCGCAGCGACCAGCGCAGGCGCTGCAATTGCAGCGCGGCGATTTCGTCGCGGCTGGCGCGCTCGATGGGCTCGAGGTCGCCGGGGGAGGGTGTGCGGGTGGGCATGCTGGTCTCCTCGTGTGCTGGTCTTCGGCGGGCTCGCGCGGGCCCCGCTCAGCCTTGCGCCATGGCCGCCAGGGTCGCCGTGACCTCGCCCTGCAGGCGATGCGACTTGCCGCGGAACAGCGCCACCGTCGCGCCGTCCGTGGTCTGCACGGTCACGTCGTAGACCCCGGTGCGGCCGCTGCGCGAGCGCTCGCAGGCCTCGGCGCGCAGCGTCTGGCCGACGCGCCCGGGCGCGATGAAGTCGACGTGGCAGGCCGACGCCACGGTGATCCGGTCGTCGGTGTTGCTGGCGTAGGCGAAGGCCGTGTCGGCGAGCGCGAAGATCATCCCGCCATGGCAGATGCCGAAGGCATTGACCATGTCGTCGCGAATGGTCATCTCCAGGCTGGCGCGGCCCGGCGCGACTTCCACCAGGCGCATGCCCAGCAGGCGGGCGACACGGTCGCGGGGCCACATCGCGTCGGCGGTGCGCTGCGCGAGCTCGCCCGCGGTGCTCAGGTCGCTGAGGTCATTCATGGCAATTCCATCCGGCAAGCGCGCGTTGGCGCAGGAAGGGCGAAACACGATAGCGGTCCTCGCCGTAGGCGGCCGCGAGGTGGTCGAGCACGCCGACCACCTGGCGAACGCCGAGGGCGTCGGCCCAGGCCAGCGGGCCGAGGGGGTAGTTGGTGCCCAGGCGCATCGCGGTGTCCACCGCAGCGGCCGAGCATACGCCCTGCTGCACGGCATCGGCGGCCTCGTTGGCGAGCATCGCGACGGTGCGCATGAGCACCAGCCCGGGGGTGTCGGCCAGGCGGCTGACCGCGTAGCCGGCGCCCTGCAGCAGCCCGGCGGCGGCTTGCGCCTGCTGCGGGGGGCACTGCAGCGCCGGGGCGATCGCCAGGCGGGGGGCGCTGCGGTAGTCGCGCGCCAGGTCGACGACCACGCTGGCGGCCACGCCCGATTCCGCGGCGCGACGGGTCGCGCTGCGGCCGTCGCCGAGGTACAGCGCGGCGCCGTCGGCCAGCGCGATGCGCTCGCCGTCTCCGGGGCCGCGGCTGAACGCCACGCCTCGCTCGGCCAGGCGTTCGGCCAGCGCGACGGCCGCGGCCGAGGCGCCGAGGACCTCGATGCGCGAAGGCAGCGGGTGCGCGGGCTCCTGCTCCGGCGCGGCCGGGCCGGCGCCTTCGCGGTAGTCGTGGAAGCCGCGCCCGGACTTGCGGCCCAGGTGCCCGGCAGCGACCAGTTCCTGCTGCATCAGCGACGGCGTGAAGCGCGGGTCGCGAAAGAAGCCTTCCCACACCGAGCGGGTCACCGCCAGGTTGACGTCCAGCCCGATCAGGTCCATCACCTCGAAGGGGCCCATGCGAAAGCCCCCGCAGTCGCGACAGATGGCGTCGATGGTGGCGGGGGCCGCGGCGCGCTCGCCGGCCAGGCGCAGCGCCTCGCCGTAGAACGGCCGCGCGACCCGGTTGACAATGAAGCCGGGGGTGGAGGCGGCCAGCACCGGGGTCTTGCCCCACGCCGCCGCGGTGGCCAGCAGGGTGCGCAGCACCTCGGGCGCGCTGACCATGCCGGCGACCACCTCGACCAGCGGCAGCACGGGAGCCGGGTTGAAGAAGTGCAGCCCGGCCACGCGCTGCGGGCGGCGCAGCGCGGCGGCGATGGCGGTGATGGAAATCGACGAGGTGTTGCTGGCGAGGATGGCGTCGTCGGCGAGCAGCGCCTCCAGGCTGCGCAGCAGCTGGCGCTTGGGCTCGAGCTCCTCGACGATGGCCTCGACGACCAGCCCGCAGCAGGCGAGCCGCTCCAGGTCGTCCACCGCCTGCAGGCGCTCGCCCGCGGCGCGCGCCTGGGCGGCATCGAGGCGCCCCTTGTCGACCAGGCGGGCGAGGCCGGCGCGCAGCGTGGCGACCGCAGCGGCGGCCGCGCCGGGGCGCGCGTCGAGCAGCAACACCGTGTGGCCGGCGGTCGCGGCGACCTGGGCGATTCCGCTGCCCATCGTGCCCGCGCCGACCACCCCGACCACCACCGACTGCGGCAGCGCCGCCTCGACATCGCGCATCTGCATGGCCGTATGCATCAGCGCCCCGTGAAACGCGGCGCACGCTTGCCGACGAAAGCCGCGACGCCCTCGGCGTAGTCGGCGCTCCAGCCGAGCTCGCGCATGTACGCGCCCTCCAGCGACAGCTGCTGCTCCAGGGTATGGGTGGCTGCGGCGTGCATGGCCTGCCGGGTGCGTACCAGCGCCTTGGTCGGCGCCTGCGCGAGCTGGCGCGCCAGCGAGGCGACCGTGGCCGGGAACTCGGCATCGTCGACCGCGGCCCAGATCAGGCCCCAGTCGGCGGCCTGGGTGGCCGGCAGCTTGGGTGCCAGCAGCGCCAGGCCGAGGGCGCGCGCCATGCCCACGCGCTGCGGCAGGAACCAGGTCCCGCCGGTGTCGGGAAGCAGGCCGATCCTGGTGAAGGCCTGCAGGAACGAGGCCGAGCTGGCCGCCACGGTGATGTCGCAGGCCAACGCCAGGCTCGCCCCCGCGCCGGCCGCGATGCCGTTGACCGCGGCCAGCGTGGGAACGCGCAGGTTGGCCAGCCGCATCACCAGCGGCTTGTAGTTGCGCTCAACGGTATCCCCGATGTCGGGCGGGTTGCCGGATTCGATGGCCACCGCGCGGTCGCCCAGGTCCTGCCCGGCGCTGAACGCGCGCCCGGCGCCGGTGAGCACCAGCACGCGCGCCCGTTCATCGCTCGCGTCGGCCTGCAGCGCGTCGAGCGCGGCGCGCAGCTCGGCGTGCATCGCCTCGGTGAAGGAGTTGAGCTTGTCGGGGCGGTTCAGCGTGATCGTCGCCACGCCGTCGACGAGGTCGTGGAGGATGTGCTCGTACTTCATCTCGGGATGGGCGAACGGCGGGAGTTGAAAAGCAACAGGAATCAACCAGGGATTGGCGCAAGTGTATCGGAAAAAACAGTGCTGACAAGGGTCGTTCGGCGGCTTCAGGACGAAAAAAGCCATGCATGGCCTGTTGCAATGCGCAATGCCCTACGTGTTTTCCCCAGCATGAAACGATACAAAAAGATTGACAAGACTATTGCACAAGTATCATGATTCGCCCGGCACATCGTCGTCGCCGCAACCATCGAGGAGCCAACATGGCAGGACACAACGAGCGTTTGTCGGACAGCATGGAATTCCCGCCGCCGACCCCGCAGCCCAACGTCTACCCGCTGTCGTGGCATTCCCACACGCGCAAGCTGCAGGAGGTATGGGAGGCCTCGCTGCGCGAGAACTGGGATCCGGAGAAGCTGCCCTGGGACACCCTGGACGTGGACAGCTACACCTGGGAGGAGCGCGAGGCCATCGCCTACTGGTGGACCCTGCTGTCGGTGTTCGACGCCTCCGCGCCGCCGGTGTTCGCCGAGGCTCTGATCAAGACCTACGAAGTGCACGAGGAGGATCCGGTGCGCAAGTGCTTCTTCTCGGTCACCCGCGACGAGCAGAACCACGAGATCATGTGCGGCCTGGCGATCACCCGCATGCTCGGCCATCCCGACCCGCTGAGCTACCAGCCCAAGACCGATCTCGGGCGTCGCCTGCAGAAGAACGCCAAGTGGCTGTACTTCAACGGCGGGCGCTACTGGAGCGGCTACAAGCAGGCCGTTCCCAAGTACGACCTGGCCGTGCTGTTCAGCTCCTTCCTGATGGGCGAGATCGCCGCCGCGACCATCTTCAAGCAGATGTACGACAACTCGCGCGAGGCCGTGTTCAAGGAAGGCTTCAAGAACATCGGCCGCGACGAGGGCCGGCACATGGCCATCTGCATGGCGGTGATGGAGCGCGACTACCCCAGGATGGGGCCGGAAAACCGCGCCATCGTGACCAAGCAGATCCGCGCCGGCTACCTGTTCCTGTCCGCGGTGCTGTTCGAGCCGCCGATGGACTTCTGGGACCTGCCCAAGGATTTCATCGCCAACCAGCGCGAGGCCGAGGAGGTGGCGCGCGGCGCCGGCTTCGGCATTCCGAGCTACGAGGCGAAGAAGGAGAACTGGCGCCGCGCGATCCTCAACCTCAAGGGGGTGCTCGACACCTACCATATCCCCTTCCCGGCGATTCCCGAGGTGGGCGTCACCGGCGAGGAGGTGTCGGACACCGCGATGGAAGACATCATCCCCGTGTTTTGAGGACGACGACGACATGGCGCGTATCGTGATCCAGCCCTCGGGCGCGGCGGTGCCCTGCAGCCAGGGGGACACCGTGCTGATGGCGCTGGAGAAGGCCGGCTATGCCCTGCCGAACAACTGCCGGGCCGGGGCCTGCGGCGAATGCAAGGTCAAGGTGCTGTCCGGTCAGTTCGACCAGGGCATGGTGCTCGACATGGCGCTGTCGCAGGACGAGCGCCGCCAGGGCTACGGCCTGATGTGCATGGCCAAGCCGATTTCCGACGAACTGGTGATCGAGTGGGGCACCGCCGACGCGCGGCCCAAGCTGTTCCCGCCGCGCGAACTCGCGCTGTTCGTCGTCGTCGACAAGCGGCCGCTGGCCGCGCGGGTGGTCGAGTTGCGGCTGCGTCCGGTGGGCCAGCCGATACGCTACTGGCCGGGCCAGTACGTCACGCTGGGCGACGAGCGGGCGGCAATCGCCCCGCGTGCCTACTCGATCGCCAACGCGCCGCGGCCCGACGGGGAGATCGTGCTGCAGGTGGCGCGTTCCGAAGGCGGCGCGACCAGCGCCTGGATCCACGACGTGCTCGAGCCCGGCGCCCAGGTCAAGCTCTCGGGAGCCTACGGCACCTTCATCGGCGACCCCTCGGTCGACACCCCGGTGCTGTGCCTGGCCGCCGGCACCGGTCTGGCGCCGATCCTGGCGTTGACCGAGGCCGCGCTGCGGCGGGGTTACCGTCGCCCGGTGACCCTGGTGGTCTCGGCGCGCACCCGCGAGGACGTCTACGGCACCGGGCTGATGGCCTGGTGGCGCACCAAGCACCGCAATTTCGACTATCTGCTCACCCTCACCCGCGAGCGCGCCGAGGAGGGCGCCGGCTATCTGCACGGGCGTGTCGACGCGCTGCTGGAGCAGCGCTTCGCGGATCTGTCGCGGCACAGCGTGTTCGTCGCCGGCAGTCCCGCCTTCGTCGACTCCTGCCTGGCCACGCTGCGTCGCCTGGGCGCGCGCGAGGATCGGGTGCACAGCGAGGGTTTCTTCGAACAGCAGCAGCCCGTGCAGGCTGCGCAGGCGGGGGGCTGAGTCCACCGCCGGGGAGGCGCGATGCAGCAAAGCCATCAGCTTGCGCGATTGTTCGAGCCCGAGTCGGTCGCCGTCATCGGCGCCTCGCCGCGCCCCGATTCGACCGCGCATTTCGTGTTCGCCAACCTGCTGGCCGGCGGCTACGCCGGTCGCGTGTGGGCCGTCAACCCCAAGCACGACGAGGTGCTGCAGCATCGCTGCGTGGCGTCGCTGGAGGCCATCGAAGGGCGCATCGACCTGGCGATCATCGCCACCGCGCCGCGCTCGGTTCCCGGCATTGTCGAGCAGTGCGCGCGCGCGGGCGTGCGCCAGGCGGTGCTGCTCAGCGACCTGGCCACCGCAGGCAGCGGCGCCGAACTGCTGCGCCAGCGGGTGCTCGACGTGGCGCGCAGCGGCGGGGTCAGGCTGCTGGGAGGCAAGTCGCTGGGGCTGATGCGCCCGAGCATCGGGCTGAACGCGACCTTCGCCGACGTGCAGGTGCAGCCCGGCGATCTCGCGCTGGTGACCCAGTCGGGGGCGATGTGCGCCGCGGTGCTGGACTGGGCCGCGATGAATCGCATCGGCGTGTCCGCGGCGGTGAACCTGGGCGCCGCGATCGACATCGATTTCGGCGAGGTGCTGGATTACCTGGTGCACGACGACCGCACGCGCTTCGTCCTGCTGCACGTCGAGCGGGTGCGCCAGGCACGCCGCTTCCTCAGCGCGCTGCGCTCGGCGGCGCGGGTCAAGCCGGTGCTGCTGCTCAAGTCGGGCAGCGACGGCGAAGCGCAGGACGCCACCCTCGACCCGCGCAACTACGGCGACGCCGTGTTCGATGCCGCGGTGCGGCGCGCCGGCGTGGTGCGGGTGCGGGGAATCAGCCAGTTGTTCCACGCCGCCAAGGGCCTGGCCGAAGGCTTCCGGCCGCGCGGAAGCCAGTTGGCCATCGTGTGCAACGGCACCGGGCCGGGGGCGATGGCGGCCGATTGCGCCGATGCGCTGGGCGTTCCGCTGGCGCGGCTGACCTCCGACACCGTGCAGGCGCTGCGCGGCCTGCTGCCCCACGGCTGGGACGGCGCGATGCCCATCGACCTCGGCGGCGACGCCACCCCGGAGCGCTACCTGGAGTGCATCCGCGCGCTGGCGCAGGACGCCCATGTGCATGCCACGCTGGTCATGCTGTCGCCGCTGGCGCCGGCGCCGGCGCAGCAGGTGGCGCGCGGCATCGCCGACATCGCGCGCGGCCTGCCGACGACCGTGTGCTGCTGCTTCATGGGCGGCGAGCGGGTGGCCGAGGCGCGGCGCATCCTCGACGAAGCGGGCATTCCGGTGTTCCGCAGCCCGGACACGGTGATCGAGCTGTTCTGCGATATCTCCCGCTACTTCGCCAACCAGAAGCTGTTGCTGCAGGTTCCCGGCGCGACCCGCGCCGGCGCGCCATCGTCGGGCGCGCGTCCGCGCCCGCTGATCGAAGCGCTGGTCGCCGAGCGCCGCAGCGTGCTGTCGGCCATGGAGTCGCGCGCTCTGCTCGCGGCCTGGGGCGTGCCGGTGTCGCCGGTGCTGGTGGCCCACGATGCCACCGAGGCGATGTTCGCCGCCGAGCGCGCCGGCTGGCCGGTGTGCTTGCGCGTCGAGGCGCCGGACCTGCTGCCGCCCGCCGACGACACGTGGACGCGCCAGCCGCTGGGCAGCGCCGAGGCGGTGCGCGAGGCCTTCGGCCAACTCGTGCAGGCCGCGCGCGCGGCGCGGCCCGACGCGCGGGTGCGCGGAGTCGCCATCGAAGCCTGCGCGGCGCGCCCGCATGCCCGCGAGCTCATGGTCGGCGTGTTGCGCGACCCCACCTTCGGCCCGGTGCTGGTGTTCGGCGCCGGGGGGCGCAGCGGCCAGATCGACCGCGACCGCGCGGTGGCGCTGCCGCCGCTGAACGCCTACCTCGCGCGCGATCTCATCACGTCGGCCGCTGTGTCGCGCACGCTGGATGCCTTCGGCCATCTGCCGGCGGCCGACCGCGCGGCCCTCGAGGCGGTGCTGCTGGCGGTATCGGACATGGCCTGCGAGCTGCCGTGGATCCGTGAGCTGCGCATCGATCCGCTGCTGCTCGACGAGCAGGGCGCGCTGGCCGCCGACGTGCGCATGGTGATCGATCCGACCATCAACCCGGGCAGCGACCGCTACGCCCACATGGCGATCCACCCCTATCCGGGGCACCTGCGGCGTCAGTGGGCGATGCCCGACGGCAGCGTGGTCACGGTGCGGCCGGTGCGCCCGGAGGACGCGGTGCTGGAGCGCGCCTTCATCGATGCGCTCTCGCCCGAGGCCCGCCGCATGCGCTTCATGGGGCCGGCGGGCGAGGTTCCGCCCAGCGTGGTCGCGCGCATGACCCAGATCGACTACGACCGCGAGATGGCGCTGCTGGCCACGCTGGTCGACGGCGGAGTCGAGCGCCAGGTCGGCAGTGCGCGCTATGCGCGGCTGCCCGACGGCCAATCGGTCGAATTCGCGCTGGCGGTTGCCGATGCCTGGCAACGCCGAGGCCTCGGGCGCCGCCTCATGGCGGCGATCATCGACTGCGCGCGCGTCGGCGGGGCACGCGCGATGGTCGGCGACGTCTACGCCGACAACGCGCGCATGCTCGGACTGATGAAGGCGCTGGGCTTTTCGGTGCTGCCCCACCCGGACGAGGCCACGCTGAAGCGGGTGGTGCTGGCGCTGGACGAGCCGGCGGGGCAGGGCGCGCCGGCGGCGCGCGCCTGAGGGCAGGCGGCTACCCGCGGCCGCGCGCAGCTACCATTGGCGGCTTTGCCCCGCCCGACCCCATCCGACGCACCGCGATCCACCGTGCCCGATTCCCCGATCCGTCGCCACCTGGACGCCTTCCACGGCCGCAAGCCCGTGCGCGCCGGCTCGTTGATCGTCACCCTGTTCGGCGATGCGGTGCTGCCGCGCGGCGGCCGCATCTGGCTGGGCAGCCTGATCCGCCTGCTGCAGCCGCTCGGACTGAACGAGCGGCTCGTGCGCACCTCGGTGTTCCGGCTGGTACGCGACGGCTGGCTGAGCGCGCAAACCCAGGGGCGACGGGCCGACTACGTGCTGAGCGACATCGGCAGGCGGCGCTTCGAGGAGGCGTCGCACCGCATCTACGCCTCGGCGGCGCCGCCCTGGGACCGGCGCTGGCGCCTGGTTCTGGTGGTCGGCGAACTCGAACCCAGGATTCGCGAGCGCATCCGCGCGGCCCTGTCCTGGAAGGGCTTCGGCGCCCTCGGCGCAGAGTGCTTCGTGCATCCGGGTGCCGACATCGACAACGCGCTCGACGCCCTCGTCGCCGACGGCCTGTCCGCCCAGCTCGGGGCCTTGCTGCCGCTGCTGGCGGTCGACGCCCGTGCCGCGGCATCGGCGAGCAATGCCGACCTGGTGCGCAGGGCCTGGAACCTGGGCGAACTGGCAGCCGACTACCAGTCCTTCGTCGCGGCCTACCGCCCGCTGCGCGACGCGCTGCGCGGCGACGGGGCCGACGCGGCCGACGGCGAGCAGTGTTTCCTGCTGCGCCTGCTGCTGATCCACGACTATCGGCGGCTGCTGCTGCGCGACCCGGAACTGCCCGACGTGCTGCTGCCCGCCGACTGGCCAGGCCAGCAGGCGCGCCTGCTGTGCAAGGACATCTACCGACGCGTGTGGGGTCCGTCGGAGGCCTATCTCGACGAGCACCTGCGGCTGGCCAGCGGCGCCACGCCGCAGGCCGATGCTCCGCGCTTGCGGCGCTTCGCCGACGAGGATCCGCTGCAGCCCGCCTGAGCCCGCCTGAGCCCGCCTGAGCCCCGGCACGCCGCCGGCCGGCGCGGCGCTCGCCGGGCCGGGGCCCGGGGATGCGTCAGTCTTGCGTCGCCCGCTTCGCGACCAGCGTCAGGATGTCGTAGCTGGCGACCACTTCGCCGCGCTGGTTGCGCACCTCGACGTCCCATGCCACGACGCCCTGGCCGACGCCCTTGCTGTCCTTGCGCTTGCGGTCGATCTTGCGCTTGCAGGTCAGGCGCGCCTGGATGGTGTCGCCGATGGCCACCGGCTTGGTGAACCGCAGGTTGTCCAGGCCGTAGTTGGCCAGCACCGGGCCGGGCGCCGGGCTGACGAACAGGCCGGCGGCGGCCGACAGCACGAAATAGCCGTGGGCGATCCGCTGCCCGAACTCGCTGTCGCGAGCGGCGATTTCGTCGAAGTGCATGTAGAAGTAGTCTCCGCTGATCCCGCCGAAGTGCACGATGTCGGCCTCGCTGACGGTGCGGCGGTGGGTCAGCAGCGACTCGCCGATGCGCAGTTCGTCGAAGTGGCGGCGGAAGGGGTGCAGCTCCGACTCGATCACCGGAGCGCCCCGCAGGTACTCGCCGGCCACCGCCGACAGCATCGCCGGCGAGCCCTGCAGCGCGCAGCGCTGCAGCTGGTGGTGCACCGCGCGCAGGCCGCCGAGCTCCTCGCCGCCGCCGGCGCGTCCCGGGCCGCCGTGCTTGAGGGCGGGCAGCGGCGAGCCGTGGCCGGTGGATTCGGCAGCCGAGTCGCGGTCGAGCAGCAGCAGCCGCCCGTGCATCGCGGCGATCCGCGGGACCACCGCGGCGGCCAGCCGCGGGTCGTGGGTGACCAGCGAGCCGACCAGGCTGCCGCGGCCCCGCAGCGCCAGGTCGACCGCCTGGTCGATGTCCTCGTAGGCCATCACGGTGCACACCGGGCCGAAGGCCTCGACCTCGTGCGCGGCGCTGCCATGGGGGTCGCGCGCCAGCAGCAGCGTGGGGGCCAGGAAGGCTCCGCCGGCGACCCCCTCGCCGCGCGGCGGCGGCAGCGCGTCGCCGTCGAACACCACGTCGGCCGTGGCGCGCAGCTCGGCCGCGCGCGAGCGCACGTCGTCGAGCTGGGCCAGCGAGGCCAGCGGGCCCATCGTGACGCCTTCGCAGGCCGGGTCGCCGAGCACGCTGCGCTGCAGCGTCTGGCGCAGCCGCGCCAGCACCTCGTCCAGGCGCGCGCGCGGCACGATGGCGCGGCGGATGGCCGTGCACTTCTGGCCGGCCTTCACCGTCATCTCGCGCGCCACCTCGCGCACGAACAGCTCGAACTCGGGGTCGTCGGCCCGCACGTCGGGCGCCAGGATCGAGCAGTTCAGCGAATCGGCCTCGGCGTTGAAAGGCACCGAATTGCGCACCAGCGCAGCGGTGGCGCGCAGCCGCGCAGCGGTCTGCGCCGATCCGGTGAAGGTCACCATGTCCTGGCCCTGCAGGCGATCGAGCAGGTCGCCGGTGCCTCCGATGATCAGTTGCAGGCAACCCTCGGGGAGGATGCCGCTGCCGGCCATCAGGCGCACCGTGGCCTCGGTCAGGTAGCTGGTGGCGGTGGCCGGCTTGACCACGCAGGGCATCGCGGCCAGGAACGACGGGGCGAACTTCTCCAGCATGCCCCAGACGGGGAAGTTGAAGGCGTTGATATGCACCGCGACCCCGTTGCGGGGAACCAGCACATGGCTGCCGGCGAACCCGCCCTTCTTGCCCAGCGGGACCGCCGGGCCTTCGTGCACCAGGTTGCCCGAGGGCAGTCCGTTCGACGCCAGCGACGCATAGGCGTACAGGGTGCCGATTCCGCCCTCGATGTCGATCCAGCCGTCGGTGCGGGTCGCGCCCGTCAGCGCCGACACCGCGTAGAGCTGTTCCTTGCGCTCCAGCAGGTAGGCCGCCAGCGCCTTCAGGCGCGCCGCGCGCTCCTGGAAGTCCAGCGCCAGCAGGCCGCGCAGCCCGGCCGCGCGCGCGTGCTCCAGCGCCTGCGCGAAGTCGGGCAGCTCGGCATGGGTGTGGTAGATGGTGCGGCCGTCGACAGCGCAGGACAGCGCGGCGGCGGGCTCGTTGCCGATCCAGCGACCGGCGATCAGGCTTTGCAGGGTGGGGACGGTCATCGCGGACCTCGGGGTGACGGGCGCCGGGCGGCACGGGGACGGCCGAGGCCGCGGAGCAGCCTCGATCGAGGGCTGATCATGATACACAAAACATACGAAACGCGAAAAGGCGTATCACCATTATCCGGGGTCTCCGCATCGCCCTGCTGCTTCCTGCTCGATGGAGCGGCAATCGAGCTCGGGCAAGGGCTGTGGGGCGCCGGATTCTTTGCTACATAAGAGGCAAAAACGCGAACAGAACATGTATCGAATCCACCGCCGGGCCGGCGGCGCCGGCGGGCCAGGGTGTCGAAGTCGAGGTTCGACGGTTCGGTGCCGATGTCCGCGGGAGACGGCACCATCGATGGCTTCGGCTCGGCCAGCCGATCGATCGATGCTAGTCGAGCGTGCCGCCGGTCGCCTGCGCGGCGTCGCCGCGAGCGCGACGGGCGTCCACCCCGGCGCGGGGCCGGGCGCCCGGCCGCTGATCGCGCGGCCCCGCGCGCGGGGGGCCGCGGTCCTTCGCCGGCCTGTTAAGCCAGACTTCAGCGCTCGCGCTCAGACTGCGCCAGCAGGCGCGGCCTCGCGGCGCAGGCCGCCGCCGCCGCGATTTCCCGGCTTGCGCCACGCCTCGCGCGATGAACCGCCAACCCTTGTCCGGCCACATCCTGCCCACCTCGGCGACCATGCTCGGGGTGTGCATGACCGTGGTGTCGATCATCCGCTTGCTGCGCCTCGGGCATTTCGCCACCCTGGTCGATCGCTTCCTCGCGCTCGACGGCCTGATCTTCCTGGGCAGCGCGGCGCTGTCCTACCTGTCGCTGCGCGACCGCAAGCTGCACGGACTGGAGGAGTACGCCGACACCGCGTTCATGGTCGCGCTCACCATCATGGCGGTGTGCAGCGTGCTGCTGGCGTTCGCGTTGCTGTGAGGCCATCGGGGCCGTGTCCGGCGCGCAGGCCGGCCGGCGCGGCTGCGCGGTTGCGCGCCTTCAGGGCTTGGACTGCGACGAACCGCCCGACAGCGCGCGCCGCGTGGCGTGGTAGCCGTGCGAGACTCCGCTGGCGATGTCCTTGCCTACCGTCTTCGCGGCATGCACCACTCCGCGACCGGTCTGCGCGCCGACATGCACGACCGCATGGCCGGCATGGTCCGCATCGTTGGCCAGGTTGTGGCCATACTGGGAAACGCTCATCGCCTGGGCGCCGCTGCCGAGCAGCGCCGCGGTGGCGCACAACAGGCGCAGTCGCCATCGGCGACGGGGATTCTGTCTATCGAGGGACATGGTCATCTCCGGTTGCTGCGGGCCGCGCCAGACGCATGCGGCCCTGCAGCCGATTGTGCCAGCAAGCGAGGCGTTCGCGAGGTCCTTGGGCGCCGACCCGCTCAACGCGATCGGCGCGTCGGCGATGCCTGCGCGAGCCAGCGGTTTCCCAGCCACACCAGCAGCGCGGCGAGCGCCAGCAGTGCCAGCTGCAGCAGCAGCGAGTGCAAGGCCAGCCGCTCGCGTTGCTGCAGCCCCGCCCTCAGCCAATGGCCGGCGCCCGGGATCGCCGCGACGCCCGCGCGCAGCAGCCCGAGCAGGTCGCCGCCGGCGCCCGACGGCTGCGCGCCGGCGCTGTCGTGGCTCGAGGCCAGCTGCTGCAGTGCGTGGTGGGCGTGCCACCAGTGCCGCGCGTCCGCCACGCCATGCCAGGCGCTCCAGGCCGCCAGCCCCAGTCCGGCCAGCAGCGCGACGACTCCCCAGACCAGCTTGCGTGCGTCCATGGCGTCCGGGCTCAGCGAAACGCGATGCGGGCGAAGAAGAAGGCCACGTTCCCGTTGTTCAGCTTGTTCGATACCCGCGGCAGGAAAGTGCCGTAGATCCGCACGTCGCCGACCCCCACCGAGGCCAGCGGCAGCAGGATGGGAAACGGAATGTTGTGAAAGATGTCGGCCCGTGAAGTGATTCCCGCGGTGTAGCCGGCGCCCAGCACCAGCGGCCCGCCATCGGGTCGCCAGTCCCATTGCTTGGCGTAGCCGACCACCGGTTGGGCGTTGCGGTGGGAGTCGGAAAACACCATCGCATACAGCATCTGGTCGTTGCCGTCGGCGTCCACCAGGTGCTTGCCGCCGCCGAAGCCCCAGGCGTGGCTGTTCAGGGTGGCGAGCTTGGCCGCGGTATAGGTGTGCGGGTCGTGCCAGGTGTAGCCGGTCAGGAACAGGTCGGGCTGTCCGTGGTCGTAGATGTCCTGCAGGTTCGAGCCGACTCCCGCCAGCCACTGGCGGGTGGCCGACAGCATGTCGGCCGGGCAGGGGCGCGCGGCCGCTGCGCACAGCAGCAGACAGCACACGGTGAGCCGCAGGCGCGGCAGGGGCAAGCGGCGCGACGGCGCGCGGATGGGCGACGGCATGTCCGTCATTGCACCACAGCGCAGCCCGCCGGCGTCGAGGGGCGGCGGGGCATTCAGCTATTGCCAGGCATAGTGGCGGCTGCGCGAAGGGGCATGGTCGGCGCGCCGGTGCGCCTGCAGCAGTCCCGAGAGTTCGCGCACCGCGTCGATGCACTCCGGGGTCTCGGGCAGGCTTCCCTGGCGCACCTGCACCAGCGCGGCGCGCGCGGCACGCAGGTGCTGGCGCCCGAAGGCGCTCCAGGACGCCTCGACGGCGTCGATGGCCTCGATCGCCCGTTGCGCGGCGGCGGCGCGCGGCAGGCTGCCGATGCGTGCCTGGGCCAGTACCCGGCGGGCGTGTTCGAGTTCCCCCAGCAGGTCGGTGTAGGTCTGCATGGCGTAGGCGTTGATGGTCATGGCAGCGGGCTCCTTCACGGATGGGGCTCTCGGGCCGACGCGGCCGCAGACGACGGCGGCCGCAGGCGACGTTAGCCGCAGGCCCGAGTTTGTGCGGAATTCCCGCAAGTTACGTATCCAATGTGTCGCATTTATTGCTGGAAGGCATTGGAAATACCTTCGTGCCACTTGCGCGTATGCTGGCGGTTCGAGCGCCGCGGCAGCGCGTGCGACCCGGTCGGCCGCACGCGCCGACGCACATCCGTCATGCAACAACTCAGACTGGGCGAACTGATCGGGGCCTTGAGCCACGCGCTGGACATCACCGAGGGCCAGCCGAGGGGACACTGCGTGCGCTGTGCCTACATCGGCATGGCGATGGCCGATCGGCTCGGGCTCGACGCCGACCAGCGCTGGGAGCTGTACTACACGCTGCTGCTCAAGGACCTGGGATGCAGCAGCAATGCGGCTCGCATCTGCGAGCTCTACCTCACCGACGACCTGCAGTTCAAGCGGGATTTCAAGCTGGTCGGCAGTTCGCTGCCGCAGGTCGCGCGCTTCGTGCTGACCCACACCGGGCTGCGCGCCGGACTGGCCGAGCGTTTTCGCGCCACGCTGGACATCTTCCAGAACGGCCAGGACATTTCCCGCGACCTGATCCAGACACGCTGCCAGCGCGGCGCCGAGATCGCTCGCCAGATGCGCTTCGGCGACACGGTGGCCGCGGGCATCCATGCGCTCGACGAGCACTGGGACGGAGGCGGCAAGCCCGACGGCCTGGCGGGCGACGCGATCCCGCTGGCGGCGCGGATCGCGCTGCTGGCCCAGGTGGTCGACGTGTTCCACACCTCGGGAGGTGCGCAGGCGGCGTTGCAGGAACTGCGGCTGCGCAGCGCCAGCTGGTTCGACCCCGCGCTGGTGCGCCTTTTCGAGCAGGTCGCCGACGAGGCCTTCTGGTCGGGCCTGCGCGCTCCCGACCTGCCGCAGCGGGTGCATGCGCTGGAGCCGGCGCAACAGCGCGTGCCGCTGGACGACGACTACCTGGACGAGATCGCCGAGGCCTTCGGCCAGATCATCGACGCCAAGAGCCCCTTCACCGCCGGCCACAGCGCGCGCGTGGGGCTGTACGCCGACCTCATCGCCGACGAATTGGGGATCGACCCGGCACGCCGGCGCTGGCTGCGCCGCGGCGCATTGCTGCACGACATGGGCAAGCTGGGTGTCAGCAACGCCGTGCTGGACAAGCCGGGCAAGCTCGACGAGTCGGAGTGGCAGGCGGTGCGCATGCACGCCCTCTACACCGAGCAGATCCTCAGCGGCATCGAACCCTTCGCCGAACTGGCGCGGGTCGCCGGCGCGCATCACGAGCGCCTGGATGGCGCCGGGTACCCGCGCGGGCTGCGCGGCGATGACATCCCGCTGGAAACGAGGGTGATCACCACTGCCGACATTTTCGACGCCATTTCGGCCGACCGACCGTACCGGGCGGCAGTACCGGTCGAGCAGACCCTGGACATGATGCAGCGCCTGGTCGGCAGCGCGCTCGACCAGCGCTGCATGCGGGCCTTGCGCCTGGCGGTCGAGCGGGTAGAGTCCGGGCTGGTCGCGGGCGCTGCGCGCAGCGCGGCCGCCTGAAGCCGCGGCAGCGGCCCATCGTTCCACAAACAGGAGGCTGGCAGGGCATGGACATCCAAGGGCAGAGCGCGTTGGTCACCGGGGGCGGCTCGGGACTGGGGGAAGCGGTGGCGCGGGAGTTCGCGCGCCAGGGCGCGAGGGTCGCGGTGCTGGACCTGGACCCGGCGCGCGCGCACGCGGTCGCCGCCGACATCGGCGGCATCGCGCTGGCGGCCGACGTCGCCGACGGCCAGGCGCTGGCGCGGGCGATCGAGCGGGCCGAGGGCGCGCACGGCGCGCCGCGGCTGGTCATGCACATGGCGGGAATCGCCGGTGCGCGCCGGGTGGTGTCGCGCGACGGGTCGCCGGCGCCGCTGGAGGACTTCGAGCGCACGGTGCGGGTCAACCTGATCGGCAGCTACAACGTCGTGCGACTGTGCGCCGCGCGGATGGCCGCGCTGGCGCCGCTGGGCGGCGAGCGCGGAGTGATCCTGCTGACCGCCTCGGTCGCGGCTTTCGACGGGCAGATCGGCCAGGCCGCGTACTCGGCCTCCAAGGGCGGTGTCGCGGCGATGACCCTGCCGCTGGCGCGCGACCTGGCCTCGCATGCGATCCGCGTGGTGACGGTCGCGCCGGGGCTGTTCGACACCCCGATGATGGCGTCGATGCCGCAGGAGGTGCAGGACTCGCTCGGCGCCTCGGTGCCGTTTCCCAAGCGCCTCGGGCGCCCGCAGGAACTGGCCGAGTTCGCGCTGCACGTGGCGCGCAACACCTACCTGAACGGCGAGACGGTGCGCCTGGACGGCGCGCTGCGCATGCCGCCGCGCTGAGTCGGCCCGGCGCGCGCGCAGTGCTCCAATAGGCGCATGAACCTCAAGCAACTCGAGTACTTCGTGCGCGTGGCCGAGGCCGGCAGCTTCAGCAAGGCCGCGCTGCTGCTGGACATCGCGCAGCCGGCGCTCAGCCGGCAGGTCCGGCTGCTGGAAACCGACCTGCGGGTGGTGCTGCTGCAGCGCACCGGGCGCGGCGTGGTGCTGAGCGCAGCCGGCAAGCGGCTGTTCGAACATGCGGTGGGGATCCTGCAACTGGTCGCGCAGGCGCGCGAGGACCTGGAGGCCGGGCGCGACGAGCCGGTGGGGCGCATTGTCATCGGCCTGCCGCCGAGCATGGGACGGCTGCTGACCCTGCCGCTGGTGCAGGGCTTCGAGCGCCAGCTGCCCAGGGCCAGGCTGGCGATCGTCGAGGGCCTGTCGGCGCACCTGATCGAATGGATCGCCAGCGGCCGGGTCGACATCGGCCTGGTGCTCAATCCGCAGAGCCAGGAGGCGATCGAGGTGCAGCCGGTGTTCGAGCAGCCGCTGTGCCTGGTCAGCCCGGCCGCCGGCGGCAAGGCCGCGCAGGCGGTGGACTTCGCCGATCTCGGCGGCTATCCGCTGGTCATCCCCGAGCGCACCCACGCGATACGGCGGGTGATCGAGAACCAGGCGGCGCTGTCGCGCATCAAGCTGCAGGTCGCGTGGGAGGTGTCGGGGGTGCAGGCGATGCTCGACCTGGTGCGCAGCGGCCACGGCCACGCCGTGCTGACCGCCGGCGCCGTGCTCGCCAGCGGGCACCCCGAGGACTACCGGGTGCGCGAGCTGCGCGGGCCGCGGCTGTACAGCCGGCTGTTCCTCGCGACCTCGGCGACCAAGCCGGCGTCGCCGCTGATGCGCCACGCCGGCGGGCTGTTGATGGAGCTGGCGCGCGCGCACGCGGGCGCCGGCGACCATATCAATTCGTGATAGCTGCTAGCTGGCGGCGATGCCTGGATGCGGGGGCGCCGGCTTGGGATAATCGGCCTCCGCGCTGCGGCCCGCGGGCCGGCGCGAGCCCACCCATCCCGGAGACGACGAATGATCATCGATTGCCACGGCCACTACACCACCGCGCCGAAGGCGCTGGAGCAGTGGCGCAAGGCGCAGATCGCCAACCTGGCGACCCCCGAGCTGGGGCCGAAGGTGGCCGACCTGCGCATCAGCGACGATGAACTGCGCGAGAGCATCGAGACCAACCAGCTGCGGCTGATGCGCGAGCGCGGCAGCGACCTGACGATCTTCTCGCCGCGCGCCAGCTTCATGGCGCACCACATCGGCGACCTGCGGACCAGCGCGACCTGGGCCGGCATCTGCAACGAGCTGATCCATCGCGTGGCGCAGCTGTTTCCCGAGCATTTCATCGGCGCGGCGATGCTGCCGCAGTCGCCGGGGGTGGATCCGCGCACCTCGATCGCGGAGCTCGAGCGCTGCGTCAGGGACTACGGCTTCGTCGCGATCAACCTCAACCCCGATCCATCGGGCGGGCACTGGAAGGAGCCGCCGCTGACCGACCGCTGGTGGTACCCGATCTACGAGAAGATGGTCGAGTACCGGATCCCGGCGATGGTGCACGTCAGCACCAGTTGCAACGCCTGCTTCCACACCACCGGGGCGCACTACCTGAACGCCGACACCACGGCCTTCATGCAATGCCTGACCGGCGACCTGTTCAAGGACTTCCCGACGCTGAAGTTCGTGATCCCCCACGGCGGCGGCGCGGTTCCCTACCATTGGGGGCGTTTTCGCGGGCTGGCGCAGGAACTCGGCAAGCCGCTGCTGCAGCAGCACCTGCTGAACAACATCTACTTCGACACCTGCGTCTACCATCAGCCCGGCATCGACCTGCTGACCCGGGTCATCCCGGTCGACAACATCCTGTTCGCCTCGGAGATGATCGGCGCGGTGAAGGGGATCGACCCGCAGACCGGGCATTCCTTCGACGACACCCGGCGCTACGTGGAGGCGGCGTCGATCGACCCCGCGCAGCGCGCCCTCATCTACGAGGGCAATGCGCGCCGGGTCTATCCGCGGCTGCATGCCGCGCTGCAGGCACAGGGCCGCTGACGCGGCGGGAGGCACAAGCGATGAGCGGCTTGAACGAACTCGGAGTGGTGTATCGCAGCATCCGGCGCGCCGACGCCGACGCGGTGCAGGCGCTGTCGAGCCTGGGCACTGCCACGGTGCACGAGGCGATGGGCCGGGTGGGCTTGATGCGCCCCTACATGAGGCCGATCTACCCCGGCGCGCACGCCTGCGGCACCGCGGTGACGGTGCTGCTGCACCCGGGCGACAACTGGATGATGCATGTGGTGGCCGAACAGATCCAGCCCGGCGACGTGGTCGTCGCTGCGCTCAGCGCCGAGTGCGGCGACGGCTACTTCGGCGACCTGCTGGCGACCTCGTTTCGCGCGCGGGGCGCGCGCGGCCTGGTCATCGAGGCCGGCGTGCGCGATGTCAAGGAACTCGCCGCGATGCAGTTCCCGGTGTGGAGCCGGTTCATCAGCGCCAAGGGAACCATCAAGGCCACGCTGGGCTCGGTGAACATCCCGGTGGTGTGCGCGGGCGCGCTGGTGAACCCGGGCGACGTGGTCGTGGCCGACGACGACGGGGTGGTCGTGGTGCCGGCCGAGCGGGCCGCCGCGACCGCGCAGGCGGCAGCGGCGCGCGAGGCCAACGAGGCCGACAAGCGCGCCAAGCTCGCCTCCGGGGTGCTCGGCCTGGACATGTATGGAATGCGCGAGCCGTTGCGCAAGGCCGGACTGCGCTATGTCGACTGAGGCGAACGGCGAGGGCGCCGGCGCGGCCCGGGGCTGGCGCGTCGGCCTGCTGGGCTACGGCGAGGTGGGACGCATCCTCGGCGAGGACCTGCGCCGCCTGGGCGTGGCGCGGGTGCTGGCGTGGGACCGCAAGCTCGATCAGCCGGCGCAGGCGCAGCCGCTGCGCGAGCATGCCGCGGCCGGCGGCGTCGCGCTGGCGCAGTCGGCCGAGGCGCTGGCCGGCGACTGCGACCTGCTGATCAGCGCGGTCACCGCCAGCCAGGCGCTGGCGGTGGCGCGGCAATGCGCCGGGGCGCTGCGCGCGGGCGCCTGGTTCCTCGACCTGAACTCGGCTTCGCCGCGCGCCAAGTCGCAGGCGGCCGAGGCGATCGATGCGGCCGGCGGGCGCTATGTGGAAGCCGCGGTGATGACCTCGGTGCCGCCGTACCGCAGTCAGGTGCCGATGCTGCTGGGCGGCGCGCACGCCCGCGAGATCGAGCCGGCGCTGCGGGCGCTGGGCTTCTCCAAGGCGCGCTTCGGCGACTCGCGGCTGGGCGTGGTGTCGGCGACCAAGATGTGCCGCAGCGTGATGATCAAGGGCCTGGAGGCGATGGTCATCGAGAGCTTCAGCGCGGCGCGCGCCTACGGAGTCGAGGACGCCGTTCTGGCCTCGCTCGCCGAGACCTTTCCGGGGATCGACTGGGAGCGCCAGGGGGCCTATTTCTTCCAGCGGGTGATCGAGCACGGTCGTCGGCGCAGCGAGGAAATGCGCGAGGTCGCGCGCACCGTCGAGGAGGCCGGCCTGACCCCGTGGTCCGCCGCCGGCAGCGCCGAGCGCCAGGCCTGGGTTGCCGATCTGGCCGATCGCGGGGTGTTCGGCCAGCGCGGCGCCGCCGGCTTCGCCCGCAGCCCGGACTGGCGCACCGAGGCCGACCGGCTGCTGGGTGCGTCGCCGCGATCCGGCGCGGCGACAGCCGAGGACTGAACCATGGCCTTCCAGAAGACTCCCGGCTGGCTCGACTGGTACGCCAACCCGTCGCGGCCGCGCTTCGCGGTGCCGCCGGGAAGCGTCGACGCGCATTGCCATGTGTTCGGGCCGGGCGATCGTTTCCCCTACGCCGAGCAGCGCAAGTACACGCCCTGCGACGCCTCGCGCGAGCAGCTGTTCGCGCTGCGCGACCACCTCGGCTTCGCGCGCAACGTGATCGTGCAGGCGACCTGCCACGGCTCCGACAACCGCGCGCTGGTCGACGCGCTGGAGCATTCGGACGGGCGCGCGCGTGGCGTGGCCACGGTGCGGCGCGACGTCGCCGACGCCGAACTGCTGCGGCTGCACGCGGCGGGGGTGCGCGGGGTGCGCTTCAACTTCGTGCGCCGGCTGGTCGACTTCACGCCGCGCGAGGAGCTGCTGGAAATCGCCACCCGCATCGCGCCGCTGGGCTGGCACGTGGTGGTGTACTTCGAGGCCGTCGACCTGCCCGAGCTGTGGGACTTCTTCACCGCGTTGCCGACGCTGGTCGTGGTCGACCACATGGGGCGGCCCGACGTCACCCAGCCGGTCGACGGGCCGCAGTTCGAGCTGTTCGTGCGGCTGCTGCGGGAACACGCCAACGTCTGGTCGAAGGTCAGCTGCCCGGAAAGGCTGTCGGTGTCCGGGCCGCCCGCGCTGCATGGCGAGCGCTCGGCCTACCGCGACGTCGTGCCGTTCGCCAGGCGCCTGGTGGAGGAATTCCCCGACCGCGTGCTGTGGGGGACCGACTGGCCTCACCCCAACCTGAAGGACCACATGCCCGACGACGGACTGCTGGTCGACTTCATCCCGCACATCGCGGCCACCCCCGAGCTGCAGCGCAGGCTGCTGGTCGACAACCCGATGCGGCTGTACTGGCCGGAACACCACGCGGGAGCGCGCGATGGCACTTGACAAACCCTACCGGGACATCCCCGGGACGACCATCTTCGACGCCGACATGGCGCGCAAGGGCTACCACCTGAACCAGTTCTGCATGTCGCTGATGAAGCCAGCCAACCGCGAGCGCTTCAAGGCCGACGAGCGCGCCTACCTGGACGAATGGCCGATGAGCGAGCAGCAGAAGCTGGCGGTTCTGGCGCGCGACCTCAACCGTTGCATCGAGCTCGGCGGCAACATCTATTTCCTGGCCAAGATCGGCGCCACCGACGGCAAGTCGTTCCAGCAGATGGCGGCCAGCATGACCGGCATGACCGAGGCGCAGTACCGCGACATGATGCTCGCCGGCGGCCGCTCGATCGAGGGCAACCGCCGCCGCGGCGAGCCGCCTGCCGGGCAGCAGAGGAGGGCCGACTGATGGCACGCATCACCGCCAGCGTCTACACCTCGCACGTGCCGGCGATCGGCGCGGCGATCGACCTCGGCAAGACCGCCGAGCCGTACTGGCAGCCGCTGTTCGCCGGCTACGAGCGCTCGCGCGAGTGGCTGCGGCAAAGCGCGCCCGACGTGATCTTCCTGGTCTACAACGACCACGCCTGCGCCTTCAGCCTGGACCTCATCCCGACTTTCGCGATCGGCACCGGCGAGCGTTACGACCCGGCCGACGAGGGCTGGGGGCCGCGCCCGGTGCCCGCCGTGGTCGGCCATCCCGAGCTGGCCTCGCATATCGCCCAGTCGGTGATCCAGGACGATTTCGACCTCACGCTGGTGCAGCGCATGGACGTCGACCACGGACTGACCGTGCCGCTGTCGCTGATGTGCGGCCAGCCGGCGGCGTGGCCCTGCCCGGTGATCCCCTTCGCGGTCAACGTGGTGCAGTACCCGGTGCCGTCCGGCCGGCGCTGCCTGGCGCTGGGGCAGGCCATCCGTCGCGCGGTCGAGCGCTTCGACGCCGACCTGAAGGTGCAGGTCTGGGGCACCGGCGGAATGAGCCACCAGCTGCAGGGGCCTCGCGCGGGGCTGATCAACCGCGAATGGGACCAGCGCTTCCTCGATCGACTGATCGACGACCCGGTGGGGCTTGCCCAGCTGCCGCACCTGGACTACGTGCGCGAGGCCGGCTCGGAGGGCATCGAGCTGGTGATGTGGCTGATCGCCCGCGGCGCGATGGCCGACCTGGCCGGGCAGGCGCCGCCGCGGGTGGCGCATCGCTTCTACCACGTGCCGGCGTCGAACACGGCGGTCGGGCACCTGATCCTGGAGAACCCCTGAACATGAGCAAGACCATCAAGGTGGCGCTGGCCGGCGCCGGCGCCTTCGGCACCAAGCACCTGGACGCGATGCGCCGCATCGACGGCGTCGAGGTGGTGTCGCTGGTCGGCCGGGAGATCGACAAGACCCGCGCGGTGGCGCAGCAATACGGCGTGCGCCATGCCACCACCGACCTGGCCGACAGCCTGGCGCTGCCCGAGGTCGACGCGGTCATCCTGTGCACCCCGACGCAGATGCACGCCGCGCAGGCGCTGCAGTGCCTGCGCGCCGGCAAGCACGTGGAGGTGGAGATCCCGCTCGCCGACAGCCTGGCCGACGCCCAGGCCGTGGTCGACGAGCAAAGGCGCAGCGGCCTGGTGGCGATGGTCGGCCACACGCGGCGCTTCAACCCCAGCCACCAGTGGCTGCACCGCCGCATCGCCGCCGGCGAGCTGCGGGTGCAGCAGATGGACGTGCAGACCTATTTCTTCCGTCGCAGCAACATGAACGCGCTGGGGCAGCCGCGCAGCTGGACCGACCACCTGCTGTGGCACCACGCAGCGCACACCGTCGACCTGTTCGCCTGGCAGAGCGGCGGGGAGATCGTGCAGGCGCACGCGCTGCAGGGGCCGATCCACCCGCAGCTGGGCATCGCGATGGACATGAGCATCCAGCTCAGGAGCAGCAGCGGGGCGATCTGCACGCTCTCGCTGTCGTTCAACAACGACGGCCCGCTGGGCACGTTTTTCCGCTACATCTGCGACCACGGTACCTACATCGCCCGCTACGACGACCTGGTCGACGGCAAGGACCAGCCGATCGACGTCAGCCGGGTCGACGTGTCGATGAACGGCATCGAGCTGCAGGACCGGGAATTCTTCGCCGCCATCCGCGAGGGACGCGAGCCCAACGCCAGCGCCGCGTCGGTGCTGCCCTGCTACCGGGTGCTCGATGGTCTCGAAAGGCAACTGGCGACACAGGGTTAATCCTCATGCCGGAATGTGATAGCTGCTAGCGCAGCCGGCGGCTACGCGAGGCGCCCGTCTCACCGCATAATCCGCCACGCGAGGCAGGCTGCGCGCGCCGGGTCGTCGCGCATGCCGCGTGCCGGCCCGGGCGCGGCGGCGGGGCGCTAGCATCGTGGGCCGGCATGGGGCAGCGGCGCTGCCACGCCGCCGGCGCGAGCGCACGCCGCTTGCCGCACCAAACCCATACCGAGGAGACTCCACCATGTCGCGCAAGCAACCTTCCACCCCGCTTCCGACCGACCGCTCGCGGCGCCAGGTCGTCACGCTGGCCGGCGTGTCGGCCGCCGGTGCGCTGCTGCCTCCGCTGGCGCGGGCAGCGGGGCGGCCGACGCTGAAGATCGGCTTCATCAGCCCGCGCACCGGGCCGCTGGCCGGTTTCGGCGAAGCCGACCCCTATGTGATCGGGCTGGTGCGCAAGAAGACCGCCGGCGGCGTGAAGATCGGCGGCACGACCTATGCGATCGAGGTGCTCGAGCGCGACAGCCAGTCCGATCCGGCGCGCGCCAGCCAGCTCGCCAAGGACCTGATCAACACCGACAAGATCGACCTCATGCTGGTCACCTCGACTCCCGAGGTGGTCAACCCGGTGGCCGATGCCTGCGAGGCCGCGGGCATGCCCTGCCTGTCCACCGTCGAACCGTGGGAGTCGTGGTATTTCGGGCGTGGCGGCAAGCCGGGCGAGCCGTCGCCCTTCAAGTGGACCTATCACTTTTCCTTCGGCACCGAGCAGTTCGCCAAGATGTACCTGTCGACCTGGGCGCTGGTGCCGAACAACAGGAAGGTCGGCGTTCTCTACCCCAACGATGCCGACGGCAACGCGCTGCGCGCGCACCTCGAGCCGGTGCTCAAGAAGGGTGGCTACACCCTGGTCGACCCGGGCGCCTACCAGGACGGCACGACCGATTTCTCGTCGCAGATCGCCCGCTTCAAGTCCGAGGGCGTGCAGGTGCTGACCGGGGTGCCGATCCCGCCCGATTTCATCACCTTCCTGCGCCAGGCCGCGCAGCAGGGGCTGACCCATCGCCTGAAGATCACCATGCCGGCCAAGTTCGGGCTGTTCCCGTCGGACATCGAGGCGCTGGGGGAACTGGGCCACAGGGTGGCCAGCGGTGCCTACTGGTCGCCGGCCTTCCCCTACGTGTCGCCGGTGGTCGGGCTGGGCGGGCGGGCGCTGGCCAACGCCTATACCGCGGCGACCGGCAAGCAATGGACGCAGCAGCTCGGCGCCACGGTGGCGCTGTTCGACGCCGGCTTCGCGGCGCTGCGCAGCAGCGGCGCGCCCCAGGACAAGGCGAAGGTCGCGGCGGCGATGAAGGTGCTGGACACCGTGACGACGGTGGGCCGCATCAACTTCCGCAAGGGCCCGGTGCCCAATGTGGCGACGTCGCCGATCATCGGCGCGCAGTGGGTGAAGTCCAAGCCGGGCAGCCGTTTCCCGCTGAGCTTCCCCACCGTCGAGCACGCTTGCGATCCCAAGGTCGCGATCGAGGCCAGGCTGCTGCCGTATGCCTGAGCCGCGGGCGGCGGCCGGCGACGCGTCGGTGCCGATCCTGGCGGCCCGGCGCGTGGCCAAGCATTTCGGCGCGCTGCGTGTGCTCGAGGACGTGAGCCTGGACATCGGGCGCGCCGAGGCGGTGGGTATCGTCGGGCCCAACGGCGCCGGCAAGACCACCTTGTTCAACGTGCTCACCGGCGCCTATCCGCCCAGCCGGGGCGAGGTCCGCTTCGATGGCCGCGACGTCACCGCGCTGGACGCCGCGGCGCGCTGCCGGCTGGGTATCGCGCGCTCGCACCAGGTGCCGCGCCCCTTCGGCGGCATGACGGTGTTCGAGAACCTGCACGTGGCGGCGGTGATGGGCGCCGGCGCCGGCGGCGAGCAGGCCACCCGGCTGTGCCTGCAGTCGCTCGAGCTGTGCGGGATGCTGGAGCTGGCCAACCGCCGCGCCGATACCCTGGGGCTGCTCGACCGCAAGCGCCTGGAGATGGCGCGCGCGCTGGCCACCGATCCGCAGGTGCTGCTGCTCGACGAAATCGGCGGCGGGCTGACCGACGGCGAGGCGCAGGAACTGGTCGGCATCATCCGCCAGATCCTTGCGCGCGGCGTGACCATCGTCTGGATCGAGCACATCGTGCACGTGCTGCTGCAGGTGGTGAACCGGCTGGTATGCATGGAGTCGGGCCGCATCATCGCCGACGGCGATCCCCGGCAGGTCATGCGCGATCCCGCGGTGGTCGAGGCCTACCTGGGAAGCGTGCCGCAATGAGCCTGCTGCGGGTCGATGGCCTGGAGGCCGGGTACGGGTTGCTGAAGGCGGTGCGCGCGGTGTCCTTCGAATGCGCGCAGGGCGAGGTGCTGGCGCTGGTGGGCGCCAACGGAGCGGGCAAGACCACGCTGTTGCGCTGCATCGCCGGGGTGCACGCGGCCAGCGCCGGGCGGGTGGTGTTCGACGGCGCGGACATCGGCTCGCTGCGCGCGCCGCGCCGCGTCGGGCTGGGCATCGCGATGGTGCCCGAGGGGCGGCGGCTGTTCACCGCGATGAGCGTGGAGGACAACCTGCGCGTGGCCGCGCTGCGCGCCCGCAAGGGGCCGTGGAACCTGGAGTCGGTGCTCGAGGCCTTTCCCCAGCTCAAGCCCAAGCTCAAGGCGGCCGCGGGCACGCTGTCCGGAGGCCAGCAGCAGGCGACCGCGATCGCGCGCGCGCTGATGACCAACCCGCGGCTGCTGCTGCTCGACGAGATCTCGCTGGGCCTGTCGCCGATCGCCGTCGACCAGGTCTACGAGTCGCTGCGGGGCTTGATCGACGCCGGCACGACCGTCGTGCTGGTCGAGCAGGACCTCACCCGCGCGCTGGCCGTGGCCACCCAGGTGATCTGCATGCTCGAAGGGCGCGTGGCGCTGCAGGGCCGGCGCGAGGAACTGCAGCGCCAGGCCATCATGGACGCGTATTTCGGGCTCGGGCGCGAAGCCCGCGGCGCGGCCTGAGGCAGGGGATCGGCGATGGAACTGCTCAACCAGGTGATCCAGGGCGTGCTGCTGGGCGGTTACTACGCCATCCTCGCCAGCGGGCTGTCGTTCCTGTTCGGGGTGATGCGCATTGTCAACCTGGCGCACGGCAGCCTGGTCGTGCTGGCCGGCTACCTGCTGTTCAGCGCCTGCAAGTACCTCGGGGTCGGGGTGCTCGCCGCGCTGCTGCTGGTGATGCCGGTGATGGCGCTGCTGGGCTGGGCACTGAACCGCCTGTTGCTGCAGCGCAGCCTGCGCGGCGGAATGCTGGTGCCCATCCTGGCCACCTTCGGGCTGTCGATCGTGATCGACAACCTGCTGTTCCAGTCCTTCGGCGCCGATACCCGGTCGCTGGCGCCGAACATCGGTGCGCTGTCGTACGGCAGCTGGCGGGTCTTCGGCGACATCTACGTCTCCCAACTCGACGTCATGGGTTTCTCGACCGCGGTCGCGCTGCTCGGTGCGCTGCAACTGGTCCTTTCGTACACGGCGGTCGGGCGCGCGATCCGCGCCACCGCGGAGGACCCGGACGCGGTGGACATGATCGGCATCGACTCGCGCGCGGTGTACTCGGTGGCGGCGGCCATCTCGATGCTGCTGGTCAGCGTGGCGGCGCTGTTCCTGGGCATGCGCGCCAGCTTCGCCCCCTACGCGGGCCAGGGCCAGCTGCTGTTCGCCTTCGAGGCGGTGGTCATCGGCGGCAGCGGCTCGCTGTGGGGGACGCTGGTCGGCGGCATCGTGCTGGGTGTCGCGCAGAGCATCGGCGCGCAGATCAACCCCATCGGTTTCCTGATCGCCGGCCATGCGGTGTTCCTGCTGGTGCTGGTGCTCAGGGTCTATTCCAGGGTGTGGCGCCTGAGCCGACCCCTGCCGCGGGCAGCTGCCCCGGCGTCCAGCGGAGCGCGCGCATGAACGGGACGGCAGGGCTGGCCGGCGATGCCGTGGTGGTGCGCTGGACTCCGCGTTCGCTGGCCTTCGCAGGCCTGCTCGGGCTGCTCGTGCTGGCGCTGGCCTGCGGGCCGCTGGTGCTGCCGCCGGAAATGCTCGACCGCCTGACCACCCTGTTCGTCTACGTGCTGCTGGCGGCGATGTGGAATGCTCTGGCCGGCTACGGCGGCCTGGTGTCCATCGGCCAGCAGGCGTTCATCGGACTCGGGGGCTACTTCCTGGTGCGGCTGTCGGCGGGGGGCATGGACGTCTACGCCGCGCTGCTGGTGTCGGTGCTGCTGGTCGGGCTGGTGTCGCTGCCTCTGGGGCAGATCATGCTCAAGCTCGGTGGCGGGGAGTTCGCCATCGGCATGTGGGTGCTCGCCGAGCTGCTGCACCTGCTGGTGACCATCGACCCCATCGTGCAGGGCGAGACCGGCACTTCGCTGCTGGGGATCGACGCCTACGCTCCGGCGGCGCGCCGCGCCGACACCTACTGGATGGCCCTTGCGCTGATGGTGCTGCTGCTGGGGGTCCTGTTCATGCTGCTGCGCAGCCGGGTCGGCGCCTCGCTGCAGGCGGTGCGCGACGATGAAACCGCGGCGGCGTCGATCGGGGTCAACGTGCTGCGCAGCAAGTACGTGCTGTTCTTCCTGTCGGCGCTGGGCTGCGCCGCCGGCGGGGCGCTGTGGCTGGCCAGTTCGATCACCTACCAGCCGGCGACCTACTTCGGGCCGCAGTGGACCGCGTACATGCTGTTCATGACCGTGGTCGGCGGGCTGGGCACCTTCGAGGGGCCGATCGTCGGCGCCTTGCTGTTCTTCGCCGCGGAGACCTGGTTCGGAGCGACCGGGGTGGTCTACCTGATCGGCCTGGGGGTGCTGGCGATCGGCTTCGCGCTGCTGTTTCCCCGCGGCATCTGGGGGGCCGCGGAGTCGCGCTACGGGCTGCGGCTGCTGCCCATCGGCTACCAGTTGCGGCTGCGCGGACTGCGCGACGGCAAGCTGTTGCGGCCGCCCGCGGGCTGAGGCCGGCGCGCCGGCCTCAGCGCGACGCGCGGGCGACGCGCTCGAGCAGTTCGAACAGCAGCAGGCGCTCGCCCGGCGAGAGATGGCGCAGCAGTTCGCCCTCCATGTGCCGCGAAGCCTGCAGCGACTCGTCGGCCAGTCGGCGCCCGTCGTCGGACAGCACGATGTGGATCGAACGCTTGTCCCGCAGGTTGCGTTCGCGCCGCAGCAATGCGCGCGCCTCCAGGCGGTCGAGCAGCACGGTCATGCCGGGGGCGGTGATCGCCAGCGCGCGCGCCAGCTGCTTCTGGGTCGCACGCTGGTTGTGGCGCAGCAGTTGCAGGATGGTGAACTCCACCGGACGCAACTGCAGCGGCTCGCCGATCGCGCGCTGGAACGCGGCGCGGGTGTGGATCGACGCGCGCGCCAGCTGGTAGCCCAGCACATGCGACAGCGAGGCGTGGTCCAGGCCCATCGCTGCCGGCGCGCCGCGGCGCGCGCGGCCGTCGGCGTGGGCCTGGGAGTCGGGGTCGGAGCCGGAGCCGTCCATCGCCGGGTCAAGCGGTCGCGGCGCCGCCGCCGAGGCCGAGCAGGCGCATCGCATTGGTCTTCAGGATGGGCTCGCGCACCTCGGGGCGAAAGCCGGCCTGCTCGAAGTCCTTCATCCAGCGCTCGGGGGTGATCAACGGGAAATCGGAGCCGAACAGAACCCGGTCCCTCAGCAGGGTGTTGGCGTACTGGACCAGTTGCTGGGGGAAATAGCGCGGGCTCCAGCCCGACAGGTCGAGCCAGACGTTGGGTTTGTGCATCGCCACCGACAGCGCCTCGTCCTGCCACGGCCACGAGGGATGGGCGATGACAATCTGCATGTCGGGGAAGGCGATGGCCACGTCGTCCAGGTGCATCGGGTTGGAATACTCCAGGCGCAACCCGCCGCCGCAGCGCATGCCGCTGCCGATTCCCGAGTGGCCGCTGTGGAAGATCGCCGGCAGCTTGTAGCCGTCGATCACCTCGTAGATCGGCCAGGCCAGCCGGTCGTTCGGATGGAAGCCCTGCAGCGTGGGGTGGAACTTGAAGCCCTTGACCCCATGCTCCTCGACCAGTCGCCGCGCCTCGCGCGCTCCCATGCGGCCCTTGTGGGGATCGATGCTGGCGAAGGCGATCAGGATGTCGGGGTTGTCGCGCGCGGCTTCGGCGATTTCCTCGTTGGGGATGCGCTGGCGGCCCAGCTGGCTTTCGGCGTCGACGGTGAACATCACCAGCCCGATGCGCAGTTCGCGGTAGTAGGCGATGGTTTCGGCGATGGTCGGGCGTCGCGACGAGCGGAAGTACTTGTCGGCGGCCCGGTCGTACTCCTCGCCGTAGCTGTCGAAGGGGTTCCAGCACGACACCTCGGCGTGGGTGTGGATGTCGATCGCGAGCAGTGGGTCGGGGTTCATCGGGGCTGGCGCGCGCTCCGCGATGCGCACGAAAAGTTGGCTATCGCAAATAATAGGCAAGTCAGGTGCGGTTCGGGTGGTTGCAAAGCGCAGAACAGACAGGGTATTCCCCGACATCGCTCCATCCAGATAGTTACTAGCATGAAGTTTTGATTCGATGCGACGGGGCACGATGACCAAGCCTTCCGATGGCCTGCGGGTCGAATGCCCGGAGCCCGGGATCGTCCACATCCAGCTCGACCGGGTTGCCAAGCGCAATGCCATCGACGACTCGCTGCTGCAGGCCATCGAGCAGGCCTTCGCCGCGCTCGACCCGCAGGTGCGGGCGGTGCTGCTGTCCGGCTGCGGCGATCACTTCTGCGCGGGCCTCGACCTGTCCGAACTCAGCGAGCGCAGCGTCGCCGAGGGCATCGGCCATTCGCGCGCGTGGCACCGCGCCTTCGAGCAGGTGCAGTTCGGCGCGGCGCCGGTGGTCGCGGTGCTGCACGGGGCGGTCGTCGGCGGCGGCCTGGAACTGGCCGCGGCCGCGCATGTCCGGGTCGCCGAGCAAGGGGCGATGTTCGCTCTGCCCGAAGGCCAGCGTGGCTTGTTCGTCGGCGGCGGAGGCTCGGCACGCATCCCCCGTCTGATCGGTCACGCCCGCATGACCGACATGATGCTCACCGGCAGGGTGCTCGACGCCGACGAGGCGCTCGCCGCCGGACTCGTGCAGTACCGGGTCGCTGCCGGCGAGGGCCTGGCCAAGGGCCTGGAGCTGGCGCGACGCATCGCCGCGAACGCCCCCTTGTCGAACTTCGCGGTGCAGCACGCCTTGCCGCGCATCGCCGACATGCCGCAGTCGCAGGCGCTGTTCGTCGAGTCGCTGATGGCGGCCATCGCGCAGGGCGACGAGGCCGCGAAGGCCAGGCTGAGGGATTTCCTCGAAGGGCGCGCGGACAAGGTGCGCAGGCCGCAATGAACAGGCCCGACGCCGCCCGGCCCGGCGCGCGACGGCGTCCCGCGGCTCGCCCCTGCAGTGTCGGCGCCTGCCTGAGCACCGAGTGGGAGCGCAGGGCCGGCGGGGTGCTGGTGTTGCGCTCGCCGCAGCCGCTGGCCGAGTACCCGCAGCGGCTGACCGATCGGCTGGAGCACTGGGCGCAACGCGCGCCCGAGCGCTGGCTGGCGGCGCGGCGCGGGGCCGACGGCCAGTGGGTCGGCCTGTCCTACGCGCAGGCCCTGGAGCGCGCGCGCCGCATCGCGCAGGCGCTGCTGCGGCGCGGGCTGGATGCCGAGCGGCCGGTGCTGGTGCTCGGCGAGAACAGCCTCGAGCACCTGCAGCTGGCGCTGGGCGCAATGCTGGGGGGAATTGCCCACGCGCCCGTCTCGCCGGCGTACGCGTTGCTGTCGAGGGATTACGCCAAGCTGCGGCATATCGTGCAGACCCTCACACCGGGACTGGTGTTCGCCGCCGACCCGTCCTACGAGCCGGCGCTGCGCGCGGTACTTCCCGCCGACGTGGAGATCGTGCTGGCGCGGGGCGCGCTGGACGCGCTGCCCAGCACGCCTTTCGAGTCCCTGCTGGACGACGATGCGCTGCCGCTGGAGTACACCCACGCGCGAGTCGGCCCGGACAGCATCGCCAAGTTCCTGTTCACCTCCGGATCGACCCGGCTGCCCAAGGCGGTGGTCAACACCCAGCGCATGCTGTGTTCCAACCAGCAGATGATCCTGCAGTCCATGTGTTTCCTCGGCGAGCAGCCGCCGGTGATGGTCGACTGGCTGCCGTGGAATCACACTTTCGGCGGCAACCACAACGTGGGCATTGCGCTGTACAACGGCGGCACGCTGTACATCGACGACGGCAAGCCCACGCCGCAGGGGATCGGCGAGACCTTGCGCAACCTGCGGGAGATCGCACCCACGGTGTATTTCAACGTGCCCAAGGGTTTCGAGCAGATCGCCAGCGCGATGCGCGACGACCCGCCGCTGCGCCAGCGGCTGTTTTCCCGCCTGCAGGCCTTTTTCTTCGCCGGCGCCGGGCTGTCGCAGGCGGTGTGGGACGAACTCGATCGCCTGGGCGAACTCGAGACCGGCGAACGGGTGTGCATGTTCTGCGGGCTGGGCATGACCGAGACCGCGCCGTCGACCCTGTTCGCCCTCGGGCCCGAAGTCGAGTCGGGGCAGGTCGGCCTGCCGGTGCCGGGGGTCGAGGTCAAGCTGGTGCCGCTGCACGACAAGCTGGAGTTGCGCGTTCGCGGCCCGAACGTGATGCCGGGCTACTGGCGTTCGCCCGCGCAGACCGCCGAGGCCTTCGACGACGAGGGCTTCTACCGCACCGGAGACGCCGCGCGCCTGGTCGACCCCGGCGATGTGCAGCGTGGCCTGCGCTTCGACGGCCGCATCGCCGAGGACTTCAAGCTGTCCAGCGGAACCTTTGTCAGCTGCGGCCCGCTGCGCGCGCGCATCGTGCAACTGGGGGCGCCCTGTGTGTTCGACGCGGTGCTGACCGCGCCGGATCGCGACGAACTCGGCGCGCTGCTGGTGCCCCGGCTCGACGAGTGCTGCGCGCTGGCCGGGCTGCCGCCGGACACCCCGCCGGCGCAGGTGCTGCGGCACCCCCGGGTGCGCGGGTTCTTCCAGCAACTGGTCGACGCGCTGTGGCGCGAAGGCACCGGCGGCTCCACCCGGGTGGCGCGCGCCTGGGTGCTGGACGATGCGCCGTCGCTGGATCGCGGCGAAATCACCGACAAGGGCTCGATCAACCAGCGCGCGGTGCTGCAGCATCGCGCCGCGACGGTCGACGCGCTCTACCGGGGCAGCCTGCCGGGGCTGCTGCTGCCGCGGGCGTAGCCGCCGCCGGGCCGCCGATGCGACAATGCGCCGCATGTCGTGTTCCCGTGCCTTGTTGCTCCGCCTGCGCGTGGCCGCGCTGGCCACGGCCTGGCTGTGGCCCGCGGCGGCCCGGGCCGCGGGCGGCGCCGACTGCCTGCGCTTCGGGTTGATCGCCCGCACGCTGCAGGCCGACTACCTGGCCGGGCGCAGTTTCCAGCAGGCGCGCCAGGATGGACTGAACCTGCTCGGCCCCGAGCATCCGCGCCAGACGCGCATCGTCGAGCAGCTCGCGCGGGGGATCTACACCTCGCCGGACAGCCGGGCCGTCAGCGCCCAGGCGCGCGCGCTGCAGGTGCAGGCCGAGTGCCTGCAGGCGCGGGCGCAGGTGCACTGAAGCGGCGAGCCGTGCGCGCTCAGCGCGCCGGCGCCGACGCGCCTGCGCCGGGGATGTCGAGCAGCCCGGCTTGCAGCCGCAGCAGCGCGGCGCTGCGCGCGGCGTCGAAGCGCGCCTGCAGCGCCTGGCGCTCGACTTCCACCGCGTTGCGGCGTGCCAGCAGCCACTGCGCCACTCCGACTTCGCCGAGCTGCCAGGCGCGCAGCATGCGCGCCTGGGCCTGGCGTTGCCGCAGCGCCGCCTGGCCCAAGGCCCGGGCCGCGTCGCCTTCGGCACGCGCCTGAAGGTACAGGCCGTCGGCCTGTTGCAGAACCTGCGAGCGCAGGTCGTCGAGCCGCCACTGCGCGGCCTGCAGCTCGGCCAGCGCGGCTTGCTCGTGGGCGCGCCGCGCCGGGCCGGCGAATGGCAGTTGCAACTGCAGGCCGACGATGCGCTCGCGCCCGCCGCGATCCGAGCCGAGGTAGGCGCCGACGCTGGGTTGCGGGGTGCGCGCGGCCTGCGCCTGCGCGGCACGCGCCTGCGCCTCCAGCAGATCGCTGCGTGCCTGGGCCAGCCGTCGGCTGTTGCGCAGCACCTGGCGGCGCAGCCCGGCCGGGTCCAGCGCGGGCAGTCGCAGCAGGTGGCCGCTGCCATGCTGGCCGCGCAGATCCGGGTCGGCCGCCAGCACCGGCCAGCGCGCCAGCAGCGCCGCGCGCTGGCTGTCGGCGCGGCCGCGGGCCAGCAGCAGCGCCGCCGCCGCTCGGGCCTGTTCGGCGCGCAGCTGCTCGAGCTCCAGCCGGCTGGCGTCGCCCAGGCGCTCGCGCCGGATCACACTGGCGGTTTCGCGGTCCAGCGCCTGGGACTCGGCTGCGGCCAGCTGGGCGTCGGCGCGCCCGAGCTGGGCGGCCAGCCAGTCGCGCAGCAGTTCGGCGAGGAGCTCGGAGCGGGCCGAGGCCAGCGCGCTGCGGGAGCTTTGCTCCAGCGCGCCTGCCAGCGCCGAGTCGGCGCGCGCCTGCGCCGGCAGCCGCAGCGGCCGGCTGAGCAGCAGCTGCCATTCGGAGTAATCGCCGGCGTCGGGAGCTTGGTCGATGCGCCGCTGCTGCCACTGCGCCTGGGCGGTGAATTCCTGGCTGCCCGCGCGCAGCGCGTCGCCCTGCGCACCCGCGGCTTGCTCCAGTGCCCGCGCGCGGGCCAGCGACGGCGCCTGGCTGAGCAGCGATTGCAGCAGCGCGCTGCGGGGCAGGGTCGGCCCGGCCAGTTCGCGCAGCGGGGGCGCTTGCGGTGCCGAGGCCGCCCGCGCCGGCTCCGCGGCGACCCCGGGGGCGCGCAGCGCCAGCGCGAGCAGCGCGGCGAGCAGTGCGACGACGTGCCGCTTCATCGACGTGACTCCGGCTGCTGCTGCTGCTGCTGCGGCGGGCTCGCCGGCAGGCCCCAGCGGGCGAACAGCAGCGGCAGCAGCACCAGGGTCAGGATGGTCGAGCTGACCAGGCCGCCGACCACCACGATCGCCAGGGGCTTCTGGATTTCCGATCCGGGCCCGCTGGCCGACAGCAGAGGCAGCAGTCCGAGCGCGGTGATTCCGGCGGTCATCAGCACCGGGCGCAGGCGGCGCATCGCGCCCTCGCGCACCGCTTGCCGCAAGGGCAGGCCGCGTTGCAGCAGCTCGTTGAAATGGCTCACCAGCACGACCCCGTTGAGCACGGCGATCCCGAGCAGCGCGATGAATCCCACCGACGCCGGCACCGACAGGTACTCCCCGCTGGCCCACAGCGCCAGCACCCCGCCGACCAGCGCGAAGGGAATGTTGGCGAACACCAGCACCGACTGGCGCAGCGAGCCGAAGGTCGCCATCAGCAGCACGAAGATCAGCGCCAGCGCGAGCGGAACGACCAGCGCCAGGCGCGCGGCGGCGCGCTGCTGATTCTCGAACTGCCCGCCCCATTGCAGGTGGAAGCCCTCCGGCAGCCGGACCTGGCTGCGGACCGCGCGCTGCGCCTCGTCGACAAAGCCGACCAGGTCGCGGCCGCTGACATGGGCCTGGACCGCGGCGAAGCGGCCGCCGTCTTCGTGGGTCACGAGCACCGGCCCCTCGGTGGAGCGCAACCGCGCCAGGTAGGCGAGCGGCCAGTTGCGGCCGTCCGGCGCGGTCAGCCGCAGGTCGCCGAAGGCCTGCGGGTTGTCGCGCAGTTCGGCGTCGCCGCGCAGCAGCAACGGGATGCGTCGCACGCCCTGCAGCACCACGCCCAGCTGTTCGCCTTCGACCAGCGCGCGCAAGTCCCGCTGCAGGCCCTGCACGTCGAATCCGGCTCGCCCGGCCGCCAGGCGGTCGACCTTGACGCTCAGGTACTGCACACCCTCGGTGCGCGCCGCGAGCACGTCCTGGGCTCCGCGAAGCCGCCGCAGCACCCCGGCCACCTGCTGCGCGAGTTCGCCCAGGCGCTGCAGGTCGGGGCCGAAGATCTTGACCACCACGTCGCCGCGCGAGCCGGTCAGCATTTCCGACACCCGCATTTCGATCGGCTGGGTGAAGGTGTAGTCGATGCCCGGGAAGCCGCGCATCACCGAGCGGATCGCGTCGAGCACCTGCGCCTTGCTGCCGCGCCATTGCGAGGCCGGCTTGAGCACCAGGAAGGTATCGGTTTCGTTCAGGCCCATCGGGTCGAGCCCGAGGTCGTCGGAACCGCTGCGCGCGACGATGGCGCGGATCTCGGGTACCTGGCGCAGCAGCGCGCGCTGGATCCGCAGATCGAGCGCAGCGGTGGCGCCGAGGCCGATCGACGGGGGTTTTTGCAACTGCAGGATGATGTCCCCCTCGTCCAGACTGGGCATGAAGGTCTTGCCGACCCGGGTGTAGGCCAGCCCGGCGGCGAGCAGCGAGGCCAGCGCCGCGACGACCACCAGCCGGGCATGGGCGAAGCTCCAGTCGAGCGCCTTGGCGTACAGCGCGGACAGCTTGCGCACCAGCCAGGGGTCGGTGTGGGCGACCCCGCGCAGCAGCATCGAAGCCAGCACCGGCACGCTGGTCAGCGCCAGCAGCAGCGAGGCGGCGAGCGCGAACACGATGGTCAGCGCCACCGGCCGGAACAGCTTGCCCTCCAGCCCCTGCAGCGACAGCAGCGGCAGGAACACCATGCCGATGATCGCCACGCCGGCCAGCACCGGGGTGGCGACCTCGGCGACGCCGCGCAGCACCCGCGCCAGCAGGTCGGTGGTGGCCGCGCCGGGGCCGCCGGAACGGGCGTGCGCCGGGTCGTGGCTCATGTGGTTGACCAGGTTCTCCACCACCACCACCGCGGCGTCGACCAGCATGCCCAGCGCGATCGCCAGTCCGCCGAGGCTCATCAGGTTGGCCGACAGCCCGGCCGCGCGCATCAGCACGAAGGTGGCCAGTGCCGACAGCGGCAGGGTCAGCGCGACGACCAGCGCGGCGCGCCAGTTGCCGAGGAACACCAGCAGCATCACGACCACCAGCGCGACGGCCTCCAGCAGCGCGCGCACCACCGTCGTCACGGCGCGCTGCACCAGTTGGCTGCGGTCGTAGAACACCCGCAGGGTCATTCCGGGCGGCAACTGGGGCGTGATCTCGGCCATGCGCTGGCGCACCCCGGCGATGACCTGCGAGGCGTTGGCGCCGCGCAGGCCCAGCACGATGCCCTCGACCGCCTCGCCGCGGCCGTCCTCGGTGACCATGCCGTAGCGGGTGCTGCTGGCGGTGCGCACCTGGGCGATGTCGCCGACTCGCACCACCCGTCCGGCGGATTCCGCGACCACCGTGGAGCGGATGTCGGCCGCATCGGCGAAGGCCCCCTGCACCCGCACGATGCGCGTTTCCTCGCCCTCGTCCAGCCGCCCGGCGCCGTCGTTGCTGTTGTTGTCGGAAAGGGCTCGCCGCAGTTGCTGCAGGCCGACGTGATGGGCGGCCATGCGCAGCGGATCGGCAAGCACCTCGAACACCCGCGAGTCGCCGCCCAGCATGTTGACGTCGGCGACTCCGGGCACGGTGCGCAGCGCCGGCCGGATCTGCCACTGCAGCACCGTGCGCTTGCTCTGCAGGCTGGCCGGGCCCTCGACGGTGAACATGTACAGGTCGGACAGCGGGGTGGTGATCGGCGCCAGCCCTCCCTGCGCCGACGGCGGCAGGTCGGCGCGGGCGTTGGCCAGCGCCTCGGCCACCTGCTGGCGCGCCCAGTAGACGTCGGTCCCCTCGTCGAAGTCGACGGTGATGTCGGCGATGCCGTACTTGGAGATGGAGCGCACGATGCGCTTGCGCGCGATGCCCAGCATCTCCTGCTCGATCGGCAGGGCGATGCGGGTCTCGACCTCCTCGGGGGTCATCCCCGGCGCCTTCATGATCACCTTGACCTGCGGCGAGGACACGTCGGGGAAGGCGTCGATCGGCAGCGAGCGCCAGGCGAACGCTCCGGCCACCGCCAGCGCCAGCGTGGCGCCCAGCGTGACCAGGCGCTGGCGCAGCGCGGCGTGGGTCAGCGCCTGCAGCATCACGGCCTGCCTTCGGCGGCCGCCTTGAGGGCGATCACGCCGCTGGCGGCCACCTGCTCGCCGTCGCGCAGCGGCCCCGAGACGACCACGCTGTCGGCAAGGCGCGCCTGCACGGCCACCGGCACGATGCGAAACCCTGTCGGCACGGCCACCAGCACCGACTCGCGTCCGGCGATGCGGGTCAGCGCCGCGGGCGGCACGACGTGCAGGCCCGGGCGGGGCGGCAGATGCACGCGCGCCTGCACCAGCGCCCCCGCGTGCAGCGCGCCGGCTCGGCTCAGGCGAGCGCGCAGCACCACCGACTGGGTCGGCGACAGGCTGGGCGCCACGCTCAGCAGCACCCCGCGCGCCCCCGCCTGCGCCACTTCGACCGCGGCGCCGGGGCGCAGCGCCTGCGCCTGCGCCGCGGTGGCGTCGAGTTCGAGCAGCAGCGCGCCGGGCGCCAGCAGGTGGAACAGCGGCGCGGCCACGTCGACGCGCTGGCCGGGCAGCGCCTGCACCTGGGCGACCACGCCGTCGATGGGCGCCAGCAGGCGCACGCGGCCGTCGACGCCGGTGGTCGCGCCCGCCAGGCGCAGCGCCAGTTCGCGCTCGCCCAGCAGTGCGCGCGCCTGGCGCTCGCGCGCCGCCGAGGCCTGCTGGCGCGACGCGGCGATGATGCCTTCGGCGTACAGCCGGGAGTCGCGCTGCGCCTGCTGGCGATCGAGTTGCCATTGCAGGCGGGCCTGCTCACGCTCGCGCTGCAGTTGCGCGACTTCGCTGCTGTGCAGGGTCGCCAGCAGCTGGCCGCGGTGGACCGCCTCGCCGCCGGCCACCGCGACCGCGGTGATCACGCCGGGCGCGGGGGCCGCGACCAGGGCTTGCGCGCTGGCCGGAGCGACCACCCGGGCCGGAAGTTCCAGCGCCGCCGCGGTGGCCGGCCGCACCGTGGCCAGGCGAACCCCCAGCGCCACCTGCTGGGCTGCGTCGATGAGCAGCAGGTCCTTGCCGGCGGGCGTGGCCGCGCCGGCGGGCCTGCCCGAGGCCAGCAGCAGGCCCAGCGCCAGCGCCGGGAACAGGACTGCGACCGCGGCGCGTGGTCGCAGGAAGGCGGGTGGCATCGCGGTGTCCTCTGGCGCGGTCTCGATGTCATGCACCGTAGCGAGAAATACGATCGGAAACCTTGCACCCGGTCAACCGGCGGTGGCGCGGCGCGGGGCTTGCGCCGCGCCGGCGCGGCGGCACGGTCCGGCTACCATCGGGGCATGCGCGCCGGGAGCCGGCGCGGCCGCACCGCGATCGACCATGACCTCCTTGCCCGCTTTCCACCTGGCCTTCCCGGTCCACGACCTGCAGCAGGCGCGCGACTTCTACCGCGGCCTGCTCGGCTGCCGCGAAGGGCGCAGCACGGACCACTGGGTGGACTTCGACTTCTTCGGTCACCAGATCGTCGCCCATCTGGTGCCCCAGGCGCGGGCGCAGGCGGGCGACAGCGTGGTCGACGACCACCAGGTGCCGATTCCCCACTTCGGCATCGTGTTGCCGATGCCGCAATGGCGCGAACTCGCCGAGCGGCTGCGCGCCGGCGGCCTGCGCTTCCAGATGGAGCCTCAGATCCGCTTCGCCGGCCAGGTCGGCGAGCAGGCGACGATGTTCTTCCTCGACCCGTCGGGCAACGCGCTGGAGATCAAGGGTTTCGCCGACCTGGACAAGCTGTTCGCCAGCTGACGCGGAGTCGACGGCCGCTCCGCGCCGGCCCGGCATCGCGTTGCGCGACGCCGGGCAGCGGGGTCATTGCGGGCAGTACAGGTCGACGTACTCGTGCACCGGCATCTGCGCCAGGTGCGCGCTGTCGAGCGACGCGTGCAGGATGGCCTGCTGCTGGCGGGCCGCGAAGCGGCGCGCCAGGTTGGTGCGGAACTTGGCCTCCAGCAGCGGGATGCCGTCGGCGCGCCGGCGCTTGTGGCCGATGGGGTATTCGACGACGACCTCGGGCAGCACGCTGCCGTCGTTCAGCTCGACGGTCAGCGCATTGGCGATCGAGCGCTTCTCGGGGTCGTGGTAGTCGGCGGTGAACTGCGCGTCCTCCACGCACTGGATGCGCTCGCGCAAGGCGTCGATGCGCGGGTCGGAAGCGATCGAGTCCTCGTAGTCGCCGGCGGTCAGGCGCCCGTACAGCAGCGGCACCGCGACCATGTACTGGATGCAGTGGTCGCGGTCGGCCGGGTTGTGCAGCGGCCCCTTCTTGTCGATGATGCGTATGCACGCCTCGTGGGTGCGGATGGTGATGCGCCGGATGTCGGCTGCGCTCTTTCCGGCCGCGGCCAGCTGGGCATGCAGCTGCATCGCCGCCTCGACCGCGGTCTGCGAATGGAACTCCGCCGGGAAGCTGATCTTGAACAGCACGTTTTCCATCACGTAGGAGCCGTAGCCGCGCTGGAAGCGGAACTCCTTGCCCTGGAAGCTGACGTCGTAGAAGCCCCAGGTCGGGGCGGTGAGCACCGATGGGTAGCCCATTTCCCCGCTGCGGGCGATCAGCGCCAGGCGCACGCCGCGACTGGTGGCGTCGCCCGCCGCCCAGCTCTTGCGGCTGCCGGTGTTGGGGGCGTGGCGGTAGGTGCGCAGCGACTGGCCGTCGACAAAGGCCAGCGACAGCGCGTTGATCAGCTCGTCGCGGTCGAGTCCGAGCAGGCGGCCGACCACCGCGGTGGTCGCCAGCTTGACCAGCAGCACGTGGTCGAGCCCGACCTTGTTGAACGAATTCTCCAGCGCGATCACGCCCTGGATCTCATGCGCCTGGATCATGCCGTTGAGCACGTCGCGCATCAGCAGCGGCTGCTTGCCGGCGGCCACCGCGGTGCGGCTGAGCCAGTCGGCCGCGGCCAGGATGCCTCCCAGGTTGTCCGACGGGTGCCCCCACTCGGCCGCCAGCCAGGTGTCGTTGAAATCCAGCCAGCGGATCATCGCGCCGATATTGAACGCGGCGCTGACCGGGTCGAGCTGGTAGGGGGTTCCGGGCACCTTGGCGCCGTGCGGCACCACGGTTCCCGGGACCACCGGGCCGAGCAGCTTGGTGCACGCCGGATACTCCAGCGCCTCGAGGCCGCAGCCCAGGGTGTCGATCAGGCACAGCCGCGCGGTCTCGAAGGCCAGGCCGTGGAACTGGGTGTGGCCGAGCACGTAGTCGGCGATGTCCACCAGCACCTTGTCGGGCGCCGGGCGGTTGTTGGAGGAGTGGGATGACATCGGTGGTTCTCGTCAGCAGGACAGGATGAGGTGGGGTGGCGCGCGCCTTCAGGCGCGCCGCGACAGCGGAACGAAGGCTTGGTCCTCGGGGCCGGTGTAGTTTGCGCTCGGGCGGATGATTTTCCCATCCTGGCGCTGCTCGATGACGTGCGCGGCCCAGCCCGAGGTGCGCGCGATGACGAACAGCGGGGTGAACATCGCCGTGGGCACTCCCAGCAGGTGGTAGCTGACCGCGGAGAACCAGTCCAGGTTGGGGAACATCTTCTTGATGTCCCACATCACGCTCTCCAGGCGTTCGGCGATCGAGTACAGCCGCATGTCCTGCTGGTCCTCGCTCAGCCGCCTGGCGACGCCCTTGATCACCTTGTTGCGCGGGTCGCTGACCGTGTAGACGGGGTGGCCGAAGCCGATCACCACCTCCTTGGCCTCGACGCGTCGGCGGATGTCGGCCTCGGCCTCGTCGGGCGACGCGTAGCGGCTCTGGATCTCGTAGGCCACCTCGTTGGCTCCGCCGTGCTTGGGTCCGCGCAGCGCGCCGATGCCCCCGGTGATGGCCGAGTACATGTCCGAGCCCGTGCCGGCCACCACGCGCGACGTGAAGGTCGAGGCGTTGAATTCATGCTCGGCGTACAGGATCAGCGAGGTGTGCATCGCGCGCACCCACAGTTCCGACGGGCGCGCGCCGTGCAGCAGGTGCAGGAAATGGCCGCCGATCGAGTCGTCGTCGGTCTCCACCTCGATGCGCCGGCCGTTGTGGCTGTAGTGGTACCAGTACAGCAGCATCGAGCCCAGGCTGGCCATCAGGCGGTCGGCGATGTCGCGCGCCCCCGGCAGGTTGTGGTCGTCCTTCTCGGGCAGCGTGCAGCCCAGCACCGACACGCCGGTGCGCATCACGTCCATCGGATGGCTGGCCGCCGGCAGCGCCTCCAGCGCCTGGCGCAGCGGCTGCGGCAGCCCGCGCATGGCCTTCAGCCGGGTCTTGTAGGAGGCCAGCTCGGCCGCGTTGGGCAGCTTGCCGTGCACCAGCAGATGGGCGATTTCCTCGAACTCGCAGGTCTCGGCCAGGTCGAGGATGTCGTAGCCGCGGTAGTGCAGGTCGTTGCCGGTGCGGCCGACGGTGCAGATCGCGGTGTTGCCGGCGACCGTTCCCGACAGCGCGACGGATTTCTTGGGCTTGAACCCGGGGGTGGCGGTGTCTGACATGGCGTGTGCTCCTTGCGATTTAGGGCGTGTCGTGGCGGGCGGCGAACATCTGGTCCAGCCGCTGTTCGTACAGGTGGTAGCCGATGCGTTCGTAGAGTTCTTCGCGAGTCTGCATGGTAGCCAGCACGCTGCGCTGGCTGCCCTCGCGGCGGATGGTCTCGTACACCGCCTCCGCGGCCTTGTTCATCGCGCGGAAGGCCGACAGCGGGTAGAGCACCACGCCGACCCCGGCCGAGCGGAGTTCGGCCACCGTGAACAGCGGCGTCTTGCCGAATTCGGTGATGTTGGCCAGCACCGGCACCTTCAGCTCCTCGACGAAGCGCCGGTAGGTCGCGAGGTCCGGTACCGCCTCGGCGAAGATGCCGTCGGCGCCGGCCTCCACGCAGGCCAGCGCGCGCTCGATCGCCGGCTCCACGCCCTCGACGGCGATGGCGTCGGTGCGGGCGAAGACGAAGAACGCGGGGTCGGTGCGGGCGTCGGTCGCGGCCTTCACCCGGTCGGCCATTTCCTGCGACGGGACGATCTCCTTGCCCGGGCGGTGGCCGCAACGCTTGGCGCCGACCTGGTCCTCGATGTGGCACGCCGCGGCGCCGAACTTGATCAGGCTCTTGACCGTGCGCGCGATGTTGAAGGCGCTGGGGCCGAATCCGGTGTCGATATCCACCAGCAGCGGCAGATCGCACACGTCGGTGATGCGGCGCACGTCGGTCAGCACGTCGTCCAGGGTGTTGATTCCCAGGTCGGGCATGCCCAGCGACCCGGCGGCGACCCCGCCGCCCGACAGGTAGATCGCGCGGTAACCCGCGCGCTGCGCGAGCAGCGCATGGTTGGCGTTGATCGCGCCGATGACTTGCAGCGGGCTTTCCTCGGCCAGCGCGGTACGGAACAGGGATCCGGGAGATTTCATGGCAGTCGCGTGAGAAGGAGGGTGCTCGCCGACAGCTGCAAGGAGCGTGCCACGCGTTGCCGGCGAGCGGTTCCGACAGGGAACGGGGGGTGTTGCCGGCGCATCGTTGCAAAACTGGAAAATGCGTCGCAAGGATGAAACAATGGCATCCCGGTTCCCGCCGTCAAGCCATGTCCGCTCTCCCCCCAGCGCCCGAATCCCCGCCGCGCATCCTGGCCATCGGCTTCCTGCGCCTGAAGCAGCTGTTGCACGAAGTGGCGCCCGAATACGCCCAGCGGGCGCGGGTCGACGTGGTCGACCGGGGCTTCGACGAAGCGCTGGCGGAGATCGAGGCGCGGCGCTGTGCGCAGGGGGTCGACGTGCTGGTCGCGGCCGGTTTGCACGGGGACTTCCTGCGCAGTCGAACCGAGCTGCCGGTGGTGCTGGTCAAGGTCGGCGGCTTCGACCTCATGCTGGCGCTGGCCCGCGCGCGCAGCATCTCGCGGCGCATCGCGCTGGTGAGCTTCGGCGCGACCAGCAGCGAGGTCGAGCGCTTCAGCCGCGACTTCGCGCTGCACATCGTGCAGCGCAGCTACCACAGCGAGGCCGACGCGGCGGCCTGCGTGCGCGAATTGCGCGACGCCGGAATCGAGGTCGTCGTCGCGCCGGGCATGGTGCTGGACCTGGCCGAGCAGATGGGCATGCGCGGCGTGCTGCTGTACTCCCACGACGCGGTGCGGGCGGCGATCGACGACGCGGTCGAGGTCGCCCGCGCCGCACGCATCGCCGCCGCCAAGCGCGAGCGCCTGAACACCATCCTCGAGCAGTTGCGCGACGGCGTGGTCGCGGTCGACGAGGGTGAGCGCATCGAGGCCGTGAACCCGCCGATGCAGCGGCTGCTCGGCCGCGGCCGCCAGCAGCTGCTCGGCCGGGTGCTGGGGGAGGTCGCGCCGGAGTTCAGCCTGGCCGCCGCGTTGCGCGACGGCACCGAGCAGGCCGACGACATCGTGCGCTTTCGCGCACAGACCCTGGTGGTCAGCCGCTCGCCGATCGTCGAGCGCGGGGTGCGCACCGGCGCCGTGCTGACCTGCCAGGACCCGGCGACCATCCAGCGCGTCGACCGCAGCCTGCGTTCGCGCGCCCGCCCGGCGGCGCTGGCCACGCGCTGGCGGCTGTCCGACCTGGTCGGCGACAGCCTGCCGATGCAGCGCGCCCGCGAGCAGGCGCAGCGCTTCGCGCGCAGCGAGGCCACGGTGCTGATCGTCGGCGAGAGCGGAACCGGCAAGGAGCTGTTCGCGCAGGGCATGCACGCGGCCAGCCGGCGGCGCGCGCAGCCCTTCGTCGCGGTCAATTGCGCGGCCTTCCCCGAGAGCCTGCTGGAGAGCGAACTCTTCGGCTACGAGGAGGGCGCGTTCACCGGCGCGCGCAAGGCCGGCAAGCCCGGGTTGTTCGAGGCCGCGCACACCGGCACGCTGTTCCTGGACGAAATCGGCGACATGCCGGTCCCGCTGCAGACCCGCTTGCTGCGCGTGCTGCAGGAGCGCGAGATCTGGCGCATCGGCGCGACCGAGCCGACTCCGGTGGACGTGCGGGTGATCGCGGCCACCCATCGCGACCTGCCGTCGCGCATCGAGTCGGGGGAGTTCCGGCGCGACCTGTACTACCGGCTGAACATCCTGCGCCTGGAATTGCCGAGCCTGCGCGAGCGGCGCGAGGACCTGGGCGCGCTGGCGGCGCACCTGCTGGACAAGGCGCTGGCGCGCGGCGCCGCGCCAGCGGCCTCGGGGCCGCATCTGCTGCGGGTGCTGCGCCAATGCGTGGATGCCGCGCCGGCCTACTCCTGGCCGGGCAATGTGCGCGAACTGGAGAACCTGGTCGAACGCGTGGCCTGCGCCGCCGCGTTCGACCCCGAGGCGCTGAGCGCGCAGGCGCTGCGCGACCTGCTGCCCGAACTGGCGCGCCCGGCCGACGCGCCGGCCGGCGGCGGGGCGCTGGCGCAGCGCCGCGCCGAATCCGAGCGCGAGGTCATCGAGCGCACGCTGCGCGAATGCGGGGGCGACCGCGCGCTGGCCTGCGCCCGCCTGGGCATCGCGCGCAGCACCCTGTGGCGCAAGCTGCGCGCCGAGCCGGGAGGCTGACGGCGGGCGGGTCACCCACGCGCGCCCTCGCGTCCGTGCTCGCAGCCTGCGGGGATGAGTTCGACCGACAGGCGCGACTGGCCCTGCCCGCCGCCCGCGGCCAGCCCGGCCAGCCGGGCGAGCAGCAGGCGGTAGGTGTCGAGGTCGAAGGCCAGCGCGCCGGCGGACCGGCGCTCGGCGAGCAGCCGCCGCAGCCCGGCCTGGTCGTCGGCGCTGCCCAGATGGCGCCATTGCTCGAACACATGCACCTGGCTGCGCTGTCCGTCGGCGCTGATCTCGCGCAGCAGCAGCGGTCCGGCGTAGGGCCACGCCCGCAGGCGTTCGCCGTGCAGCGCGTCCTGCACGCGCTGCGCGTGCAGCTCGAGGTCCTCGTCGCCGCAGCAGGCGCCGCGGCAGCGCCCCAGCTGGTGGGCGAAGCAGCGTCCGCTGCCGGGCTCCAGCCCGAGCACCCGCTGGCACAGCGCGTGCTGCCCGGCGATGTCGCGCAGCCGCTGCTGCGCCTGGCGGCGGCTGCGGTACACGCCGTACAGCCGATCGAATTCGCCGGGCTGCAGTTCCTCGTCTCGCGCGAGCACCAGCAGCGGGCGCTGGCGAGGGTCGGCCTGCAGGCGCCAGCTGCACAGCCGGTTGTCGCGCCGCAGCCGGCGGTTGTGCAGCGGCTGCAACTGCTTGACCAGCCGTGCCTCCAGCAGCAGGGCTCCGAATTCCCCCGCGGTGGGCAGCACCTCGATGCGCCGGACCTGCTGGCTGAGCCGCATCTCCCGGGCGTCGGCGTGGTCGGCCTGGAAGTGCGAAAGCACGCGCCGGCGCACCTGCACGCTCTTGCCGATGTACAGCGGCAGCTCGCCGTCGCCATGGAACAGGTAGACCCCGGGGCCGTCGGGCAGCGAGTCGACGTCGGTGTGCAATTGCGCGGGCAGGCTGGCCGCGGTCTGCAGCAGCGCCTGGGCATGCTGCCGCACGACGGCCGCGCCATGGATCTCGGCCATGCGCGCCAGCCAGGCGTGCAGCACCTGCACGTCGCCCATCGCGCGGTGGCGCTGCGGGTTGGGCAGCGCGTGGCGGCGGATCAGCGCGTCCAGGCCGTGGCCCCGGCATTGCGGCTCCAGTCGCCGCGACAGCCTGACGGTGCACAGGGTGCGCAGCCTGCGCTCCACGCCTGCGCGCGCCAGCGCGTTCTTCAGGAATCCGTGGTCGAAGCGCACGTTGTGGGCCACCAGTACCGCGCCATCGAGCAGCGGCAGCAGGTCCGCCAGCAGGTCCTCGAAGGCCGGCGCCGACGCGACCATCGCGTCGGTGATCCCGGTCAGGCGCTGGATGAGCGGGGGGATCGGGCAGCCCGGACGGACCAGGCTGTGCCAGCTCGCGCGGACCTGGCCGTCGTCGATCCGCATCGCGGCGATCTCGGTGATGCGGTCGCGTACCGGGTCGCCTCCGGTGGTCTCCAGATCGAGCAGCAGGTAACTCGGAAGCATCCCGCGATTGTGCCTGCGGCGGGTCGGCGGCGCAGCCCGGCTTGCGGCCTGCCGCCGCGGCCACTACGCTGGCGCGGGCCGTCCAGCGAGGAGAAAGCCATGGCAGCGCCGCAGGCCCCGGGCTCGGCCTTGTACCTGTTCGAGAAGTTCGAAGTCGGAGTGGTGCACCTCGACCCCCACAGGCGGGTGCTGGCCATGAACGATTTCGCGCGCCGCGTGCTGCCGGTCGGCGAGAGGCAGCCCTTCGACAAGCTGGTGACCTCGTTCCATCCGGCGCAATCGGCGGCCAAGGTTTCGTTCCTGCTCGACCAGGCCTCGTCGTGCCCGGTGGCCCATGGTCTGCCGATGACCATGATCATCAACATCCCCGAGCAGGTGCTGTTGATCAAGGTGACCCGGCTGGCCGGCGAGGCGGGGCAGACCACCGGCTTCGCGCTGGTGTTCTACGACGTCACCCAGCTGGTGGTGCAGGGCGAGGCGCCCGCGGCAGCGGCCATCGCGCCGCCGGGGCGCTCCGACAAGCGGCTGCTCGCGCGCATCCCGCTGGTGGCCAACCATCGCGTGACCTTCGTCGACACCGCCGACGTGGTGCTGCTGGAATCGCAGGCCCACTACACACGGGTGCTGACCAGCATGGGCTGGCAGTTCTGCAACCTGAGCATCGGCGACCTGCAGGCGCGGCTCGACGCCCAGCGCTTCCTGCGGGTGCACCGCTGCTACATCGTCAACCTGGATGCGGTGCTCGAACTCGGGCGCGCCGACGGCAAGACGCGGGTGCAGGTGCGCGGCGAGCCGCCGGTGTGGGTGCCGGTGTCGCGCGCCGAGGTGTCCCGGCTGCGCGCAGCGCTGGGCGTGATGCGCGGCGCCTGAGCCCGCAGCGATCCCTTCCGGTCTTTCGACGCCCGGCTAGGGACTTTCCCGGATTGCGCGGCGGCTTCGCCGCGCTCGCGGCCGTTTCATGGACGGCGGCGTGCAATTCGTGCATAGATTCCGTCGTTTCGTGAATAAATCGACCGAAACTTTGATCGAATGCAAAGCATCCGTCGAATATTTATAGTTCGCCTGTCCTGGACAAATCGGAGACATCGATGATCCCACCGCGTTTCGAGTACCACGTCCCGCGCTCGGTGGACGAGGCGGTCGCGCTGCTCGGCAGCCTGGGCGACGCCAAGCTGCTGGCCGGGGGGCACAGCCTGCTGCCGATGATGAAGCTGCGCTTCGCCCAGCCGGCCAACCTGATCGACCTCAACCGCATCGACGAGCTGCGCGGCATCCACGATCGCGGCGACACCGTGGTGATCGGTGCGATGACCGTGGAAAACGACCTCATCGCGTCCGAGGTGCTGCGCGCCAAGGTGCCGCTGCTGCCCGAGGCGGCGGCGCTGATCGCCGACCCCCAGGTGCGCAACCGCGGGACCATCGGTGGCGACATCGCCCACGGCGATCCCGGCAACGACCACCCGGCGCTGGCCATCGCGCTCGATGCCAGGCTGGTGCTGCAGGGGCCGAAGGGCCGGCGCAGCGTCGCCGCCGACGGCTTTTTCCTCGGCACCTACATGACGGCGATGCAGGACGACGAGGTGCTGTGCGAAATCCGCGTTCCGGCATTCAAGGCCGGTACCGGCTGGGCCTACGAAAAGCTCAAGCGCAAGACCGGCGACTGGGCCACCGCGGGTTGCGCGGCGGTGCTGCGCCGCCAGGGCGAGCGCATCGAGCACGTGCGCATCGCCCTCACCAACGTCGGGCCGACCGCGCTGCGCGCGACGGCCGCCGAGGACCTGCTGCGCGGTCGCGGCCTGGACGCGGCGTCGCTGCAGGCCGCGGCCGACGCGGCGGCGGCGATCTGCGAGCCGGCGGAGGACCTGCGCGGCGACGTGGAATACAAGACCGCGATGGCCGCGCAGATGGTCAAGCGCGCGCTGAGCAAGGCATGGTCGCGTTGCGCCTGAACCCGGAGGAGCCGCAAATGGCAAGCAAACTCATCACCGTCACGGTCAACGGCAAGAAGATCGAAAAGGCCGTCGAGCCGCGAACCCTGCTGGTGCATTTCCTTCGGGAGGAGCTCCAGCTCACCGGAACTCATATCGGCTGCGAGACCAGCCACTGCGGGGCCTGCACCGTCGACATCGACGGGCGCTCGGTCAAGTCCTGCACCCACCTGGCGGTGCAGTGCGACGGCGCGCAGGTGCTCACGGTCGAGGGCCTGGCGCAAAAGGGGGTGCTGCACGCGGTGCAGGAGGGCTTCTACAAGGAGCACGGGCTGCAATGCGGTTTCTGCACCCCGGGCATGCTCATGCGCGCCTACCGCTTCCTGCAGGAGAACCCGGATCCGACCGAGGAGCAGATCCGCGCCGGCATGAGCGGCAACCTGTGCCGCTGCACCGGCTACCAGAACATCGTCAAGGCCGTGCAGTACGCGGCGCGCAAGCTGCAGCAGGCGGCCGCGCAGCCGGCCTGAGGCCCAGGCGCCTCGATTCCCCGCAGTCCACACAGGGAGACACCACCGATGAACGCACCGGCTGACACCGCCGAGGCCCGCGAACTCGCCTTGGCCGGGATGGGCGCCTCGCGCCTGCGCAAGGAAGACGCCCGCTTCATTCAGGGCAAGGGCAACTACGTCGACGACATCAAGCTGCCGGCGATGCTGCACATGGACATCGTGCGCTCGCCGGTCGCCCATGCCCGCATCCGGAAGATCCACAAGGAGGCCGCGCTGGCGATCCCCGGCGTGCACGCGGTGCTGACCGCCGACGACCTCAAGCCGCTGAAACTGCACTGGATGCCCACGCTGGCAGGCGACGTGGCCGCGGTGCTGGCCGACGAAAAGGTGCACTTCCAGATGCAGGAAGTGGCCATTGTCATCGCCGACGACCGCTACATCGCCGCCGACGCGGTGGAGGCGGTGGAGGTGGAGTACGACGAACTGCCGCCGGTCATCGACCCCTACGCCGCGCTGGCCGCCGACGCGCCGGTGCTGCGCGAGGACCTGGCCGGCAAGACCAGCGGCGCGCATGGCGCGCGCGAGCATCCCAACCACATCTTCACCTGGCAGGCGGGCGACAAGGAAGCGGCCGACGCCGCGTTCGCCAGGGCCGAGGTCACGGTGTCGCAGCACATGTACTACCCGCGGGTGCATCCCTGCCCGCTGGAAACCTGCGGCTGCGTGGCCAGCTTCGATCCGGTGCGCGGCGAACTGACCACCTGGATGACCTCGCAGGCGCCGCACGTGGTGCGCACCGTGGTGTCCATGCTGTCGGGAATTCCCGAGTCCAAGGTGCGGATCATCAGCCCCGATATCGGCGGCGGCTTCGGCAACAAGGTCGGGGTCTACCCGGGCTACGTCTGCGCGATCGTCGCCTCCATCGTGCTGGGGCGGCCCGTGAAGTGGGTGGAGGACCGCATCGAGAACATCTCCACCACCGCCTTCGCCCGCGACTACCACATGGACGGCGAACTCGCGGCCACCGCCGACGGCCGCATCCTCGGGCTGCGCGTGAAGGTGCTGGCCGACCACGGCGCCTTCGATGCCTGCGCCGACCCGAGCAAGTTCCCGGCCGGACTGTTCCACATCTGCTCGGGTTCCTACGACATCGCCGCCGCGCATGCCGAGGTCAAGGGGGTCTACACCAACAAGGCTCCGGGAGGCGTCGCGTACCGCTGTTCGTTCCGCGTCACCGAGGCGGTGTACCTGATCGAGCGCATGGTCGACGTGCTGGCGCAGAAGCTGGGAATGGACAAGGCCGAGATCCGCGCCCGCAATTTCATCCGCAAGGAGCAGTTCCCCTACCGCAGCCCTTTCGGCTTCGACTACGACTCGGGGGACTACCACACCGCGCTCGACAAGGTGCTGGACGCGGTCGACTACAAGGCGCTGCGCGCCGAGCAGGCGGCCAAGCGCGCCGATCCGGACTGCCCGACGCTGATGGGCATCGGCCTGGTCACCTTCACCGAGGTCGTCGGCGCCGGCCCGAGCAAGATGTGCGACATCCTGGGCGTGGGGATGTTCGATTCGTGTGAAATCCGGGTGCATCCGACCGGCAGCGCGATCGCCCGCATGGGCACCATCACCCAGGGGCAGGGGCACCAGACGACCTACGCCCAGATCATCGCCACCGAACTGGGCATCCCCTCCGAGGTCATCCAGGTCGAGGAGGGTGACACCTCGACCGCTCCCTACGGGCTCGGCACCTACGGCAGCCGCTCGACCCCGGTGGCCGGCGCGGCGATCGCGCTGGCCGCGCGCAAGATCCACGCCAAGGCGCGGCGCATCGCGGCCCACCTGCTGGAGGTCAGCGAACAGGACCTGGACTGGGAGGTCGATCGCTTCAAGGTCAAGGGCGACGACTCGCGCTACAAGACCATGAACGACATCGCCTGGGCCGCCTACCACCAGCCGCCCGACGGCATGGAGCCGGGGCTGGAGGCGGTGCATTACTACGACCCGCCGAACTTCACCTATCCCTTCGGAATCTACCTGTGCGTGGTCGACATCGACCGCGCCACCGGCGAGACCAAGGTGCGGCGCTTCTACGCGCTGGACGATTGCGGCACCCGCATCAACCCGATGATCATCGAGGGCCAGATCCACGGCGGGCTGACCGAGGGATTCGCGGTGGCGATGGGCCAGCAGATGCCCTTCGATGCCCAGGGCAACCTGCTGGGCAACACCCTGATGGACTACTTCCTGCCCACCGCGGTGGAAGCTCCCAGGTGGGAGACCGACTACACCGTGACGCCGTCGCCCCACCACCCGATCGGCGCCAAGGGAGTCGCCGAGTCGCCCCACGTGGGATCGATCCCGACCTTCACCTCGGCGGTGGTCGACGCCTTCGCCCACCTCGGCGTCACCCACATGGACATGCCCCACAACTCCTTCCGCGTGTGGAAGGAACTGCGCAAGCACGGCGTGGCGGCTTGATCGCCGCGCCGCGGCCCGACCCTTTCGAGACACACCATGGAAGTCAAGATCGACAAGACCTATCCGCTGGACGTCGACCCGGCACGCGCCTGGGCTGTGCTGCAGGACCTGCGGCAGCTCGCCGGGTGCATGCCGGGGGCCGAGATCACCGAACAGCTGTCCGCGAACTCCTACAAGGGCGCGGTGAAGGTCAAGGTCGGCCCGGCGCTGGCGCAGTTCGGCGGCAGCGTCGAGGTCGTCGAATGCGACCCCCAGGCGCGCCGCGTGGTGCTGCGCGCCAAGGGTGCCGACAAGGGCGGCTCCTCGGCGGCGATGGACTTGAACGCGGTCATCGAGCCGCTGGCCGAGTCGCCGGCGAAGGCCAGCCTGCTCGGGCAGGCCAGCGTGGTGGTCAACGGCAAGTTCGCCCAGTTCGGCGGCCGCATGATGGTCCAGGTGTCGGAAATGATGCTCGGCCAGTTCGTGCAGAACTTCGAGCAGGCGGCGCGCCAACTGCCGCAGGCGCAGGCGCAGGCGCAGCCGGACGCCGTGCCCCCCGCGCAGGCCGCGCAGCAGCCGCCCGCGCCTGCCGCGCCCGCGCGTCAGGCGGCACGCGAGATCAACGGCCTGGCGCTGCTGTGGGCGCTGGTCCGCGGCTGGTTCGCCTCGCGCTTCGCCAGGCCGGCCCGATGAGCCAGGCGGCAGCGCAGCCCGGCCTGGCGGCGCCGCGCGCGCTGCGCGAGGCGCTGCACCAGGCCGGCTACGTCGCCGACGCCGACCTGGCGACCGCCTGCTGGCTGGCGCAGGACCTGCAGCGTCCGCTGCTGGTGGAGGGCGACGCCGGGGTCGGCAAGACCGCGCTCGCCGGCGCGCTGGCGCGTGCCGGCTCGCGTCAGCTGGTGCGGCTGCAGTGCTTCGAGGGGCTGGACCTGTCGCAGGCGGCCTACGAATGGAACTACGGCCGCCAGCTGATGGCCATCCGGCTGCACGAGAACAGCCAGCAGGCGTTGCGCGAGCAGGACCTGTTCGGGCGCGACTACCTGCTCGAGCGGCCGCTGCTGCGGGCGATCAGCACCCCCGAACCCTGCGTGCTGCTGATCGATGAGATCGACCGCGCCGACGAGGCCTTCGAGGCCTTCCTGCTCGAGGTGCTGGCCGACTACCAGATCACCGTGCCGGAAATCGGCACCGTGCGCGCCACCAGCATCCCGCAGGTCATCCTGACCAGCAACGGCACGCGCGAGCTGTCCGACGCGCTGCGCAGGCGCTGCCTGTACCACTACCTGGACTATCCCGACCTGGAACGCGAGACCCGCATCGTGCGGCTGGCGCTGCCGCAGGTGCAGATCCGGCTGGCCGAGCAGGCGGTGGCCTTCGTGCAGGCCCTGCGCAAGCAGGACCTGGCCAAGACCCCAGGCGTCGCCGAGACCCTGGACTGGATCCGTGCGCTGCATGGCCTGGGACAGCAGCGGCTTCCCGAGGACCTCGATCTGCTGCTCAGCACCCTGGGCTGCCTGCTCAAGACCCAGGAGGATCGCTTCGCGATGCAGGCCGAGCGTCTGCGGCAACTGGGCGAGCGCGGCGAGGCCGGCGGCGTCGGCGAGGCGCTGCGCGAGGCCGCGCGCTGACCGGGCGCGGGCGCCGCGTACTGGAGCAGCCCATGCCGGCCACATCGTCGGTATCCGCGGTCGAGCGCATCGCCGGATTCGCCGCGCTGCTGCGCGAGCACGGCTTCGCGGTCGGCCCGGCCGAGGAGCGCTGCATGCTGCAGGCCGCGCTGTCGCTGGGGGTGGGCGAGGCGGCCGCGGTGGAGGCGGCCTGGCGCAGCATCGCCTGCAGCAACCTGCGCGACTGGCGGCGCTGGCGCGATGTGTTCGAGCGCTACTGGTGGCCGCAACGCCTGCGCGGCCAGGTGAAGGTGAGCCAGCAGACTCGGCGCAGCCGCGACCTGCGGCAACTCGTCTCCGACCTGCATCGTGGCATGGAGCAGCAGGCCGCTGCCGCGCCGCAGTCGGCGGGCGCGGCGGCGACGGCCGAGCAGGCCGGAGAGGGCGAGCAACAGGCCGCCGAGCGGGCACAGGGCGGCGCCAGCCGCGCCGAAGCGCTGCAGCAGCGCGACGGCCAGATGTGGTTGCCGCAGGATCTGCTGGCCCTGCAGCGGGTGGCGCGCGACATCGCGCAGCGCTTGCGGCCGCGCCCGACTCGCCGCTGGCGCAGCGTGCGCGCCGCCAGCCAGGCGCGGCTGGACCTGCGCGCCACGCTGCGGCGCAGCGTCGCCTGGGGCGGCGAGCCGCTGCAGCCGGGATGGAAGCTGCGCCGCGTCGAGCCGCCGCGGCTGTTCATCCTCGCCGACGTCAGCCGGTCGATGCAGGCGCACGGCGCGTTCTTCCTGCGCGTGGCGCGCGCCTTCGCCGGCGCCTGCGACGCCCGGGTGTTCGTGTTTCATCTGCGGCTGGCCGAAGTCAGCGCCCTCATGCAGCGCGACAGCGCGGCCACGCAGGAGAAGATCAACGCCGTGACCGCGGGCTTCGGCGCCGGCACGCGGATCGGCGCCTGCCTGCAGGAATTCGCGCGCGGCGATGCCCGCCACCAGTTGGGCAGGGGGGTGCGCGTGTGGGTGATGTCCGACGGATTCGATACCGACCCGCCCGAGGTGCTGGCGCAGGCGCTGCGGGCGCTGCGCGGGCGGGGCGCGCAGATCACCTGGTTTCATCCGACGCGCGCGGTTCCGGCTGCCGCGGCGCTGCAGGCCGCGCGCTCCAGTGTCCAGCGCTTCGTGCCACTGGCCAGCCTGGCCGACCTGGCCGCGGCGAGGAAGCATTTGCATTGAGGGCGCGGCTGTGCGAGGCTAGGCGGTGCGCGCCCGCCCGACGAGGAGAGTGAACATGCTGGCAAACGAATGGATCCAACAGGCCGCGCAATGTCAACGCGAGGGTCGCGCGTTCGCGCTGGTCACCGTGCTCAGGGTGCAGGCGCCGACCTCGTCCAAGCCCGGGGACAAGGCGCTGGTGCTGGTCGATGGCAGCATCCACGGCTGGATCGGCGGCGGTTGCGCGCAGCCGGCGGTGCTGCGCACGGTGCGCCAGGCGCTCGCCGACGGACGCGCGCGCACCGTGCGCATCAGCCCTTCGGCCGAGGGCTCGGAGCGCGACCTGGGCGACGTGCTGGAGTTCGGCATGGCCTGCCAGTCCGGCGGCGCGCTGGAATTGTTCGTCGACCCGGTGCTGCCGGACCCGCTGCTGGCGGTGTTCGGCAACACGCCGCTGGCGCGGGCGCTGGTGGCGCTGGCGCCCCACCTGGGGTTGCGCCTGGCCTGGATCGCCCCGGGGCTGAAGGACGGCGAGTCCGACGGCGTGCAGCGACTGGGCAAGGATGTTCCCGATTTCGTGCGCGAGCGCCTGCCGGCCTGCGACTTCGCGGTCGTCGCCACCCAGGGCCAGCGCGACCTGCAGGCGCTGCGCGGTGCGCTGGCGCTGCAGCCGCGGCGGCTGTGGTTCGTCGCCAGCGCGCGCAAGGCCGGCGTGCTGCGTGAAAGCCTGATCGCCGGCGGCGCCGACCGCGCCGCGGTGGAGGCCATCATCGCCCCGGCCGGGACCCCGATCCAGGCGCATACGCCGCAGGAAATCGCGCTGTCGGTGCTGGCCGCAGTGGTCGCGGCGCGGCGCTCCGGGCAGGCGTCGGCGGCGCCGCAGCAGGCCCCGACGGCGCCGGCATCGGCGCAGGCGACCGCGATCGCGGCCTCGGGCTGCGGGAGCTGAGCCATGGGATGCCTGCTCAAGGCCGGAGGCGGCCTGTACTCCAGGCTGCGCGTCGGCGCGGTGCTGCTGGCCGCGGGCGAGGGGTCGCGCATCGGCGGCCGCCCGAAGTGCCTGCTCGAACTCGGCGGCGTGCCGCTGATCCGCCGCGCGCTGGTCGCGCTGTCGGGCGGCGGGGTCGACGAGGTGGTGGTCGTGCTGGGGCGCCACGGCGAGCGCATCGAGCCGGTGGTGCGCGAATTCCCGGTGACCCTGGTGCACAACCCGCACCCCGAGCAGGGGCAGGCGTCGTCGATGCGCGCAGGGCTGCGGGCGCTGCCCGCGACGCTGGATTGCGTGCTGGTGGCGCTGGCCGACCAGCCGCTGCTGCACGCCCAGGACATCGCCGATCTGATCAAGGCCTACAAGCAGCGCCCCGAAGGGGTGGAACTCGTGCAGCCGCTGGTCGACGGCCAGCGCGGCAACCCGCTGGTGTTCAGCGCAGCGGTGCGCGAGCAGATCGAGTCGGAGTCCGGCGATGCCGGCTGCCGCCGCTGGCAGCAGCACAACGCCTCGCGGGTGCTGCACTGGCCGACCAGCAACCGCCGCTACGGCGTGGACATCGACACCGAGCAGGACATCGAGGCGCTGGCCGCGCGCACCGGCCATCGGCTGCGCTGGCCGGCCGACCTGGAGCGCTGCGAGAGCTGAAGTCCGCGCCGCTCGAAGGTTGCGCGCTGCACAATAGGGCCGCATGGGTGCAATCCGGCCGCCGCGCTGGCCGCGGCGGCGCTGCCGATGGAGCCTCGAATGGACTTTTCGCTTTCCCCCGAGCTTGCCGAACTGCAGGCCCGGGTCAGGACCTTTGTCGCCGAACAGATCGTTCCCTACGAGACCGACCCCCGCTACGGAGCCCACGGACCGAGCGAGGATCTGCGCGGCGAGCTCATCGCGCTGGCGCGCTCCGCCGGCCTGCTGACCCCGCACGCCCCGCGTGAGCTGGGAGGGCTGGGGTTGGGGCACCTGGCGAAGGCCGTCGTGTTCGAGGAGGCCGGCTATTCCTCGCTCGGCCCGACCGCGCTGAACATCCACGCGCCCGACGAAGGCAACATCCACCTGCTGGAGGCCGTCGCGTCGCCCTCGCAGAAGCAGCGCTGGCTGCGCCCGCTGGTGCAAGGTCGGGTGCGCTCGTGCTTTTGCATGACCGAACCTCCGCCGGGGGCCGGAGCCGACCCGTCGATGCTGCTGACGACGGCGGTGCGCGACGGCGACGACTACGTGATCGACGGAACCAAGTGGCTGATCACCGGCGCCCAGGGCGCGGGTTTCGCGATCATCATGGCTCGCATGGAGGACGGTTCGGCCAGCATGTTCCTGGCCGACATGGACCGCCCGGGAATCCGCGTCGCGCGCACGATGGACGCGCTGGACTCGTGTTTCACCGGGGGCCACGGGGTGGTGCGGTTCGAGGGCCTGCGGGTGCCGGCGAGCGACATCCTGGGCGAGCCCGGGCAGGGCTTTCGCTACGCCCAGGTGCGCCTGGCGCCGGCGCGCCTGACCCACTGCATGCGCTGGCTCGGCCAGGCGCGGCGCGCCCACGACGAGGCGCTGGCGCATGCCCGCCAGCGCCAGGCCTTCGGCCGTCCGCTGGGCGAGCACCAGGGGGTGGGTTTCATGCTGGCCGACAACGACATGGACCTGTGGAGCGCCAGGCTGCATATCTGGCACACCGCGTGGCTGCTCGACCGCGGCGAGCGCTGCAATTTCGAGTCCAGTCGCGCCAAGGTGGTGTGCTCGGAGGCGCAGTGGCGGGTGGTCGATCGCTGCGTGCAGATCCTCGGCGGGCAGGGGGTGACCGGGGAAAAGGTGGTGGCGCGGATCTTCGCCGACATGCGGGCGTTCCGCATCTACGACGGCCCGAGCGAGGTGCATCGCTTCAGCATGGGTCGCAAGATCCTCGCCGGCCGCGCCGACGCCTCGCTGCGCCAGCGCGGCGACTGAGGCGCTGCACGCGCCGGCCGGGCTCGCGGCCGGATCAGATGCGCCGGCGCCGGCGCCCGGCCGGCTGGCCGACCACGGTCGGGGCGAAGTCGCTGTGCTCGAAGTCGATGCCTTCGCCTTCGAGCTGGTGGCGCAGCCGGCGCAGCGCCTCGCGGCTGGGGACGTGGCGCTGCGAGGCCGCCGCCTTCCACCAATGCTTGGCGCGGCCGAGGTCGGCCAGCACGCCGTTGCCCTGGGCGTACAGATTGCCCAGCTGATACTGGGCGCGCGCATCGCCCGCCTCGGCGGCCTGGCCGAGCCAGTGCAGCGCCTCGCGCACGTCGCGCGGCGCGCGCCGGCCGCGCACCAGGGCCACGCCCAGCAGGTACTGCGCCGCCTGGTGTCCGGCCTGCGCGGCGTGGCGCAGCCACTCGACGCCCTGCGGCCAGCGCTCGCGCGCATGCCCGGCGAGCAGGCTGATGCCCAGCGTGAACTGCGCCGAACGGTGCGACTGCTCGGCGGCGCGGCGGTAGAAATGCAGCGCCAGTTCGCGGTCGCGGGCCACCCCCAGCCCGCGCTGGTACAGCCGGCCGAGGAACCAGTTGGCCTGGGCGTCGCCCTGGTCGGCCGCGGCCCGGTACCAGCGAGCGGCCTCGGTGGGGTTGCGCTGCACCACGTAGCCGTTTTCGAACAGGATGCCGATGGAAGCGATCGCCCGGATCATGTTCTGCTCCGCGGCTTGCTTCCACCAATACATGCAGCGGGCGTAGTCCTGCGCGACCCCCCGCCCGTGGTAGTGCATCCAGCCGAGGTTGTACTGGGCGCTGGCCGAGCCCTGGCTGGCCGCCTTTTCGTACCAGAAGCCGGCCTGGTCGTGCTGTCCCTGGTTGCGCAGGTGGTCTCCCAGCCATTCCTGGGCGAGCATGTCGCCGCTGCGGGCCAGATCGACAATCTCGGGAGGGACTGAGGAGGCGTTCATCGGCTGCCGGCGGAGCACATGAACGCCAGTGTATTGGCGCCGGGGAAGGCGCGCCACGTGGCGCGCTCCCGGGCGCGACCGCCGCGCCGGCGCTCAGCCCGCGCTCAGCCCGCGCGCACCTCGACCTTGCGCGGGCGGGCGTGCTCGGCCCTGGGGATGCGCAACTCGAGCACCCCGTCCTTCATGCTCGCCTGGATCGCAGCGGCATCGAGTTCGCGCGACAGCGTGAAGCTGCGCTTCCACGCGCCGTTGCGGATTTCGGCGTAGGTGGGCTGCATGCCCTGGGGCAACTCGATGCGTACCGGGCCCCCCAGGCTCAGGGTGTCGCCGTCGACCTGCACCTGCAGCTGGTCCCGCGGCACGCCGGGCATGTCGGCGCGCAGGGTGATGCCTTCGGCATCCTCCCAGATGTCCACACGGGGCGCCAGGGTCCGCAGTTCGCTGTCGCCGTCTCGGGCAGCGACCCGCGCGGCGTCGCCGGATTGGGAAGGGGTGATGGACTGGTTCGGGGTATTCATCGTCGGTCTCCGCTGGATTCGGGGTCGCAGGCCGGCTGCGCGGCCTGCCGGGGGTGGTTTCAGTTCACCGCGATGCGCCGCGGCTGCACCGCCTCGCGCCGCGCCACGCTCACCCGCAGCACGCCGTCGCTGTAGCGCGCCTCGACCTTCGAAGCGTCGGCATCCTCGGGCAGGCTGATGACCCGGCGGAAGCTGCCGCTGAAGCGCTCCTCGGCGTAGCTGGTCTGGTCCTTGGCCGGCTGCGGCAACAGCCGCTTGCCGGCGATGGTCAGCAGGTTGCGATCGACGGTCACCTCCAGCTGCGCCGGGTCGATCCCCGGCGCGAAGGCATACACCTCGAGCGCTTGCGGGGTGGAGCCGATGTTCAGCGGCGGAAAGCTCTCGCCGCCGGCGGCGCGGATGCTCACCGGCAGGCCGAAGCCGGCCAGGCTGCGGTCGAGTTCGCGCTGCAGGCGGTCGAAGTCGGCGAACCAGCTCGCCGGGGTCCTCAGCAGGGTTGCCACCATGATGGTCTCTCCTTCGAAAGTTCGGATCCGGCAGCGCCGCGGCCGTCCTGGCCGGTGCGCGCCTGTTGAGCCCTATCTGTGAACCGTTGCCGCGATTTCAAGACCGCCGCGTTGCGGCTATGCTTGCCCGATGGAACCGCCAGACTTCACCACCTCCGAGGACGATGCCTGGTTCTTTCCGGGCTTGCAGGCGCGGCGCGTGCGCATCGACGACGAGGTGTCGCTGCACGCGCTGCAGGGTGGCGACGGCCCGCCGCTGCTGCTGCTGCACGGGCATCCGCAGACCCATGTGATCTGGCACCGCGTCGCCGGCGAACTGGCCAGGCATTTCAGCGTGGTGCTGTGCGACCTGCGGGGCTATGGCGATTCCTCCAAGCCGCGCGGACGGCCCGACCATGCCAACTACAGCCGCCGCGCCATGGCGGGGGACCTGCTGGAGCTCATGCGCAGCCTCGGATACCGGCGGTTCGCCGTGCTGGCCCACGACCGCGGCGCCCGCGTCGCCCACCGGCTGGCAGCCGACCACCCGCAGGCCGTCGGCCGCATGACCCTGCTGGACATCGCCCCCACGCTGGCGATGTACCGCAAGACCGACGAGACCTACGCGCGGGCCTATTGGCACTGGTTCTTCCTGATCCAGCCGAGTCCGCTGCCCGAGCGGCTGATCGAGGCCGACCCGGGGGCGTATGTGCGCGACCTGATGCGCAGCCGCAACGGCGGCCTCGAGGCCTTCGACCCGCGGGCGCTGCAGGCCTATTCCCGCTGCCTGGCGCAGCCCGGCGCGGCCCATGGGCTGTGCGAGGACTACCGCGCCGCCGCGTCGATCGACCTGGAGCACGACGCGGCCGACCGCGCGCGCGGCGCCATGCTGGAACTGCCGCTGCAGGTGCTGTGGGGGGAACACGGGGTGGTGCAGCGCTGCTTCGACCCGCTGGCCGAATGGCGGCAGGTGGCGCGCGACGTGCGTGGCGGCACGCTGCGCTGCGGGCACTACATCCCCGAGGAGGCTCCGGGCGAGTTGCTGCAGGCGGCCATGCCCTTCCTGCTCGGTCGCGACTGAACGCGCTCGTCCGCGCCTTCAGGCGCGGCGCACGAGTCCGCGCCGTCAGGCGCGGCGCACGATCAGGCTGGCGGCCAGCCCCAGCACCAGGCCCCAGAAGGCGCTGCCGATGCCGCCCAGGCTCAGCCCCGACGCCGTGACCAGGAAGGTCACCAGCGCGCCGTCGCGCCACTCGTCGTCGGCCAGCGCCGACAGCAGGCTGTTGCCGATGGTGCTGAGCAGCGCCAGTCCCGCGATCGCGGCCACGAGGGCCGGCGGAAAGGCCGCGAACAGCGCCGCCACGGTGGCGCCCAGCAGGCCGGTGAGGGCGTAGAACACCCCCGCCCACACCGCGGCGCGCCAACGCTGGCGCGGGTCGGGGTCGGCCTCCGGACCGACGCAGATGGCCGCGGTGATCGCCGCCAGGTTGTAGGAAAAGCCCCCGAACGGTGCCAGGAGCACGCCGATGAGCCCGGTCCAGCCGACCAGCGGGGTCGCCGGGGTCTGGTAGCCGTTGCTGCGCAGCACCGCCAATCCCGGCAGGTTCTGCGAGGCCATGGACACGATGAACAGCGGCAGGCCGATCCCCAGCAGGCTGCCGACGGCGAAGCGCGGGGTGGTCCATACCGGATGGGTCAGCTGCCACGGCAGCCCGGCGGGCCGCCAGTGGCCGGCCAGCGCCGCCACCGCCACGCCGACGCCGAAGCTCAGCGCGACCGCGTAGCGGGGAGCCAGGCGCCGCGCCAGCAACAGGCTCAGCAGCATCGCCCCGACCAGCAGCGGGCTGGCCGACAGCGCGTGGAACAGCCCGAGGCCGAACTCCAGCAACACCCCCGCCAGCAGCGCGGCGGCCAGCGCACGGGGGATGCGGTGCACCAGGCGCTCGAACCAGCCGCTGAAGCCGGCCAGCGCGGCCAGCGCGGAAGCGAACAGGAAGACCCCGATGGCCTGCGCCATCGGCACGCCGTGCAGCGAGGTCGCCAGCAGCGCCGCGCCGGGGGTCGACCAGGCGGTGACGATGGGGCTGCGAAAGCGCAGCGACAGCAGCGCGCAGCTCAGCCCCATTCCCAGCCCCAGCGCCCATAGCCAGGACGCGATCTCGGCCGGCCCGGCGCCGGCGGCGCGCGCCGCCTCGAACACGATCGCGGCCGAACTGGTGTAGCCGACCAGCACGGTGACAAAGCCGGCGGAAAGATGCGAGGCGCCGAACCAGCGGCGCCAGAAGGGGGGCGAGGAGGCGGAGGACACGAGGGTTTCACGCGGCTTGTCGCCGCGGCGGGGCGCAGGCAGGGGCAGGCGCGGGCAACGGCAGACGCACGTCGCTGCGTGCGCCTCCCACAGCCTAGCGGATTGCCCGTCGCCGCCCCCCGTCCGGTCCTTCGCGGCCTGCTAGAACGCCGCCGACAGGCCGAGGTAGATCTGCCGCGGTGCCCCCGGGTTGGCGATCACGTAGCCGTTGCCATTGGGGGCATTGCCGGTGCCGAAGTAGCCGCCCGACGAGATGTACTCGGTCGAGTTGTACTGCTTGCCCAGCAGGTTGAGCACCGACAGCGTCAGGGTGGTCAGCTGGGTCCCCGGGATCAGCTGGGGCATGCGGTCCTTGACGCTCAGGTTCAGCAGGTTGTAGCTGGGGATCTGCTGGGAGGTCGGCGCCACCAGGTTGTTGTCGAACAGGTACTGCGCGCCGGTGTACTGGTCCCACAGCGTGGTGTCGACGACTCCCGAGCCGTAGAAGTAGCGGTAGGTCAGACCCAGGTTGGCGGTGATCTTCGGCGAATTGGACACCGGTTGGCCGTCGAAGCTCTGCTTGGACGAGAAGCTGTAGTAGCTGTCCCAGGTGGAATCGAGCCAGCCCAGGTTGGCGAAGGCCATCCAGTCGCGGTCGACCGCTCCGCGCAGTTGCAGGTCGATGCCCTGCAGCGACGCGGCCCCGGTGGCGAACATGCGCTGGTTGTTGACCAGGTTGCTGAACTTGACCGTCTCGTTCGACAGCCTGGTGTGGAAATAGTCGACGCTGGCGTAGACGTCGCGCAACCCGGCGACCCGGCGGGCGTGGTAGCGCAGCCCGGCGTCGAAGGTCTGCGCCTTCACCAGCTGCAGCAGCGCCAGGTCGGGGGCGACGGTCGAGATGGGGTCGTAGTTGCCGTCGCGCGGGTTGTGGTAGGCCACGGCGTAGCTGCCGAAGGCATGCAGCCCGGGCCGGATCCTCCAGTTCATCGACAGCGAGGGCTCCGCCTTGTGGAAGTTGGTCGACGAGTCGGGGGTCGGGTCGCCGGTGGCGGTGCTGGAGGCAAAGGCCGGGCTCAATCCGAGGCCGCTTGCCTGCGCCTGGGTGGTGTTGGAGAAATTGGTCTCGAAGCTGACGAAGCGGATCCCGGGCACGATCACCAGCGATCGCACGGGCCGGAATCGGTCCTGCAGGAAGGCCGCCCAGTACAGGTTGGTCGTGGTGTTGGCGCCGATGCTGTCGATGTCGGCGGCGGTCAGTCCGCTGTCGGCGTTGACGCTGATCGACGGGTTCGGCGTGTAGCCGATATAGTTGTTGCTCGAGCGCGAGGCGAGAAAATAACCGCCGTAACTGATGGTGTTCCGGCGGTCCAGTCGCTGATCGAAAGTCAGTTTGTCGCCATAATTCAGCGAATGTTCGGTGTAATATTCGCCGGCGTTGGCCGCGGGTGCGCCACCGTTGGTGAAATAATTCTGCCGGAAGTGCTCGACATTGCCATCGCGGATGAAAATCAGGTTGGACATTTTCCAGCCCGGATCGAGGTGCAGCCGCAGCCTCGTCCACGCCATGTTGTCCTTGATGTAGATGTGTTTCTGCCACAGCGACGGCGGCAGCGTCGAGTAGAAGCCCGAGGTCTGCTGGCTGTAGAGCTCCCCGCTGCCGCCGTTGCTGCCGTTCAGATAGATCCCGTTGGCCGCGGCGTCCGACGCGTTCACCGGGATCATGTTCGGCCGGTGTTCGTTGTTGTCCAGGCTGTAGGCGCCGAAGCTCAGGCTGCCGTTCTCGATGCTCTTGCGTGCCTTCAGGTAGCCCTGCAGGGTCTTGGAGTGCAGCGTCGCTCCGCTGCGGTAGCTGTGGCTGTAGGCGTCGGCCACGCCGAACACCGAGGACCAGCCGTGGAAGTCGCCGGTCGTGTGGGTCACCGACAGCACCCGGGAGCTGTTGCTGCCAAGCGACAGATCGACCCGGGTCAACGGCCGTCCGGTCGGCTGCAGCGGGATGAAGTTCACCGTGCCGCCCAGGCTGTCGTACCAGCGGTCGCGGGCGTCCCCCGGCCCTTGCACCACGTTGATGCCCTGCAGCAGCGCGCCGATCGGAACCTCGGGCGAGTGCCAGCCGGTGCCCTGGATCAGGCTGTTCAGCGGCACGCCGTCGAGTTCGGCGGTGATCGAGTTGGAGGCCAGGTCGCCGGGAATGCTGTTGTTGCCCACCTTGACCCCGCGCATCGACAGGGTCGAGCGGGCGGATACGCTCATCGGGCTGTAGCTGCTGATCTTGACGTTGGGCAGCATGCTCAGCGCCTGCATGCCCGAGGCGGCGGGCCCGAACAGGTCGATCGCATGCTTGGACACGGTCTTCACCGGTTGCGTGGTGTGCAGCAGCTGCTCGCGGGTGTAGACCTTGCTGGAAAAGGCCTTGGCAGAGGCGTTCGCGGAGGCCGAGGCGGTCGAGTCGGCCTGCACGCTGCCGAGGGATTGGGCCGATTGGGCCGATTGGGCCGATTGGGCCGATTGGGCCGATTGGGCCGATTGGGCCCGGACCGGCGCGGCGCAGGCGGCGGCCAGCGCGGCAGCCAGGCTGCCCAGCGCGAACATGCGGTGTTTCATCGAGAAGTCCCTTTGCGGTTGTCGGATTTTGAGACGGCCCGGCCGATGCGCCGTGCCGGGCGACGGGCGAGGTATTTTCAAGGCGATACGCAGCCCGGCCCTGCAAATCGGCCATGACCATTCCGGAGGCGGGCGGCAGCGCGCAGTACAGCGGACGCAAATGTCGTGTCCGTGACCCATTGAAACCGGAGGAGACGAGAGAAACAGGACGTATCGCGCCGGCCCGGGGACATCGCGGAATCAAGCCGCCTGATACAGGTTCTTACTCGCCGCGACAGGTATGGCCGGAATCTGACCGGGGCTCTTGAAAAGACTCGGCACGGCTCCCACATGGTTCGCAAGGCGCCCGTCCCGGGCGCTCCCCCGCCCCGCAGCCGATGCAATACAAGGACTACTACGCGATCCTCGGCGTACCCCGCGATGCCGCGGACGACGACATCAAGCGCGCCTACCGCAAGCTGGCGCGCAAGTACCACCCGGACGTCAGCAAGGAGCCGCAGGCCGAGGAGCGCTTCAAGGAACTCGGAGAGGCCTACGAGGTGCTGCGCGACGCCGAGAAGCGCGCCGCCTACGACCGCCTGGGCGCGCGCTGGCAGAGCGGGCAGGAGTTCCAGCCGCCCCCCGACTGGGGCAGCGGCTTCGAGTTCAGCGGCGACGGCGGGCCCGGCCACGCCGCAGACGAGGCCGCGTTCAGCGAATTCTTCGAGTCGCTGTTCGGTGCCGCGCGCCAGCCGCGCGGCGGCGCGCAGGCGATGGCTGCGGACCACCATGCCCGCGTGGCCGTCGACATCGAGGATGCCTTCTCCGGAGCCGAGCGCACCATCACGCTGCAAAGCCCGCAGGCCGATGCCTCCGGGCGCGTGCGGCTGGTCGAGCGCAGCCTGCAGGTGCGCATTCCGCCCGGGGTGCGCGAGGGCCAGCGGCTGCGCCTGGCGGGACAGGGCGCAGCCGGGGCCGGCGGCGCTCGCGGCGACCTCTACCTGGAGATCCACTTCCGGCCGCATCGGCTGTGGCGCCTGGTCGAGCGCGACCTCTACATGGACCTGCCGCTGGCGCCCTGGGAGGCGGCGCTGGGTTGCGAGGTGCAGCTGCCGGTACCGGGCGGCAGGCTGGAATTGCGGGTACCCCCGGGGTCGCAGGCGGGGCGCAAGCTGCGCCTGAAGGGCCGCGGGCTGCCGGGGCAGCCCGCGGGCGACCTGTACGTGCAGCTGCAGGTGGTGCTGCCTCCGGCGGACGATCCCAAGGTCGTTCAGGCGTGGCAGCGCATGGCGGCCGAGCTGCGCTTCCATCCGCGCGCCGGATTCGAAGGGTGATGGACATGCAACGACTGATCGCCGAATTCCTGGACGGTGCGCAGCCCGCTCTGGCAGCCGAGGATCTGGCGCGGGCCTGCGGCGAGAGCGAAGCGTGGGTGCTGGAGCTGGTCGACACCGCGATCCTGCAGCCGTTGGCCGCCGACGCCGGGCGCCCGCGCTTTGCCGTCGAGGCGCTGTTCGTCGCGCGCCGCGTGAGGCGGCTGCAGCGCGACCTCGGACTGAACCTCGAAGGCGCCGCGCTGGCGCTGCAACTGCTCGAGCAGATCGACGAACTGCGGCTGCGGCTGCGCCGCGCGGGTCTGGAGACCTGAAGCACCCGCCGCCGGCAGGCGGCGGGCCCGGCTCGGCTGTCGCGCGTCAGGCGGGGGCCAGTTCGTCGAGCAGGCGGCTTTCGATTTCGATCTGGGTGCGCTCGTCGGTCAGCGAGTCGCCGTGCAGCAGGAAGGTGTCCTCGACCCGCTCGCCCAGCGTGGTGATCTTGGCCAGCTGCACGCTGATCGATCGCGCCGCCAGCACTCGCGCGATGGCATACAGCAGACCGGTGCGGTCGCTGGCGCGCACGCTGAGGATCCAGTTGCTGCCGCGTTCGTCGGGGCGCAGCTCGACCCGCGGCTGCACCGGGAAATGGCGTACCCGGCGCGACAGCCTTCCGCGCACCGGCTCGGGCAGTGGCGGGCGCTCGGCCAGGGTGCGCGCGAGCTCGACCTCGACGAGGGAGATCAGGTGGCGGTAGCGCTGCGCCAGCGAGGGCTCGACGACTACGAAGCTGTCCAGCGCCCGGCCGCCCCGCGTGGTGTGCACCTTGGCGTCGAGGATGCTGAAGTTGTGGCTGTCGAAGAACCCGCAGATGCGGGCGAACAGGTCGACCTGGTCGGGTCCGTACACCAGCACCTGCAGGCCCTCGCCGTGCGGAGCCAGCCGGCAGCTGACCAGCATCGCATCGGCGTCGCCGCGTCGCAGCAGTTCGCGGGTGTGCCAGGCCACGTCGGCCGGATCGTGGCGCAGGAAATAGCTCGAGTCCAGGGTGTCCCAGAAGCCCGCGGTCGCCTGGGCGTCGATGCCGTACAGGTTCAGCAGCCGGCGCGCTTCCGCCCGCCGCTGCTCGATCTCGGCCTGCGGGTTCGGCGCCTGTCCTCCCAGCACCCGCAGCGTGGCGCGGTACAGGTCTTCGAGCAGCTTGGCCTTCCAGCCGTTCCATACCTTCGGGCTGGTGCCGCGGATGTCGGCCACCGTCAGCAGGTACAGCGCGGTCAGCCTGGGCTCGTCGCCCACCGTCGAGGCGAAGCGCAGCACCACCTCGGGGTCGCTCAGGTCCTCCTTCTGCGCGACACGCGACATGCTCAGGTGCTGCTCGACCAGCAGCGCGACGAAATCGGCGTCCTCGCGGGCGATGCCGTGGGCCCGCGCGAAGCGGCGCCACTCCACCGCGCCCAGCACCGAGTGGTCGCCTCCGCGTCCCTTGGCGATGTCGTGGAACAGAGCCGCCAGCACCAGCCGCCACGGCTTCTCCAGCCCGGCGGCCAACTGCGAGCAGAAGGGATACTCGTGGGCGTGCTCGAGGATGAAGAAGCGGCGCACATTTCGCACCACCATCAGGATGTGCTGGTCGACCGTGTAGACGTGGAACAGGTCGTGCTGCATGCGGCCGACGATCCTGCGGAACGCCGGCAGGTAGCGGCCCAGCACGCTGGTGCGGTTCATCAGCCGCAGCGCGTGGGTGATTCCCCTGGGCGAGCGCAGGATGCGCATGAACGCCGCGCGGCTGCGCGGGGCATTGCGGAAGCCGGCGTCCATGCGCTCGCGCGCGTGGTACAGCGCGCGCAGCGTGGGCGCGGTCAGGCCGCGGATGCCGGGGGCCAGCGTGAAGGCGACGAAGGTCTCCAGGATGGCCGGCGGATCGCGCTCGTAGAGATCGAGGTCGGCAGGCTCGAGTCGTCCGTCCTTGTCCAGGAACATGCCGTCGACCACGCCCTCGATGCCGCGCACCGGGCGGCCCTGCTGCGAGGCGAGCTCGGGCCACAGCCGGCCCTCGATGCTCAGCAGCACGATCTGGTTGAGCTGCTCGACCGCCTTGGCCGCCCAGTAGTAGCGCTGCATCAGCACTTCGCCGGCGCGCTTGGTGGAGTCGGCGACCAGTCCGAGGGAATCGGCGACGCTGGTCTGCAGATCGAAACCCAGTCGGTCCTCGCGGCGTCCGGCGGCCAGGTGCAGGTGGGCGCGAATGTGCTTGAGCAGCCGCTCGTTGGCCTGGATCTTGCGTGCCTCGTAGCGGCTGAGCACCCCGTGGCGCAGCAACTGCGACCAGCTTCTGCCCAGCCCCGCGGCGCGTGCCACCCACAGCAGGATCTGCAGGTCGCGCAGACCGCCGGGGCTTTCCTTGCAATTGGGCTCGAGCGCGTAGGGGGTGTTCTCGAACCTGGCGTGGCGCTGGCGCATCTCCAGCAGCTTGGCCTGGAAGAAGTCCCGCGCATCCAGGCTGGAGCCCCAGGCGGCGTCGAAGCGCCGGACCAGCGCGGCGCTGCCGCACAGCGGCCGCGCCTCCAGCAGCGAGGTCTGCACCGTCAGGTCGGCGACCGACTCCTCGATGCACGCATCGATGGTGCGCACGCTGGCGCCGATTTCCAGTCCGACGTCCCAGCAGCCGGCGACAAAGCGCTCGGCCGCGGCGCGCAGGGCCTCGTCGTCGGCGTCGGGCAGCAGCACGACCACGTCGACGTCCGATCCGGGAAACAGCTCGCCGCGGCCGAAGCCCCCGACCGCCAGCAGGGCCGCGCCGGCCGGCATGCCCGCGCAAAGCCACACGTCGCGCAAGGCCCGCTCGGCGGCGGCGCACAGGCCGCGCAGCAGGTGGGTCAGGCGACCGGGATGCCGGCGGAAATCGTCGATGCTGCGCTGGCGCTGCGCGCGCCAGGCGTCGCGCACCCGGGCCAGGTCGGTGTCGGCCTGGGCCAGCGCCGGAGCGTTCATCGCGCGGCCTTTCCCGCCCGGACCCGGCGCGCGCTCAAGCCGGCTGCGCGGCGCCGACGAAGGCCGGCGGCGCCGGGGTGCCGGCGGAAACCGTCAGCACCTCGTAGCCGGACTCGGTGACCAGCACCATGTGCTCCCACTGCGCGGACAGCGAGCGGTCCTTGGTGACAATGGTCCAGCCGTCGGGCATCTCGCGGATTTCGCGGCGCCCGGCGTTGATCATCGGCTCGATGGTGAACACCATCCCGGGGCGCAGTTCCTGCAGCGTGCCGGGCTTGCCGTAATGCAGTACCTGCGGATCCTCGTGGAACTTGCGGCCGATGCCGTGGCCGCAGAACTCCCGCACCACGCTGTAGCCCGCCGCCTCGGCGTAGGTCTGGATCGCATGGCCGACGTCCCCCAGGTGGCCGCCGGGGCGCACCTGGGTGATGCCGTGCCACATCGCCTCGTAGGTGACGCGGCACAGCCGCTGCACATGCGGGGCCACCTTGCCCACCAGGAACATGCGGCTGGTGTCGCCGTGCCAGCCGTTCTTGATCACCGTCACGTCGATGTTGACCACGTCGCCGTCCTTGAGCGCGCGGTCGTTGGGAATGCCGTGGCAGACCACGTGGTTGACCGAAGTGCAGATCGACGCCGGGTAGGGGGTGTAGCCCGGCGGCGCGTAGTTCAGCGGCGCGGGGATCGCCTGCTGCACCTGCACGGTGTATTCGTGGGCCAGCCGGTCGATCTCCCGGGTGGTGATCCCGGGCTGGACGAAAGGCGTCAGGTAATCGAGCAGCTCGGCGCCCAGCCGCGCGGCGATGCGCAGCTCGGGCAGGTCCTGTTCGGTCTTGATCGAAATACTCATGTTGCGCATTATGTCACTCGCTGCCGCCGCTGTCCTGCGGGCCGGCTGGCGCCGCCTACAATGCCGCTTTGCCCGGCAGCCGCGGGCGCTCGCGCAGGCGCCGGCTGCTGCTCCCGCACCCTGCTCCCGCATCGCCCGCTCGCGAGTGCCGACTTGTCCTCCCTGACCCCCTTGCCCGCATCCCCGGCCCCGGCCCAGGCCTCTTCCGCCGCGAGCGGCGCGCAGCCCGCGCTGCTCGATTTCGACGGCCCCGTCGCGCTGTCGCCGTTTCGCCTGCAGGCCCTGCTGCACAGGCTGCGCCAGGCGCAGCCGCGGCTGGCCGCCGGCATCGAGGGTCTGCACGCCAGGCTGGTGCATTTCGTCGCCACCGATCGGCCCGCCGACGCGGCGCTGCGCGAGCGCCTGCGCCAGCTGCTGGACTACGGCGAGCCCTATCGCGGCCCCTGCGACGGGCCGGCGTTGCTGGTCGTGCCGCGGCTGGGCACCATTTCCCCGTGGGCGAGCAAGGCCACCGACATCGCCGCGCATTGCGGCGCGGTGGTGCGGCGCATCGAGCGCGGGGTCGAGCTGCGCCTGGGCATGGCGCGTCGGGCCGCGGTGCCGGGCGCGGCCGAGCTGCTCGAACTGGCTGCCTCGCTGCACGACCGCATGACCGAGAGCGTGCTGCTGTCGCGCGCCGAGGCCGCGCGCCTGTTCGTCGACCTGCAGCCGCAGCCTCTGCGCACGGTGGACGTGCTCGGCGAGGGCCGGGGGGCGCTCGAGCGCGCCAATGTCGAGCAGGGGCTGGCGCTGTCCGCGCAGGAGATCGACTACCTGGTGCAGGCCTTCGCCGGGCAACTCGGGCGCAACCCCACCGATGTCGAACTGCTGATGTTCGCCCAGGCCAACAGCGAGCACTGCCGGCACAAGATCTTCAACTCCCGCTTTGTCATCGACGGCGCCGAGCAGCCGCACTCGCTGTTCGACATGATCCGCAACACCCATGCGGCCAACCCGCAGGGCACCGTGGTCGCCTACTCCGACAACGCCGCGGTGCTGCAGGGCGCGACGGTGCAGCGCTGGCAGCCGCAGGGAGCCGATCATCTCTACACCGCCGAGCCGGCGCTGGTGCATGCGCTGATCAAGGTCGAGACCCACAACCACCCGACCGCGATCTCGCCGTTTCCGGGGGCCGCCACCGGTGCCGGCGGGGAGATCCGCGACGAGGGCGCGACCGGGCGCGGCGGGCGGCCGAAGGCCGGGCTGAGCGGATTCCACGTATCGAACCTGCGACTGGACCCGCAGCAGCCCGAGCCCTGGGAGGCCGCCGATGTCGGGCGCCCGTCGCACCTGGCCAGCGCGCTGCAGATCATGGTCGAGGGGCCGATCGGCGCCGCGGCGTTCAACAACGAATTCGGGCGCCCGAACCTGGGCGGGGTGTTCCGGGTGTTCGAGCAGGTGGCCGGCGGGCGCCATTGGGGCTACCACAAGCCGATCATGGTCGCCGGGGGCATCGGCGAGGTCGCCGACGCCCACACCCACAAGATCGAGTTCCCTGCCGGCACGCTGCTGGTGCAGCTGGGCGGGCCGGGAATGCGCATCGGCGTCGGCGGTGGCGCCGCGTCGAGCCTGGCCACCGGCAGCAATGCCGAGCAGCTGGACTTCGACTCGGTGCAGCGGGGCAACCCGGAGATGCAGCGGCGGGCGCAGGAGGTGATCGATTCCTGCAGGGCGCTGGGGGCCGCGAACCCGATACTGGCCATCCACGACGTGGGGGCGGGCGGGTTGTCGAACGCGCTGCCCGAACTGGTCGACGGTGCCGGGCTGGGAGCCAGCCTGGAATTGCGCCAGGTTCCGGTCGAGGAAAGCGGGATGAGCCCGCGCGAGATCTGGTGCAACGAAAGCCAGGAGCGCTACGTGCTGGCGATCGCCGCCGAGGCGCTGCCCGAATTCGCCGCGTTGTGCGAGCGCGAGCGCTGCCCCTTCGCGGTGCTCGGCCAGGCGCAGCAGCCCGCGCTGCTGCAGATCGCCGACCGCCTGCTGGGCCGGCCCCCGGTGGACATGCCGATGTCGGTGCTGCTGGGCAAGCCGCCGCGCATGGTGCGCGAGGTCAGCCGGCAGGCGCTGGAGCTGCCGGGGCTCGACTTGACCGGGGTGGACCTGGAGTGGGCGGCGCGCGCGGTGCTGCGCCATCCCAGCGTGGCCAGCAAGCGCTTCCTGATCACCATCGGCGACCGCAGCGTGGGCGGGTTGTCGCACCGCGACCAGCTGGTCGGACCGCGGCAGCTGCCGGTGGCCGATTGCGCGATCACCCTGGCCGACTACAGCGGGGTGCGCGGCGAGGCGATGGCCATGGGCGAGCGCACTCCGCTGGCGCTGGCCGACGCGGCCGCCAGCGGGCGCATGGCGGTGGCCGAGGCGCTGACCAACCTGCTGGCCGCACCGCTGGCCGGGCTTTCGCAGGTCAAGCTGTCGTGCAACTGGATGGCCGCCTGCGGACAGCCCGGACAGGACGCCGCGCTGTACGACACGGTGCGCGCGGTCGCGATGGACCTGTGCCCGAGGCTGGGTATCGCGGTTCCGGTGGGCAAGGATTCGCTGTCGATGCACACCCGCTGGCAGCAGCAGGGGCAGCAGCGCGCGGTGACCTCGCCGGTGTCGCTGCTGGTGTCGGCCTTCGCGGTGCTCGACGATGTGCGCGGCGCCTGGACCCCGCAGTTGCGGCTGGACGAGGGGCCGAGCGTGCTGCTGCTGGTCGACCTCGGGCACTCGCGCCAGCGCATCGGCGGCAGCATCCTGGCGCAGGCGCTGGGGCAGGCGGCGGCACAGGGGCCCGACCTCGACGATGCCCAGGACCTGTCGCGGCTGTGCGCGGCACTGGCCGAACTGCGCGAGCAGGCGCTGGTGCTGGCCTACCACGACCGCAGCGACGGCGGCCTGTGGGCGGCGGCCTGCGAGATGGCCTTCGCCGGCAGTTGCGGGCTGGCGCTGAACCTGGACCTGCTGCTCGCCGCCGCCGACTCGTTGCCCGACGAAGGCGATGCCAAGAACTGGGCGCAGCAGGTGGCCGAGCGGCGCAACGACCTGTCGCTCCGAGCCTTGTTCAACGAGGAACTCGGCGTGCTGCTGCAGGTGCGGCTGCGCCAGCGCGACGCGGCGCTGGCGGTGCTGCGGCGCCACGGGCTGTCGGCCTGCAGCCATGTCGTGGGCCAGGTGCTCGAAGGCGATCGGGTCGAGGTCTGGAGGGATTCGCGCCGGGTGCTGGGCATCGCCCGCGCCGAACTGCTGGCGCAGTGGGACCATGTGTCCCACGCCATCTGCGGGCTGCGCGACCATCCCGACTGCGCCGATTCCGAACACCGGGTGGTGTGCGGCGACGATCCCGGGTTGCACGCGCAACTGGGCTTCGACCTCGAGCACGACGTGGCGGCACCGTTCATCGCCACCGGCGCCAGGCCGAAGGTGGCGATCCTGCGCGAGCAGGGAGTGAACTCCCAGCGGGAAATGGCGTGGGCGATGGACCGCGCGGGGTTCGCCGCGCACGATGTCCACATGAGCGACCTGATCGCCGGCCGCGTCGACCTCGCCGCGTTCCGGGGTTTTGTCGCCTGCGGCGGGTTCAGCTACGGCGACGTGCTCGGCGCCGGCGAGGGCTGGGCTCGCACCATCCGCTTCAATCCGGCGTTGGCCGAGGCCTTCGCCGGCTTTTTCGCGCGTCGCGACACCTTCGCGCTGGGGGTGTGCAACGGCTGCCAGATGCTGGCCGCGCTGGCGCCGATGATCCCCGGCGCGCAGCACTGGCCGCGCTTCACCCGCAACCGTTCCGAGCAGTACGAAGCGCGGCTGGCGATGGTCGAGGTGCTGGAGTCGCCGTCGCTGTTCTTCAGCGCGATGGCCGGAAGCCGCATGCCCATCGTCGTCGCCCATGGCGAAGGCTATGCGGATTTTTCGCGCCAGGGCGACGCGGCGCGGGTCGACGCAGCGCTGCGCTTCGTCGACGGCCACGGCAGGCCCACCGAGGTGTATCCCCTCAACCCCAACGGCAGCCCTGGCGGGCTGACCGGGGTGACCACCGCGGACGGGCGTTTCACCGCGCTGATGCCCCACCCCGAGCGGGTGTTCCGCGGCCTGCAGTTCAGCTGGGCGCCGCCGGCGTGGCGCGACGCGTCGCCGTGGATGCGCATGTTCCGCAATGCCCGCGCCTGGTGTGCCTGAGGTGCCGCGGTCGCCGCGCGAGGGCAGGGCGCCGCGGCTGGGCGGCCTGGACAGCCTGCGGGGGCTGGCCATCGCCTGGATGGTGGCTTTCCATTTCAGCTTCGACCTGAACTGGTTCGGCTACATCCGCACCGACTTCTACACCGACCCGGTGTGGCTCTGGCAGCGGGTGTGCATCGTCAGCCTGTTCCTGGTCAGTGCCGGGCTGGCGCAGGCCGCCAGCGACGCCAGGGGCCGCAGCGAAGCGGCGTTCTGGCGTCGCTGGGGACAGATCTTCGGCGCGGGGCTGCTGGTGGTGGGAGGCAGCTGGCTGGTATTCCCCCGCAGTTTCATCTACTTCGGCATCCTGCAAGGGGTGGCGGCGATGTTGCTGGTGCATCGCCTGCTCGGCAGGCGCCTGGGGGCGTGGGTGCTGCTGCTGGCCCCGCTGGCCATCGCCGCACCGCACCTGTGGGCGCGCCCGATGTTCGATCCTCCGTGGTGGAACTGGACCGGCCTGATCACCCGCAAGCCCATCACCGAGGACTACGTCCCGTTGCTGCCCTGGCTGGGCGTGTTCTGGCTGGGCGCCGGAGCCGGTGCCTGGCTGCGTCGACTCGACCTGCGGCCGCTGCGCGCGCTGCCCACGGTGCCCGGGCTGGCGCAGCTGGGTCGCTGGCCGCTGCGCATCTACCTGCTGCACCAGCCGCTGCTGATCGGGCTGCTCTGGCTGGCGTCGCGGGCGATCGGCCACCCGACGCCGTTCTGAGGGGGCAGCGATGCGCCTGACCCAGTTTTCCGACTACTCGTTGCGGGTGTTGCTGTACGCGGCCGAGCACTCGGAACGCCTGGTGACCATTTCGGAGATGGCCGAGTTCCATGCCATTTCCCGCAGTCACCTGACCAAGGTGGTGGTGCATTTGAGCAACGCCGGCTTCCTGCGGTCGATCCGCGGCAGGCGCGGCGGGCTGCGCCTGGCGCGCGAGCCCGCGGCCATCCGCGTCGGCGAGGTGCTGCGCAGCACCGAGGAAGACCTGCGGCTGGTCGAGTGTTTCGGCCCGTCCGCTTCGCAGGCTTGCCGACTGATGCCCGGCTGCCAGCTGGCGCGAGCGCTGCAGCAGGCGCTGCAACAGTTCTTCGAACCGCTGGACGCCCTCAGCCTGGCCGACCTGGCGGCGCCGCGCGCGCCGGCCGAGGCGGTGGTCGGCTGGAGCGCGGCCGGCGGTTTCGCACAATCGGCTGGCGCCTGATCGGGCGCTCGCGCACTTGTCAGGCGCGCCGGCGGAATTTAACATTCATCCCAAATGCAACAAAACAACCGGGCCGGCGCGCGCCGGCCGCATCATGCTGCTTGAAAGCCTGCTGGCCTACCTGCACATCTCGGCGGTGCTCGGATTGGCCGTGTTCCTCACCGCCAAGGTCGCGTTGCTGCGCCCGGAAGTGCTGGAGGGCAAGCCGCTGCTTCTGCGGCGGCTGTGGCGCCTGGACAACTGGTGCTGGGGCGCCTTCGCGGCGGTGGCGCTGACCGGCCTGGCGCGGGTGATGTTCGGCGTCAAGGGCTGGCAGTGGTACCTGTCCAACCCCTTGCTCGGCGTCAAGCTGGCGCTGTTCGCGGCGATGGTCGCGATGGGCCTGCCGGCGCGCGCGATGCTGCGCCGCTGGCTGGACGCGGCGCAGGCTCCCGAGCGGGCGGCTTTGCGCAGCCATCGCCGCTGGCTGATGTGGCAGGCCCACATCATGGTCGTGCTGCCGCTGTTCGGGGTGCTGCTTTCCTACGGCTATTGACCCCGCCGACACGCCTGCCCGGGTTCCCGCCGACTCCCTTCCCGCCGACTCCGCAGCCGATGGAGCGAAGCGTCGCAGCACGCGCGCAGGCATTGCGTCTCGGAACGTTACAACAAGAAACAATTGTCGCATCCGGATCCAAATCGATCTGATGCAACGCAAGCGATACCAGTTGCGAACGAACTATCTTTGTTTGATATCGATTTTCCGGTCGGCGCGGCAGGGTGCCGTGCGCCGGCCTGCCCAAGGAGCCTAGCCGATGTCCATGGAACAACCCTACCAGCCGCTCGTATTGCCCAGCGGGCGAGCCGGCGAGCCGCCGCTGGCCGAGCCCGACTGGCCGTCACCGGACCTGCAGTTCGCCCGCCCGATGGGGGCCTGGGTGATCGTGGGGGCCTTGTTCCTGGTGGTCGTCGCCTTGTGGGCGATGGTGGCCGTCTTTTTCTCGATGCATGCCTGAGGATCCGCGATGAATTCGACTGTGCAGGACCCTTTCGAAGAGCGCTTCCATCATGCCGCGCAGCGCCACGAGCGCGCGTGGCTGTTCATCTCGGTGGCGATGATCGCGGTGCTGTTCATCGCCGCCGTCTACCTGGTGGTGCATGACTATGGGGTGGTGGCGAAGACCGCCCGCATCTACGTCGACCCCGACACCCCGGCGACCCTGGCCGACTTCCAGGGCAGCGGGATCAAGCAGACCGGGCCCGAAAGCTACAACGTCTACGAGATGGCGAGGATCTGGTCCTGGACGCCGGGCACCTCGACCCCGATCACCCTGCCGGCGGGGTCGCACGTGACCTTCTACGTGACCAGTGGCGACGTGCTGCATGGCTTCGAGATCCAGGGCACCAGCATCAACCTGACCGCCATTCCCGGGGTCATCGGCCATGTCAGCTACACCTTCGACAAGCCGGGTACCTACTACATCATCTGCAATGAGTACTGCGGCGCAGGACATCAAGCGATGATCGGCAAGATCATCATCACCGCGAGGACCAAGGCATGAGCGCCGTACTTTCGACTCCGGCTCCGCGGGCCGCCGCGAGCGCCACCGCGCAGGACGTGGCCGGCGCCAAGCGCCTGCTGCTGGCCTTCTGGATCACCGGCTTCTGCGCGCTGCTGGTGGGCATCGCGATCGGGGTGCTGCAGGGGGCCAACTACGCCGGGCTGAACCTGTACCCCTACCTCGAGCCCTTCCTCAAGACCTACTACCAGGGCCTGACGCTGCACGGGGTGCTGAACGCCTTCGTGTTCACCTTCTTCACGATCTCGGGCTGGTTGATCTACCTGCCGTCGCGCGAACTCGACCTGCGTCCCAACCTCGCGCTGGGATGGTTCACCTACGGGCTGATGCTGCTGGGAACGCTGATGGCGGCCTACGCGATGCTCGACAACTCCTCCAGCGTGCTCTACACCTTCTACCCGCCGCTCAAGGGCAGTCCGTGGTTCTACCTGGGAATCACCCTGGTGGTCGTGGCCAGCCTGGTGCCGCTGGCCGTGGTGCTGGAAATGCGGGCGCGCTGGAAGCGCGCCCATCCCGGGCAGGTCACTCCGCTGGTCACCTACATGAGCGCCAGCATCCTGCTGATGTGGCTGCTCGCGGCGCTGGGCGCGGCGTCCGAGGCGGTGTTCCTGCTCGATCCCTGGTCGCTGGGGATGACCTCGACCATCAACCCGCTGCTGGCGCGCACCCTGTTCTGGTGGACCGGGCACCCGATCGTCTACTACTGGTTGATGCCCGGGTACATCTCGATCTACGCGCTGCTGCCGCGGCAGGCCGGAGGCAAGCTGGTTTCGGACCCGCTGGCGCGCCTGGCCTTCCTGCTGCTGATGGTGTTCTCGGTTCCGGTCGGGACCCACCACCAGTACACCGACCCCGGCATCTCCCCGGTGATCAAGGGGGTGGTCACCGCGCTGACGCTGTCGGTGGCGATCCCCAGCCTGATCACCGCGTTCACGGTCGCGCTCAGCCTGGAGTACGCGGGGCGCCGGCGCGGCGGCAAGGGGCTGATGGGCTGGTGGAACGCGCTGCCCTGGCGCGATCCCTCGGTGGCCGCGCAGGTGCTGGCGCTGGTGACCTTCATCTTCGGCGGCGCAGGGGGTATCGTCAACGCCAGCTGGCAGCTCGACAACGTGGTCCACAACACCTTGTGGATCCCGGCGCACTTCCACCTGACGGTGGGCACCATGACCACCCTGGTGTTCATGGGGGTCAGCTTCTGGCTGCTGCCGCACCTGACGGGGCGCCGCCTGTACTCCCCGCGCCTGGCGCTGCAGGGGGTCTGGCTGTGGTTCATCGGGCTGATGCTGTGGGGCTTCGCGGGCCACTGGGCGGGGCTGGACGGCGTGCCGCGCCGGGCGTGGATCTCCGCTCTGCCGCATTCCCAGTACATGCGGCTGTACGGCGCGGTGCATCCGGAGCTCATCCTCGTCGGTATCGGCGGGGTCATCGCGGCTGTCGGCGCGGTGTTCTTTTTCATCTGCTTCTTCGGCACCCTGTTCGGCAAGCGTGACGAGCAGGCGATGCGGCAGATTCCGTTCGCCGAGGCGATCGCCAAGCCCGATGGTTCGCGGCTGGCGCAGGCCGCCGAGCACCTGGGGTTCTGGACGGTCGTGACCCTGATCGTCACGCTGGCGGTGTACATCCCGACGCTGTGGCCGATGATCATGCATCCCATCCATGCGGTCGGCTTCCGCATCTGGTGATGCGGCGGCGGGGGGGCTTCCCCCCGGCCGCCGGGCCGGGCCCGGCCCGCAGCGTGCGGCCGGCGCCTGGCGCGCGTCGGCGTTGCGGGCCTTGCTGGCCTGCAGCGCGCTGTGCGCGCTGTTCTGGGGTTTGAGCCGCGCCCCCGGCGGGGCGCCGCGATGGCACGGCCAGGCGCTGCCGCCGCGCGCGGCTCCCGCTTTCGGCGGGATGCGCGATACCGCGGGCCGGCGCTTTCATTGGCTGGCCCAGCGCGGCTCGCCGGTGCTGGTGTTCTTCGGCTATACCCATTGCCCCGATGTCTGCCCGCTGACCCTGGTGAGGCTGTCGCGGGTGCTGCACGAACTCGGCCCGGCGGGCCGGCGGGTACACGTGGTGTTCGTCACCCTCGACCCCGGACGCGACACCCCGCGGGTCCTGCGCGCCTACCTCGACGCGCTGTTTCCGTCGGCGATCGGGCTGCGCGGCGACCCGGCGAGCACGGCGCGCGCGGCGGCGCAATGGGGGGTGCGCTTTCGCCGCGTCGACGCCGGCGGCGCCGCCGCGGGCAGCCAGGACTACTGGCTGGACCACACCGCAGCGGTGACCCTGGTCGGGCCGCACGGGCGACTTGTGGCGCGCTACGGCTACGCTCAGCTGCAGGCGCAGGGCTTGCTGCGGCACGACCTGCTGGCGCTGCTGGGCGAGCCGCGCGGCGCCGCCGCGACGCGATGAGCGCGCGGCCATGAGCCTGGCGGCGTGGTCTTCGCGCGCCTGGCTGCTGTGGGCCGCGGGCGTGCTGGTCGTGCTGCTGGGCTATGGCTGGCTGGCCTTGCGCCGGCGCTGGCCGGCGTGGCGCGCCGGATTGTTCGCGCTGGGCTGCGCGGCCACGCTGCTGGCGGCCGGCGGCCTGCACGACCCGCTGCAATCGATGAGCGCCTACTCGGCGGCGCTGATGCTGCTCGGGCAGGGCGTTTCGCCGCTGCTGCTGCTCGGCTTCGCGCCGGCGGTGCGCGCGCGCTGGCGCGAGCCGCGGCAGCGCTGGTGGGCGCAGTGGCTGCTCGACCCCTGGGTGGGCGTCGGGGTGTTCGTGCTGCTGAGCCTGGCGCTGAACGTTCCCGGGGTGTTCGACAGCGCGCTGGCCAATGCGGTGTACAGCGCGCCGATCGGCTTGCTGCTGCTGCTGGGCGGGCTGATGATGTGGGCGCAGCTGCTCGACGGCAGCCGGGGCATCGCCCGGCGCTGGGCGGCCGGGCTGACCGGCTGGCTGGCCAGCCTGCCGATGATGCTGGTGGCCGCGGTGTGGGTATGGAGCCCGCATGTGCTGTACATGCCCTACCTGGACGTGCTGTGCCTGTGGAACCTCAGTCCCTTGCAGGACCAGCACTATGCCGGACTGGTGATGTTCGTCGCCGGCCTGCCGCTGCAGCTGCGTTCGGCATGGTTGTTGATCATGGGCGAGGATTGAAGCGGCCTTCGCGGCTATGCTGGGCTGGCCCGCCGCATGCGGGCGCAAGGAGTCCGCGATGGCCGCAACCCAAGACCCGCCACCCGGCGCCGACGACGGCGGAACCGACCCGGCAGGGCGACGCCCGCGGCTGCCGCGCATCGACCCGAAGGCGCGGGTCCACCTGGTGTACTGGCTGGTCGCGCTGCTGGTCGTGCTGTGGCTGCAGGGCCTGCTGCAGGGCGCCAGCCAGGTGCAGACCGTGCCCTACAGCGAATTCCAGAGCGAGTTGCAGCAGGGCCGCTTCAGCGAGGTCGAGGTCGGCCAGCAGACCATCGCCGGGGTGCTGCGCCAGGCCGGGCCGAAGGGGGTGCGCAAGGTGGTCGCGCTGCGCGTGGATCCGCAGATCGCCCAGCAGCTGCAGCGCTACGGTGTGCGCTACTCGCAGCTGCCCAGCAACGCCTGGGTGTCCGACCTGCTGTCCTGGCTGTTCCCGGCGCTGGCCTTCTTCGGCGTGTGGTACTTCATGGTGCGGCGCTTTGCCGACCGCCAGGGCCTGGGCGGCGGCTTCATGTCCATCGGCAAGAGCCGCGCCAAGGTCTACATGGAAAACAGCACCGGGGTCAGCTACGCCGACGTCGCCGGGGTCGACGAAGCCAAGCAGGAGTTGCAGGAAGTCGTCGAATTCCTCAAGGACCCGCAGGGCCACGGTCGGCTGGGGGCGCGCGCGCCCAAGGGCATCCTGCTGGTCGGGCCGCCGGGGACCGGCAAGACCCTGCTCGCGCGCGCGGTGGCGGGCGAGGCCGGGGTTCCGTTCTTCTCGATCAGCGGCTCGGAATTCGTCGAGATGTTCGTGGGAGTCGGCGCGGCGCGGGTTCGCGACCTGTTCGAGCAGGCGAGGGCGAAGGCGCCGGCGATCATTTTCATCGACGAGCTCGACGCCCTCGGGCGGGCGCGGGGCGCTGCCCCGTTCGGCGGCGGACACGACGAAAAGGAACAGACCCTGAACCAGTTGCTGGTCGAACTCGACGGCTTCGACCCCAGTTCGGGCCTGGTCATCCTGGCGGCGACCAACCGTCCGGAAATCCTCGACCCCGCGCTGCTGCGAGCCGGACGCTTCGACCGCCAGGTGCTGGTCGACCGCCCCGACAAGGTCGGCCGGGTGCAGATCCTGCGGGTCCATGTGCGCAAGGTGCGCCTCGACCCGCAGGTCGACCTGGAGCAGGTGGCCGCGCTGACCCCGGGATTCTCGGGGGCCGACCTGGCCAACCTGGTCAACGAGGCGGCGCTGCTGGCCACCCGGGACAATGCCACCGCTGTCACCTCGGGCCATTTCACGCGGGCGGTCGAGCGCATCGTCGCCGGGCTGGAAAAGCGCAACCGGCTGCTCAACCCCCACGAGCGGCAGATCGTCGCCCACCACGAAATGGGCCACGCGCTGGTCGCGATGAGCCTGCCCGGCGGCGAGGTGGTGCACAAGGTGTCGATCATCCCTCGCGGCATCGGCTCGCTGGGCTACACCATCCAGCGCCCCATCGAGGACCGCTACCTGATGACCCGCCCTGAACTCGAGAACAAGATGGCCGTTCTGATGGGCGGACGCGCTGCCGAGTCGCTGGTGTTCGGGGTGCTTTCCACCGGCGCCGCCGACGACCTCGCCAAGGTCAGCGACATTGCGCGCAGCATGGTCACGCGCTATGCGATGGTCGATTCGCTGGGGCAGGTCGCGCTCGAGGACGCGCCGCAGAACATGCTGGGCACCCCAGTGCAGCCCATGCGCAACTACAGCGAGCAGACGGCCCGGGAAATCGACTGCGCGGTGCGCGAACTGGTCGACTCCGCCTTCGAGCGCGCCCGCTCGATCCTGCAGCAGCGTCGCCCGACCCTGGACCAGGCGGCGGCCAGGCTGCTGCAGCAGGAAACCTTGAGCGAGGCCGAGTTGCGCGAGATCTTCGCGCACGATGGAGGCGTGGCGGAGCCCGCGCCCACGGCCGCAACCGGCCCGCAGCCCGCCGCGGGCTGAACACCCCGGGGCCTCGTCGCACCCGCATCCGGGCCCGGCCTCG
>JAJZVU010000051.1 GCA_021845505.1 Pseudomonadota bacterium | reverse complement strand
CGCACCGGAACCGCGATGCCGATCATTCCCTGGATGTATTCCTCGTCGTTGACGCTCACACCCAGCGAGCGGATCCTGCGCAGCTGCTGCTGCAGCGCGCAGGAGTCGGTGATCGACTTGCCGGTGTAGGGCTGCAGCGGAGCGGCCAGCCGCTTGCGGCGCTCGGCCGCCGGCAGCAGCGCCAGGAACAACTTGCCGCTGGCGCTGCAGTGGATCGGTACGCGCGTGCCCACGCTCATGTGGTGGCGCAGCGGCCACTGGCATTCGACCCGGTCGACGTAGACCGCCTCGTTGCCCTCGAGCACCGCGATGTTCACCGTTTCGTTGGCCTCGCGCGCCAGCGCCTGCAGCAGCGCGTGGCGCTCGCTGCAATGCGCCGCGTCGCTCAGCGTGCGCAACGCCAGCGCGATCTGCCTGGAGCCCAGCACGAAGCGCTTGCCCCCGATCTCGCGCTCGAGGAAGCCCAGGTGCTGCAGCAGGGTGCACAGCCGGTGGGTGGTGGCGCGCGGCGCATCGATGCGCTGCGCCAACTCGATCGAGTGCAGCGGTTCGGGGCTTTGCGCCACCTGCTCGAGGATGCGCAGCATGCGCGGCCCCTGCGACCCGGCGGAGTCGGGCGCGGAGTCGGAAGCGGAGTCGGGAGCGGAGTCGTCGCGGCGGCTCGGCGGACACGCGGGTGGCCGCGCGACGGCTCGCCGGTCGGGCGTCGCAGACGGCTGCAGGGGGTCTCGCTGGTTCATCGGAAAAGGCCCGCTCGTTGGGGTGCATTGAATCACTTCTCGCAGGCCTGAGCAACAACACAGCGCTAACGGGATAAAAAATCCCGGAATCCGCAGAAAATCATTTTTCCGCGTGTGCAGCGGCTGGCCGCGCGACCGGGTCGCCGGGGCGACCGCGACTGCGGTTGCGACTGCGGCTGCGACTGCGGTCGCGCGCTCCCGTTGCGCGGGACGCCGCGCTGCCCGGCGTCGGCGGCGAAGCGGCCGAGCGGCCGAGCGGCGAAGCGGAGAAGCAGCGAAGCGGAGAAGCGGCGAAGCGGCCGACCGGCCGCTCGCGCTGCCGTCGGCATCACGGGATCTGGGGGGTATGCGCCGGCCGTCGCGGCCGACGGCTGGTCGACGACGCCGCGCGCCGGCGGGCGGCTACGACGACTGGGTGCGCCGCTCGAGGTGGCGGAAGGTGATGCGGCCCTTGCTCAAGTCGTAGGGCGAGAGTTCGAGGGACACGTTGTCCCCGGCGAGGATCCGGATATGGTGCTTGCGCATCTTTCCGGCGCTGTAGGCGACCAGCTCGTGGCCGTTCTCCAGGGTCACGCGGTAACGCGAGTCCGGCAGGACTTCGTTGACCACGCCGCGCATTTCGATCAGTTCCTCTTTGGGCATGGGGCTCCTTCGGGAAAGCGGCGCGCGGCGCGAGCGCCTCGCGCGCGATGCCGCCTCGGCGCGGCATTTTACCGCGCCGCGGACCCTCGTGGTCGCGCGGCCGGGCTATGCTCGCGCGATGCGACGCCTCGCCTCGGCCCCCAACCTCGCGCTGGCCACCTTGTGGGCCGACGCGCTGGGCAGCGCGGGCCTGGACGTGCGGGTGTTCTCGCGCTATCTGTCGGGAATCGCCGGCGAGATCCCTCCGCAGGAAGCCGAGCCCACGCTGTGGGTGATGGACGAAGGCGATTTCGAGCGGGCCACGCAGTTGCTGCGGGAATTGCGCAGCCCGCCCCGTGGGCCGGGCTGGGCGTGCGCCGGCTGCGGCGAGCGCCACGGGCCGCAGTTCGGCGCCTGCTGGAACTGCGGCGCGCTGCGCGGCTGAGCCGCGCGGCCGCGTGCGCCCGCGGGCCCGGGCTGCGCGGGCTACAGCACGCCGCGGCGCAGCTGGTCGCGCTCGATGGACTCGAACAAGGCCTTGAAATTGCCCTCTCCGAAGCCCTGGTCGTCCTTGCGCTGGATGAACTCGAAGAACACCGGCCCCAGCAGGGTGCGCGAGAAGATCTGCAGCAGCAGCCGCGGTGTGCCGCCGGCCGTCGAGCCGTCGAGCAGGATGCCCCGCGCCTGCAGTTCGCCGACCGGCTCGCCGTGTCCGGGCAGCCGCTCGTCGAGCATCTGGTAGTAGATGTCGTTGGGTGCGCTCATCAGTTCGACGCCGGCCGCGCGCAGCGAGTCGACGGTGCGCGGCAGGTCGTCGCACAGCAGCGCCACGTGCTGGATTCCCTCGCCGTTGAACTGCATCAGGAATTCCTCGATCTGTCCCTTGCCCCCGGCGGCCTCCTCGTTGAGGGGAATGCGGATCAGCCCGTCGGGCGCGGACATCGCGCGGCTGGTCAGCCCGGTGTACTCGCCCTTGATGTCGAAGTAGCGGATCTCCCGGAAGCCGAAGATCCTTTCGTAGAAGCCCGCCCAGAAGGCGATCCGCCCCCGGTAGACGTTGTGCGTCAGGTGGTCGATGCAGCGCAGGCCGTGGCCGCGCGGGTGGCGATCGGCGCCTTCGACCCACTCGAAGTCGATGTCGTAGATGCTCCTGCCGTCTTCGAAGCGGTCGATCAGGTACAGCGGGGCGCCGCCGATTCCCTTGATCGCCGGCAGGCGCAGCTCCATCGGCCCGGTGGGGATCTCGATGGGTTGCGCGCCGAGTTCCAGCGCGCGCGCATAGGCCTTGTGGGCGTCGCGCACGCGGAACGCCAGTCCGCAGGCGCTGGGCCCGTGCTCGGCGGCGAAGTACGCGGCCAGGCTGCGCGGCTCGTGGTTGACGATGAAGTGGATATCGCCCTGGCACCACAGCTGCACGTCCTTGCTGCGGTGGCGGGCGACCAGGCTGAACCCCAGCCTGGTGAACAGGGGTTCGAGCACGTCGGGCACGGGGGAGGCGAATTCGACGAACTCGAACCCGCACAGACCCATCGGATTGTCGAACAGATCGGGCATGGCAGACTCCTGCTGGATGGCGTGGACAAGGCGGCCGGCGCGGCGCGCGCGGCCGCCGGCGTGTCAGCGGCGCGGGCCGGCGGCGCAGGGCGGGGCGCCCGGCCGGCCGCGCACGCTGCGCGCCAGGTGCATGCCGATGATCAGGGTCTGCACGCCCATCGATGTGTCCGCCCTGCGGCTACCACTGCCCGAAGAACACCCCGGCGCGCTTGTGCGCCGCGGTACCGCGCTCGACCGCCTCGTCGCTGATGGTCGTGCGCACCTTGCGCCGCGCCAGCCACTCGAGCAGCCGGCCGCGCAGCTGCTCGCGCACCCCCGCGAAACCGGCGTCGCGCCCGAGGTCGCACAGTTCCTGCGGGTCGTTGTGCAGATCGTAGAGCTGTTCGGGCTGGCCCAGCCAGTACACGTAACGCCAGCGCGCGGTGCGGCAGGAGTAGCCGCGGGCGCTCTGCGGGTCCATGCGCAGCAACCGCCTGGCCTCCTTGAAACTGTAGTCGAGCTCGGAAAACACCGCGTCGCGCCAGGCGCCGACCTGCTGCGGCTGACGCAGCAGCGGCAGCAGGCTGCGGCCTTCGAGGCGGTGGCTGGCCAGCGGCAGCTCCAGCGCCTGCAGCACGGTCGGCAGGATGTCGACCCCCTCGACCATGCGCTGCTCCACGCTGCCGCGGCTGGCGTCGGCTGCCGGCGAGGGGTCGGCGATGATCAGCGGAACGCGCTGGATCATGTCGTAGAACAGTTCCTTTTCCCCCAGCCAATGGTCGCCGAGGAAATCGCCGTGGTCGGAGCACAGGATGACCAGGGTGTCGCGCAGCACGCCCAGCCGGTCCATGTGCTCGAACAGTCGCCCGAGGTGGGTGTCGAGCTGCTCGATCAGCCCCTGGTAGGCCGGGCGCACGACCCGTACGCACTCGTCCATCGAGAAGTTGCGGCTTTCCTCGCTCGCCCGGTAGGCCTGCAGCACCGGGTGGGCGTCGTGCAGTTCCTGCGGGCTGCGCAGCACCGGCAGGCACTGCCCGGGGGTGTACGCGGCGTGGTAGGGCGCCGGCGCCATGTACGGCCAGTGGGGCTTGACGTAGCTCAGGTGCAGCACCCACGGGCGCTCGGCCATGTCGCCGATGAACCGCATGGCCTGGTCGGTCATGTAGGCGGTCTCGGAATGCTCCTCGCGCACGCGTGCCGGCAGGTGCACGTTGCGCATGTGCCAGCCCGAGCGCACCCGCCCCTGCGCGTCCAGCCCGGAGATCACGTAGTCGGTCCACGGGTCGGCGCTGTCGTAGCCGTGGGCGCGCAGGTACGCCGGGTAGCCCGACTCGTCGCCCGGGGCGTGGTGGCCGTCGTAGCGATCGATCTCGCGGAAGCCCCCGCTTTGCAGCAGCCGCGCCAGTTCGCTGCCGCCGTCGAGCTGCAGCCGCCGCAGTCCCTCGCGGTCGGCGATGACATGGGTCTTGCCGGCCAGCGCGAGCTCGCGCCCGGCGTCGCGCAGGTATTCCCCCAGCGTGACCTCGCCGATGGACAGCGGAACCCGGTTCCAGGTCGCGCCGTGGCTGCCGGGGTAGCGCCCGGTGTAGTAGCTCATGCGCGAGGGGCCGCAGACGCCGGAGTTCACATAGGCCTGCTCGAAGCGCACCCCGCGGCGCGCCAGCGCGTCGATGTGGGGGGTGCGCAGGTAGGGGTGTCCGTAGCAGCCCAGGTGGTCGCGCCGCAACTGGTCGGCCATGATGAACAGGATGTTGCGTGTCAATTCGGTGCTCCGTTTGCGCCGCGGCGTGCCGGCCCGCCGAGGCCTTCAGCTGGTTGCGCCCTGCAGCAGCCGCGACAGGAACGCGCGGGTGCGCTCCTGCCCCGGGCGCACCAGGATGTCCCGCGGCGTGCCCTGCTCGACGATCACCCCGCCGTCGATGAAGGCCACCTGGTGGCCGACATCGCGGGCGAAATGCATTTCGTGGGTCACCACGATCATGGTCATCCCCGAGGCGGCCAGCGCGCGCATCACCGCCAGCACCTCGTCGACGAGTTCGGGGTCGAGCGCGGAGGTCGGTTCGTCGAACAGCATCAGCTTGGGCTGCATCGCCAGCGCGCGCGCGATCGCCACCCGCTGCTGCTGGCCGCCCGAGAGTTGCGAAGGGTAGGCGTCGGCCTTGGCGGCAAGGCCCACCCGTTCGAGCAATTGCAGCGCCTGCTCGCGCGCCTGCCGCGGCGGCTGGCGGCGTACCCGCACCGGCGCCTCGACGATGTTCTCCAGCGCGGTCATGTGGGGGAACAGGTTGAAGCGCTGGAACACCATGCCGATGTCGGCGCGCTGGCGGCAGACCTCGCGCTCGGGCAGTTCGTACAGGCGGCCGTTGCGGGCGCGGCAGCCGATCAGCTCGCCGTCGACCCGGATCGCCCCCGCCTGGATGGTCTCCAGGTGGTTGATGCAGCGCAGGAAGGTGCTCTTGCCCGAACCCGACGGGCCGATCAGGCACAGCACCTCGCCGCGCTGCACGTCGAGGTCGATTCCCCGCAGCACCTGCAGGCGCCCGTAGGACTTGTGCACCCCGCGCGCCTGCACCAGCGGCGCGCCGGGCGAGGGCGCTGCGGCGGCTTCAGGCGTTCGCATGCAGGCTCCGGTGGGCGCGGTCCAGGCGTCGCTCCAGCAGATGCTGGCCGGCGCTGCACACACTGGTGACCAGCAGATACCAGAAGGTCGCCACCAGCATCAGCTCCACGGTGTGCAGGTTGGCCGACGAAATGTTCTCGGCCGCGGTCAGCAGGTCGCCGCCCGAAATCACCGACACCAGCGAGGTCGCCTTGAGCAGGGAAATGAACTGGTTGCCCGCCGGCGGGACGATCACCCGCAGCGCCTGCGGCAGGATCACCCGCCGCAAGGCCAGGCCGCGGCTCATGCCCAGCGCCAGCGAGGCCTCGTGCTGGCCGCGCTCGACCGACAGCAGCCCGGCGCGCACCACCTCGGCCATGTAGGCGGCCTCGTTGAGTCCGAGCGCGACCACCGACGCGACGAAGGGGGTGAGCACGGCGTTGGTGGAAAACGGACCCAGGCGGGGGAACAGCAGCGCCAGGTTGCCCCAGACGATGATCTGCACCAGCAGCGGCGTGCCGCGCAGCAGCCAGACGTACAGCCGGCTGCCCAGGCGCAGCACCCGGCTGTCGGACATCAGCGCGACCGCCAGCAGCGTGCCCAGCACGACGCCGATGACCTCGGCGGCCAGCGCCAGCCAGATGGTGGTGCGCAGCCCCTCCAGGATGGCCGGGGCGAACTGGTAGCGCAGCACCACCGCGTGGTCGATGTTCGGGTTGCGCCAGACCGACACCGCCAGCCAGACGAAGGCCGTCGACGCGAGCACGGTGACGCTCCACAACCCGGGGCGGCGCAGCGGCACGACCCGCATGCGGGAGACGTCGGTGCTGTCCATGATGGATCGCGCGGGGGCGACCGTGCGGCCGCCCCGCCGCGCACTCACGCCTTGTCGTTGCGTCCGGCGTTGATGGTGGCCGACTTCACCGCGCCACCCTCGACCCCGTACTTGCGCAGGATCTTCAGGTAGGTGCCGTCGTCGATCACCGCCTGCAGCGCCTTTTGCAGTTCGTCGCGCAGCGCGGGCTGGTCCTTCGGAACGGCGATTCCCAGCGGAACCGGCTGGTATTCGGGGCCTGCGACGTCGAAGATCTTGCCGCCGCCTGCGGTCTTGGCGATATAGACCATCACCGGCGAGTTGCCGAGGAACGCCGCGACCCGCCCGATCTGCACCTGCATGCGCGCGTCGGCCGGTTGCGCGAACTCCATGTTGGTCAGCTTGGTCTGGTGGTGCGCCTGGCACCACTGGTCGGCCTGCGCCACCAGTTCCTGCTGGGTCGAGCCCTGGATGGTCGAAACCGCCTTGCCGCACAGGCTGTGCAGCCCGCTGATGCGGTCGGGATTGCCCTTGCGCACCAGCAGCTTGGTGCCCAGGTTGAAAAAGTCCACGAAGTCGACCAGCTTTTCACGTTGCGGTGTGTCGTTCATCATGGTGAACGCGACATCGATCTGGTGCGACTGCAGCGCCGGGAACAGGTTCGGGAAAGCCTCCGGCTTGAAGCGGATCGGCGCCGGCAGGTGGCGACTCATCGCCGCGGCCAGGTCGACAATCACTCCCTGCAGGGTCTTGCCGTCGCTGGCGTAGGCGATCATCGGCGGGCTGTTGGTCAGGCTGCCTGCGATCAGCGGCTTGGCGGCCTGGGCGGTGCCTGCGGTGAGCGCTGCGGCGCCCAGCAGCAAGGCGGCGAGCAGGTTGCGCGGCGATCGTGGTGTGTGCATGTGTCGTCTCCTCGGGTGTCGGGCGGACGCGGCACGGGCGCGCCACCTCTTGCGCGCAGATTCTAGGGAGCCGGCAATGGTTGTTCGAATCAATCTTGACTTGCGCGTGCCGCCTCGCGAGCCGCGCACTATCGGCGCGTGCTCCGTCGTGCTGAAATAGAGCCCCTCGGGCGACCCTGCCGCGTCCTGCCATGCCCACCTCGAACTGCCGCCTGCGCCAACCGCAAAGCCTGGAGGACCTGCTGAACTACCGGCTGTTCCGCCTGTACGTGGCCAGCACGTCTCCGGTGACCCGCCTGATGGAAGGCAAGTGGGGGATTTCGCGCCGCGAATGGCGCTTGCTGGCCGTGCTGGCCGGTGTCGGCAAGGTCTCGCCGTCGGCGCTGGCCGAGCAGGCGCACCTGGACCGGCCGCGCACCTCCCGCGCGATCTCCAGCCTGGTCGCCAAGGGGCTGGCGCAACGCTCGGTGATCGCCGACGACGCGCGGCGGGCGACGGTGTCGTTGACCGCGTCGGGGCGGCAGTTGTTCGAGGAGGTGTTTCCCCAGATCGCCCGCATGAACTCCAGGCTGCTGGAAGCCGTGGACGACGAACTCGTGCAGGCCCTCGACCGCGCGCTGCACGTGCTCACGCTGCGCGCCGACGAGATCGGCCGCAGCACCGAGCCCCAGGTGCGTGCCAACCGGCGCGCCGGCGGCTCGCGCCGGGTGCGGCCGCTGGCGACTTTCTGAGGGCGCGGCGTCAGCGCGCCCGCGGGCTCAGACGCGGCCCTTGTATTCGCCGGTGCGGGTGTCGATCTCGATCTTGTCGCCGATCGCGACAAAGATCGGCACCGGGATTTCGGCGCCGGTGGAGATCTTGGCCGGCTTCAGCACCTTGCCCGAGGTATCGCCCTTGACCGCGGGCTCGGTGTAGACGACCTCGCGCACCACGGTGGTGGGCATTTCCACCGAAATCGCCTTGCCGTCGTAGAAGACGACTTCCACCGGCATGCCGTCCTCGAGGTACAGCAGCGCATCGCCCAGGTTGTCCTTTTCGACCTCGTACTGGTTGTACTCGGTGTCCATGAACACGTACATCGGGTCGGCGAAGTACGAATAGGTGCAGTCCTTGCGCTCGAGAACGATCGGGTCGAGCTTGTCGTCGGCCTTGTAGACGAGTTCGGTGCCCCCGCTGGTCAGCAGGTTCTTGAGTTTCATCTTCACCGTCGCGGCATTGCGGCCGCCCCGGCTGTACTCGGTCTTCTGCACGACCATCGGATCCTTGCCGACCATGATGACGTTGCCGGCGCGGATTTCTTGAGCGAGTTTCATAGATTTCGAAAAAGTGCTGGAACAGAGCAATCGATTATTTTAACCCGTCCGCCGCCGCGGCGGATGCCCGCGCTGCGCCCGCCGGCTGGCGATCGGGCTGCGCCGCCACCGCCGCCAGCAGCTGCGAGGCCAGGTCGGGAAGCTGCGCCAGGCGTTCGCACCAGGCCTGGGCGTGGGCGCGGATCTGCGGCAGCCGGGACACGAACTGCTGCCAGGCCGGCACCAGTTCGCCCCCCTGGTTCCAGGCCTCCGACAGCGCGACCACCGCGTCGCGCACCGGCGCCTGCGCCTGCTCCAGGTAGCGCCGCAGGAAGGCGTCGATCTTTTCCAGGTGCGCCTGGTCGTGCTGCGGATAGGCATGCCAGACCATCGGGCGCGCGGCCCATTGCGCGCGCACGAACGAGTCCTCGCCGCGCACCACGCAGACATCGGCCGACCACAGCAATTCGTCGAATCGCTCCTGCGGCACGAAGGGCAGCGCGCACAGCGTCAGGCTGCCTCGCACCGTGCTCTGGCCGGTGCTCAGCTGCATGCTCAGCCAGGCGTCGACCTCGGCGCGCATCGGCCCGGGGCAGATCCACAGGGTGGTCGGACGACTGGCGGCGGCCATCGCCTGCAGCCACGGCGCGATGCCGTTGCGGGCGTAGCTGAACAGCAGGACCGTCGAGGCGTGCTCGGGCGGCGGCGGCAGTCCCAGCGAGCGCAGCGCGATGCGCCGCGCGTTGGGCAGCCGCTCCCAGGCGGCGCGCCGCGCCAGCAGGTCGGCCTCGCGCAGCAGACCGCCGCTGCCGGCGGTGAACCCCGGGAAGAAGAACAGCTTGTCGATCCCGCCGGGCTGCGGCGAAACCCGCAGATGGGTCCCCTCGACCCAGTCCTCGGCGCTCAGGTGCTCCAGGTTCACCCAGCGCACGCGGCGCGCGCCCACCCGCTGCACGCGTTCGACAAAGCCCGGCAGCAGGTGGCAGCCGAACATTTCGACCACGATGTCTCCAGGGTCGAGCTGCTGTTGCCTGGACCACGGCAGAATGTTCACCGAGTTCACGGTCTGCTGGCCCATGCGCGGCTGGATCTGCGGGCAGATCGCGGCAAAGGTGTTCAAATCGTCGACGAACAGCCGGACCACGCAGCCGTGCTCGTGCGCCAGCTGGCGCGCCAGGCGCCACGCGACGCCGATGTCGCCGAAGTTGTCGACCACATGGCAAAACAAGTCACAGTTCAAGGGATGGTTCATCGACGGCATCTCAGCAGGGGCGCGCGGACATGATTGTCCCCGAGAAGCGGTTCCTCGCAAGCGATCATCCGGTGTACGACCCCGATTGTCGCCGCTGCGCCCGGCTGGCCGGTTTCCGCGACCAGGTGCGCGAGCGCCATCCGCGCTACGCCTGCCTGCCGGTGCCGTCGTTCGGGCCCCTGTCGGCGCGCCTGCTGGTGCTCGGGCTGGCCCCCGGCCTGCATGGCGCCAACGCCAGCAACCGGCCGTTCACCGGCGACGGCGCCGGCCCGCTGCTGTACGCCACCCTCGGCGGGCTCGGGCTGGCCGTTCGCCAGCCGCCGGTTCGCGCTGGCGATCCCCCGGCCAGCATCACCGCCGACGACGGCATGCGCATGCTCGACTGCCGCATCGCCAATGCGGTCAAGTGCCTGCCGCCGGGCAACAAGCCGTTGCCCGCCGAGGTGCGGCAGTGCAACGACTACCTGCGCGCCGAACTGGCCGCGATGCCCGCGCTGGCGGTGGTGCTCGCGCTCGGCCGCGTCGCCCACGACGCGGTGCTGCTGGCGCTGGGGGCCAGGCGCTCGGCTGCGCCCTTCGCGCACGGCGCGCGCCACGTGTTGGGCGATCGGGTGCTCTACGACAGCTACCACTGCAGCCGCTACAACCAGAACACCGGGCGGCTGACCGAAGCGATGTTCCGCGAAGTGTTCGCGCGCGCCTGCGCCGAGGCCGTCGCGCCGGGCGGGCAAGGGTCATGAACGAGCCGTCGGCGCAGGCGCGCGATGCGCTGGCGCGGCAGGTCGCCGCGCTGCCCCATCTGCCGGGGGTGTACCGCTATTTCGCCGTCGATGGAACGCTGCTGTACGTGGGCAAGGCGCGCGACCTGAGGAAGCGCGTGGCCAGCTACTTCCAGAAGGACCATGGAGGCACGCGCATCGGCCACATGGTCGGTCGGATCGAGCGCATGGAGACCACCGTCACCGCCTCCGAGGCGGAGGCGCTGTTGCTCGAAAACAACTTGATCAAGACCCAGCACCCCCGCTTCAACATCCTGTTCCGCGACGACAAGTCCTACCCCTACCTCAAGCTGTCCACCAGCCACCGCTACCCGCGCATGGAGTACTTCCGCGGAGCGGTCGACCGCCGCGACCGCTATTTCGGGCCCTACCCCAGCGCGTGGGCCGTCAAGGAAAGCATCGCGGTGCTGCAGAAGGTGTTCCGCCTGCGGACCTGCGAGGACACGGTGTTCGCCAACCGCAGCCGGCCCTGCCTGCTGCACCAGATCCAGCGCTGCTCGGCGCCTTGCGTGGGCCTGGTTTCGGAGGCCGACTACGCGAGCGATGTCGACACCGCGACGCGCTTCCTGCGCGGCGAGCACGACCAGGTGCTGCGCGACCTGCAGCAGCGCATGGAGCAGTTGTCGGCGCAGTTGCGCTTCGAGGAGGCCGCGGTGCTGCGCGACCAGATCGGCGCGCTGTCGCGGGTGCTGCAGCAGCAGAGCATGGAGGTCGACGCCGACCAGGACGCCGACATCGTCGCGGTGGCGCTGCAGCGCGGGCGCGCCTGCGTCAACCTGGCGATGGTGCGCGGCGGGCGCCACCTGGGCGACCGCGCGTTCTTTCCCAGCCAGCTCGGCGGCCTCGACGAAGGCGCCGGCGAGCTGCCCGCGCAGCAGGCCGTGCTGGAGGCCTTCATCGCGCAGCATTACCTGGAGCTGCCGCTGCCCCCGGTGCTGATCGCCTGCTGCGCGGTGCAGGCCGAACTGCTGCAGGCGCTGGAGGAGCACCGCGGGCAGCGCTGCAGGCTGCTGACCAATCCGCGCGCAACGCGCCGGCGCTGGCTGGAACAGGCCGAGCAGGGCGCGCGGCTGGCGCTGGCGCGCCTGCTCGCCGACGAAGGGGCCCAGCACCTGCGCACCGAGGCGTTGGCGCAGGCGCTGGGGCTGCCGGCCGAGGACCTGGACGCGCTGTGCATCGAGTGTTTCGACATCAGCCACACCGCGGGGGAGGCCACGCAGGGCTCGTGCGTGGTGTTCCAGCACCATGCGATGCAGCCTTCGCGCTATCGCCGCTACGGCGTCGAGGGCATCACCCCCGGCGACGACTACGCGGCGTTGCGCCAGGTGCTCGGCAGGCGCTATGCCCGCGTCGCCGAGAACAGCGGCGAGGGCCTGCCCGACGTGGTGCTGATCGACGGTGGTCGCGGCCAGGTGGCGGTGGCGCGCTCGGTGTTCGAAGAGCTCGGGCTGGACATCGCCCGCCTGGTCGGGGTCGAGAAGGGCGAAGGCCGCAAGGTCGGGCTGGAGGAACTGGTGTTCGCCGACGGACGACCGAAGCTGGCGCTGGCTCCCGACAGCCCGGCGCTGCTGCTGGTGGCGCAGATCCGCGACGAGGCCCACCGCTTCGCGATCACCGGCATGCGGGCGCGTCGCGCCAAGGCGCGCACCGGCGGCTCGCGGCTGGAGGACATCGCCGGTGTCGGCCCCAAGCGCAGGTCGCGGCTGCTGGCGCGCTTCGGCGGGCTGCGCGGCGTCGGCCAGGCCAGTGTCGAGGACCTGATGAGCGTCGAAGGGATTTCCCGCGAGCTCGCGCAGGCGATCTACTCCGCGTTGCATTGATGCGGCGCAGCACGAAAGCCCTGCTGCGGCGGGGCGCGGCGATGGAATAATGCTGCGCACCATGACCCTGCCGACCCTGCTCACCTGGTTGCGCGTGGCGTCCATCCCGCTGGTCGTCGGGGTGTACGCCTTGCCGGCGCATTGGCTGTCGGTGCACGAGCGCAACCTGTTCGCCTCGTGCCTGTTCGTGCTGGCCGCGCTGACCGACTGGTTCGACGGCTTCCTCGCGCGGCGCTGGAACCAGGTGTCGGCCTTCGGCGCCTTCCTCGACCCGGTGGCCGACAAGCTGATGGTGTCGGCGGCGCTGCTGGTGCTGCTGCAACTCGGGCGCATCGAGGCGCTGGTGGCGCTGATCATCATCGGCCGGGAAATCGCGATATCCGCGCTGCGCGAATGGATGGCGCGGATCGGCCGCTCGCGCGCGGTGGCGGTCAACTGGCTGGGCAAGGTCAAGACCGCCACCCAGATGGTGGCCATCCCGCTGCTGCTGCTCGACGGCCGCCCCTTCGGCCTGGTGCCGGCGGCGCAGTGGGGAGGCTGGCTGCTCGACATCGCGGCCGCGCTGACCCTGTGGTCGATGCTGTATTACTTCAAGCTCGCGCTCGCGGGCATCCGACTCTCCGACTGATCCCGACTGCCGAACCACCCGACCCATGACCAGCCAGCCAGCTGCTTGCACTCCCAACCCCGCCGACGCCAGCGCGCGGCGCGTCTGGCGCATTGCCGTGATCCCCGGCGACGGCATCGGCCTCGAAGTCGTTCCCGAGGGCGTGCGGGTGCTGCAGGCAGCGGCGTCGCGCTTCGGGATCGAACTGCACCTGGAGGAATTCGACTTCGCCAGTTGCGACTACTACCTGCGCCACGGCAGCATGCTGCCGCCCAACTGGGAGCAGGTGCTGGGTGACTTCGACGCCATTTTCTTCGGCGCCGTGGGGTGGCCGGACAAGGTTCCCGACCATGTGTCGCTGTGGGGGTCGCTGCTGCAATTCCGGCGGGTGTTCGACCAGTACGTGAACCTGCGCCCGGCGCGCCTGATGCCCGGCGTGCGCTCGCCGCTGGCCGGACGCGAGGCCGGAGACATCGACCTGCTGATCGTGCGGGAGAACACCGAAGGCGAGTACTCCGATTGCGGCGGTCGCATGTTCTCCGGAACCGACCGGGAGATGGTGATGCAGGAGACCATCATGACCCGCTTCGGGGTCGACCGCGTACTGGAATTCGCGTTCTCCCAGGCGCAGCGGCGCGCGCGGCGGCTGCTCAGTTCGGCCACCAAGTCCAACGGCATCTCCCGCACCATGCCCTTCTGGGACGAGCGCGTGCGAGCCGTCGCGGCGCGCCATCCCGAGGTGAGCTGGAACCAGTTCCACATCGATGCGCTGTGCGCCCGGCTGGTGCAGCGCCCGCAGGACTTCGATGTCATCGTCGGCTCCAACCTGTTCGGCGACATCCTCAGCGACCTGGCGCCGGCGCTTTGCGGAACCCTGGGGATCGCTCCGTCGGCCAACCTGAACCCCCAGCGCAGCGCGCCTTCGCTGTTCGAACCGGTGCACGGCTCGGCGCCGGACATCGCCGGTCGCGGCGTGGCCAACCCCATCGGCCAGATCTGGAGCGCGGCGATGATGCTGGACTTCTTCGGCCGCCGCGACGCCCACGACGCGGTGGTGGCGGCGATCGAGGCCGCGCTCGACCCCTCGGGGCAGGCGCCGCGCACCCCCGACCTCGGTGGCAGCGCCGGCACCGGCGATCTCGGCCGGGCCATCGCGGCCGAGGTTGCGCGCGCGGCTTGACGACCCGAGGGCCTGGCCAGGCGCCGCGGCACGCTGCGCCGACGCCACGGCGGCCGGCGGGCCTCGGTTACCTTGATTGACACCGGCAGCCGCGCTCGCTCTAATGCGTGGGCTGGCGCCGCAAGCCTTGCAATCCGCGGCGCTCGGCTGATTGCCACGCTTTGCGCAAGGCCTTGCGGCGCCCCGCGATGATGCGGGGCGCAATCGTTGCAAGGCCGCGTGGCGATGCCGGATGCCATCGATCCGGGCCGGGCGTGGGATGCTGCTTTCGTTTCGGTGCCAGCAAGGTTTTAGGGGGCATCACGGAGGGTCTGCGGACGCGGCGAAGGCGCCGCGGCATGGCCTCGTAGGCTTGTCGTTCAACCACACCATCCTCATGCAGGGGGCCAGAGTGAATAAGACGGAACTGATCGAACACATCGCCAAGAAAAGCGACATTTCCAAGGCCGCGGCATCGCGCGCCCTGGATTCGATGATCGAAGGCATCAAGGTCACCCTCAAAAAGGGTGGCAGCGTGACCCTGATCGGCTTCGGCACCTTCGCGGTGACCAAGCGCCCTGCGCGAACCGGGCGCAACCCGCGCACCGGCGCGTCCATCAAGATCAAGGCCGCCAAGGTGCCCAAGTTCCGTGCCGGCAAGGGCCTGAAGGACGCGCTGAACTAAACTTGCGCATCGCGTGGTTTGGCGGAGCGCCGGCGGGGTGCTTAGCTCAGTTGGTAGAGCGGCGCCCTTACAAGGCGTAGGTCGGGGGTTCGAACCCCTCAGCACCCACCATCCTCAGGCCGCGCCCGCCGCAGGAGCGCAACAAGGCGAACCACGGTTCGCCTTTTTGGTTTTTTGCACCCCTGTCTTCCGCCTTCGAGCGGTCCGCAGCGCGGCCGCGCATCGCCCCTAGCCGACATGTTCGAGTTCGTCCGCAAGCACAACAAGCTTCTGCAGGTGGTGCTGTTCCTGCTGATCTTCCCGTCCTTCGTGCTGTTCGGCATCCAGGGTTACAACCACTTCACCGGCACCGCGAACCTGGCCGCCAAGGTCGACGGCATTCCGATCTCGCTGCAGCAGCTCGACTCGGCCGAGCGCCAGCAGGTGGCCAGGCTGGAACAGGCGCTCGGCCCGAACGCCAGCGCGCAGTCGATCGACACCCCGCAGATGCGCATGCGCACGCTGGACTCGCTGGTGCGCGAGGTGCTGCTGCAGGTGGCCGTCGACAAGCAGCACCTGCAGGTCGACGACTCGGCACTGCAGCAGGCGATCCTGCAGATTCCCCAGGTCGCTGCGCTGCGTGACAAGGACGGCACCTTCGACGTCGCCGCCTACCGCAGGCTGATCCAGGCGCAGGGCATGACCACGGCCGAGTTCGAGGCCGAGGTGCGCGCGCAACTGCTGCAGCAGCAGGCGCTGGGCGGGCTGGGCGACAATGCCATCGCCAGCCGCGCGCTGGCGCGGCAGTTGCTCGACTGGCGCACCCAGACGCGCAGCGTGAGGCTGGCGCCGTTCCTGGCCACCGCCTATGCCCAGGGTGTCGACCCCAGCCCGGCCCAGGTGCGGGCCTACTACGAATCGCACAAGGACGCGTTCCGCGTACCCGAGAAAGCCAGCGTGCATTACGTGGTGTATTCGGCGGCCCAACTGGCCGCACAGGAGCAGCCCACCGCGCAGCAGGAGCAGGCCTACTACGACTCCCACAAGGCGCAGTACCACAGCCCGGCGCAGCGCCGAGCCAGCCACATCCTGATCGCCGTCGCGCCCGACGCGACGCCGGCGCAGGTGGCGAAGGCGAAGGCCGAGGCGGAGTCGATCGCAGCTCAGGTTCGCAAGGATCCGTCGCTTTTCGGCGAACTGGCGCGCAAGGATTCGCAGGATCCCGGAACTGCCGCAGCGGGAGGAGACCTCGGCTGGTTCACCGAGGACGCCATGGTCAAGCCGGTGGCCGCTGCCGTGTTCCAGATGGGCAAGGTCGGCGACATCGCCGGGCCGGTGCGTTCGCAATACGGCTTCCACATCATCGAACTCACCGGCATCCGCCCCGCGCAGGACAAGACCCTGGCGCAAGTCAAGCCGCAGATCGACCAGGCGTTGCGCGACCAGGCGGCGCAGAAGAGCTACAGCTCGCTGTCCGACAAGTTCCGCTCGATGGTCTACGAGGACAGCCGCAGCTTCGCCAAGGTCGCCAAGGAGCTGCACCTGCAGGTGCAGACCGCCAACGACGTGACCGAGGTGCCGCGCAGCGGCGACCCGACGCGCGACCCGCTGGCCAACCCGGCGTTCCTGCAGGCGCTGTTCGGCAAGCTCAGCGTGCGCGACCGGCGCAACATCGCCGCGGTGCAGCTGGCACCGTCGGTGCTGGCCTCGGGGCGCATCGTCAGTCTGCAACCCGCGACCACGCTGGACTTCGCCCAGGCCGAGCCGCGCGCCCGCGAACTGCTGGTGCGGCAGATGGCGGCAGCGCAGGCGCTGAAGGCCGGCGAACAGGCGCTGGCGCAGGCGCGCGCCGGCAAGGCGCAGCCCGACTGGGGCGCGCCGCAGTCCCTGTCGCTGGCGCAGGCCGGCCAGTCGAACGTGCCGCCGCAGGTACTGGACGCGGTGTTTCGAGCCAACGCGGCCAGGCTGCCCCAGCTCATCGGCGTGGCCGTTCCCGGGCAGGGGTACTTCGTCGCCTCGGTCGACGCGGTCACCCAGGTCAAGCCCAGCGCCGAACAACTGCGCCAGCAGCAGTCGACGCTGCAGCAGATCCTCGGGCAGGCCTATGTGCAGGCCTACGTCGACTCGCTGAAGCAGCAGTACGGAGTGAAGATCTACTACAAGCCGGCGACCCAACCGGCCGGCTGAACCCTTCCCGGCTCGCGCCGGATGGCTATAATGATCCGTTTGCAGTGGTGGCTGTAGCTCAGTTGGTAGAGTCCAGGATTGTGATTCCTGTTGTCGTGGGTTCGAGTCCCATCAGCCACCCCACCCGATGCTAGAAGTGGGCACCCGAGCGGTGCCCATTTTTTTTCCCGCCGCGGCCGCCAGCAGCGCGGCGTTTCTACCCTGCATCCGGATCACCTCGCCGTCGAAGGTGATCTCGCTGACCAGCTCGTGCAGGTAGCGCTTCGGCAGGCCGCTGGAGGGATCCAGCAGGCGCTTGCGCATGACCCTGGCAAATGCGTCCATCGTGGCCGGGCTCAGCAGGTCCAGTGGCGTCTCGCCGGCCTGCTTGGCGCCGTCGATGTCCCGCAGCAGCGCTTCGCGCCGGTTCTTGAGCTTTGCTGCGCGGCTGGCCAGCGTGTCGTCCATGGGGAGCAGGCCTTTCTCGACCGCCTCGTACAGGCGCTCGATCGCGGTGTCCAGTTCGGCCAGTTCCTTGCGCAACTCGCGCAGGCCATCGGCACGCTCCTCGCGGGCCTGCTTGAGCTGACCCTTCAACTCCGACAGCAAGGCCTTGAGGCGTTGCGGCGCCAGAACCTTGTCCGCGAGCGCCTCCAGCACCTTGGCGTCGAGTTTCTCCATCGGTAGCGCGGGGGTGCTACAGGCCCGCGCGTGCTGCGCGATACGGGTATTGCACTTGTAGTACCTGTACTTCCCGCCCTTGCCCGTGATCAGCGTCATCGAGGCGCCACAGTTCGCGCAGCGCAGCAGGCCCGTGAGCAGGGTGGGCGAGGTTACGACGCGTGGTGGCGTGACTTCCGGCGATCGCTCATGCCGCAGGCTGGCGACAGCTTCGAACAGTTCGGCCGGTACGATCGCCGGCACGGTCATCGGGATCCACTCCTCGCGGGGCTTGACGGTGCCAGTGCGCACGTTGACCTGGTTGAACAGGTATGTGCCCATGTACGCGGTTTCGGTGAGGATGCGGTGCACGCGGTTGCGCGACCAGCGCTGCCCTCGAACTAGTACGCCGGCTGCATTGAAATGCGCCGCGATGTTCTTCGCGCCCATGGTCTCGCCATCCAGACCGTTAAGGTACAGGTGGAAGACCTTGCGCACCAGCACGGCCTCAGCCTCGTCAATGGCCAGCTTCTTCTTCGTTCCACCCTTCCCGGAACCGTGCTCGACCGCAACCGTGCAGTAGCCGAAAGGTGGCTTGGAGCCGTTCCAGAAGCCCTGGCGGGCGTTCTCTTGCATCGCGCGTAACGTGTGCTTGGCGTTCTCCTTCGACTGGTACTCATCGAACAGCGCGAACATGCTGCGAGCCAGCTCGCCCGAGGTGTCATCACCGGTCTGCTGGGTGATCGAAACCAGCTTCACGCCTGACTTCTTGAGCTTGCGTTCGTAGAGGGCAAGTTCGACGTGATCCCGGAAGAATCGGGAAAGCGAGTGAACGACGATGGCCTCGAAGCGGGCGGGCTTAGCCGTAGCCGCCGCGATCATGTCCTGGAAGATCGGTCGCCGGTCGTCCGTCGCCGAAGCTCCTGGCTCCACGTACTCACGGCCGACCTCAAGGCCTTGGCGTGCGCACCATTCTCGGAGCTGGCGTAGCTGGTCCGGGATCGACAGATCTTTTTCCGCCTGGCGGGTGGTCGATACCCGCGCATAGAGTGCAACAGCCATGGATTCAGTCCTTTGCAGCTTGGCCTGGGGCCTCGACCAGCTCCCCCAGGATGCTGGGGAGGGCTGAGAGCAGCAGGTCGAGCTCTGCGGAGCCTGGAGGCGCAAGCGTGTCGAACTGGAACTCTACGCCAATGTGCTTGTCGCGAGCGCGAGCAACGTGCTTCCGCGGCCGTGCTGGGCCTTGCCGGTCGGTGTGTCTGAGATGGTTTTCCATCCTCGGCACAGCAAGCGACCCAAAACAAAATCCGTGGTCGCGAAACGGCAGTAGTCCAAGCGGACAAGGCGAAGGGGCTGCACAGCGTGGGGGCTGTCCAGGGGACGGCCGCCACGATGGGCATTCGCGTTGTCCGTGGGAGGCGGGGGCGCTGACCTGCGTGCCCGCCAGCACTCCAGCAACCTGGGGATGGCTCCTTATGCCAAAAAGCTGTGCGGAAGGATGCTGAGGCCTGCTTGGTCGCGCGGACGGCAAGCGCCGCCTGGCCTTTCACCTCACCGCTTCCCCCAGGTGCGCTCGGGCTGGACCGTGTCCTCCCACTCCGCGAGCACATCGTCCTCCCAGGCGTGCTCTGCGTCCCACGCCTGCACATCCTGCTCGTTCGCGAGCCGCGCCTCCACAGCTTGGTCGAGCTCTTCCTGGGGCATCTCGCTTCCGCGCCTCGGAGGTCTTGCCAGCGCAGCTCGCAGTGCCTCGGGTGATACGACTTCGATGGACACCTGCGGGGACGGGAAGAGTGCGATCGACTTGTGCTCGGTGGGATGCCTGCGCAGCCGCCCGGTGGAGCCGCGCGAAGTCAGCGGTACCTTCTCGCGCGCCAGCGCAGCCCGCCAGCTTCTCGCGAAGGCCTCGTGCGTGCACAGGATGCGCAGCTCGTGCTCCCCGCGCAACTGCTCCTTCCACGCGCAGCAGCAGTAGTCCTTCTCCATGGTGCCCTTGGCGCTGTTTTCCAGCTCGACGTACACGCGAATCCAGGCATCGTCGCGAGTCAGGCTCGGGCGCAGGAGCACGCAGTCAGCAACCCGGTTCCCCGGCCGGCGCGGTATGCGCAGCAGCTCTCGCATCGTCAGCATGCGCTGGAAGCCCGGGTGAGCCAGGCTCTCGGCACCCCAGCTCTCCCCTTGCTCGCGGATTTCCAGGGCGATGCGCTCCTGCAGGAGCACGTCGTGCTCGAGCGTGGTGACCCGGACGCGCTTGGCCGGGTGGATGGCGGGGTGCGTGTCATCCAGCAGCAGAGCTTCGAAGCCGCGCGCGATGGCCTCATCACGCAAGAAGCCGGGGTCCCGGATCTTCTCCAGCAGCGACGCAAGATGCTTGATCCCCTCCTTGGTGATCATCGCCAGGCTGTGCACGTAGGCGTAGGGGTTGCGCAAAAGCTCGCGCCGCAGCAGCCCAGCCCGGATCAAGCGGGGCTGGACCTGGCGGTTTGTCAGGACGGCGAGGGCATTGCTGGAGCTGTACTCCCAGCGCCCGACCCATGCGAGGGCGGCGGCCTCTTGTACGACGCCGATTTGCCGTGAGCGGCGCCCGAGGGCGCTTCCGAGTTGAGCCATGATGTCCTCCTTGGTGGTGGCTGCATGGCTGTCACAGGAAGCGGGCCAGTTTTAAAGCGGGGAATTGATCGGTGCGTTACTGGCGCGCCGGGTGGCCCGGGAAGCCAGTGCGTTACTTCCGGGCGAAAAATCGCGCCCGCCTCATGTCGCCGAAGACCTCCGCGGGCGATGCCCGCTGCGCAGGCCCTTCCCGGGCGCAAACCCGCATGCCGCCTGGGGCGGCAGGCCTGGACGGCCCCCTGCGGGTGCGGCTTTGCTCGGCGCCTGGA
>JAJZVU010000050.1 GCA_021845505.1 Pseudomonadota bacterium | reverse complement strand
CTGGTCAAGCGCCACGGCAAGGAGCTCGCCGGCTACGGCGTGGTCGCGCAATCCTTCCGCGAAGGCGCGCAGCAGTTGCAGGCGGCGGCCAGCGAGGTGCAGAAGGCCATCCACCCGCTGATGCTGGTTTCCATGCAAGTCCTCAGGGACGCGACACAAGTCCGCAAGTTGTTGCTGCTGCCCCGGTCCACGAGCCGCCACCTGCCCCACCTGGCCGCCGCGGTCGATGCCCGGCGCGCCTGCCAGGCCGAGCAGAGCCAGCGCGCCGGCGCGCGTTTGCGCAGCGCGCTAGATCGCTTCGCAGGCGTCGTCGCCGAGTTGGAGTACGTGGTCGTGAACGGCCACATCGAAGCCGCGCTCCAAGGCAGCGCGCGTGCCCAGTTGGCCCAGGTATCGGCCGACATGGAAATCGCGGTGACGCAGGTCAGCGAGCTGTTGCGCCACTATCTACAACACGTCGAGCCCATCCTGCCATGAAAGCCCACAAGTTCTATTCCGAGGGAGCGCACCACTGGTATGTCGTGCACGACCAGCAGGAGCCACGGGTGATCGACTCCTGCGTCTACGCCTGCCAGGTCGGCGATCACACCCTGCTTTGCGACCCGGGCGGCTTCGAGGTCTTCCCGCAGGTCTTCGCCGCGCTGGTCGACGCGTTGCCGCTGTCGACCGTCGAAGCCGCCTTCCTGAGCCATCAGGATCCGGACGTCGGATCGAGCCTTCCGCTGTGGGTCGCATGCAACGCAGAGATCACCTGGTATGCATCGCGGCTGTGGATCGGCTTCATCCGTCATTACGGCGCCCTCGAAGCCGAGCTCCAGGGTATCCCCGACGAGGGAATGGAAATCACCGTGGGCAGTGCCGCGCTGCAGGTGATTCCCGCGCACTACCTGCATTCCTCGGCCAACTTCCAGCTCTACGACCCGCGCGCCAAGGTGCTGTTCAGCGGCGACGTCGGCGCGGCGCTGCTGCCCCAGGGCCACGAGCCCTTCGTCGCCCGCCGCGAGGTCGATTCGCCCAAAGCCTTCGACGAACACATCCGCCATGCCGAGTACTTCCACCGCCGCTGGATGCCCAGCAACCAGGCCAAGCGCGACTGGTGCGAGCGGGTGTCGAAGCTGGACATCGATTTCCTCTGCCCGCAGCACGGCGCGATCTACACCGGACAGAACGTTCGCCGGTTCATCGAATGGTTCGACGCCCTGGAAGTCGGCTCGGCGATTGCCGAGCGCTGATGCCCAGACGGTTCGGGCACCCTCGCCGACCCCGAGCCGGGTCCGTCTGTGCGCAACCCTCTCCGTTCACGGGAAACCAACCATGACCAGTGTCTTGCACGAAGTCGACGAGCGCTCCCACCTTGCCGGAACCAACAAGTTCGAATTGCTGCTGTTCAGGCTCGGCAAGGATCCCGACGGTCAGCGCGAAATCTTCGGCATCAACGTATTCAAGGTGCGCGAGGCCTTGATCATGCCCGGGGTCACGAAAATGCCCGGCGCGCCCCGGCATGTGCTGGGCGTGGCCAACATCCGCGGCCAGATCATTCCGGTGATCGATCTGCCGGCGGTGATCGGGTATACGCCCAGCAAGCTGGGCATCCTGGTCGTCACCGAGTACGAGCGCTCGATGCAAGGCTTCGCGGTCGAGGAGGTCGAGGAGATCACGCGTCTCGAATGGAGCCGGGTGCTGTCGGCCGAGGCCCATGCGGTGGGCGGAATGATCACCAGCATCGCGCGCCTGGACCCGCAGCCCGAGAACAGCCGTCTGGCCCTGGTCCTGGATGTCGAGCAGGTGCTGCGGGACGTACTACCATCGCGCGTCCCCGACGTCGACGCGACCAGCGAGGTCGGACCACGGCTCGAGCTGCCGCCGGGTGCGGTCGTGCTCGCGGCCGATGATTCGTCGGTTGCCCGCAGCCAGATCGAGAAGGTTCTGCAGGCCCTCGAGGTGCCGTACGTGATGGCCAAGACCGGCAAGGAAGCGTGGGACAGGCTGCAGGCTTTCGCCAGCCAGGCGCGCGCCGAGGGCGACCGGGCGCGGCGCAAGGTCGCCGCGGTGTTGACCGACCTGGAGATGCCCGAGATGGATGGTTTCACCCTGACCCGCAACATCAAGTCCGACGACCGCTTCCGGGACATCCCGGTGATCATCCACTCCTCGCTGACAGGCCAGGCCAACGAAGATCATGCCCGCGGAGTCGGCGCCGAGGGCTATGTGGCCAAGTTCGTGGCGCGGGAACTGGGCGCGGCGCTGCAGCGGGTGATCGCGGCTGCGCGCTGAGCGCCGGCTGCACCTTGGCCTGGCACACACCGATGCTCAAGCGCTGGTCCACCAAGGACGTTCCGGCCCATGCCGCGCGGGACTATTGGATCGCGCTGATGCGTGAGCTCATTTTCAAGGCGCCGATCGATCTGCCCGAAGATTCGACGCTCGAGGCCGCATACGCCCAAGCCAGCTGCGGGGTTCTGCGAGTCGGTTGGGTCGACTCCCCCGCGCGGCGGGTCATTCTCCCGGCAGCCGCGACCGAGTCGATCAATCCCCACGGCGATGTCCAGATTACCCTCATGGACACATCGGCGTGGAGCCTGGTCAAGGGACGAACGCAGTGGCGCCTGGGGCGTCGCGATCTGCTGATCGCCAATCCCCATTCTTCCTTCGACTTGCGGCGGGAGCAACGCACCCGCACTACCTGCGCGTTCCTTCCCAGGGCCTGGCTCGCCAGCTGGCTTCCGGGCCTGGACCTGGAAGACCCGGTGATCCTCAGCGCCGAGTCGGGCTGGGGCAAGGTCTTGTCCGCGCTGCTCAGCGAAATCACCCCTGAGCGAGTTGCCGTGCTCGCCGGGCAGGCGCACTTGCTGGATCTGCAACTGGGAAGCCTGCTCGCGCTGGCCTTCCACGAGCGCGATCCGCGGCACAACCTGGTGCTCGAGGCCAGCAAGCTGCTGCTGGTCGCCAAAGCCTGCGTTCGGCGCAGATTCGGGGAATGCGGGCTGACCGCTGCCGATGTCGCGGCGGAGTCCGGAATGTCGGAGCGGACCCTGCGACGGGTGTTCGCCTTGCACGACGAGTCCTTCACGGAGGCCCTGAACGCTGAGCGCATGGCAGCAGCTCATCGACTCGTGAGCGACAGGAACTACCTGAAGCTTCCGATCGCGGCCATCGCCCGGCGCGTGGGCTTTGGCGATGCGTCGCATTTCATCCGCAAGTTCAAGCAGACTTTCGGGATGACTCCGCTGGCGATGCGCAGGCAGGCTCGTGCGAATCATCCCGATCCGGCATGCGAGGTCGTGCACGAACGCCTCGAATGAGCCTGCCTCCTGGCAAGGGGTCGGTGCATCACGCGAGGCACGCTACTGGTCGCGGATGAGTTCCAGCGCTCGCCAGCACCTCGCCCACCGCTGCCCTCGGCCGCCCGCTGCGCACGCCATGCCGCGATTCCGCGCTGCAGCGCGGAATCGCTCGCCTCGGGCATAGGCCCCGGGACCGCGCGACCCGGTTTCCTCGGCCTACCCTTTTCCGGGTTATGCTTCGCATCGTACTACGAATCGTTCGCATTACGTTCCATGAGGGATTCCGGATGCCCACCACCACCCGCCGCTCGGTCGTCGCGCTCGCGGCGCTGTGCGCCGCCTGCCCGGTCGCCGCGGGCGCGCAGTCCTGCGATGTCGACGACTACATCACCAAGGCCATCGGAATCGAGGAGCCGTGGATCGAGAACGCCGGCTACCTGTACGCCCAGGCCGGCGGCAGTCCGCGGGCCCTCACGCTGGCGCCCGAGATCGAGGCCCGGTTCGGCGAGCGCGTCGGCATGGAGCTGGACCTTCCCGGCTACACCGCGCAGGCCTCGCCGGGCGGCGGCAGCGGCGCCTTCGGGCCGCTGGCCGCCGGGTTGAAGGTGGCGGCGCTGCACGAGTGCGCGATGGACCGCGGCAGCGCCACGTTGCTGAGCGCGGAGATCGAGGGGCAGTACTGGGCCGACCCGCGCCCCGCGGTGCTGCCCGACGAGGGCAACTCGGTCACCGCGCAGGTCATGTGGGCCCAGCTGTGGTACCCCTGGTTCACCCAGGGCGAGGCGGGCTACACCCGGGCCATCGGCTCGGGCGTGACCGGCGGCTGGTTCGTCAACACCTCGCTGGGCAAGGCGCTGGGCAGCGCCTGGTCGGCGCAACTCGAGGTCGCGGTGGACAACCAGTTGCGCCTGCAAGGCGGCCGCCGCGGAATCGAAGGCAGCGTGATGCCCCAGATCGCCTACCGCGGCTCACCGAGGTGGCTGGTCGCGCTGGGCGAGCAGGCGTCGGCCCAGCAGGGCGTGCCGGGGCTGCAATGGACCACCTGGCTGATGCTGGAGCGGGAGTTCGGGCCGTGAAGCGCGCGTCGACCGGTCGCAGGGTCGCGCGGCGGCCTGTCGGCGCGAGAATCGCGAAGGGATATGGCGCGCCCGGCGGGGATCGAACCCACGACCCTCGGCTTCGGAGGCCGATACTCTATCCACTGAGCTACGGGCGCAAGGCCGGCGGCATGGCCGCTGCGGCAAAACGCGTAGTGTAGCGCCTGCGGCCACGCGACATCGCGGCGCGACGGGCCCCGGACACGCTGGCGGGGGGACGGGTGCGCGGTCCTACTATCATGCAGGGCGCAGCTGCCGTCACAGGCGTATTGCGTGCCATGCCCTCCGTACCCCTACCGCACCGACCATGAGCGCACACGAATCCAAGCACACCCAGGGCCAGCATGCCCCCTCCTCCGACGCAGGCGCGCTGCCTTTCGCGCCGACCTTGCGCAAGCTGATCCTGATGCTGGTCGTGGGCTTCGCGGTGCCGGTGATCGTCCTGGTGGTGATCGCCCGCATGATCGCGGCCGACCACCAGCCGCCGGCCTCGTCCGAGGCGGTGACCGCGCAGGCCTCGGCACCGGCCGGCTCGGCCGCGCCCGCGAGCGCGGCGGCGAGTTCCGCCGCGCCGGCCGTGGCCGCCGCCAGCCATCCCGCGGCGGCTGCCGCGACCGTGGCCGACGCCGACGCCGGCAAGGACCTGTACCAGAGCACCTGCATCGCCTGCCATGGCGCAGGGGTGATGGGAGCGCCCAAGTTCGGCGACAAGGCGGCCTGGGCGCCGCTGGTCGCCAAGGGGATGCCCACGCTGTATGAACGGGCCATCAAGGGCTACAGCTCCAACGGCCACATGATGCCTCCGAAGGGCGGCAGTACCGCCAGCGACGCGACCGTCAAGGCCGCCGTCGACTACATGGTCAAGCATTCCGGCTGAGCGCCGGCCAGGCCGCTCAGGCCTCGCCGCGCCAGCGCGGCAGCGCCGAGGGGCTGGCGCAAAAGCCCAGGCTCGACTCGATGTCGGCCAGCGCGAGCCGGCGCAACGCCAGCGGCTCGCAGCCGGGCAGGCGCAGCCAGTCGGCGCGCTCGTCGAGCCAGGGCGCCAGCAACACCATGTCCAGGCTGTGCAGCAGCGCCGGCCCGCGGTCGCTGCGCAGCCACACGCGACCCAGTTCGTCCTGCCACGCGGCGTCGACGCGGCAGTCGGCACCGGTATGCGCCTGCCAGCGGCAGCCGGGGCCTTCGACCTGCAGCCGCAGCACCAGCGGCGCCGCCTCGAGTTCGACGAAGACCTGCTGCGGGCCGTTCTGCAGGTACCAGCAGCCTTGCTCGTCGCACTGGTAATTGCGGGCGATGAACTCGCTCAGGCCGCGGTGCAGCAGCCGGCTCGCCCCCTGGCGATCGAGCCTGCCGTGCTGCAGTCGAGGCCACGGCAAGGCCTGGGCGTCGCGCATCCACCACTGGCCGCGCGCGTCCAGAGCCAGCCAGCCGGCACAGGCCGGAACGTCGGGCCAGCGGCGCATCGCGCGCAAGACCTGGGGATCCATCGCGGCCTGCTCCGGGCTCAGTGCAGCCGGTCGGACTGAGCGAGCAGCGCGTTGGCCTCGTCGACCGTGCCCGGGCTGGCGTGGTGCAGCACCAGCCGCCAGCCCTGCGGGGTACGCAGGTAGACATTGGTGGCCAGCACGCAGGTGAACGCGGGCAGCCCCTCCAGCGGCAGCTGCACGCGCTCGACCACGCTGTGCACCGCGCAGCCGAGTGTGACGGTGCGCAGCGCGCATTCGGGCACGATCGGCAGCGGCCCGCTCCCGAGCAACTGCTCGTAGCTGGCACGGATCGCAGCCACGCCGACCAGCCTCGCCCCGCCGGGGTGCACGCACACCGGCTCCTCGTCCTCGGCCCACACCCGCATCGCGGCCTCGACGTCGCCCGCCTGCAGCGCCTCGTAGAACGCGGCCTCGGCGGCCTCGGCCGAGCTGAGCGGAGCGCTGGGATCGGTGGTGGAGCGGGGCATCGGAGTCGGGGCGGCGTGCCTGGGCCTGCCGGCCGCTGGCGCCGGCAGCCTGATTATTTGAACACGACCGTCTTGTGGCCGTTGCGCAGGATGCGATGCTCGACATGCCAGCGCACCGCGCGCGCCAGCACCTGGGTCTCGACGTCCTGCCCGGCCGCGGTCAGCCCCGCGACGTCCAGCGCGTGGTCGACGCGCTGCACGTCCTGCTCGATGATCGGACCCTCGTCGAGTTCGGCGGTGACGTAATGGGCGGTCGCGCCGATCAGCTTGACTCCGCGCTCGTGGGCCTGCTGGTAGGGTCGCGCGCCCTTGAAGCTGGGCAGGAAGGAGTGGTGGATGTTGATCGCCCGCCCGTCGAGGCGCTCGCAGAATGCCGAGCTGAGGATCTGCATGTACCGGGCCAGCACCAGCAGTTCGACCCGGCCTTCGTGCATCAGCTGCTCGATGCGCTGTTCCTGCGCGCGCCGGGTCGCCGCGTCGGCTCCCGCCGGCAACGGGACATGGTGGAAGGGCACTTCGTAGTGCGCGGCCAGCGCGGCGCAATCGGCATGGTTGGACACCACCCCGACCACCTCCATGGGCATCTGCCCGGCGCGCCAGCGGAACAGCAGGTCGTTCAGGCAATGCGCCTGGCGGCTGACCGCGATGAGCACGCGCTCGCGCCGCGCCAGCGCGTGCACCCGGGTGTCCATGCCGAAGCGCCGGCGCAGGTCGGCGAACAGCCACTGCACCTGGTCGGCGTCGTCCAGGTGGGCCGGCGCGCTGAAATGCACCCGCATGAAAAACAGCCCGGTCGCCGCGTCGCCGAACTGCTGCGAGTCCAGGATGTTGCAGCCGGCCTGGTACAGCACCCCGGACACCGAGTGCACGATGCCCTTGGAGTCGCTGCACGACAGCGTGAGGACGAAGTCGTGGGTCGCGCTGTCCATGCCTCAGCTGTCCCCCAGGCGGGCCACGACCGCGGACGCGAAGCCCTGGGTGTCGGCCTTGCCGCCCAGGTCGCCGGTGCGCACCTGGTCGACGTTGAGGGTACGTTCGATCGCGCGGCGCAGCCGCTCGCCCTTGTCCTTCAGTCCGACATGGTCGAGCATCATCCCGGCGGCCAGCATCAGCGCCACCGGGTTGGCGATGCCCTTGCCCGCGATGTCGGGCGCCGAGCCGTGCACCGCCTCGAAGATCGCCGCGTCCTCGCCGATGTTGGCGCCGGGCGCCATGCCCAGGCCGCCGACCAGCCCTGCGCACAGGTCGGACAGGATGTCCCCGAACAGGTTGGTGGTCACCAGGCAGTCGAACTGCCAGGGATTGATCACCAGCTTCATGCAGCAGGCGTCGACGATCACGTCGTCCAGCGCGATGCGGTCGGCGTACTTCTGCTGGTGCAGCTGGTAGGCGGTCTCCAGGAAGATGCCGGTCAGCGCCTTCATGATGTTGGCCTTGTGCACCACGGTCATCTTCTTGCGGCCCAGCGCGATCGCGGTGCTGAACGCGTAGTCGAGGATGTGGCGCGCCCCCTGGCGGGTGTTCACCCCGGTGGACATGGCCACCGCGTGCGGGTCGTCGTCGATCGGGATGTAGTGCTCGTAGCCCATGTACAGGCCCTCGACGTTCTCCCGGAACACCAGCAGGTCGATGTGCTCGAAGCGCCCGCCCGGTATCAGGGTCTTCGCCGGGCGCATGTTGGCATACAGCTTGAAGGCTTCGCGCAGGCGCACGTTGGACGACCGGTAGCCGCCTCCCGAAGGGGTCTCCAGCGGCCCCTTGAGCGCCAGCCGGGTGCGCCGGATGCTGTCCAGCGTGGCCTGCGGCAGCGGGTCGCCGGCGGCCTTCACCCCGCCCAGGCCGGCGATCTGCGGATCCCAGTCGAAGGGGGCGTGCAGCGCGTCCAGCACCCGCAGCGTCGCGTCCATGATCTCCGGCCCGATGCCGTCGCCGGCGATCAGGGTGGCGGGAATGCGTTGCGGGGTGTTGCTCTCGGCCATGGCGGATCTCCTGTAGCGCCGCTTCGTGCGCGGCCCGCTGCCGGCCGCCCTGCTCACAGCATAAGCCCACGATCCTGACGTGGGTTTGACACAACCCCAGCCCTTGCCGCGCGGGGCCGGGCCCGCGACGCCGGCGCCAGCGCGCTCAGCCCGGCCCGCCGGGCGGATCGAGGAATCCCCCGGCGCGCCAGGTCAGCACCAGGGTGTCGCGGCAGCCGCAGGCGGCACCGTCGTCGGGCTGGATCGGCGTGGTCTCGTGGATCACCCGCGTGTCGTCCATCAGCAGCGCGCTGCCCGGCTGCTCGAGCGTGAAGCGCACGCCGCGCGCGCCCTGCAGCTCGAACACCCGGCTCTCGCCGCCGCGCAGGCCCCTGCGCTGCGCCAGCAGCACCGCGACGAAGTCCACGCCGTCGCGGTGCGCACCCTCCGGAGTCGGGCGGCCGATGCCCCCGGTGGTATCGATGCGGAACTGGTGCGCCTCGACGTACCAGCGCGGCTGCGGGCGCAAGCCGGCGTACAGCCCGCCCAGGCCGCCGAGCAGCGCGGTCCAGGCGGCCATCGCGTACAACCGCGGGTCCAGCGGCTGCAGCCAGCGCACCATGCCGCCGTGCAGCGCGTTGTAGGTCAGCGGCTGGTAGTGCGCGCGATGCGCGACCTGGCGCAGTCCGGCTTGCGCACCCTGCAACTCGTGCACCAGGCTGCCGTGACGGCGCCGGCGATAGTGCCCGCCGTCCTTCAGGTAGGGGTCGGCCGGCAGGTCGTCCCACAGCGCGAGCGCCGGCTCCCACCACCGTGGCGGCAGGCCGCACAGCTCGTCGAGCTGCCCGGGCTGCAGCAGCGCGAAGCCCTGCTCGCGCAGCCGGCCCAGCAGCGCATCGCGCAGTCCGCGACCCGCGCTGCCGCGACCGCCCTGCGCAGCCAGGCCGGGGCCGAAGTCGAATTCGGGCATCGCCGTCTCCTGCCGGCTCAGCGACCGTCGCGCAGCCCGGTGGTGCGGTTGAACACCAGCCGCGCCGCGCCGTGGTCGCGCAGGTCGGCGACAAAGTAACCGTGGCGCTCGAACTGGAACGATTCGCCCGCCGCGGCTTGCGCCAGCGAGGGTTCGACCCAGGCCTGCACCACCTGCAGGCTGCGCGGGTTGAGCGCGCGCAGGAAGTCGGCACCGCCGGCGTCGGGCTGCTCGGCCAGGAACAGCGGCTCGTACAGCCTCACCTCGGCCGGCAGCGCGTCGGCGGCGCCGACCCAGCTGATCACCCCCTTGACCTTCACCGCGGCAGCCCCCGGCGTGCCGCTGCGGGTATCGGGCACGATGCGCGCATGCACCTCGCGGGCGCTGCCGTCGGCGGCGCGCTCGGCGCCGGTGCACTCGATCACATAGCCGTATTTCAGCCGCACCCGGCCTCCGGGAAACAGCCGGAAGAAGCCCTTGGGCGGTTCGAACTCGAAGTCCGAGCGCTCGATCCACACCCGCGGGCCGAGCTGGAAGCTGCGCAGCCCGCGCTCGGCATGATGGGGGTGCAGCGGCGCGTGGCAGGTCTCGAGCCGCCCGGCGCCGATCACTTCGTCCCAGTTGTCCAGCACCAGCGGCAGCGGGTCGAGCACCGCCATCGCGCGCGGCGCCAGCGGGTCGAGATCGTCGCGCAGCGCGCCCTCGAGCACCGAGTAGTCGATCCACGAATCGGACTTGCTGACCCCGATGCGCTCGGCGAACAGCCGCAGCGCCCCCGGGGTGTAGCCCCGCCGGCGCAGGCCGGCGATGGTCGGCAGCCGCGGATCGTCCCAGCCGGCCACATGGCCCTGCTCGACCAGTTGGGCCAGCTTGCGCTTGCTGGTCAGCACGGTCGACAGGTTCAGGCGGGCGAATTCGAATTGCCGCGGCAGCGGGCGCTCGAGCAGCCCGAGTTCGGCCAGGTGCTGCAGCAGCCAGTCGTAGAACGGTCGCTGGTCCTCGAACTCCAGCGTGCAGATGCTGTGGGTGATGCGCTCCAGCGCGTCCTCGATGGGATGCGCGAAGGTGTACATCGGATAGATGCACCAGCGCTCGCCGGTGCGGTGGTGGCGGACGAAGCGGATGCGGTAGAGCGTCGGGTCGCGCAGGTTCAGGTTGGGCGAGGCCATGTCGATGCGCGCGCGCAGCACCATCGAACCCTCGGCATGCAGGCCGTCGCGCATTTCCTGGAAACGCCTCAGGCTGTCGGCGCGCGGGCGCCCGCGCCAGGGGCTGTCCAGCCCCGGCTCGGTCAACGTGCCGCGGTTGCGCCGCATGTCCTCGGCGCTCTGCTCGTCGACGTAGGCCAGCCCCGCCTCGATCAGCGCGCAGGCGGCGCGCCACATGAAGTCGAAATAGTCGCTGGCGAAGTATTCGTGGCTGACGCCTTCGCTGACCCAGTCGAAGCCCAGCCACCGCACCGCGTCGCGGATCGCCTCGACGTAGTGCATGTCCTCCTTCTCCGGATTGGTGTCGTCCAGCCGCAGGTGGCACACCCCGCCGTAGTCGGCAGCCAGCCCGAAGTTCAGGCAGATGCTCTTGGCATGGCCGATGTGCAGGTAGCCGTTGGGCTCGGGCGGGAAACGGGTGCGGATGCGCGCGCGATCGAGCGGCGCCGCCGCGAGCTGCTGCGCATCCCCGGGCACCCCGGCGAAGTGCCGGCCCTGCAGGGCCCCCGAGGCGAGATCGGCCTCGATGACCTGGCGCAGGAAGTGGGACGGTCGGGAGTTGGCGGTTTCCGGTGTCGACATGGGACGGGGACGAGGCGACCCGGGACGCGGTGGCCGCCGCCGCGAAGGCTGCGGCAGGACTCGCCCGCGGCAGGGCCATGGGGCAAAACCCTTATTGTCCGCCAAGGGCGGGGGCTTGCGCCATCCGGGGTGATGGGGCACCGTAGAATGGCACCCCGCCGGTGGCCGCGGGGTGCCTCCGGCGCCGCCCCGCGGATCGCGTTGCCCACCCTACCCCCTACCGACGGAAGGCGCCTGCGCGCGCCGGGAGCGAACAAGACCATGGCTGGCCACTCGAAATGGGCCAATATCCAGCACCGCAAAGGCCGCCAGGACGAAAAGCGCGGCAAGGTCTGGACCAAGATCATCCGCGAAGTGACGGTGGCCGCCAAGCTCGGCGGCGGCGACCCGAATGCCAACCCGCGCCTGCGCATGGCGCTCGACAAGGCGCGCGAGGCCAACATGCCGGCCGACAACCTGAAGCGGGCGATCGACCGCGGAACCGGCAACCTCGAGGGCGCGCACTACGAGGAAATCCGCTACGAGGGCTACGGCCCCGGCGGCGCGGCGATGATCATCGACTGCATGACCGACAACCGGGTGCGCACCGTCGCCGAGGTGCGCCACGCACTGTCCAGGTACGGCGGCAACCTCGGCACCGAGGGCTCGGTGGCCTTCCAGTTCCAGCATCGCGGCCAGTTCCTGTTCGCGCCCGGAACACCCGAGGACAAGGTGATGGAAGCCGCGCTCGACGGTGGCGCCGAGGATGTCAACACCCTCGACGACGGCTCGATCGAGGTGCTCAGCGAGCCCGCCGACTTCGAGGCCGTCGGCCGCAGCCTGCAGGCGGCGGGGCTGAAGGCCGAGCTGGCCGAACTGGGCATGAAGCCGCAGGTCGAGGTGCAGCTGAGCGAGGCCGACGCCGAGCGCATGCACAAGCTGGTCGATGCGCTGGAAGACCTGGACGACGTGCAGCGCGTCGACCACAACGCGCTGCTGCCGTGACCCGCGCCCACGCTGACTCCCCGATGAAGATCCTGGTGATCGGTTCCGGCGGCCGCGAGCATGCGCTGGCCTGGAAGCTCGCGCAGTCGCCGCGGGTCAAGACGGTGTTCGTGGCCCCGGGCAACGGCGGCACCGCGGGCGCGCCGCACCTGCGCAACCTGCCGCTGACCGACATCGAGCGGCTGGCCGATTTCTGCGTCGCCGAGGACGTGCACCTGACCGTGGTCGGCCCCGAGGGCCCGCTGGCGGCCGGGGTGGTCGACCATTTCCGCATGCGCAAGCTGCGCATCTTCGGGCCCACGCGCGCGGCCGCGCAACTGGAGAGCTCCAAGGCCTACGCCAAGGAATTCATGCAGCGCCACGGCATCCCCACCGCCGGGCACCGCACGTTCAGCGACCCGGCGCAGGCGCATGCCTACATCGAGCAGCGCCAGTGCGCGCTGGTGGTCAAGGCCGACGGCCTGGCCGCCGGCAAGGGCGTGGTGGTCGCCGCCACGCCGCAGCAGGCGCACGCCGCGGTCGACGACATGCTCGAGCGCAACAGCTACGGCGTGCAGCACGGCGAACTGGGCGCGCGGGTGGTGATCGAGGACTTCCTCGAGGGCGAGGAAGCCAGTTTCATCGTGCTGGTCGACGGCCACCACGTGCTCGCACTGGCCTCCAGCCAGGACCACAAGCGGCTGCGCGACGGCGACCAGGGCCCGAACACCGGGGGCATGGGCGCGTATTCCCCGGCGCCGGTGGTCACGCCCGAGGTGCACGCCCGGGTGATGCGGGAGATCATCCTGCCCACCGTGCAGGCGATGGCCGCCGAGGGCCACCCGTACACCGGCTTCCTCTACGCCGGCCTGATGATCGACCGCCAGGGGCACGCCCGCACGCTGGAGTTCAACTGCCGCCTGGGCGACCCGGAGACCCAGCCCATCCTGATGCGCCTGAAGAGCGACCTCGTGCAGGTGCTCGACGCGGCGATCGACGGCAAGCTCGACGCGCTGGAACTGCAATGGGACCGGCGCACCGCGCTGGCCGTGGTGATGGCGGCCCCCGGCTACCCGGAGGCCCCGCAGCTCGGCGGCGCCATCGAGGGCCTGCCCGCCGGCGCCGAGGACCTGCAGGTGTTCCACGCCGGCACGCGACTGCAGGACGGCCAGCTGCGGGTGGCCGGAGGGCGCGTGCTGGCGGTGACCGCGCTGGGCGATTCGCTGCGCATGGCGCAGGGCCGCGCCTATGCCGGGGTACGCCAGATCCGCTACGAAGGCATGCAGTTCCGGCAGGACATCGGCTGGCGCGCGCTCAAGCGCTGATCGGCCGGCCGCAGCGGCCAGGCGCTGCGGCGCGCCGATCCGGCTCGCCGCGTCAGATCACCCCGTCGCGGCGCAGCGCCTCGATGTCCTCGGCGCCCAGGCCCAGTTCCTCCAGAACCTGCCGGTTGTGGGCGCCCAGCTCCGGCCCCGGCCAGCGCGTTGCGCCGGGAGTCAGGCTCAGCCTGGGCACCACTCCCGGCAGGTCGATCGGCGTGCCGTCGGCCAGCGCGTGGCGCTCGATCATGCCGCGCGCGCGGAACTGCGGGTCGGCGCAGATGTCGGCGATGCTGTGGATGCGGCTGGCCGGGACGTCGGCCTCGCGCATGGCCCGCACCACCTGCTCGGCCGAGTGCAGGCCGACCCAGTGCTGGATCGCGCCGTCGATCTCGGCGGCGGCAGCGATGCGCCCGGGGTTGTGCGCCAGGTCGGGTCGCGCGGCCAGGTCGGCGCGGGCGATGGCCCGCATCAGGCGCACGAAGATCGCGTCGCCGTTGCCCGATATCTGCACCCACTCGCCTTGCGCGCTGCGGTAGACATTGGAAGGCACGATGCCGGGGACCGAGCTGCCGCTGCGCTCGCGCACCGTGCCGCCGACGCTGTATTCCATCAGGGTGCTTTCCATCAGGTTGAACACCGACTCGCTCAGCGCGACGTCGACCACCTGACCCTGGCCGCCGCGCGTGCCGTCGAAGCGCCCGCCGGTGGCATCGCGATGGCGCAGCGCCGCCAGCGCGCCGAACACCGCGTGCAACGCCGCGATGGAATCGCCCAGCGACAGGTTGGCGCGCATCGGCGGATGCGCCGGGTCGCCGGTGACATAGCGCATGCCGCCGACGGCCTCGGCGATCGCCCCGAAACCCGGCTGGGCGTGCAGCGGCCCGGTCTGCCCGAAGCCCGAGATGCGCACCATCACCAGCGAGGGATTGATCTGCCGCAGCGACTCCCAGCCCAGGCCGAGCTTTTCCAGCACCCCGGGGCGCATGTTCTCGACCAGCAGGTCGCAGCCCCGCACCAGCCGCTGCACGATGTCGCGCCCGGCCTGCGCCTTCAGGTCCAGCGTGATGCAACGCTTGTTGCGCGCCTGGGCCGCCCACCACAGCGAGGTGCCCCGGTGCAACTGGCGCCAGCCTCGCAGCGGATCGCCGCCCGGCGTCGCGCCGCGCGCCGGGGTTTCGACCTTGACCACGTCGGCACCGAACTCGGCCAGCAGCCGGGTCGCGAAGGGGCCGGCGATCAGGCTGCCGAGTTCGATCACCCGCAGGCCCTGCAGGGCGCCGCCGGCTTCGGTGTGGGAGGGGTCGGTCATCTCGGGCATCGCAAGGCGGCGGCCGCGCGGTGCGGCACGAGCAGCGCCGGCCCAGGGCCGGCCCGCGGCGGGTTCAGGGCCAGAACAGCCATTGAACCACGATCAGCAGCGGCAGCAACACCGCCAGCGCCCAACCGAGGTAGCCGAAGAAACCAGGCATGTCGACCCCGCGCTGGCGCGCGATGGCGCGCACCATCAGGTTCGGGGCGTTGCCCAGGTAGGTCATCGCTCCCATGAACACCGCGCCGCCGGAGATCGCGCCCAGTACCGTGGCCTCGCGCATCAGGCGCAGCGCGTCGCCGCCGGCGAGGTTGAAGAACACCAGGTAGGTCGGAGCATTGTCCAGCACTGCAGACAGCCCCCCGGTGAGCCAGAAGTAGCGCGCCGCAAGCGGCTGCCCGGAGGCGTCGCCGGCCAGCCGCACCAGCGGCGCCAGCGGGCCGTCGAGGCCGGCGTGCAGCATCGCCAGCACCGGGATGATGCTGAGGAAAATGCCCAGGAACAGCCGCGCCACCTCGGCCATCGGGCCCCATTCGAAGTGGTTCTCCCGCCGCACCTCGCGCGAGGTGGTGGCCAGCGACAACAGGGTCAGCGCCAGCAGCAGCGCGTCGCGCAGCAGCTGCTGGCCGGGCAGCCGCACGCCCGGCAGCCGCACGCCGAACGGAGCCTGCCACAGCCCGCCCAGCAGCAGCGCGGCGCTCACCCCGGCCAGCCACAGCAGGTTCCAGCCGCCGAGCAGCCGCAGCGGCGCATCGGGCGTCGGGTCGACCGGCAGCGCCTCGGCCTCCTGGCGCCAGTACCGGCGGTCGAGCAGGTAGAACACCGCGAGCAGCGCCGCGCACAGCAGCGCGGTCGGCGCCAGCATGTGGCGCAGCGTCCAGAAGAACCCGACTCCCTGCAGGAAGCCCAGGAACAGCGGCGGGTCGCCCAGCGGAGTCAACGCGCCCCCGGCGTTGGCGACCAGGAAGATGAAGAACACCATCACATGGCGGCTGTGCCGGCGCGCATCGTTGGCGCGCAGCACCGGACGCACCATCAGCATCGCCGCGCCGGTCGTCCCCATGAAACTGGCGAGCACGGTACCGGCGGCCAGCAGCAGCAGGTTGTTGCGCGCGCTGCCGTGCAGGTTGCCGCGCAGGCAGATTCCGCCGCCGATCGCATACAGCGCGCCCAGCAGCAGCACGAACGGAAGGTACTCGCCGAGCAGCGCGTGCAGCACCACCTCGACGGTGGCCGGCGCCCCATGCAGCCATGCGTCGGGCAGCACGAAGGCCAGCGCGCAGCCCAGCGCGACCTTGCCCTGATGGCGGTGCCAAAGACGCGGCAGCAGTGTCGGCAGCAGCGCGATCGCCAGCAGCAGCAGGACGAAGGGCAGCGCCCACCAGGCGCCGTAGACGGTCGGGTGCATCGGCAGCAGGTCGCCGCGCCGGCGGCCGCCGGCGCTAGCCCCGCATCATAGGGCCCCGCGGCGGCCGCGGCCGCCGCGGGGTCGGGGCATCAGCCCACGTAGTCGGCCGGGCTGGTGGCATCGGCCTGGCTGGCCATGCCCACCATGCGCAGCAGCGCGGTGCCGACCACCGCGACCACCAGGTTCAGCACCAGCGCGTACAGGCCGATGTACGCCGGGATGATCTGTCCGGCGATGTGCAGCACGTAGGCCGACTTCTGGAAGCCGCTGAGCGACGCCGCCCACACCCCCCAGGCCAGCCCGGCGGCCCAGCCCAGCAGCAGCGCCTTGGGATCGAACCAGCGGGTGTAGATGCCCGAGACGATCGCCGGCAGGGTCTGCAGCACCAGGATGCCGCCCAGCAGTTGCAACTGGATGGCGTACTTCAGCGGCAGGAAGACGATGAACAGCAGCGCGCCGAACTTGACGATCAGCGACACCAGCTTGGCCATGTCGGTTTCCTGCTGCACCGAGCACTGCGGGCGGATGTAGGCCTTGTAGATGTTGCGGGTGAACAGGTTGGACGCGGCGATCGACATGATGGCCGCCGGCACCAGCGCGCCGATGGCCACCGCGGCGAAGCCCACGCCGACGAACCACGACGGGAAGTAGTGCAGCAGCAGGCCGGGCATCGCGAACTGCGGGCCGTACTGCTTGAAGTACGGCGCCAGGTCGGGCAGCTTGTTGATCCCGCCGACGTAGGCCATGTAGCCCAGCATCGCGATCAGCCCGAGCATCAGCGAATAGGCCGGCAGCCAGACCCAGTTGCGGCGCAGGGTGTTCGGCCCCTTGGCCGCCAGCACCGCGGTGGTGGCGTGGGGGTAGAGCATCAGCGCCAGCGCCGAGCCGAAGGCCAGGGTGCCGTAGAAGGACTGCAGGCCCCAGTTGCCGTTCTTCACCGGGGGCAGCAGCAGGTGCGCCGGCGGCACGTGGGAGAAGAGCGCGCCGAAGCCCCCCAGCTTGGCCGGGATCACGATGACCATCGCGATCACCGTGATGTAGACCAGCAGGTCCTTGACCACCGCGATCGACGCCGGAGCGCGCAGGCCGCTGGTGTAGGTGAACGCGGCCAGGATCACGAAGGCGATGATCAGCGGCAGGTCGCCCACCAGCCCGTGGCTGGTCGGGAAGCCCAGGCCGCCGATGACCACCTGGATGCCGACCAGCTGCAGCGCGATGTACGGCATGGTCGCGACGATGCCGGTGACCGCGATCGCAAGCGCCAGCATCGGGCTGCCGTAGCGGCCGGCGACGAAGTCCGACGCGGTGATGTAGTTGTGCTTGTGGGCGACCACCCACAGCCGCGGCAGGATCGCGAACACCATCGGGTAGACCAGCACGGTGTAGGGCAACGCGAAGAAGCCCAGCGCGCCGGCGCCGAAGACCAGCGCGGGTACCGCGACGAAGGTGTAGGCGGTATACAGGTCGCCGCCGATCAGGAACCAGGTGATCCAGCTGCCGAAGCGGCGGCCCCCCAGGCCCCATTCGTGCAGGTGGCTCATGTCCCCCTTGCGCCAATGGGCGGAGACAAAGCCGAGGACCGTGATGAACACGAACAGCAGGACGAAGACGATGGTGGCTACGAGGTTCATCGCATCAGTCCCCGCTTCCCGACGGCACGACCATCTTGTAGACGATGCCGATGAACACGCTGGACAACGGGACCCACAACAACTGCCACCAGTAGAAGAACGGCATGCCGAACAGCTCGGGCTGCACGGTGTTGTACAGGGGCACGACCAGGACGGCGATGCAGGGTATGGCCAGCAGGATCACTGCCAGCGCTCCCAGCTTGTTTGCCGGGGTGCGATCGGACATGGGAAAGTCTCCGTAGTTCGTAGTGCAGACACGATGGCCGCAACACCTGGCCGCAAAGGTCGCGATGGCGGCATCCGGATGTCAATCGGAGGGGGCCGGATGCAGGCCCCCTCCTGTACCAAGATTATTCACTGCCCACCGGCGGACAGGTTTCCAGATGTAACTTGTTGGGTTGTCTGCGACGATCCGGGGTAATCCCCGGTTGCGTCCCGGTGCTTGTCGCCGGCCTCAGCCCAGCATCGCGCGCGGATCGAGCCAGCGCGCCAGGTCCTGCGCGGTCGGCGCGGCGCGGCCCGCCTCGTCGCGGCCGTCGGGATAGAGCTGATCGCGCAGGCTGGCATAGGCCTCGCCCAGGCTGCATCGATGCTGCAGCGCATGGCCGGCGATGCGCGCCGCGCGTTCGTAGCCCATGTGCGGGCTCAGCGCGGTGGCCAGCATCAGCGAGCCTTGCAGCAACTGCTCGATGCGCTCGCTGTCGGCTTCGATTCCCCGGACGCAGTAACGCTCGAAGCAAGCCATCGAATCGCCCAGCAGGCGCAGGCTTTGCAGCAGGTTGTGGGCGATCAGCGGCTTGCAGGTGTTGAGTTCGAAATGCCCTGCGGCGCCCCCCAGGCCGACCGCGACGTCGTTGCCCAGCACCTGGTAGCACGCCATGATCAGCGCCTCGCACTGCGTCGGATTGACCTTGCCCGGCATGATCGAACTGCCCGGTTCGTTGGCCGGCAGGCGCAGTTCCCCGATTCCGCAGCGCGGTCCGCTGGCCAGCCAGCGCAGGTCGTCGGCGATGCGCAGCAACGCCACTGCGAGCGACTTGAGCGCAGCGTGCAGCGCGACCAGCGCGTCGTGGGCCGCCAGCGCGGCGAAGGGATTGGCTGCGGGCAGCCAGGGCAAGCCGGTGCGCAGCGCCAGCCACTGGCACACGCCGGCGCCCAGCCGCGGGTGGGCGTTCAACCCGGTCCCCACCGCGGTCGCGCCCACCGCCAGTTCGTACAGCGCGGGCTGCGCGGCTTCGATGCCGCGCTGCGCGGCGTCGAGTTGCGCGGCCCAGCCGGAGATTTCCTGGCCCAGCCGCAACGGGGTGGCGTCCTGCAGGTGGGTGCGGCCGACTTTCACCACCTCGTCGAAGTCGCGCGACCCGGCGCGCAGGCTGGAGCGCAGCGCACGCAACGCCGGCAGCAGGCGCTGGCCCAGCAGCTGCGCGGCCGCCAGGTGGATCGCGCTGGGAAACAGGTCGTTGGACGACTGTCCCAGGTTGACATGGTCGTTGGGGTGCACCTGCGCCCCGCCGAGGAGTTGCGACGCGCGCCGCGCCAGCACCTCGTTGAGATTCATGTGGCTTTGCGTCCCCGATCCGCTCTGCCACACCGCGAGCACGAAGGCGTGGTCGAAGTCGCCCCGCGCGGCCTGCGCTGCGGCCTCGGCGATCGCCCGCGCCAGCGGCCGCGGCAGCACCCCGAGCTCGGCGTGGACCTCGGCCGCGGCCTGCTTGAGCAGCGCCAGCGCGCGCATCACCTCGAGCGGCATGCGCTCGCTGGAAATCGCGAAATGCTCCAGCGCGCGCTGGGTCTGCGCGCCCCAGGGCGCGTCGCCCGGGACCCGCACCTCGCCCAGCCAGTCGTGCTCGATGCGCGGGGAATCGTCCATCGCCGTGGCCTCCGCGGGTCCGCCGGACCCGATGCACCCGATACTAGGCCGGGCGCCGGCGCCCGGCCATCAAGCCCGCCACTGGTCCCAGGCCTTTTCGATGCGCTTGACCGACACCGGACTGGGGGTGCGCAGTTCCTGCGCGAACAGCGCCACGCGCAACTCCTCGAGCATCCAGCGCAACTCCTGCAGCCGCGGGTCGGCCGCGGCGCCTGCGCGCTGGGGCTGCAGCGCCTGCATGTCGCGCCGCAGCCGCGCCAGCAGCGGAGCGATCTCGGCCTGGCGCTGGGAGTCGCGCGCCGGATCGGCGCGGAACTTGTCCAGCCGCAGCTGCACGGCCTTCAGGTAGCGCGGAAGGTGGGCCAGCCGGGGCTGCGGCAGGCGCATGAAATCGGCGCCGACGAGTTGCTGCAACTGCTGGGTGATGTCGGCATGCAGCGCCGCGTGCGCCTTGAAGGCGGCCAGTTTCCTGCCGGCCGCGCTCCACTCGGCCAGGATGCTGGCGGCCAGCCTGGCCATCTGCTGCACCAGCAGCTGCAGCCGCGGCCGCCCTTGGTCGAGCCTGCGCGCGAAGGCCTGCGCGTCGGTGGGCAGCGGCTCGCCGAGAAAGGCCAGGTCCAGCGCGGCATCGAGAATCTGCTCGCGCAGGCGCTCGGCGCTGCCCAGCGGCATGTACGCCAGCGCCGCTTGCTGGAATTCCGGCAGATTCTTCTGCGCCGCCTTCAGCGGTTCGCGCAATTGCAGCGCGAACAGCCGCCGCAACCCGCCGCGGTGGACGCGCGCGGCCTCCTCGGGGGTGTCGAACACGTCGATCTGCACGCCGCCGTCGCGGTCGACCAGCGCCGGGAAACCCACCAGCGAGGTGTCGCCCCGGCGGATTTCCAGCAGTTCGGGCAACTCGCCGAAGCTCCAGCTGGTGTAGCTCGGGGCGGCCGGCGCCGCGGCCCCCGATGACCCGGCCGTCGGCGGACCGGCCGGCGTGGCGTGTGGCGCGACCCGCGCGCCGCCC
>JAJZVU010000049.1 GCA_021845505.1 Pseudomonadota bacterium | reverse complement strand
CGCCGTCCGCGCCGAACGGGGTGAGGGTCGCGACCATCCCGGCTTCACGCCAATACGCCGCGCAGACCTGCTCGAATCGGTGCCATTCGATCTCGCGCAGAAGATCCAGCGACAACGCCGTCGCGGCAGCCTTCGGCAGCGACGCGGTCGCGCTGCCTGCCGATACCGGGGTACGGGCGCTGCTTGCGGATGGCAGCGGCCTAGTGTCGTTCCACGGGACGTTGTGCCACGGATCGATGGGCTTCGGGGCTGTGACCGTTCGTCGTTTCGCGGCCAGTTCCTGCAGCAGTCCCACGAGGGAGAGCAGGGCGAACAGGGCAAGCGTGAAACCGCTGAGGTCGCGGATCAGCGTGGCAAGGAACACGGTGATCGGACTGGCCTGCAACGCTGCGGCGGCGACTCGCATGCCGACGAAAACCACGAGGCCGGCGAGGGCGCGGCCCCACCATGGCAGTGCCAGGACAGCTTCAAGGTTCGAGGGCTGAGGGCGGCGTCGGCGTCGGGTCATGGATGAATCAGATTCGGCTAGGGGACCAGCGGCATCGCCGCCGTTTCGGTCGTGTATCCAGCAGGCTGTGTATTTTCCACCAGTGAACAACGCCACGAGCCGAGCATGTTGGCGCAGCACGGGGCCGCCGCCGCGGTAGGCCCTGCGCGGCAGCCGGTGCGCCCGCACAAGGCGGCGGATGCCGAGATCAGCGGCAAGCTGGGCGGCTGCTTGCGGCGCCGGCGGACGGCTGCTCTGGACCCGTTGCAGCCACGGGCGGTGGAGGGGAACGCACATCGATCGATGCCTTTCCAGGCCCGCATCGTGGGAATGTGGCTGAACTCGGAGGTACGGTAAAATTCCGTACATTTGAGTCATCCTGAGGACTTGCCGTGGGAGCATCCCGATCGCCACGCACGACGCGAGTCGAAGCCCGCATCGCCCCGGACGCTCTTGCGGTGGTCCGGCGCGCCGCTGAATTGCAGGGGCGCAGCGTCAGCGACTTCCTGGTCACCGCCGCGCTGCGAGACGCCCAGCGCACGATCGAGGAGGCGCAGATCGTTCGACTCTCGCTCGAAGATCAGCGGCGATTTGTCGAACTCCTGGTGAATCCCCAGCCGCTGGCACCGGCCATGGAGCGAGCTCTCGCGCAGCGCAAGCGCCTCATCGAAGGAGCGCAGTGACCGCGCGTTTCCGAGTCGAGGTCTTGGGGCCCGAACATCGACGCGGCGATTTCTGCTGCGGGAACGAAGCACTCGATCGCTACCTTGCGCACCAGGCGGGGCAGGATGTGCGCCGCCGGGTCAGCGTCTGCTACGTCGCGGTGGATGTCGCCAGCGGCAGGATCGCCGGGTACTACACCCTCGCCGCGGCAAGTGTGCTGTTGTCGGGGTTGCCGGAGAGTCTGGCCAAACGGCTGCCCCGCTATCCGTCCGTGCCGATCGCCAGGCTGGGGCGCCTTGCGGTCGACCGGGCCTGTCAAGGATGCCGACTCGGCGGAGCCCTGCTCGCTGATGCAGCGATGCGTGCATTGCGCTCGGAGATCGGAGTGTTCGCTCTCGTGGTCGACGCCAAGGACGCCGCCGCGGCTGCCTTCTACAGACACCATGGGTTCGAGGACCTGGCCGGCGACGGCAAGCAGATGATCCTCGCACTGCAAGGCCTTGCGCGGACGCGGCGCGTTTGATCGTTCGCCTTGTGCCTTCGCCTCGCCAGGCCGCTGCTGGCGAACCCAGGCCACCGCCGGAGCCGGCCCGAGATGCCGACGCCCGTTGCGGATCGTCTGCTCGCCGACCCCGCGCCGCCGGGTGGGGTCTCGGGTCGGCGATTTTCGCAATACGCCGACACCTGCGTTACACTCCGGCGCTTCCAAGCCCGCCGAACGCTCGGTTACCTTCCTTCACTGGAGGACACGCTACGGCCCGGCGCGTTCGACTCCGTCGAACGGCGCGCGCCCGAATCCACCCCCCTGGAGTTCCACACAGCTCTCGGTAGCGCGGTGACACGTCACGCCGGGTTGCCACGCAAGCGCACCGAGAAACCCCTGACTGCAACCTGGCGCTGCCAATCTGTGCCAATCTGGAGACACCAAGTGAAATTCTCGTCCATGATCCAAGGCCTGGGCCTGGGTCTTGCGCTCCTCGCGGGCGTCACGCAGGCCGCGCAGGCCAATGAACTCGAGGCCATCAAGCACCGCGGAACGCTGATCGTCGGCGTCAAGGCCGACTACCCGCCGTTCGGATTCCGGGCTCCGGACGGCAAGATCGTCGGCATCGAGCCGACGCTGGCCGCGCAGGCCGCGAAGAAGCTCGGGGTCAAGGTCGAGTACGTTCCGGTGACGGCGTCGAACCGCATGCAGTTCCTGGAGCAGGGCAAGATCGACCTGCTGATCGCGACGATGAACGTGACCCCGGAGCGCGCCAAGGTGGTGTGGTTCGTCGAGCCCCCCTACTACGCGTCGGGCTACAACGTGCTGCTGTCCGACAAGGTGAAGGCGCACCAGTGGTCCGACCTGAAGGGCCAGCCGGTCTGCGGCATCCAGGGCACCTACTACAACAAGGACTCCGAAGAGAAGTTCGGGCTGCACATCGTGGCCTTCACCGGCACCGCCGAGGCGCTGACCGCGCTCAAGCAGGGCCGCTGCATCGGCTTCATCTTCGACAACACCTTCATCCAGGGCAAGCTGCTCGACAAGGAGTGGAGCGGCTACGGAATGCCGCTGGAAACCCTGGACGCGAAGCCCTGGGGAATGGCCACGCGCCTGGGCGACAAGAAGTTCCATGCGTTCATGGACCAGATGTCGGCCGACTGGGCGAAGACCGGCGAGGTGCTGAAGCTGGAAACCCGGTTCGGAATCGCCCAGCACTCGGCCTACGTCGAAAAGCTGCACGAGCAATACAAGGGCAAGTGACCTTGCGTCCTGCTGCTCGAGCAGTCGTCGCGACCCGCCTCCCGCTGCCCGCAGCGGGGCGGGGGGCGGCCGCGGCCGGCGCGCGCCACCCGGGGGCGCGCGCATGATGGACGCCATCGCGGCGTGGTTCCGGCATCTGTACCAGACGACCGGAATCAACGTCACCATCGTCTACGACCCCTTCGATCGCGCCAGGTTCCTGCACGGCTTCCTGGTGACCTCCGAGCTGTCGGTGGTCTGCGTCGTCGGGTCGGTGATCGTCGGCGTCGTCGGCGCCTGGCTGCAGGGCTCGCGGCTCGTGTGGACGCGCCGGCTGGTGCAGGGCTACATCCAGCTGTTCCGCAACACGCCGCCGCTGGTGCAGATGTATTTCTTCTATTTCGGGGTCAGCAACCTGCTGCCCAAGACCACCGATTCGCTGGGCTTGCCGGTGCCGCTGGTCAGCGGCTTCGTGTGGGCCTGCATTTCCCTGACCTTCTTCGCCGGGGCCTTCAATGTGGAGATCTTCCGCGCCGGCATCGAAGCCGTGCCGTCGGCCACCATCGAGGCCGCCGAGGCCCTCGGGTACACGCGGCTGCAGTCCTACCTGCACGTCGTGCTGCCGCTGGCGTTGCGGGTGAGCCTGCCGGCGTTGAACAACAACCTGGTCAACCTGATCAAGACCACGACGCTGGCCTATGCGATCGCGGTGCCCGAGCTGCTCTACGCTTCGGCCCAGATCTGGTCGGACGAGGCCAACGTGACGGTGATGATGACGGTGCTGCTGTTCTGCTACGTCGCTCTGGTGGGCTTGCTGGTGTTCTTCATGCACAAGCTCGAGCATCGACTGCGACTGCCGGGCTACGCGCGATGAGCCTGCCGACCGACGACGCGCGCCCGGCCTTCGCGACCCTGTTGCCGCCGGGCAGGGCACTGCGCCCCGGCCTGCAACCGCAGGCGATGCGCCTGCGGCTTTGGCACGGCGTCGCGCTGGTGCTGGCGGTGCTGGTCAGCGGCGGCGTGGCCGACGCCGCGACCGGGCCGCACCGCGAGGGGGTGTTCGCGATCCTCGTGCAGTGGACGCCCCTGCTGCTGCGGGGCTTCGCGTTCAACATCCTGATCAGCTTCCTGTCGATGGGCCTGGGCACGGTGCTGGGCGTCGTGCTCGGGCTGGGGCTGATCTCGCTGCATCCGGGAGCGCGGCGGGTGGCCTGGGTGATCACCCAGTTCTTCCGCAACGCGCCGTGGCTGGTGCTGCTGTTCTTCGCCATTTTCCTGATCCCCTTCCAGGTGCAAGTGGGAGCGGTGACCATACCCCTTCCGGGCTGGCTCAAGGCGGTGATCGGCCTGAGCCTTCCGGTGATGGCCAACGTCGCCGAAATCATGCGCGGGGCGGTCGGCTCGATTCCTCTCGGGCAATGGGAGGCGGCGGAGTCGCTGGCGTTCAACCGGCGCCAGCAGCTGTGGCTGGTGGTCCTGCCGCAGTGCGTCAAGCGCATGCTGCCGCCGTGGATGAACCTGTACTCCATACTCACCACCTCGACGGTGCTGGCGTCGATCGTCGGGGTCAACGAGGTCATGACCCTGGCGTCGCAGGTCACCGCGGCGGAGGGTGGGCGCACGGACATCCTCGCGCCCCTGTACGGCTACATCATGATCTGGTTCTTCCTGTATTGCTATCCGATTGCCAGGTACACGGTGCGTCTCGAGCGCCGATTCGCGGTGAAGATCTGACCGGTGAGCGCATGACCTCTTCCGCAGCAAAGGCCGTTGAACAGGCCGTGGCCATCCAGGATGTGCACAAGTCCTACGGGAACATCGAAGTCCTGAAGGGCGTTTCGTTGACGGTCGCCAAGGGCGAGGTGGTCTGCATCATCGGCCCGTCCGGCTCGGGCAAGTCGACGCTCATCCGCTGCGTCAACGCGCTGACGCCCTTCGATTCCGGCTCGATCCGCGTGTTCGACATCGACGTGCACGATCCCAGGCTGGACAAGCTGGCGCTGCGCAGGCGTGTCGGCATGGTGTTCCAGCAGTACAACCTGTTCCCCCACCGCACCGCGCTGCAGAACGTGATGATGGCGCCGGTCCATGTGCTGCGGCAGGACCGCAAGCAGGTCGAGGAGCGGGCCTATGCGCTGCTCAAGAAGGTGCGCCTGGCGGGACGCGAACATTCGTACCCGGGTGAAATGTCCGGGGGCCAGCAGCAGCGGGTGGCGATCGCCCGTTCGCTGGCGATGAGCCCGGATGTCATGCTGTTCGACGAGGTGACCGCGGCGCTCGACCCCGAGACCGTCGGCGAGGTGCTGCTGACCATCAAGGAACTCGCGGCCGAAGGCATGACCTGCATCCTGGTCACCCACGAGATGCGCTTCGCTCGCGAGGTGGCGGACCACGTGTACTTCACCGACAGGGGTGTCATCGTCGAGCACGGGCCGCCGGAGGAACTCTTCGGCGCGCCGAAGGATCCGCGCACCCGGGAATTCCTCGGCAAGGTCATGTGAGGCGGCGCGGCACGCTCGCCGCGCCGGCGCAGCTATCCCCGCACCGGCGGCTCAGCCGCATCGATCACCGCGTGGTCATTTGTATTTGCCGCTGAGCACGTCCTTGTACGAAACGGCGATGGCCTTGTACAGGGCCGTGAACTGCTCCAGCGCGGCCTTGACCTGTGCAGGGGACGTGCCGTCGGGCAGCCTGCGCAAATCGCCGTGGGCGAAGGGCGTGATGCGGACGTCGTAACCCAGCGCAGCCGGATCGGGAATCTTCTTCGCGAGGGTGGAGCCCTTGTATTTGGGAGTCGCGCGCAACTTGATGAGATTCAGCAGATTCTGCGAGATGTCGCGAGCCCCGCCGTTCATTTGCTCGTTGTAGGTGGCCACGTCGGGCGACGCCTTGATTTTCTGGATGACCGCGGCGCCCTTCGACATGGCGCTCTTGAAGGCCGTCGCGAAACCCATCACGAAAATCTTCAACGCCGCTGCCTCGCTGATCGCCGCCACCTTGGCCTGGGCTTCGGTGCTGTCGCCGACGACCTTGCTCTTGGCCTTGTCCTTGGCATCCTCGATCTGGTCCCTCTTGGCAGCGTTCTGGGCGAAGAGGAGGGCGTTCTCGGCGCGGTCGCGAATCGCGGCGATCTCGGTGTGGAGGATCTTGAGCTGACGGTAGGTGTCGGGACAGACGGTCTTCAGCGGCGTCGGCAGCGGATGCTGATTGCGCGGGTCCGTGACGGTGACCGGGGTCTTCATGATCTCGTCGAGTTCCTGCACGTACTTCTGGACCTCGACGGTGAGCTTCTTGAAACCGGCCTGAAACAGCTTCACGTTCGCCGGCAGCGCGGCCTTCTCCTTCGGCGAGCCCCCGGCCAGGCTGATCTTGTCGATCGCGACCAGCGCGGTCAGCACATCGATCGGGGTCTGCGCGGGCTCCAGCACCCTGCGCAGCACGGCTCCGGCCGTCTTCTCCCGTTTCGTCAACTCGCGGATGTCGGTCGTGAACACGGGGGTGGCCTTGTTGAACACCTTGCCCCAATCCTGCGCATACGCCATCTCGTGCCTCCAGGCTGAAGAGTCATGCAATCGTGGACGACGAGCAGGCTCCACGGCGCATGCCGGCAGCGCTCGCCGACCGGGATTAGACAACTCCTGGCGTGGAGTCGGACACGGGTAAACCCGCAGCATGGTGCGCGACGGGGCGCACGCCCGGAGATCGCGGGCGCTGCGCGGGTACGGGTGCGACCGGTGGTGCTCGAACCCACGACCCGCCGCCTGCAAAGGGGCCGATCCGAGCGCTCGAGCTTGCGTCGCGCTGGTACGCGAGGTCCCGTGCGAGGCATCCGCGCGGCCGCCGGCGAGGCAGCGGCCGCGCGCCTGACTATCATGCAGCGCCGCTGCGATCACTCTTCGGGAGAACAAGGCCTTGCAATCGATACACAGAGTTGCCGGCGCGCTGCTGCTCGCCGCATGCAGCGCGCCGGCCTTCGGCTGGTGGCAGCATCCGCGTTCCGACGCCTACCGCCCGCACTGGCAGGCTGCGCAGGCCGTGGCTGCGCCGGCCGCAGCGCGGCTTCCGCTGCGCAGGTTGACACCGGGCGCGATCGACCCGCGGGTGACCCAGGCGAACCTGCGCCGGACCATCTGCCGCCCAGGGGGCTATACCCGCTCGGTGCGGCCCCCCGAGCGCTACACCGAGCGGTTGAAGCGTCGGCTGATCGCCGCCTACGGCTACGCCGATCGCCGGCTCGGACACTACGAACTCGACCACCTGATCCCGCTGGGCGTCGGCGGCGCGCCGCGCGACCCGCGCAACCTGTGGCCGCAGCCCCACCGGGTGGTCGGCGGCTGGGGAAGCTACGCCAAGGACCGGCTGGAGTTGCGCCTGCACGACCTGGTGTGCTCCGGCCGGCTGCCGCTGGCGCGGGCACAGCGCGCGATCGCGGACGACTGGATCGCCGCCTACCGCCGCTACCTGGGGCCGCGCCCGGACGACACCCCGATGCGCTGGATGCGCCGGGAGGACCGTTGAAAGCCGAGCCTGCTGATCGCTGGCTCCGCTTACTTGAACACATTTCCAATCATACCAAGGCGCACAAACGCCTTCATAGAAAAAACGGGCGCCAAATGAAATGGGCGCCCGTTTTATTTTTGCAATACCCCTTCGAGATAAGAAAGATTTTCGATCGTGGGTATTATCGGCGCGGCCTGCGAGCGGTGCGTCGCATCGTTAGCATGAATGGACAGAAAGCTGCGTGCCGGCCCCCGAGCAACAACGGTAACGGGCGCGGTTTTCCTGGTGGCGATAGGCTATTGCGTATCGAAACTGCACCGGAAGACTGCAGGGGAAAATGCAGAAGAGCGCAGGTTCCTACGGTCATTGCGTATCGCCGCGGCCGGCGTGCAGGCGGGTCGGCCGTCACGTGTCCACCGATCGCAAGCGCAAGGAGAGCAAAATGGCTGAGCATGCCAAGCATGAAACGTCCGGGTCGTCCCATCGGGGATTTGCCGCGATGAGCGAAGAGCAACAACGCGAAATCGCCTCCAAGGGCGGGCAGGCCTCCGGAGGCAATTTCAAGAACGACCCCGAGCGCGCGGCCGAAGCCGGCCACAAGGGCGGCCAGGTATCGGGCGGCAATTTCAAGAACGACCCCGAGCGCGCGGCCGAAGCCGGCCACAAGGGCGGCCAGGTATCGGGCGGCAATTTCAGGAACGACCCCGAGCGCGCGGCCGAGGCCGGCCACAAGGGCGGCCAGGCGTCGAGCGGCCATTCCAGGAGCGACCCCGAGCGGGCGGCCGAGACCGGTCGCAACGGCGGCCACCAGGGCGGCCACCAGGGCGGTCACCAGGGCGGCCACCAGGGCGGCCAGGCAGCGGGGCATACGGGTGACCAGGCGGGTCGGGACGCAGGTCAGGACGCAGGTCAGGAGGCAGGTCGGGAGGCAGGACACCAGGCGACTCACCAGCCAGGTCGCCATCCCGGCGAGGACCCGCGCCCCACCGACGACGAGGCCTCGCAGCAGCAGGGGCGTGGCCAGGGCCAGCGCGAGCAGGGCAGCGGAGGCGGCGAGCGGGGCCGAGGGTGAAACGCCGCGGGCCCACCGGCGTCGGCTGACCGGCCGGGTGACCGGTCGGGCGGCGGCAGCCCGGGCTCGCCCCGGCATCGAGGCGAGCCCGGGCTTGCGCGCGCTGCGCTGGGGGACTGCTCCAACTGGGGGACTGCTCCAACTGGGGGACTGCTGCAACTGCTACAGTCGGGCGCCATGCCCAGCGATCCTGCGGCGGGGAGCCGCCGCCTCGTCCAGCCCGCCGGCGCCGATGCGACGGCCGCCGAGCTCGGGCGCGTGGTCATCCGGGAAGTCGACCCCGCCGGCGAGCCCGCGCGTGGCTGCCTGCTGGCGTACTACGACGAATTGGCGCGGCGCTTTCCCGGCGGCTTCGAGGTCGAGCGTTCGCGTGATCCGCTGGCCGCCGACCTCAGGCGCCCGCGCGGGGCGTTCCTGGTCGCGCTCGACGGCGGGCTCGCGCTGGGTTGCGTCGGCCTGAAGGGAAGCGGCGGCGAGTGCGCCGAGATCAAGCGCCTGTGGGTATCGCCGCGGGCGCGCGGCCGTGGGCTGGCGCTGCGCCTGATGGCCTCGGCCGAGCGGGCGGCCGGCGAACTCGGGGTGCGCCTGTTGCGGCTGGACAGCCACCGCAGCCTGCACGAAGCGATCGCCCTGTACCGCGGCAGCGGCTGGACGGAAATCGCGCGGTTCAACGACGACCCCTACGCCCAGGTGTTCTTCGAAAAGCGCCTGGGCGGCGCCTGATTCCCCCGATCCCTGCCCGGTCCCCGCCCGATCCCCGCCCGATCCGGGCTCCGCGCTCGACCCGCCGCGTCCGCCACGCGATCGCCGGGGGCTTTGTATAGTTCCGGTCTGACCGAGTTCCCATCCCCATCCCCCCATCCCCTCCTGTCCGACCCTTCCCATGTCCAGCGTGCTGTTCTCTCCGATCCAGCTCGGCGCCCTGCGCCTGGCCAACCGCATCGTCGTCAGTCCGATGTGCCAGTACAGCGCCGACCAGGGCTGCGCGAGCGACTGGCATATCGTGCACCTGGGGCAGATGGCGCAAAGCGGCGCCGGGCTGCTGTTGATCGAGGCCACCGCGGTCGAGGACATCGGGCGCATCTCGCCCGGCTGCCTGGGGCTGTATTCCGACGCCAACGAGAGCGCGCTGGCGCGGGTGCTGGAGGCGGTGCGCAAGGCGGGCGACGTTCCCATCGGGGTGCAACTGTCCCATTCCGGACGCAAGGGTTCGAGCGCGGCGCCCTGGAACGGCGGCGCGCTGCTCGATCTCGCGCAGGGCGGCTGGGACACCGTCGCGCCGTCGGCGCTGCCCCATGCCGACGGCGAGCGCGCGCCGGCCGAGATCGACTCGGCCGGGCTGGTGCGCATCCGCGAAGCCTTTGTCGACAGCGCACGGCGCGCCGCGCGGCTGGGCCTGCAGGCCGTCGAGTTGCATGTGGCCCATGGCTACCTGCTGCACCAGTTCCTGTCGCCGCTGTCCAACCGCCGCGGCGACGCCTACGGCGGCAGCCCGCGCAACCGCATGCGCTACCCCCTCGAGGTGTTCGACGCGATGCGCCAGGCGCTGCCGCAGCACATCGCGCTGGGCGTGCGGGTGTCGGCGGTCGACTGGGTGGACGGCGGGCTGGACCTCGAGCAGACCGCCGCGTTCGCGCAGGAACTCCGGGCGCGCGGCTGCGCCTGGCTCGACGTGTCCTCGGGCGGCGTGTCGCCGCGCCAGCGCATCGCCATCGGCCCCGGCTACCAGGTGCACCTGGCGCAGGCGCTGCGCGAAGCGGCCGGCATGCCGACCATGGCAGTGGGGTTGATCACCCAGCCGCAGCAGGCCGAGGACATCGTGCGCGAGGGCCGCGCCGACATGGTCGCGCTGGCCCGCGCGATGCTGTGGGATCCGCGCTGGCCCTGGCATGCCGCGGCGGCGCTGGGCGCCAAGGTGCACGCCCCGCGCCCGTACTGGCGCAGCGAGCCGGCCGAGGCCCGCGGGGTGTTCGTCGACGCCCGCCTCGGCATGCGCTGACGCGGCCTGTCCGGCCGGCGCATGCATCGTGCTCCCTGGCACGACTGCCCGGGTACACTCGGGCGGGGCGCCATAGGCTTGCGTACAGCGGAAAATTCTGGCAAGTCACAACTACAGGGGAGATAACAATGGGCAAGTTGCGTTCGGCTATCGATAATGTCGTGAAAACCACGGGAACGCTGGAAAAGGCAGCTGAGCAGTTGCTGGACGGCCGCAGTGCGATGACCGACCAGTTCATGGTCACCCTGGATTTCTGCCTGTCCGGTACCGATACGCTGTACATGTACCTGACGGAAAAATTCAAGAAGGCCGCATCGAACATCGCCCAGCAGCAGCAGGCGACCCTGAAGGATGTGATGGATCCGAATGTCGCCAAGATGGTCCAGGAAATCCTGGCTGCTCGATCGCGGCTGGCGAAGAAGATGGCCGAGCGCGACAAGGTGCTGGCGGTCGGCAAGGCACTGAAGACGAATGTCGAAAAGCTGCTTGCCGATCTGGCGGCGATCCAGTCGCTGATCGACAAGAAAAAGAAGAAATGGCTGCTGTCCCCGCAGTACAAGAACAAGCTCAAGGGCTATGAAAGCGCGGTGGCCGACTTGAACACCTCGCTGACGGCCTTGCACAAGCAACTGCCGGGCAAGGGCTTCGGCAGCATGGTGAATCCCGACAAGTGGAACTTCAGCGCGGCAACGACCGTGGCCGACATCTACAACGCCGCCTCGACTTCGCTCACGCAGGACATGGCGCTGACGAAAAAGGAGGACGACGAGCAGGCGAAGAAGTTCCGCGGCCGCGGCTTCGGCAAGTCGCTGGCGACACTGAAATCCTGGATCGACGAAGCCGACGACATGGAAAAGGTCGATTGAGGCGGTGAAGCGGGCAGCGGCAGCCGCCGACGCCGACGTGGTGGTGATCGGCGCCGGGGCGGCCGGCATGATGTGCGCGGCGGTGGCCGGGCAGCGCGGGCGGCGCGTGCTGCTGCTCGAGCATGCGCGGCGCGTCGGCGAGAAGATCCGCATCTCCGGCGGAGGTCGCTGCAATTTCACCAACCTGGCGAGCGGCCCGCAGTACTACGTGGGCGAGGACCCGGGATTCGCTGCCGGGGTGCTGCGCGGGTACACGCCGCGCGACTTCCTGCGGCTGCTCGCCAGCCACCGCCTGGGCTGGACGGAGAAGCACCGCGGGCAGTTATTCTGCGAGCAGGGCAGCCAGGCCATCGTCGACATGCTGCGCGCCGAATGCGCGCGAGGCGGCGTGCGCTGGCTGCACCCGTGCCGCGTGCGTGAACTGCGGCGCGCCGCGGCAGGCGGCTTCGAACTCGACACCGACGCGGCCACACTGCGCGCGCTGCGCGTGGTCGTGGCCACCGGCGGGCTTCCGGTGGCGGCCATCGGCGCCACCGACTGGGCGTTGCGCCTGGCGCGCTCGCTGGGCTTGCGGGTGGTGGCGCCGGCGCCGGCGCTCGTCCCCTTGCGCCTGCCCGGCGACGAACTGCAGGCGCTGCACGATCTGGCCGGGGTGGCGCTGCCAGTGCGTATCGCATGCGGCGAACAGGTGTTCGACGAGGACCTGTTGTTCACCCACCGCGGGCTGTCGGGGCCGGCGACGCTGCAGATTTCCAGCTACTGGCAGCCCGGGCAGGCGCTGCGCATCGATCTGGGCGCAGGGCGCGAGGTCGGCGCGATGCTGGCCGCGGCGCAACGGCACAGCCGCCAATCGCTGCTCAATACCCTGGCGCAGACCCTGCCGCGCCGGCTCGCCCAAAGCTGGCTGCAGCGCCACGGGCTGGACCCGGCGCGGCGGGTCGCCGAGGTCGCCGCGGCCGACCTGCGGCGGCTGGCGCAGGGGCTGGCGAACTGGGCGCCGCAGCCACAGGCCAGCGAGGGCTGGAACAAGGCCGAAGTGATGCGAGGGGGCGTGGCCACCGCCGAGCTCGACCCGCGCAGCCTGCAGTGCCTGCGAGTGCCGGGGCTGTATTTCATCGGCGAGGCGGTGGACATCACCGGCTGGCTGGGGGGCTACAACTTCCAGTGGGCCTGGGCCAGCGCGCAGGCCGCGGCGCGCGCTCTGTGAAGCGCGGGCGAGGTGCTGCCGGCGCCCGGCTCAGTGCGGGCCGGCCGGGGCGGCCGCGCGCCGCGGCTTCCAGGCGGCATGCAGCAGCAGCGCCAGCGCGGCAAAGCAGATTCCGGCACCGACCACCGCGGGCCAGCGACCGAGTCGCCAGGCCTGGCCGGCGACCGCGGTGCCGGCGGCTCCGCCCAGGAAGTACAAGGTCATGTAGACCGAATTGATGCGGCTGCGAGCCGCCGCGTCGAGGGCGAAGATGCGGGTCTGGTTGGCGATATGCGCGCCTTGCACCCCCATGTCCAGCACCACCACGCCGAGGATCAGCCAGGCCATCGCCGAGGCCGCTCCGGCGAAGGCCGCCCACGACGCCAGCACCGCCGCCAGGGCCACGTACAACACCTTGCGCGGCCCGCCCGGGCGATCCGAGCGCCGCCCCGACAGCGGCGCCACCACGGCGCCCGAAAGGCCCAGCACCCCGAACAGCCCTGCCGCCGCGGGCCCGAGGTGATAGGGAGGGCCGGCGAGCAGCGGGGTCAGTCCGACCCAGAAGATGCTGAAGGAGCCGAAGAACAGCCCGCCGACCAGCCCGGCGGCGCGCAGTTCGGCATGCTTGCCGAACTGCGCCAGGGTCGAGCCGACGAGTCGCAGGTAACCCCCGCCCGAGGTGTCGCCCACCGGCAGTCGCGGCAGCACGCGCCACAGCATCAGCAGCGAGGCCAGGTTGAGCGCGGCCGCGAGCCCGAACACCATGCGCCAGCCCAACCACTGGCCCAGCAGGCCGGCCAGCACCCGCCCGCCGAGGATGCCCAGCAACAGGCCGCTCATCACCAGCCCGACCGCGCGGCCGCGTCGCTCGGCAGGCGCCAGGTGGGCGACCAGCGGGACGATCTGCTGGGTCACCGAGGCCGTCAGGCCCACGCCCAGGCTGGCCACCGCCAGCACCGGCACCGAGGTGGCCGCGCCCGCGAGCACCAGCATCAGCACCAGGGCCGCGCCGGTGGTCAGGATGACCCGATGGCGGGCGTAGCGGTCGCCCAGCGGGCCCAGGCCGATCAGCCCGCAGGCGTAGCCCAGCTGGGTGCAGGCCGGTACCGAGGAAATGCCTGCCACCGAAGTGTGGAAACCCTGCGCCAGCTGGTCGAGCAGCGGCTGCACGTAATAGATGTTGGCCACGGCGATTCCGCAGGCCAGGGCCATCAACGGCAGGAACGCACGCGGCAGCGCCGGCTGCTTGCCGCACGGCGGATCGGATACGGGGGATGCGCTGGTCATCGGGGCGGCCCGCCGCGCAAGGGCGGGGCAAAGGGCAGCATGCTAGCGAGCTTGCCGGGTGTGAGCGGATGTGTCGGCGGGTTGCTCGCAAGCCGTCGGGGCGCTATGCGCGCCAGTTCCACTGGAATTGCCGCCGCCCCGCTGCGGGTTGCTGCTGGACTTCGAGGACCTGCATCCGGCCATCGGCGCTGGCCCGCACCAGCGTCGAGCAGCGGGTGCCGTAGTCGGGCAGGCGGATGAACGCCGCCGACAGTCCGCGCCGCCAACTCTGCGACAGCGGCAGCGATTCGGCCTGCGCGGCGATCTCGGCGTCGCTGGCCGGAGTCGGGTCGCTCAGGTGGTCGAGCAGCGCGGCGAAGTCGCCGCGCGCCGGCGAGTCGCCGGCGTCGTCCGCACAGCCGGCCAGGCCGCGTTGCAGCTTGAGCACCTTCGGCCATGGCGTGTCCAGCGCGGCGTTGGACAGGCCGTGCACCCCCGCGGCCACCGTCGTCGCGCCGGCGCGGTTGGACACCCAGAGCATTTCGCGGCGGCGCAAGTCCGCCAGCAGCAGGTTGAACCCGGCGTAGCGCTGCATGCCGCGCTGCAGTTCGGCCGCCCAGCGCGCCACGCCGTCGTAGCACCAGCGCTGTCCCTCGTGCAGCGGATGCCGGCGCTGCAGGAAGCGCGCGACCAGCTGGCCGCGCGACGGGCGGGCGGCCTGCGAATCGGCGGGTTCGCGCACATTGGTCAGCGCCGCCAGGCGGCCGTCGCGGCTGAGCCCCAGCCAGGTGCCGCCGCCTTCGAGGTCGCGGCCGGCCAGCAGCGGCTCGGCAGGGTCGTCGCCGGGCCACCAGTGCATCGGCTGGGACGGCCGGCGCAGCCACTCGTCGCGGTTGGCCGCGAGCAGCAACGGACACTGCGCGGCGGGCTGCCACGACCAGGCGATCAGGCACATCGCGGGGTGCTCGCTGCGGCGGTGGCGCCGGGCCCGGCCTCAGGCCTCGGCCGGCAGCGCGTAGGGCAGGGTACCCAGGCGCAACGGCTCGCCGTCGGCTCCGCGCAGACGCAGTTCGCCCTGTGCCTGCAGCCTGAGCTCGGCCAGCGCTTCCCAGCCGCCATCCTCGGCGGGCGCGGCATTGACCACCATGCCGCAGGGCTGGCTGGCATCGGCGCTGGCGTAGATCTCGTCGCCTGCGGCCATCGGCACCGCGCCGAGCACCCGGAACAGCCGGCGCTTGACCTGGCCCCGGTACTGGGTGCGCGCCACCACTTCCTGGCCCGGATAGCAGCCCTTCTTGAAATCGACCAGGCCGAGCAGGTCGTAGTTGAGCATCTGCGGCACGAAGCGCTCGCTGGTCGCGCTGCCGACATGGGCGATTCCCGAGCGCACGCCGGCCAGCAGCCAGTCCTGCACCCGGCCCGCCGGGCATCCGGCCAGCGCCGCCGGCAGCGGCGCCGCGGAATCGGCGGACTCGACCAGCAGGGTGCGCCGCAGTCCGGCCGCATCGGGCAGCCGCAAGCAGGTCAGCCCGGGCCGCGCCAGCACCTGCCACGGCCCGGCAGCCAGCTCGGGGAGCAGCGCCGGCGAGCCGGCCGGCTCGAGCAGGCCGCGGACGCGGCGCGGCGCGGCGGGCTCCTCGACGGTGCATCGCAGGCGCAGGATGAACATGCGCAGGCGCTTGGCGATGGGCTGCTGCAGCTCGCGCTGCAGCAGCATCGCGATCGTGCCGTCGCCTTCCCGCCAGAGCAGGAAATCGCTGAGCACCCGGCCTTGCGGGGTGCACATCGCGGCCATGCGCGCGCTGCCGTCCGGCCAGTCGCGCAGTTCCTGGGTGAACTGGGCCTGCAGCAGGTCGACGGCCTGCGGCCCGCGCGCCAGCAGCAACGCGACGTCGGGCAGTTCGGTGAGGGTGGCGGTCATCGTGGTCGACTAGTATAGGAATCTGTGATGAACCCTGCCTGCGGCGCCGGCCAAGCGCCGCGTCGGAGCCGCGCCGGCGAGGCCGCGGCCCGCCAGTCGACCCCGAAGGGAAGTCCTTGAAACCCAGTTGGCTTGTGCGCCTCGTGGTGCTTGCGGTCGTTGTCGTCGCCGGCGCGGCAGCGGGTTTGTTCGCCTGGGCCAATCTGCCGCTGCGGCTGGAGAGTTCGCCGCTGGACTTCGCGGTGCGCAACGGAAGCCCGGCGCGCAGCGCGGCCCGGCAGATCCGCTCCCAGGGAGTCGCGCTGTCGCCGCGGCTGTTCTACTGGCTGGCGCGGCTGACCGGCGAGGGCACCCAGCTGAAGGCCGGCAGCTACCAGATCGAGCAGGGCGTCACGCCCTGGCAACTGCTGCGCAAGATGACCCGCGGCGACCAGTCGCTGCTGGCCTTGACCATCCCCGAGGGCTGGACCTTCGCCCAGTTCCTGCAAGCGGCCGACCACGCCCCCGACCTGGTGCACGATGCGGTCGGGCTGGATAGCCGCCAGCTGATGCGACGCATCGGCGCGCCGCCCGGGCTCGACCCCGAAGGCGAGTTCTTTCCCGACACCTATCTGTACGGTCGCGGAACTTCCGAGCTGGCGCTGCTGCGTCGAGCGTACCGCCTGATGCAGCGCCAGCTGGCGCAGGCGTGGGCCGATCGCCAGCCGGGGCTGCCGCTGACCTCGCCGCGCCAGGCTCTGATCCTGGCGTCGCTGATCGAAAAGGAAACCGGGCGCGCGCAGGACCGCGCGCGCATCGCCGGGGTGTTCATCAACCGGCTGCGCGCCGGCATGCCGCTGCAAAGCGACCCGACGGTGATCTACGCGCTGGGTGACGCCTACGCCGGGCGCCTGACCCACCACGACATGCAGGTCGCGTCGCCCTACAACACCTACCTGCACCCCGGGTTGCCGCCGGACCCGATCGCGCTGCCCGGCGCCGCGGCGTTGCACGCCGCGCTGCACCCGGCGCCCGGGCATGCCTTGTATTTCGTCGCGCGGGGCGACGGCAGCAGCGTGTTTTCCGATACCCTTGCCGAGCACGACGCAGCGGTCGACCGTTACCTGCTCGGCACCCGCACCCCCGCGGTGGCATCGACAGCTGCCGCCGGCAAGTCCCCGTCCCCTCGCCGAGGCCAACGTTGAAGACCACCCACTCCCGCGGCCTGTTCATCACCGTCGAGGGCATCGACGGCGCCGGCAAGAGCACCCAGTTCGCCGCGCTGGTGCAGGCCTTGCGCGCGCGCGGCCGCGACGTCGTCGCCACCCGCGAACCCGGCGGCACGCCGCTGGGCGAAACGCTGCGCGAATTGCTGCTCGGCCAGCCGATGAGCATTTCCACCGAGGCGCTGCTGGTGTTCGCCGCGCGCCAGGAGCATGTGCTGACCCTCATCGAGCCAGCTCTGCTGCGTGGGCAGGACGTGGTGTGCGACCGCTTCACCGACGCCACGCTGGCATACCAGGGGGCCGGCAAGGGGATCCCCCGCGATCGGCTGCAGGCGCTGGCCGACTGGGTGCATCCCGGGCTGGAGCCCGACCTGACGCTGTTGCTGGACCTGCCGGCCGAAGTCGCGGCGCAGCGCATGCGGCTGCAGCAGCGCGAGCCCGACCGCTTCGAGCGCGAGTCGGTCGGGTTTTTCGAGAGGGTGCGCCAGCGCTACCTGGAACTGGCCGCCGAGCAGCCCGCGCGCTGGTGCGTGGTGGACGCCTCGCAAACCCCGGAGGAGGTCTGGGAAAGCATGAGAAATCACTTGAGCCAATTCCTGTAAGACATTATGCTGAAACAGGATTTCCCATCGGTTCTTCGCTACGGCGCACGCGGGACCGGGCTTTGGGAAGGGCTGCTGCAGGGGGCGGCCGGGCTGCTCTGCGAAGCCGCCGAGGGCCCGCTGCGGCCGTGGCGGCGCCAGCCCTGCGGCCGGTGCACCGGCTGCACGCTGCTGCGCAGCGGCAGTCACCCGGATCTGCGCCCGGTGTTGCCGGCCGCGCTGGCCGGAGAAGGGGGCCAGCGCGCGGACGCCGGCTCCGGCGAGGCGCCGGCCGATGGCCGCGCAGCCCCGCGCGGCACGGCCGGGCGGGAGATCGCCATCGACCAGGTGCGCGAACTCATCGACTGGGCGCAGGCCACCAGCCACCGCGGCGGCCTCAAGGTGGCGCTGGTGCACCCGCTGGACGCGATGGCCGCGCCGGCTGCCAACGCCTTGCTCAAGCTGCTGGAGGAACCGCCGGCGGGGCTGTGCCTGCTCGCCGGCAGCCACCGCCTGGACCGCGTGCTGCCCACGCTGCGCAGCCGCTGCCTGCTGCAACCCTGGGAGCGGCCCGACGCCGCGCGGGCGCTGGAGGAGCTGCGGCGCCGCGGCGCCGAGCAGCCCGAGGCGGTCGCCGCGTGGTGCCGCAACGCGGTGTTCGACCCCGATCCGGCGCGCGGGCTGCAGTGGACACGCCGCCTGGTCGAGCAGATGGCTGCCGGCCAGGCGCCGCAGGGCGACGGGGTGGCCCCGGCGGTGGCGGTGGAATCGCTGCAGAAACTCGGCTTCGATCTGCTACGCTGCCGAGCCGGGCTGCCGGCGCTGTACCTGCGGGGCCTGGACGACACCTTGCGCCGCCTGGGCGGGCAGGGCGACGCCGGGGCCTGGCATCAGTGGTGGCGGCGGCTCGCCCAGGCCGCGGCCACCGCCGACTTCCCGTTGCACGCCGGGCTCGCGATCCAGGCCTGGATCGTAGAATGGACCCATCTTTGCACGGCGAGGGCGAAGTGACATGGCGACTCCTGTGGCAGCCTCCAACGGCTCGAGCGGCACGGGCGGCACGGGCGGCTCGCGCCCGAGCGTGATCCAACTGGCGATCAAGGAAAAGCCCGCGCTGTACGCCGCCTACATTCCCTATTTCCCCGACGGGGGCATTTTCATCCCGACTCCCCGCGAGCATCGCCTCGGAGACGATGTCTACCTGTTGCTCACGGTGATGGACAACCCGCAGCGCTTCCCGATCGCGGGCAAGGTGGCCTGGATCACCCCGGCCAATGCCGCGGGCAACCGCAGCCAGGGCATCGGGGTGCAGTTCCCGGCCGACGAGAAGGCCAAGCAGTTGCGCCGGCTGATCGAGGAAATGCTCGGCCCGGCCGTCGAGGCGACCAACCGCCCGACCCATACCTTGTGAACAGGGGGGGCGCAGAGCCGCTCCCCGCACGAACCGCCAGGCCGCTCCCGCCGCATGCGGGCGGCGCGCCGCATCCGCCTGCCATGCCGCTGACCGATTCGCATTGCCACCTGAATTTCCCCGGACTGCGCGAGCGCGAGCCCGAGGTGCTGGCCGCGATGGCCGAGCACGGGGTGTCGCGTGCGCTGAACATCAGCACCCGGGTCGAGGAGTTCGACCAGGTGCTGGGCTGGGCCGAGCGCCATGCCTGCATCTGGGCCACGGTCGGGGTGCACCCCGACACCCCGCCGGGCGACGAGGTCGACCGCGCGAGCCTGGTGGAGCGGGCGCGCCACCCCCGCGTGCTCGCGCTGGGGGAGACCGGGCTCGACTACTACCGCCTCGAGGAGGGCCGCACGCCGGCCGACATGCAGTGGCAGCGCGAGCGCTTCGCGACCCACATCGAGGCCGCGCGCGAGGTCGGCAAGCCGCTGGTCATCCACACCCGGGCCGCGGCCGACGACACCCTGGCGATGCTGCGCGAACAGCGCGCCGACGAGGTCGGCGGGGTGCTGCACTGTTTCACCGAGTCGTGGGAGGTGGCGCGCCAGGCGCTGGACATGGGCCTGTACATCTCGCTGTCGGGGATCCTGACCTTCAAGAATGCCAGGGAACTGCAGGAGGTCGCCAGGAGGCTGCCGCAGGACCGCATCCTGGTCGAGACCGACAGCCCCTACCTGGCGCCGGTGCCGTTTCGCGGGCATGCCAACCAGCCTGCGTACACCCGTTACGTGGCGCGCTTCCTGGCGCAGCTCAGAGGCTGCGAGGAAAGCCAGGTCGAGACCTTCACGGAAGAGAATTTCGATAGACTTTTCAAACCACTAGCGAATTGAATTCAAGTCATTTCTAGACGTGGAACATACCCCCGAGACATCGCTCGCACAGCCCGGCCCGCGGCACCCGGCGGGGCGCCGGCGCTGGCTGCTCGCGAGCTGGCGCGGCGGCGTCGCGCTGGCACTGTCGGCGCTGGCCGCGCAGGCCGGCGCGGCTTCCGCGCCCGGGCTGTTCGCGGCCGTGGCGGCCGACAACGTGCCGGCGGTGCGCGCGCTGCTCGCGCAAGGCGCCGACCCGAATTCCGTCGACCCGCGGGGCAACAGCGCGCTGTACATGGCGCTGCAGCACCATGCGCTGGGCGTGGCGCGGCTGCTGCTGGCGCAGCGCTCGATCCGCATCGACCAGGCCAACCCCGAGGGCGAGACGGCGTTGATGATCGCCTGCCTGCGGGGCGACGACGCGCTGGCGCGCACGCTGCTGGCGCGCGGCGCGCGGGTCGATCCGCCGCTCGGCAAGCCGGCCTGGTCGGCTCTGTCGTACGCGGCGACCAACGGCCATGACAGCCTGGTCAAGCTGCTGCTGGCGCATGGGGCGCGGGTCGACCAGCCGGCGCCCAACGGCACGACGCCGCTGATGATGGCCGCGTACTTCGGCCACACGTCGACGGTGCGGCTGCTGCTGGCGGCCGGCGCCGACGCGCGCCTGCGCAACGCGATGGGTTTCGCGGCGATCGACCTGGCGATGCGTCGCGGCCACCACGATACCGCCGACGTGCTGGGGCGCTGGCTGGACCGCGGCCGCAAGCCCGGGCACTGGTAGAGCCCGGGCCGCGCGCCGCGGGGCCTTGTCGTACCCTCGCCGAATCGGCGCATATTTGCATTATGTCAAATGAACGAGGCGGTCGAACAGATCGACCCGGGCCGGCCGACTTCCGGCGAAGTAAAAGTGTACGAATTGCACGAACTAAAAATGTTCGATATGAACCCGCAAAGGTGGCGGTCGACCAGTTAGAACTTCGGCACGGCGCAGCGGTGCGGCGACCTGCCCGCTGGCGCTTTGGGCGACTGCGACTCGACCTGCCTCCTGTACGCGTATCAATGTTGCTCGGCAAAATGTGATGGAGGAATCCGTCCGAGACTAGC
>JAJZVU010000013.1 GCA_021845505.1 Pseudomonadota bacterium | reverse complement strand
CCTACCGGGGCGCGCGGCAGCTGCCCGGTAAGCGACTTCATTTCCTTCTAGGCTCAACCCAGTCAGCGACTATATTTCCCAGTCAGCGACTTTGTTTTCAGTTAACGACTTTATTTCCCGCGCACAAAACACCTGTCCGGCGCGCAGCCCCTACTCCACCGTCACGCTCTTGGCCAGGTTGCGCGGCTTGTCGACGTCGGTGCCGCGGGCCACGGCGGTGTGGTAGGCCAGCAGTTGCAGCGGCACCACCTGCACCACCGGCGAGAGCAGGCCGTAGTACTCGGGCAGGCGGATGACGTGCACGCCGTCGCTGTTGTCGATGCGGGTGCCGGCGTCGGTCAGCACGTACAGGCGGCCGCCGCGCGCGCGCACCTCCTGCAGGTTGCTCTTGAGCTTGTCGAGCAGCGCGTCGTTGGGGGCGACCACGACCACCGGCATCGCGTCGGTGACCAGCGCCAGCGGGCCGTGCTTGAGCTCGCCCGCGGGGTACGCCTCGGCGTGGATGTAGGAGATCTCCTTCAGCTTGAGCGCGCCTTCCTGGGCGATCGGGTAGTGCATGCCGCGACCGAGGAACAGCGCGTTGTCGTGGCGGGTGAAGGTCTCGGCCCACGCGATGATCTGCGGCTCGGTGGCGAGCGCCGCCTGCAGCGCCACCGGCAGGTGGCGCAGTTGCTGCAGCAGTTGCTGCTCCTGCGCTTCGTCGAGCCTGCCGCGCAGCCGCGCCAGCGTCAGCGCCAGCAGCGCCAGCGCCACCAGCTGGGTGGTGAAGGCCTTGGTCGAGGCCACGCCGATCTCCACACCGGCGCGCGTGGCGAAGCTCAGCTGGCACTCGCGCATCATCGCGCTGCCCGGAACGTTGCACACCGCGAGCTGGTGCGGCATGCCCAGGCTGCGCGCGTGGCGCAGCGCGGCCAGGGTGTCGGCGGTCTCGCCGCTTTGCGACACCCCGACGACCAGGGTGTCGGGATCGGGCACGCTGTCGCGGGTGCGGTATTCGCTGGCCACCTCGACGTCCACCGGCAGGCGCGCCAGCGCCTCGATCCAGTGCCGCGCCACGCTGCCGGCGTAGTGGCTGGTTCCGCAGGCCAGGATCAGCACCCTGCGCACCCGCGCCAGCACGCCGCCGCGGTCGCCGAACAGCGCGGCGCTCGCGCCTTCGATTCCGTCCAGCGTGTCGCCCACCGCGCGCGGCTGCTCGAAGATCTCCTTCTGCATGTAGTGGCGGTACGGCCCGAGCTCGGTGGCGCCGGCGTAGGCCTGCAGCGGGTTCCACGCGCGCTCGACTTCGCGCCCGGCGGAGTCGGCCACGCGCACGCCGTCCGGGTCGATGCGCACCACGTCGCCTTCCTCCAGGTAGGCCACGCGCTGCGCCGCGCCGGCCAGCGCGAGCGCGTCGGATGCCAGGTAGCAGCCGTCGTCGCCCTGCCCGAGCACCAGCGGACTGCCGGCGCGCGCGCCCACGACCACCTCGGGCTCGGCCACGTGCAGCACCGCGATCGCGTAGGCGCCGCGCAGCCGCGCGGCCGCCTGGCGCACGGCCTGGTAGAGGTCGCCGCGGTACAGGTGGTGCACCAGGTGGGCCACCACCTCGGTGTCGGTCTGGCTTTCGAACGCGTAGCCGGCTGCCGCCAGTTCGGCGCGCAGCTCGTCGTGGTTCTCGATGATGCCGTTGTGCACCAGCGCGACCTCGCCGCGCGAGAACATCGGGTGGGCGTTGTGGGTGGCCGGCGCGCCGTGGGTGGCCCAGCGGGTGTGGCAGATGCCGGTGACGGCCTGCAGCCCCGCGGCCTGCTCGCGCAGGTCGGCCACGCGCTGGGTGGTGCGCAGCCGCAGCAGGCTGCCGCCTTGCTGCACCGCCAGCCCGCAGGAGTCGTAGCCGCGGTACTCCAGGCGCTGCAGCCCCTCGAGCAGCACTGGCACGATGTTGTGGCGCGCCGCCGCGCCGACGATTCCGCACATGGATGGACTCTCAGGTGGAGGATTTCTTTTGCGGGCGGACCCAGCCCTCGATGCTCTGCTGGCGCGCCCTCGACAGGGTCAGCTGGCCGGCCGGCGCGTCGCGCGTCAGCGTCGTCCCGGCGCCCAGCGTGGCGCCGCGGCCGACCCGCACCGGCGCGACGAGCTGGCTGTCGGAGCCGATGAACGCGTCGTCCTCGATGACGGTGCGGTACTTGTCCGCGCCGTCGTAGTTGCAGGTGATGGTGCCGGCGCCGATGTTCACCCTGGCGCCCACGCTGGCGTCGCCCACGTAGCTCAGGTGGTTGGCCTTGCTGCCCTCGCCCAGCGTGCTGTTCTTCACTTCGGTGAAATTGCCCACGTGCACGTCGCGGGCCAGTTCGCTGCCCGGACGCAGCCTGGCGTAGGGGCCGATTCGCACGCCTGGCCCGCACACCGCGCCGTCGACGTGGGAGAAGGCCTCGATGCGGCTGTCGGCGCCGATGCGGCAGTTGCGCAGCACGCAGTGCGGGCCGACCTCGACCCCGTCGGCGAGTTCGACGCGGCCCTCGAACACGCAGCCCACGTCGATGCGCACGTCGCACCCGCAGACCAGCTCGCCGCGCACCTCGATGCGCTGCGGGTCGAGCAGGGTCACGCCGTCGCGCATCAGCTGCTCGGCGCTGCGCCGCTGCGCCAGGCGCTCGAGCTGGGCGAGCTGCAGGCGGTCGTTGACCCCGAGCAGCTCGTCGGCGTCGGCGGCCTGCACCGCATGCACCGCGAGCCCCTCGGCCTGCGCCAGCTGCACGACGTCGGTGAGGTAGTACTCGCGCTGGGCGTTGTCGTTGCGCAGGCTGCCGACCCAGCGCTTGAGCGCGGCCGCGGGGGCGGCGAGGATGCCGCTGTTGACCTCGTCGATGCGCAGTTCCTCGGCCGAGGCGTCCTTGTGCTCGACGATGCGCAGCACCCGTCCCTGCGGGTCGCGCACGATGCGGCCGTAGCCGGCGGGCTGCGCCAGCCTGACGGTGAGCAGCGCAAGCGCGCCCGCGCGCGCCGCGTCGAGCAAGGGCTGCAGGGTCTGCGCGCGCACCAGCGGCACGTCGCCGTACAGCACCAGCACCACCCCGGCGTCGTCGAGCTGCGGGCAGGCCTGCTGCACCGCGTGGCCGGTTCCCAGCTGCGGCGACTGTTCGCAAAAGCGCAGTTGCGGCCGCGCGGCGAAGGCCTGGCGCACCGCCAGCGCTTCATGGCCGACGACCACCACGCAGCGCGCGTCGTGCAGGCCATGCGCGGTCTGCAGCACATGCTCGAGCAGCGGGCGCCCGGCCAGCGGCTGCAGCACCTTGGGCAGGCGCGAACGCATGCGCGTGCCCTTGCCGGCAGCCAGGACCACCACCTGCAACGGACCCGGCTGGCTGTCCGGGGCGTCGGAAGGATGCGCGCGTGTCGTCATGGCCAGCGATTCTAGGGTCCGCCGCACGCTGTTACGGGGCGGTGCCGCGCCGGCGTGTACCGCGCATGCCGCAAAAGACGCGAGCCGACGCTGCAGACGACAAGGCCGCCGGCGCCCTCGGTCGGGCAGCGGCGGCCTTGGCGGCCGTGGCCTGCCGCAAGGCAGGCCAGGCGGCGGAGCTCAGGCGGACTTCTGGCGCAGGAAGCCGGGGATGCCGACCCACATGTCGAAGAAGGCCACGATCATCTCCAGCGAGGCGATCGGGCACGACAGCGCGCCGCCGATCAGCACGAACCACGCGAAGCTGGGGTTCTGCTTGGTCAGGAACCAGCCGGAGAAGTCCAGCAGCATGCCCAGGAAGGGCACGATCACCCCGACGGCCTTCAGCGGGCTGCTGATGCGGGTGCGCACGAACAGGTAGCCGGCCAGCCAGAAGATCACCCCGAGCATGCTCAGGTGGACCATCCCGGTCAGCAGCATCGTCGTGTAGCTCATCCCGGTGTCGATCTTGGCCACCGCCTTGACGTCGTCGTAGGTGACCAGCGGCGGGTTGTGCAACTGCTTGCTCATCGCCACGCTGTGGCACATCAGGCAATGGGTCGCGACGAAGGGCTTGATCTTGGCGTCGTACTCGGCCTGGGTCTCGCCGCCCTTGATCCAGTGGTCGAAGGTCGCGGTGGCTTCGGGCCACTGCGCCTTGGGCACGCCGGCGTTGGTCAGCATGGTCGGCAGCACCGTCTGCAGCTTGGTCGAGCTGCGGTTGCCGTAGTAGGAGATCTGGATGTCCTTCAGGGTCACGCCGGTCTTGCCGTCGAGCCCGGTGTGGGTGACGTACAGGTACAACTCTGCGGACAGCAGGCCGAAGCACACGAGGACGATGAACCCGGTGTGCAGGAGCTTCTCAGCAACCGATAACTGGTGGAGTTGACGCATGATGGAGGGTGGGTGGGCAAGGAAACAAGCTCCCTCGCGGCCGGCAGGCAGCCAGGAAGCGAAGACCCGGTTTGGCGCATTTAATGGTTTTCCCCCATGCTACTCCCGCGCCCCGCGGTGTCGCAATGCGAAAGGGCGGGACGAGGCGTATCGGAATATTGCGATACATCGCCAGCGGCCGCGCCGTGCGACCGCGCGGCGCGCGTCGGCGCAAGCCTGCCGCCCCGAGGCGGCGCGTGCCTGGCTGTTGCAAAACCGATACGGCGGCCGCGACGCCGGGGTCTCCCCACCGCCGCACGGGATGTTGCGCGCGCGCACGACGGCCGCGGCGCTTCATGCTCCAATCCCGTTGGAATCAGGTAGCGTGTCCAGGCAGTTCGCAGCCGCCGCGCAGACCCTGCTGCGCGGATGCTGCCTGCCCGACCCACCCTTGCCCGCGGCGGGGCGCGCGCGTCGCGCCGCCGCGCAACCTTCGGAGACCGCAGCGATGAAGAAGAAGTCCGCACCCGCCACCCCGGCCCTGCACCGCACCTCGAAGAACCTGGCCATCGGCATCGACGATCAGCACCTCGAGGCGATCGCCCAGGGCCTGTCGCGCCTGCTGGCCGACACCTACACGCTGTACCTGACGACCCACAATTTCCACTGGAACGTCACCGGGCCGATGTTCAACACCCTGCACCAGATGTTCATGACCCAGTACAACGAGTTGTGGACCGCGGTCGACCCGATCGCCGAGCGCATCCGCGCGCTGGGCTTCAGCGCCCCCGGCTCGTACGCCGCCTTCGGCGCGCTGACCCGGCTGCAGGACGTGCCGGCGCAACCCCCTGCGGCCGAGGAGATGATCCGCATCCTGGTGCGGGGCAACGAGACGGTGGCGGCCACCGCGCGCGGCCTGCTGCCGCTGGTCGAGAAGGCCGGCGACCAGCCGACCACCGACCTGCTGTCGGCGCGCATGGACATCCACGAGAAGTCCGCGTGGATGCTGCGCTCGATGCTCGGCGAGTGAGTGCTCGCTTCGCAGCACCCCGGCGGATGCATCGGGCCCGGCATCGGCTAGCATCGGGTCCCTCGAACGCTGCCGTCGCCTGATCGGCGAGCCCTGCCCGATGCCCTCGGCCACCCCGACCCCCGCGACCGTCACCCGCGCGCGCCAGCACCTGGCGCTGTGGCTCGACCTCGTGCGCTGGGACCGCCCGGCAGGCTGGCTGCTGTTGCTGTGGCCGACGCTGGCCGCGCTGTGGCTGGCGGCCGGGGGCTTTCCCGGGTGGCGGCTGCTCGCGGTGTTCAGCGCCGGCACCGTGCTGATGCGCTCGGCCGGTTGCGCGGTCAACGACGTGGCCGACGCCGAGTTCGACCGCCATGTGCAGCGCACCGCGCGGCGCCCGGTGACCAGCGGGCGCATGCGCCGCGGCGAGGCGCTGGCGGTGGGCGCGGGGCTGGCGCTGCTGGCCTTCGCGCTGGTGCTGCTGACCAACCCGCTGACCATCGCGCTGTCGGTGTCGGCGCTGCTGATCGCCATCGCCTACCCCTACACCAAGCGCTGGCTGGCGCTGCCGCAGGCCTACCTGGGGGTGGCCTTCAGTTTCGGCATCCCGATGGCCTTCGCCGCGGTGGACGACAGCGTGCCGCTGCTGGCCTGGTGGCTGCTGCTGGGCAACCTGTTCTGGGTGCTGGCCTACGACACCGAGTACGCGATGGTCGACCGCGCCGACGACCTGCGCATCGGCATCCGCACCTCGGCGATCACCTTCGGCCGCTTCGACGTCGCCGCGGTGATGGCCAGCTACGCGCTGTACCTGCTGGCCTGGCTGGCCGCCGGGCTGCGGCTGGGACTGGGCTGGCCCTTCGTCGTCGGCGTGCTGGCCGCCGCGGCGATGGCGCTGTGGCACGGCGGCCTGATCCGCGGGCGCGACCCGGCGCGCTGCTTCACCGCGTTCCGCCACAACCACTGGCTGGGCTTCGCGGTGTTCGCCGGGATCGTCGCGTCGTACGCGCTGCGCTGACCCGCGGCCGCGGGTCGGCGCCCCGGGGCTCCACGCCCCGGCCGGGCTTCAGGGGTACAGCCCGCGCTCGGCGCGCGCCTGCAGCACCCGCTCGCAGGCGACCACGAAGGCCGCGGTGCGCAGCGGCACCTTCAGGCGCTCGGCGGTTTCCCAGATCGCGACGAAGGCGCCGACCAGGATGCGTTCCAGGCGGGCGTTGATCTCGTCCTCGCTCCAGAAGAAGCTGGAGAAGTCCTGCACCCACTCGAAGTAGCTGACCGTCACCCCGCCGGCGTTGCAGATCACGTCGGGGACGACCAGGATGCCGCGGTCGTTGAACACGTCGTCGGCAGCCGGCAGCGTCGGCCCGTTGGCCCCCTCGAGCACCATCTTCGCCTTGGTGCGTCGCGCGCGCGCCTCGGTCAGCTGGCCTTCCAGCGCAGCAGGGATCAGGATGTCGCAGTCGACGCCCCAGAAATCGTCGCCGCCGAGCACCTCGGCATCCTGGAAGCCGGCCACGCCGTGGTGCTCGCGCACGTGCGCGCTCAAGCGCACGACGTCCAGCCCGTCGCCCTTGTACAGCCCGCCGGTGTGGTCCTGCACCGCGACCACCTTGGCGCCGGCCTCGGCGAACAGCTCGGCGGCCACCCCGCCGACGTTGCCGAAGCCCTGCACCGCGATGCGCGCGCCCTGCACCGGCAGGCCGATGCGCCGCGCCGCCTCGCGGCCGACCTCGAACACCCCGCGACCGGTGGCCTTGACCCGCCCCAGCGAGCCGCCGAGCTGGATGGGCTTGCCGGTGACCACGCCGGTCGCCGTCCCCCCGATGTTCATCGAGTAGGTGTCCATCATCCACGCCATGATCTGCGGGTTGGTGTTGACGTCCGGCGCCGGGATGTCCTGCTGGGGCCCGATGACGATCCCGATCTCGCTGGTGTAGCGCCGGGTCATGCGCTCGAGCTCCTTGTGCGACAGCTGCGTCGGGTCGACCCGGATGCCCCCCTTGGCGCCGCCATAGGGCAGGCCCACCGCGGCGTTCTTGACGGTCATCCACGCCGCCAGCGCCATCACCTCCTCCAGCGTGACCTGGGGGTGGTAGCGCACCCCGCCCTTGCCGGGTCCGCGCGACAGGTTGTGCTGCACCCGGAAACCCTCGAAGTGGCGCACCGTGCCGTCGTCCATCTCGATCGGCACGTCGACGATCAGCGCACGCTTGGGGCGCCGCAGGGTTTCGGCCCAGCGCGCCAGCGGGCCCAGGTAGGGCACGACGCGGTCGACCTGCGCCAGGTAGGTCAGCCACGGACTGTCGGCATGGCCGGTGATGTAGGACAGTTGATCCTGGCGGGTGGCGGGGGGGACTGGCTGCAGCATGGGCTCGGACTCCTCGGACGTTGTGCGTCGGCTGTTGTCGGATGCCGGTGCGCGTGGCACCGGGCGCGCGCGCACGCCGTCCGGGGTGTCCGGGTTGCCCGGAATGCCGGGGCGTGCCGCGCAGGCCGCTGCGGCCATCGCTGTGCGCGCCGCGGCTGGCTCAGCACTCTACGCCGCCGCCCGCGGCGCTGCAAAGCCCCGGGACAATCGGAAACATCCTGGCGGACGCCCGACCGCCCGCGGCGCCGGCAGCCGGCAGGCTCAGCGGTTCAGCGCGCGCATCGCCGCTTCGGGGTAGCGCGTGCCCTGCGCGGCGCCCGCCGGCAGCTCGCGATCGAGCCGCGCCAGCTCGGCGGCGCCCAGCGACACCTGCAGCGCGCCCAGGTTTTCCTCGAGGCGGGCGATGCTGCGGGTGCCGGGAATGGGCACGATGTCCGGGCCCTGGGCGAGCAGCCAGGCCAGCGCCAGCTGCGCCGCGCTGCAACCCCGCTCGGCCGCCATCGCCTGCACGGTGTCGGCCAGGCGCACGTTGGCGGCGAAGGCCTCGCCCTGGAAGCGCGGGTTGTGGCGCCGCCAGTCGTTGGCGGCCAGGTCCTCGATCCTGCGGATGCTGCCGGTCAGGAAACCCCGGCCCAGCGGGCTGTAGGGCACGAAGGCGATTCCCAGCTCGCGCACCGTGCCCAGCAGCTCGCCCTCCGGGTCGCGGGTCCACAGCGAATACTCGGTCTGCAGCGCGCTGATCGGGTGCACCGCGTGGGCGCGGCGGATGGTCGCCGGAGCCGCCTCCGACAGCCCCAGCCAGCGCACCTTGCCGGCGCGCACCAGGTCGGCCATCGCCCCCACCGTGTCCTCGATCGGCACGCTGGGGTCGACCCGGTGCTGGTAGTACAGGTCGATGTGCTCGACCCCCAGGCGCTTCAGGCTGGCGTCGCAGGCCTCGCGCACGTATTCGGGCTTGCCGTTGACCCCGAGGAACTCGCGGTTCGGCCCTCGCATGTTGCCGAACTTGGTCGCCAGCACCACCTGCGAGCGCCGGCCGCGGATCGCCCGCCCGACCAGCTGCTCGTTGTGGCCCCCGCCGTACATGTCGGCGGTGTCGAGGAAGTTCACGCCCAGGTCGAGCGCGCGGTGGATGGTCGCGATCGACGCGACCTCGTCGGCCGGGCCGTAGAACTCGGACATGCCCATGCAGCCGAGGCCGAGGGCGGAGACTTGGGGGCCGTTGCGGCCGAGGGTGCGGTGTTGCATGGTCTGGACTCCGGGTCACAAGGCGCCGTCACTGCGGCCGGCGCCACTGGTCGATGACTTGCTTGAAGGGAACTCCATGCAAGATCTTAGGCAAGGCTGCGCGTTGCTGCTGCCGGCTCACACCCGCCCCGGCCTGCGTGCCAGGCCCCATCGCAAGGCACCCAGCAGGGAGGCATCCACCGCCAGACGGGAGGTGACCTGCCAAAGCATCAGCAGGTTCCACACCACCATCGCCGTGCATGTCGCGATGGCCGCCCCCAGAGCGCCCCAGATCGGGATCAGGACCAGGTTCAGTGCCAGGTTGAGCGCCAGGCCCACCGCGGTGACCCGTGCGGCGACCCGCTCTGCGCCGGTCATGCCCAGCACCAGGCTGACCGATCCGAAGGCCACGTTGAGCAGCTGTGCCAGGCACAGAACCAGCATCGAAGGGTAGGCCGGGGCATAGACCTGCCCGAAGATCGCGCCGATGAGCGAACGACCCCAGATCGCCATCGCCAGCGCTGCCAGGACGGCAAGCAGCGAAGTGCTCGCGGCACTCAGCGCGAGCAATCGTTGCAAGCCGGCGCGATCGCCTTGCTGATGAAGCCGAACGATGCGGGCCGCGATAAAGGCATCCGCAGCGCCCAAGGGCATTCCGACCAGCGCGGCTGCCTGGGTGGCGATGCGATACAGCCCGACATCCTGCGTCCCGGCCAGCCAACCGACCATCAGCAGGTCGACCTGCATGTTGATCACGATCAGGCCACTCAGCATGCCGTAGGACAACGCCGAGCCCCACCATGTGCGAAGGTCGTAACGGGCCGCCTGCCCGGTTGCCAACGCGCCGGGCCGCAGCCGCAGGAACAGCCAGGCGGCCGCGGCCACCGAGCCGAGCGTGGCAAGCGCTTGCAGCAACAGGACATGGGACGGCGCGAACCAGCGCGGAAGCCACGCCAGGCTGGCGAAAAGGCCCAGATAGAAAAGCCAGGGACGCAGGACGCCCTTGGGCACCTGCGAAGCCACGCCGTGGCCGATGGCCTGCATCGCTGCGGCCAGCAAGCTGTCGAGCGGCAGCAACGCGGCCAGCGGCAGGGTCGCATACACGAGGGCGCGCAGCATCGGCGTGCGATGGCCGAACGCGGCCCAGGCCCAAAGGCCCAGCGCGGTGACCACGCCGCAGGTCACGGACAACATCACGCCCGTGCGCAGGAGCCCGCGCAAGCCGCCCCACTCACCCGCAACCGCGTACTGCGCCCCGAAGCGAAGCACGGCGTTGTCGATGCCGCCCTGCGGCACGACCTGGAGCACCGCCACCGCCGCGATCATCAGGTTCACCATGCCATAGCCCGAAGGGCCGAGCGCGCGGGCCATCACCACGGCACCCAGCAACTTCAGCGGCAGGACGTGCGCCTGGATGAACAGGCTGCGCGAGCCATCCCGCGCCAGCGGACTGCCGCGGTACAGGCGCGCGAGCCTGGCGATGCCGTCGGAGAGGGGCCTGAACAATTCGGTCTCGTCGCTGTGGCGGAATCTCGCGATAGCACGCACGCCGGCGTCGACGGCCGCACGAGGCGACCACGCCGACGGGCCTCAAGGAAAACCTGCGCGCATTTTCCGAATTTTCGAGGCAAGTCGCCTCAGTGCCCGGCTCGCCAGGTATTTCAGCGGATTCCGGCGCAATTCAGCCAACTCATCCAGCTTGCCCTGATAGTCGAGGAGAACGCGCGAGATGTGTTCCTTCCTCTTGCGCTCGACGCGATCCCCGAGCTCCGGATAGGCGCGCGCCAGAAAATCGTAGAACTCCAGTTCGCGATGCACCCTCTGGTGAACCGGAAGACCGGTCCACATGCCGATCCCATGATCCCGGTAGCAACCGTAGATTCCGTAATGATAAAAGCAGCGGCCGTGCAGGCTCAGATGCAGCCACAACGGCCAATCGAGCATGAGCAAACCGCTGCGCGGAAATGTCTTCAAATACTGCGCGCGGAAGAAAACGGTATTCGACGTCACCAGATTGCGCGTCAGGATGGCGTCCGTGTCGAATTCCGCCCCTCTTTCGCCCTGCTGCCGCAGCAGTTCCCGCGGCCGAGCGATCAGGCGTCCGCTTGCGTTGTACGAATCATGGCAACTCAGCGCATACCCGGGATTCTGCTCCATCCACAAGGTCTGCACCTCGATCTTGTTGCGCGAAACCCAGAAGTCGTCGCCCTCGCACAATGCGCAGTAGCGCCCCTTCGCCACTTCGCGCCACAGCCTCAGCGGCCCCTCGCCGCCGTCGAAGTCGTTTTGCTCGTTGAGGATCGGCCGGATGATGCCCGGGTATCTCGCCGCATACTGGCCGACGATTTCGCGTGTTCCGTCCGAAGACGCGTCGTCGCGGATGATCACCTCGAAGCGGAACTGCGTCTCCTGCGCCAGGAAGCCGCAGATCGCATCCTCGATCCACGGCGCGTGGTTGTAAGTCGCACAGCAGATGCTGACCACCGGCTCGCCCTGCGCGTCCCGCCAACCCGCCTTGATCTGATCCTCGGTCCTCAAGCGGGCGCGACTCGGACGCAGCGCGCGCAATGCGGTTTCACCACTCATCTGTCGACCATGCTCTTCGGGCCTTGCGTTCAGCCGCCGCGGCCACCGCACGACGGTTCCTCCCGTCCCGCGGAGGTGTCGAACGGCTGCATCCCGCAGCCGCGCCCCTCGGGCACGCGGGGCATGGTACCCCGCTGCCGGGGTCGTGGCTATGTCCGCCCGGCCGACGCCTGGCCGCGCATCCGGCGCAAGGCCCCCGCCACCCCCAGCAGCGCGCGCAGCAGCCGGCGGGTCGCCGGCGGCGACAGCGCCGCCGCGCCCTCCGGCCAAAGCGAATCCGTCTTGCGTCCCGGCCGCCTGTGCAGCGTCGCGACAGCCAGGCCCATGACCTGTGCGAGCGACCACGGTCGACACAGCGGCCGTAGCCGGGATCCATCGTGGCGTGGATCGAGGACGGCACCGAAGTCGACATAGGCGCCGGCCTCCACCGCGGTCGGGTTGCTCAGCAAGCGCTGCGCGTTGCGCAGGATGTCACCACGGGACTCGTCGACGATACGGCGGGTGCGCGGGTCCGCGACATAATCTTCCGCGGCCGAAAGCACGATCCGGTTCAACCGATGGGCGTAGTCCAGTTCGTCAGCGCAACGCGGGTCCGGGCCGAAGCTGGGCACGATGTGCTGCGCGGCATCGGCGTGATAGCCAATCGTGCTGGCATGGGTCGCCGGCGTGAACACATGCTCGACCACCGCCGCGCGCCGCGCGAAGATCGAGCCGGGCTGCTGCAGGTAGCAGTGCGTCGGGCCTGTGATTGCGGTGGGCAGGAAACTCGAGCGAGCGCCCAGGTAGTACCCCCGCACCGGCCCCAGGGCGCCGTCCGCGTGCAGCACGATTCGATTCAGCGCGGCCTGGCAGGCGAAAGCCCAACCCAGGTCGACCAGCGCCCACGGGGTCCCATCGAAAAGTCCCTGCCCACGCAGGTAGGAAAGCACGTCCGCCCGCAGCCGGGCGGAGGCCTCGACGAGGCGCCGAGCCGTCTCGGGGTGGCCCAGCAATCGCTCCAGGAAGCGCAAGGCGCCTTGTTCCGGAAGATCGCCGGTCCAGTCGGCATCGCAGGCGCCGAGCGCCATCTGGTATTCCTTCTGGCCGTCCGCGGTGACGCCGAGGCGGGCAAGCAGGTCGCCAGGCCGGTTGCTCTCGCCGGCCACGAAGACAAACCTCAGCCATGTGCGATCGCCCGGCACGATCGATGCGGGAATCCAGGCGCGCCGGGAGCCGTGAAGGTAACGCGCCTCCACCGCGGGGAAGATGGGCGCCAGCGCGCGCGCGATGGTGTAGAGGACCTCGCCATCACGGGCGACGAAATACAGCCTGCGGACCCCCCTTTGCTGCGCGTCGCCCAAAACCCACAGCACGAAACTCAAAAGGAATGGAGCGATCGTCGCATAAGCGACGGAATCCCGCGTCGCGACGACCCCGCTCGCCGGCTCCCCGTGCAGTCGCCATTTGCGCCCGAGGGCTGCGAGTTGCGAGCGCGCGACCGTGCGCGAACGCCTGCCGCCCGCCACGTTGCGCTCATGATGGGTAAGCGTGGAGTGCGGGAAATGGCGGGCATGCACGCCCAGGGCTTGCGCTGCGTGGACGTCGGCCTGCAGGTCGTCCCCCACATGCAGCACCTGCCCCGCGACGACACCCTCCTGCGCCAGCACCATCCGAAACAACTGCCCCGACCTCTTCGTCGCTCGCGCCTCGGAAGATACGTAGATCCTGCGCGCCGCGGCTGCTATGCGCAGGCGATCGAAGACCTCTTCGATGAACCAGGACTCGACATACATATCGGACACGAAAAGCACCCGCTCGCCCCGGGACAGCAGGGAATCGACCTCCCGCGCGATCGATGGGATCGTGTAGACGGCCCGACGCTCGAACTCCAGTTCGAGCGCCTTCACCTCGTCGCGGCCGAGCCGCAGCCAGCGCGGCGGGCGGAGCCGGGAGTAGATGTCGTCCAGTGTGGCGGTACGCGACGCACCCGAGCGTCGGTAGGCCGCTTTTTCCGCCAGCACCCTGCGCCGTTGGAAACCGCGCGCCATGCGCAACCTGCGCGCGGCAGGCAAGCCCTCGGGTGCGAGGTGCAACCCGAGTGCCAGGAAGAGGTCGCGCGGGTACGCGTACAAGCGCGACAGGCATGTATCGAAGACGTCGTACGAATACAGCATCGGCCTTTCCGCAGCCACATCCGACCCACCGCAGACACGGGGCGCGGGCCCGGCCTTGCAGTGTACGGGAGCGCACCCGCCAAGGCTGCCAGCGGGCAGTCGGACGCGCCGGCTGCCTAGAATGGCGCGCGGGTCGCGCGTCGAACGGCTCCCACCTGTGCCAGCGCGGCAGCCACATGCCTATCGTTCAAGTCAGCAAAGCCGACCGGACTGGCGGCGGCGCAAGCCGCGTAGCCGAAATGCTGCATCGCGCACTGCTCGCCAGGGGCGTGTCTTCGGCGCATTACGCCCGCCATCCCGGAGACGCAGCGGACGCCCCGGTGCCGCTGGCCTGGACCGGTTTCCCGCTGCGCCAGGCCGAGCACACGCTGCAGCGGCTGACCCGAGCCGCCGGCTGGCCCTACGTGATCCCCACCGAATACCCCAGGCTGCGGCGCGTCGCGCAGCGAGGCGACGCCCTCTTCCACTTCCATGACCTGTCGGGTGGCATCTCGCCGCTGACCCTGCAGCTGCTGTCCAGGCACGCCCCCGTCGTCTGGACGCTGCACGACTGCTCGGCGGTCACCGGCGGCTGCCTGTACCCGATGGATTGCACACGCTACCTGGAGCACTGCGGAAACTGCCCGCAACGGGGCGCATGGCCGCTGAACACCTTGCGCGACGGGACCCGCCAGATGCGCGCATTGCAATGGTGGCTGCATCGCAAGCGCGCGCTCCACTACGTCTCGCCGTCGCGCTGGCTGGCATCGCTGGTGCAGGGATGTGGGGCCATCGACCGGGTCATCGTCATCCCCAACGGGGTCGACATCGACGTCTTCCGGCCGGCGCCGCAGCGCCGGCAGCTTCGAGCCTCGCTGGGCATACCGGCGGAGCGTCCGGCGGTGCTGATCAGCGCCAGCTACCTGGACGACCGGCGCAAGGGAACCCGCGAGGCCCTGCAGGCGCTGAGCCTGCTGCCGCAGGAGTCGAGGCCCTTTGTCCTGTTGCTCGGCAAGGGCCAGGCGCAACCGCCGGGCCCGCTGGCCGGCTTCGATTTCAAGCACTTCGGCTATGTCGACGAGGCCGCACGGCTGGCAGACATCTACTGCGCGGCCGACGCGTTCCTCAACTGCACCCTGGCCGACAACTTTCCGCTGGCCGCGCTGGAGAGCCTGGCCTGTGGCACGCCGGTGCTGGGTTTCCGCACCGGCGGCCTGCCCGAAATGATCGACGACGGGCGCTGCGGCGCCTTGGTCGAGCAGGGCGATGTCGCCGCGCTGGCGTCGCTGCTGCACCGCTTCCTGCAGGCGCGCATCGGCAGCGACTGGCGCCAGCAGGCGCGTGCGCATGTGTGCGCACACTTTTCGCTGGAGCGCCAGGTCGACGCGCACCTGGACCTGTATCGGGCGCTGGCGAAGTCCGCGGCGTGAGCGGACCGCGGCGCAACGCTCAGGATGCCAGCCAGATGTCGTGCCGGCGTCCCCGGCGGTTCAGCAGCCCGTCGATCACGCCACCGGCGAACGCCCTGCACTGCGCGCCACGTTCGGGCTCCGTCAGCAACGTCACCACCCAGCGCAGAAGGGTTCCAGGCAACGCTGCGTACCAGAGCGCGGCACCGTGATGCGCCCTGGCGACGAGCAAGCGATTGCGAACGTCGTAGTAGCGCTTCCACGGTGGGAGCCTCAGGGTGTAGACGGTGCGCCAACCGACCCGGACAGCCGTGCGATGCGCCAGCGGATGGTCGATCCGACTCGCCGACACCAGGTGAATCCGCGCCCCCGAGCGACGCGCTCGCAGGCAGAACTCCACGTCGTCGACAGCGAGGAACAGGCTTGCGTCCGGCGGGCCGATCCGCCGCACCAGCGCGGCGCTGGCCAGCAACCCCAGGAACGGCAGGAAGAGCACGTCGCAGACCGCGGGGGCCTGCGCCACATCCTCGATGCGGGCATGCTCACGAACACCCACGCGCTCCATCGGCCAGGCCAGCGTGGAACCCTGAACGGCAACCGAACCGTACAGACTCGAGGGATCGGGTTCGACGGCCATCAACGCCTGCAGCGCATCGCGCCGCGGCATGGCGTCGTCGTCCATCATCCACACCCAGTCCGCACCCGCTTCGAAGGCGCGCGTGACGCCGGCCTGGAAGCCGCCCGCGCCGCCGGTGTTCTCGGACAGGCGCAACAGTTCGAAGCCAGGTCGCGCAAGCCAGCCGGACGCCTCCAGGGCCTGCGCGGTGCCGTCGGTCGACGCGTTGTCGACCACCAGAATGCGATCGGGCCGCCGTGTCTGCGCGCGCATGGCCTCGAGGCACTGCAACAAGAGGTCCTTGCGGTTGTACGTCACGACGACCGCGCAGACCTTCGGGGAGGACGGCTGGCTCAAGGCTCGATCGACAGCTTGCAACGGTGTGCGCCGGCGCCCCACGCGCCAGGCCCGACAGCGGCACACATGGCCCGCGGCCATGCCACGCGAGCGAAAGGTACCATGTCCCGTCCAACCGATCGACCCGTGACCGCCGGCCATGCCTCCCCGTGAAACCCTCATTGTCGGCGCCGGCTTCGCCGGCAGCGTGGTCGCGCGCGAACTCGCCGAGGCCGGGCGCACGGTGCTGGTGATCGACCGCCGCCCGCACATCGGCGGCAACGCCCACGACGCAGTCGACTCGCACGGGGTGCTGATCCACCCCTACGGCCCGCATATCTTCCACACCAACAGCCAGCGGGTGTTCGACTGGCTGTCGCGCTTCACCGCCTGGCGGGCCTACGAGCACCGGGTGCGCAGCGTGGTCGGCGGCGTCGCCTACCCGTTCCCGATCAACCGCACCACGCTGAACATGCTGTACGGGCTCGATCTCGACGAGGCCGGCGCGGCGGCGTTCTTCGAGCGGGTGCGCGAGGCGCGCGAGCCGGTGCGCAGCAGCGAGGACGTGGTGCTGAACAGTGTCGGGCGCGACCTCTACGAAAAGTTCTTCCTGCACTACACCCGCAAGCAGTGGGGGCTGGACCCGTCGGAGCTCAAGGCCGGGGTGGCCGCGCGCATCCCGGTGCGCTGCAACGACGACGACCGCTACTTCACCGACACCCACCAGGCGATGCCCCGCGACGGCTACGCGGCGATGTTCGCCAGCATGCTCGACCATCCGAACATCCGCGTCGAGCTCGGGGTGGATTTCCTCGACATGCGGCGGCGCGGCGCGGACCGGGGCTTTGCGCACACGGTGTTCACCGGGCCGATCGACGCCTGGTTCGGGCATTGCCACGGCAAGCTGCCCTATCGCTCGCTGCGCTTCCAGCACGAACACCTGGCCGACACCGAGCGCTTCCAGGAAACCGGAACCTGGAACTACCCCAACGACCACGACTACACCCGCATCACCGAGTTCAAGCACCTGACCGGCCAGCGGCACCGCGGCACGTCGATCGTGCGCGAATACCCGCAGGCCGAGGGCGACCCCTACTACCCGATCCCCCGCGCCGACAACGAGGCGCTGTTCAAGCGCTACGAGGAGATGGCCGAGCGCGAGAGCGGCGTGACCTTCGTCGGCCGGCTCGCGCAGTACCGCTACTACAACATGGACCAGGTGGTGGGCGCCGCGCTGGCCGCGGCCGAACGCCTGAAGGCCTGACGACCCCGGCCATGCGCATCGCCTTCCTGTGCAAGCGCCGCTACATGGGCAAGGACGTGGTGCTCGACCGCTACGGCCGGTTGTACGAAATCCCCTGGCAGCTCGCCGCGCGTGGACACGAGGTGCTGGGGCTGTGCCTGAGCTACCACGCCGACGCCGATGCGGCCTGGCAGCACGAGAGCCCCGCCGGCTCGCTGCGCTGGCGCTCGCGGCGAGTGGGCGGGCTGCGGCTGCCGCGCCTCGCGTCGGCTGCGGCGTGGATGCTGGGCGAGCTGCGCGACTTCGCTCCCGAGCGGGTGATCGGCGCCTCCGACATCCTGCACGTCGCGCTGGCCGCGCGGTGCGCGCGGCGCTTGCGGGTTCCCTTCGCCGCGGATCTGTACGACGATTTCGAGAGCTTCGGCATGGCGCGCATCCCCGGCGCCAGGCGCGCGCTGCGCAGCGCGGTTCGCGAGGCCGCGCTGGTCAGCTGCACCTCGGAGGCGCTGGCCGCGCATGTGCGCGACGACTACCGGGCGCACGGCCGTGTCGTCAGCCTGCCCAGCACCGTCGACCTGCAGGTGTTCCGCGCCGGCGATCGCGCGGCCAGCCGCGGCGCGCTGGGCCTGCCCGCCGACGCGCTGCTCGTGGGAACGGCCGGCCACCTGGCCGCCGACCGGGGTATCGCGACCGTCTACGAAGGCTTCCGGAGACTGCGCGAGGCATGCCCGCGCCTGCATCTGGTGCTGGCGGGCCCCGCCGACGCGGCCCTGCCCCCTCCCCGCGACGAGCGCGTGCACTACCTCGGGCGGCTCGACCACGCACAGGTGGCGACGCTGTTCAGCGCACTCGACCTGGGAGTGATCTATCTGCGCGACACCCCCTTCGGCCGCTATTGCTTTCCGCAGAAGGCCTACGAGATGGCCGCCTGCGGGCTGCCGTTCATCGCAGCCGACGTCGGCGCGATGCGGCCGCTGCTGGCGGCCACGCCGGGGCATCTGTACACGGCCGACGACACGCAGTCGCTGGTACGGGCGATGCGCCACGCGCTCGAACACCCGGCGCCGCCGCCGCCGGTGCCCCAGGACTGGAGCGCGCTGGTCGCCACTCTCGACGCCGAGCTGGCAGCCTGCGCCGCTGCGGACCCGCGCTGAGCACCGCGGGCGGCCGTTGCGGCTGCGGTGCGCTCCGGCGCCTTCCGGTACCTTCCGGCACGCTCACGCGGCGGCCAGGCAATGCTCGACGATGATCCGCGAAGGCGAAGCCTGCCCGAGGTCGGCCGGCCTGCGGTGGCTCTGCCACTGCTCGACGAAGCGGTCGACCACCTCGGGGTCGTAGCGGCTGAGCACGCAGTTCTGCCCCAGGCCCTCGCGCCGCTCGGTGGCCATGCGCAGCAGCAGCACCGGCTTGCCGAGGTAGTGGCACTCCTCCTGGTTGCTGCCTCCGTCGCTGACGACGAAGTCGGCGCCGTCGACCAGCCGGATGAAGCGGAAGAAGTCGCTGCGCGGGCGAAGCTCGATGCGCGGGTTGGCCTCCAGGCGCTGCAGCAGGCCGTGCCCGCGCAGCTTGCGCAGGGTCGGCGGGTGCAGCACGAATACCATCGGGCGACTCGCCGCGATGCGCTCGAGCAGGCCGACGATGCGCTCCAGCGCGCCGCGGTTGCGGATGTTCTCGAAGCGGTGGATCGATGCCACGCAGTAGGCCTCGCTGCCGCCGCGCTGCGCGAACGGTTGCTCGGCGGGCTGCCTGGGCGCCGCGGCGGCCAGGCGCACCGCATCGGCCAGGGTGTTGCTGCCGGTGTCGATCTTCTCGCCGCGCACCCGGCTCAGGTTGGCGAGCGCCCAGGCCCCGGCGCAATAGTGGACATGCGCCAGCCGGAACACCGCCAGCCGGGTCAGCTCCTCGGGAAAGGGATGCAGCAGCCGGAACGAGCGCAACCCCGATTCGACATGGCCGACGCGCAACCCGGCCATGCGCCCCATCAACGCGCCGAGCAGCGTGGAAAAGGTGTCGCCATGCACCAGCACGATGCCCGCCGGCCGCGGGCCGAAGATCGCGGCCCTGCGCCACGCGGTGCTCGCGAGGATGCGCAGCGACCACAGCGCCATCCTGGGTATGGAGGTCACGTCGGGGCCGTCGTACAGCACCACGTCGGGCCGACGGATGCCGAAGTTGTCCAGCAGGTCCTGCATGGTCTCGCGGTGCTGGCCGGTGGCGATGAAGCGGTACTCGACGCCTCGGTCCTGAAGCAGCCGCATGATCGGCGCCATCTTGATCAGCTGCGCCTTGGTGCCGAGGATCACGTGGATCATGTATCCCTGCGGTAGGTCAGGTTGGTGATCTGCTCGGAGATCAGACCGATCAGGAACACGATGACCCCGGCGCTCAGCAGCAGCGCGCTCATGTTGGTGAAACGGTGCGAGGTGGCGAAGGTGTAGGCGTAGTTGCCCAGCCCCAGGAGCCAGAAGCCCAGCGCCACCGGGGCGAACAGCTTGAGCGGGGAATACAGCGTGGCGATCTTGAAGATGATCAGCAGGAAGCGTATGCCGTCGCGCAGCGGCCGGATGTGGCTGTTGCCGACCCGGCGCGCCGCGCGGATCGGCAGGTAGGCCACCGGGTAGGCGCTGCGGAAGAACGCCATGGTGCAGGTGGTGGGGTAGGAAAACCCGTTGGGCAGCAGGTGCAGGAATTCGCGGAAGCGCGACGCGCGCGCTGCGCGAAAGCCGCTGGTCAGGTCGAGCACCGGGTGGCCGGTCATCCAGGTGGCGAGCCGGTTGTACAGCCGGTTGGCCAGGCCACGGCCGACGCTGGCCTGCGAGGCGCCGTCGCGCGCGCCCACCACCATGTCGTAGCCCTCGTCCAGGCGCGCCAGCAGCCGCGGCACATCGGCCGGGTCGTGCTGGCCGTCGGCGTCCATGAACACCAGCACGCGCCCCGTCGCGGCGCGCGCGCCGGCCTTGATCGCCGCGCCGTTGCCCATGCCGTAGGGCCGGCGCAGCACCACCGCGCCGGCCTGCTCGGCCTGCTGCGCGGTGGCATCGGTCGAGCCGTCGTCGACCACGATCACCTCGGCCTCGGGCAGCGCCTCGCGCAGGCGGCGCACGGTGGCGCCCACCGCACCCTGCTCGTTGCGTGCCGGCAGGATCACCGACACGGCCGGCCGGGCTGGCTGCGCCTGCCCCGCATCCTGCGGCCCGGCGTGCTGTCGCTCGGCTGCCTGCACGGCCTCGGGCCGCGCCCCGCGCGGCTCGGCCGCGTCCTCCATCTGCCGGTTCATGCGGGTCCTCCAGGGCTGGACGCCGCGGCGGGCCGCGAGGCTGCCGCGGCCGGCGCGCGAGCCGGGCTCGCGGCGGCTGCGCTGCGTACCGCCGCCGCGGCGATCTGCTGCCGCAGCACCCGGCGCATATGCGATTCGCTCTGGCGATAAAACCCCACATGGCGCAGCCAGCGCTGGTTCCACGAGGCCATGCTCCAGCCGTGGATATGCGCCAGCGGCGAGGCCACCGCGTCGAGCAGTCGCAGCGCCAGCCGCGGATGGCCGGCGCTGCCCAGTTCGGCCGCGAAGCGCAGCCGCGCGCCGGGCGGAAGGCCCGGCAGCCGCAGCGCCCGCAGGTCCAGCGCGTAGGCCGCGGCCGCGTCGCCATGTGCGAGTTGGTGCAGCGCCTGCTGGTGCAGCAGGTCGCGCCGCACCTGCGGCAAGTCCGCCTGCGGGCTGCGCAGCGCGGCCGCCAGCAGTTGGCCGTTGAAACCGGCGCCGAACGCGCCGCAGCCGCGCAGCCCGGCGATCAGCCGTCCCACCTGGTACTGCACCACCTGGTTGCCCAGCGGAGCCGCGGCCGCCGCGCCCAGCAGCGCCTGCGCCAATCCCGGCGGCGCGCTGCCCTGGACGCAGGCCACCCCGGCACGGTCGATCAGCAGCACCAGGCTGCGGGGATGCAGCCGCAGCCCGGCGTCGAGCAGCCGGGCCGCCTCGGCCTGGTTGCCGGCGCGGCTCCACAGGTTGGCCAGGTAGCCTTGAGCGCGCGGCGAGTCCGGGTGCTCGCCCGCCCACACCAGCGCCTGCTGGAAGGGTTCACCCCACTCGCTGGCGCGGCGCGCGGTCTGCAGCGCGAACACCGCGATCCACCCGAGCATGGCCAGGCGCAGCCAGCGCAGCGACGGCCGGCACCACGACGGCGGCGCCCCGCCGTGCCGGCGCTCCGGCACCGCCAGCCAGGCCAGCGGCCAGAACATCAACGCCGCCGGCAGGTAGTTGCGGTGCTCGAACACGAGTTCGAGCTGGATCCACGTCGACTCGATCAGCTGCCCGGCGAAATAGAACATCACCGCGGTGCCGGCGGCGACCCAGGCCGCGCTGCGCGCGGTGCGCGCGCGCCAGGCCGCCAGCCCCAGCGCGAGCAGCCCGAGCACCGCCGGCAGCGTGTCCAGCGGGTGCAGCCAGCCGGTGGACACCGCCACGTCGTCGTGGAACAGCCCGCCGTCGTGCGCGCGCGCGGTCCAGATGTCGCGCAGGTAGGTCCAGACGATGCGGCTTTCGCTGAGCAGCCGCTCGCCGGGGGTGAACGCCCGCCCGCCGCGCGCACCTTCCCAGACCGCGGGCAGGTAGGTCGCGAGGTACGCCAGCAGCAGCAGCGAGGGCAGCACCAGGAACACCAGTTTCCACAGCGCGAAGCCGCGGCTGCGGCCGGCCAGGCCGTCGCGACCCAGCACGAAAGCCTCGAGCAGCCACGCCAGCAGCGGCAGCAACGCGCCGTTTTCCTTGCTCAGCACGGCCAGCGGGGTGCCCAGCACGATCGCCGCGCTCATCCACGGCCAGGCGCCGCGCCGCCGCTGGCGCAGCCGCTCGCGGCCGTGCGCGTAGGCCCACAGCCCGGCGAACACGAACAGCGCCGCCAGCATGGCCATGCGCTGCACCACGTACAGGGTGGTGCTGACCCAGAAGGGGTCGAGCATCCACATGCCGGCGGCGAGCACGCCGATCCACGCCGCGCGCCGATCCTCGGCGCCCAGCGCGCGGCTGAGGGCGCGCAGCAGCCCGGCCAGCAGCACGCCGCAGGCCAGGTGGATGGCCACGTTGGTCAGCTTGAAAGCCTGCGCGGCCGCCGGCCAGTCGCGGGCGTCGAGCAGGAAGCTGGCCAGCGCCAGCGGGCGCCCGGTGGGGCCGGCAAAGCCCGAGGTGACGAAGGCCACGACCTTCCACCACCGGTCGATCGGCCCGTAGTTGCCCAGCGCGTCGAGGTTGGAGTAGTCGTCGAACAGGAATCCGCCGCTGCGCCCGGGCCAGTAGACCAGCCAGGTCAGCCCGAGCAGCGCCAGCAGCGCCAGCACGGGCAGCCACGGCCTGCGCCGCGCGGACTCGTCGCCGATCACTGCGGCCCCCCGGCGGCAAGGTGCGCGGCGGCGGCGCTGGCGCTGCGCAACTGCCGGCGCAGGCTACGCAGCAGCGGCAGGTGCAGCCCGAAGCGGTCGAGTTCGCGCATGCGCCGCAACCCCTGCTCCGCCTGGGCGAACTGCCTGCCGGCGATCTGCAGCTGCACCAGGTTCTTCCAGTAGTCCAGGCTCCCGGGGTCGAGCGCGACCGCGCGCAGCATGTCGCGGTAGGCCGCCGGATAGCTGTGCGCCACGTGGACCTCGTAACTGGCTCGCAGGGTGCGCATCTCGGCGTTGTACGGATGGGCGCGCACCCCCAGATCGAGCAGGCTGCCCAGCTGGCGCAGGTCGTCCGGGGCGTAGCGGCAGGTCTTGTCGACCGCGCATTGCACCAGGCTGTACAGCGCGCCGACGTTCTCCGGGCCCAGGTGCTGGGTGCGCAGGTCCTCGCGCAGCGCGGCCCACCAGCCCGGCGCCAGCGGCAGGCCGAGCTTGGCGTGCATGAACACCAGCGCCTGCATCGGCTCCATGTCGGAGCCGGGCAGCCGGGCGGCATCGAGCATCTGCCGCGTCGCCAGCTGGAACAGCGGGCTTTGCGCTCCCGGTGCCATCAGGTAGAGCACGCGGCCGAGGTCGTAGGCCGCGCGAGGCGAGCGCGGATGGGTCGTGGCCTCGAAGTAGGCCAGCCGGTAGGGGTTGCCCCACACCTGCGCGCGCAGTGCGGTGAAGCCCGCGTACAGCGCGACCAGCGCGGCGCACAGCGTGCCGGCGAACACCGGCCAGCTGCCGCGGCGGCGCGGACTCCACGCGGCGAGCAGGCCGAAGGCGGCGAGCAGCACGCCCCAGCTGGGAAGGTAGTTGCGGTGCTCGTACGCCAGGTCCAGCGGAACGATGGTCGACACCGGCGACTGGCCGACGAAAAACCACAGGATGCCCAGGCAGACCAGCGGGGCGCGCTTGCGCAGCGCCAGGCCGGCCAGCAGCAGCAGCGCGAGCAGTGCCCAGCACGCCGCGGTCGTCCACGGCCGCAGCCAGGATGTCGAGACCGCGATGTCGTCGTGATAGAGGCTGAGGCGGTCGGGGGTGGGCAGCAGGATCCAGTGCAGGTAGTCGACCATCACGCGGCCTTCGGTGAGCAGCCGCTGGCCGAGGGTGAAGGGCCGCTGGGAGTAGCCGCCATGCAGGATTCCCGGCAGCAGCCAGGCCAGTCCGAGCACCCCGGGCAGCAGCAGGACCACCCCGTACACCCCGCCCAGCGCGCAGCGCAGGTCGCGCTGGGTGCGGCTGCCCGGCTGCGCCCCGCAGTCGCCCCGCAGCACCACCCATTCCAGCAAGGCGGCATAGGCGGGCAGCAGCACACCGGTCTCCTTGGCCAGCGCGGCCAGCGCGGTGCCGCCGGCCAGGCTTCCCCAGATCCAGGCCCAGGCCCCGACACGCGACGAGCCGCTCTGGACCGCCCGCCGCAGGCGCATGCGCCCGTGCCAGTAGCCGAGCAGGCCCAGCAGCACCAGCCCCGCGGCCAGCGATTCCTCGCGCTGCACCACGTACAGCACCGCGGTCAGCTGGATGGGCGCCAGCGTCCACGCCGCGGCCACGAACAGCGCCAGCAGCGGCGCCGGCAGGACCCAGTCGGAGGCGCCGCGCTGCTCGACCTGGCGGGCGCGCACCCAGGCCACGACGCGCAGCGACAGCGCGGCCACCAGCGCGCCGTTGCCCAGGTGCAGCAGGACGTTGAACACCTTCATCGGCTGCGGCTGCATGCCCCACACCCGGGCCTGCCAGGCGAAGCTGAGCATCGACAACGCCCGGCTCAGCGGCCCGGCGCGCCCGGCCCACACCGCGGCCCAGAAATGCTGGCGCAGCGCCTGCGGGGCGAACGCGGGCTGTTGCACGATGTTGCCGAAGTCGTCGAACACGAAGCCGCCGTGCAAGCCCGGCATGTAGACCAGCCAGCCCACCAGCGCCACCGCCAGCACGGCCAGCCACGGCAGCCAGCGCGGCATCGCGCCCGCCCGGTAGGGGCGGGCGCCGGACGAGCGCGAGGAAGGCGGGCGTGGGTCCATGGGCCCAGGAATTGTGCCTTGTCGCGGCCGCGCTGCGGCGCGCTCGCCGGAGCGAGCCCCGCGGCACAGGCCCTGACAGTCGCGCGCCGGCTACAGCCGACGCCCTCGGGCGTCGGCCCGGCGCGCGCTTCAGGCCGCCTGGCGCAGGCCGACCGCGTCGAAGGCGGCTTCGAGGCGCTGCGCCGCGGCGGGCACGTCGAGCAGCTTGTCCAGGCCGAACAGGCCGATGCGGAAGGTGCGGAAGTCCTTCGGTTCGTCGCAGGCCAGCGGCACGCCGGCGGCGATCTGCACGCCCGCGGCAGCGAAGGCCTGGGCGTTGTGGATCGCCGGGTCGCCGGTGTGGCTGACCACCACCCCGGGCGCCTGGTAACCGGTCGCGGCGACGTCGGCGACGCCGCGGCGCCGCAGGGCTTCGCGCACCCGCGAGCCGAGTTCGACTTGCGCCTGCTTGAGCCGCGGCAGCCCGATGTCGAAGGCCTCGCGCATCACGTCGCGCACGCGCAGCAGCGAATCGGTGGGCATGGTCGCGTGGTAGGCATGGCCGCCGCCTTCGTAGGCCCGCATGATCTTCAGCCACGCGGCCAGGTCGCACGCGAAGCTGTCGCTGCGGGTCGACTCGATCCGCTGCAGCGCGCGCTGCGAAAGCATCGCGAAACCGGCGCAGGGCGGCCCGCTCCAGCCCTTCTGCGGCGCGCTCACCAGCACGTCGACGCCGAGGGCGCGCATGTCGACCCAGATCGCCCCGGAGGCGATGCAGTCGAGCACGAGCAGCGCGTCGACTTCGTGCGCGGCGGCAGCCAGCTCGCCGATGTATTCGTCGGGCAGCAGGATCCCGGCCGAGGTTTCCACATGGGGGACGAACACCACCGACGGGCGCTGGCTGCGGATGGCCTGCGCGACCTCGCCTGCCGCGGGCGGAGCGAAGGCCGCCTGCGGCGACGCCGAGGTCGCGCGCGCCTTGAGCACGCCCACGCGCGCCCGCGGACGCGCGGCCTCGAGGATCTGCGACCAGCGATAGCTGAACCAGCCGTTGCGCAGCACCAGCGCCGCACAGCCCTCGTCGCTGCCGACGAACTGGCGCGCCACCGCTTCCATCGCGAAGGTGCCGCTGCCCGGAACGACCACCGCGGCGTCGGCCGCGTAGGCCTGGCGCAGCATCGACGAGATGTCGCCGAGCGCCTTGCGAAAGCGCTGCGACATGTGGTTGAGCGCGCGGTCGGTGTAGACGACCGAATATTCCAGCAATCCGTCGGGGTCGACGTCGGGGCGCAGTGCAGGCATCGCAAGTTCTCCTGTCGTTTCGGCCAGGGCGCAAGCCCTGCCTGCCTTTTGCGGGCATCCGGAAAAGCCTAGCATGACCTGGGGCAAAGGGTCCGACCGTTCGGCACTTGTATGGCGCGCTTGCGGGCGGTTACATTGCACCTCGGACCCCGCCCGCGCGGGGCGGCGCAGCGCACACCAGGGGACACGACAGGCCGCGCATGAACCAATTCCCGACCCGGCTGGATTCGCAGGTGGCGTTCGCCATCGCGCGGGCGATGCTCGAGGGCTTCAACAAGCACTTCCGGCTGTTCCGCCAGGTCAGCCGCGAGGCCAAGTCGCGCTTCGAGGCCGGCGACTGGGCCGGGCAGCAGCGCGCGCAACGCGAGCGCATCGCCTTCTACGACACCCGGGTCGACGAGGCGATCGAGCACCTGCAGGCCGAGTTCGGCGCCTCGCTGCTCGACACCCAGGTCTGGCACCAGGCCAAGCTGCACTACATCGGCCTGCTCACCAACCACCTGCAGCCCGAGCTGGCGGAGACCTTCTTCAACTCGGTGACCACCAAGATGCTGCATCGCCGGCACTTCCACAACGACATCCTGTTCGTGCGGCCGGCGATTTCCACCGAATACATCGAATACGACGAACCGGCCGCGCAGCCGACCTTCCGCGCCTACTACCCGAGCCGCGACAACCTGGCGCAGACCCTGGTGCGCATCGTCCACAACTACCAGTTGCAACGCCCCTTCGCCGACCTCGACGGCGACGTCGCGCGGGTGGCCGAGGTGCTCGAGCGCCGCCTGCAGGGCATGCGGCTGCGCAGCAATTTCCAGATCCAGGTGCTGTCCTCGCTGTTCTACCGCAACAAGGGGGCGTACCTGGTCGGTCGGGTGATCAACGGCTACTGGGAGACCCCGCTGGCGCTGCCGATCCTGCACGACCCCGATGGCCGCCTGGTCATCGACACCGTGCTGCTCGACGAGGACGACCTGCTGCTGCTGTTTTCCTTCGCCCGCGCGTACTTCATGGTCGACATGGCGGTGCCTTCGGCCTACGTGCAGTTCCTGCGCGCGCTGATGCCGCGCAAGCCGCGCTCCGAGCTGTACAGCGCCCTCGGGCTGGCCAAGCAGGGCAAGACGCTGTTCTATCGCGATTTCCTCTACCACCTGAGGCACTCGAGCGACAACTTCACGACGGCGCCGGGGATCCGCGGCATGGTGATGCTGGTGTTCACGCTGCCTTCCTTCCCCTTCGTGTTCAAGGTCATCCGCGACTTCTACCCGCCGCCCAAGGACACCACCCGCGAGCAGGTCAAGGCCAAGTACCTGCTGGTCAAGCGCCACGACCGCGTCGGCCGCATGGCCGACACCCTGGAATACTCCAACGTGGCCTTTCCGCGCGAGCGCTTCGACCCGGCGCTGGTCGAGGAGCTCAAGGCCACCTGCTCGTCGCAGCTCGAGGAGGACGGCGACCTGCTGGTGATCCGACACTGCTACATCGAGCGCCGGATGATCCCGCTGAACATCTACCTGCGCGAGGCGACTCCCGAGCAGCTGGAAGCTGCGGTGGTCGACTACGGCAACGCGATCAAGGACCTGGTCGCGGCCAACATCTTTCCCGGCGACATGCTGTGGAAGAACTTCGGAGTCACCCGCCACGGCAAGGTGGTGTTCTACGACTACGATGAAATCGAGTACATCACCGACTGCCGGTTCCGGCGCGTGCCCGAGGCGCGCAACGAGGACGACGAGCTCGCCGCCGAGCCCTGGTATCCGGTGGGCCCGCACGACGTGTTCCCCGAGACCTTCGGCCGCTTCCTGCTGGGCGACCCGCAGGTGCGCGAGGTCTTCCTGCGCCACCACGCCGATCTGCTCGATCCCGCCTTCTGGCAGGCGCAGCAGCGCCGCATCCGCGACGGCCAGCTGATCGATGTGTTCCCCTACGACCCGGCCAGGCGCTTCGCCCGCCGGAACGCCGCGCCCGCCCCCGCGGATGCGGCGCCCAACCTGATGGAGATGTCATGAATTCCGATCCCGTGGTCATCGTATCCGCCGCCCGCACTCCCATCGGCGGCCTGCTCGGCGATCTGGCCGGCGTCGCGGCATGGGAGCTGGGCGCCACCGCGATCGCCGGCGCGGTCGAGCGCGCCGGGATCGCCAGGGAGGCGGTCGACGAAGTGCTGATGGGCAACTGCCTGCTCGCCGGCCAGGGCCAGGCGCCGGCGCGCCAGGCGGCGCTCAAGGCCGGGCTGCCGCTGTCGGCGGGCGCCGTGACGCTGTCGAAGATGTGCGGCTCGGGCATGCGCGCGATGATGTTCGCCCACGACATGCTGCTGGCCGGAACCGCCGAGGTGATGGTCGCGGGCGGCATGGAAAGCATGACCAACGCCCCCCACCTGGCCTTTGTGCGCAAGGGAGTCAAGTACGGCCTGACCGAGTTCTACGACCACATGGCCCTCGACGGCCTGGAGGACGCCTACGAGCGCGGCAAGGCGATGGGGGTGTTCGCCGAGCGCTGCGTCGAGCGCTACGGCTTCAGCCGCGAGGCGATGGATGCCTTCGCGCTGGAGTCGACCGCGCGCGCCAAGCGGGCCAACGAGGACGGCAGCTTCGACTGGGAGATCACCCCGGTGGTGCTCTCCGGGCGCGGCGGCGAGCAGCGCATCGCCCGCGACGAGCAGCCCTTCAAGGCGCGTCCGGACAAGATCCCCACGCTCAAGCCGGCGTTCCGCAAGGACGGCACCATCACCGCGGCCACCTCGTCGAGCATTTCCGACGGCGCGGCTGCGCTGGTGCTGATGCGCGAGTCCACCGCCCGCCGGCTGGGCTGCCAGGTGCTGGCGCGCATCCACTCCCACGCGGTGCACGCGCAGGCGCCCGAATGGTTCACCACCGCTCCCGCGGGAGCCATCGACAAGGCGCTGCAGCGCGCCGGCTGGACCAAGGACGACGTGCAGCTGTGGGAGGTCAACGAGGCCTTCGCCACCGTGACCATGGCGGCGATGCATGAGTTCGGCCTGTCGCACGATGTGGTCAACGTGCACGGCGGCGCGGTCGCGCTGGGCCACCCGATCGGCGCCAGCGGGGCGCGCATTGTCGTCACGCTGCTCGGCGCGCTGCGCAAGCGCGGGCTGCGGCGCGGCGTGGCCGCACTGTGCATCGGCGGCGGCGAGGCCACCGCGATGACGGTGGAGATGGCCTGAGGCGCGAACGGACCGAGGCCCGCATGGTCTGACCCCGAACGGCCTGAACCCCGAATGGCCTGAACCCAGGCCCAGCGCCGGCGCCGCGAAGGCCGCCGGCGGCCGCAGGAGCCCTCGATGCCCGTGTCGCCGATCATCCTGTTCTTCGACTTCACCTCGCCCTACTCCTACCTGGCCAGCGTGCTCGTCGAGCCGCTGGCCGCGCGCCACGGGCGCAGCGTGGAGTGGGTGCCGGTGCTGCTCGGTCCGGTGTTCGAGGCCACCGGTGCGCGCCCGCCTTCGCAACAGCCGCTGAAGGCCGAGTACATGGCGCGCGACCTGTCGCGCTCGGCGCGCTTTCTCGGGGTGACCTACCACCATCCCCAGCCCTTCCCGGTGGCCACCCAGCAGGCGGCTCGGGTGCTGCTGGCGCTGCAGCGGGCGCGCTCGCCGCTGGCGGTGGACTGGATCCACCGGGTGTTCGAGGCCTACTTCGTCGACGGGCAGGACATCTCGGGCATGCCGGTGCTGCACGCGGTGGGGCGCGGGCTGCGGCTGCCGCCCGAGCAGCTCGACGCCTGGTGCGCCGAGCCCGAACTCAAGGAAAGACTGCGCGCCAACGGCCAGCGGGCGCTGGCCGCCGGAATGTGCGGGGCGCCGTATTTCGTGGTGGACGACGAGCCCTTCTGGGGGGTCGACCGCCTGCCGCAGATCGAGCGCTGGCTGCAGGCGCGCTTTTGAAACCCGGGCCGCGCCGCCCGCGCGCCGATGCGCGAGCGACGCAGCCGCACGACGAGTCGGAGGAGACGACCATGACACTGACCACCAGTTACGCCTGCGGCAGCACCGCGCAGCCGCTGATCACCCGCACGCTGGGGGAATTCTTCGACGACATGGCGGCGCGCCAGGGCGAGCGCGACGCGCTGGTCAGCCTGCACCAGCAGCGCCGGCTGAGCTGGACGCAGCTGGCGCGCGAGGTCGACACCCTGGCCAGCGCGATGCTGGCCAGCGGGCTGCAGCGCGGCGACCGCGTGGGAATCTGGGCCCACAACTGCGTGGAGTGGGTGTTGATGCAACTGGCCACCGCCAAGGTCGGCATCGTGCTGGTCAACATCAACCCCGCGTACCGCGTCGCCGAGGTCGAGTACGCGCTGAACAAGGTGGGCTGCCAGGCGCTGGTGCTGATGCCCGAGTTCCGCACCAGCGACTACCTGGCGATGATGCGCGAACTCGCCCCGGAACTGGCGCATTGCGCACCCGGCGAGCTGCGCGCGGCGCGCCTGCCGGGGCTGCGGCTGGTCGTGCAGCTGGGCGAGCGCGACGAGCCGGGCATGCTGGGCTTCGCGCAGTGGCTCGGCCGCGGGCGCGCCGGCGACCCCGAGGTGGCCCGCGTGGCGCGCGGGCTGGACTGCCACGATCCGGTCAACATCCAGTTCACCAGCGGCACCACCGGTTTCCCGAAGGGCGCGACACTCACCCACAGCAACATCCTGAACAACGGGTATTTCATCGGCGAGGCGATGAAGCTGCAGCCGCACGACAGGCTTTGCATACCCGTCCCGCTGTACCACTGCTTCGGCATGGTGCTGGGCAACCTGGCCTGCATCACCCACGGCGCGACCATCGTCTACCCGAATTCGGCCTTCGACCCGCTGCTCACGCTGCAGGCCGTGCAGACCGAGCGCTGCACCGGGCTGCACGGCGTTCCGACCATGTTCATCGCGATGCTCGACCAGCCGCGCTTCGCCGAATTCGACCTGTCGACCCTGCGCACCGGGATCATGGCCGGCAGCCCCTGCCCGGTGGAGGTGATGAAGCGGGTGGTCGACGACATGCACCTGTCGCAGATCACCATCGCCTACGGCATGACCGAGACCTCGCCGGTGAGCTGCCAGAGCTCCACCGACACCCCGCTGGACAGGCGGGTCAGCACGGTCGGCCTGGTGCAGCCGCACCTGGAGGTGAAGATCGTCGACCCGGCCAGCGGCGCCACCGTGCCGCCGGGGACCGCCGGCGAGCTGTGCACCCGCGGCTACTCGGTGATGCACGGCTACTGGGGCGACGAGGAGCGCACCCGCGAGGCCATCGACCCCGAGGGGTGGATGCATACCGGCGACCTGGCGACCATGGACGCCGAGGGCTACGTGAACATCGTCGGCCGCATCAAGGACATGGTCATCCGCGGCGGGGAGAACATCTATCCGCGGGAGATCGAGGAGTTCCTCTACCGCCACCCGATGGTGCAGGACGTGCAGGTGGTCGGGGTGCCCGACGCCAGGTACGGCGAGGAGCTGTGCGCATGGATCATCCCGCGCGCCGGCAGTCAGCCCACCGAGCAGGACATCCGCGAGTTCTGCAAGGGGCAGATCGCCCACTACAAGATCCCGCGTTACGTGCGCTTCGTCAAGGCCTTCCCGCTGACCATCACCGGCAAGGTGCAGAAGTTCAAGATCCGCGAAGCCATGCAGGACGAACTCGGGGTGCGCGACCAGCGCACCGCCTGAAGGGGGCCGGCATGAGGCTCGCGGTGTGGGACGAGGACCAGCCGTTTCGCCGCTGGCGCGACGCCTTGGCGCAGCACGCCGCCGAGCTGAGGCTTTCGGTGCAGGTGGTCGACGCCGCCGCCGAGCCCGACGCCCAGGCCGACTTCGCGCTGGTGTGGAAGCCGCCGCAGGAATGGCTGGCCGGCCAGCAGCAACTGCGCGCGGTGTTCAACCTCGGCGCCGGGGTCGACGCCTTGCTGCCGCTGATGCGCTCCCACCTGCCGGAGGTCCCGCTGATCCGCCTGCAGGACGCCGGGATGGGGCGCCAGATGGCCGACTACGTCGCCGAGGCGGTGCTGCACGCCTACCGCCGCATGGACGACTACGCCGCGCTGCAGTCGCGCGCCACCTGGGAGCCGCTGGTGCTGGCGCCGCGCGGCAGCTTCCACGTCGGTCTGCTCGGCCTGGGCCAGCTCGGCATGGCGGCGGCGCGCCGGCTGCAGGCGATGGAATTCCCGCTGCGTGGCTGCACCCGCAGCGGCGTCGCCCCCGCCGGCTGCGACTTCCCGGTGTACTCGACCGACCGGCTGTACGAATTCCTCGCCGCCTGCCGCGTGCTGGTGGTGCTGCTGCCGCTGACCGAGGCGACCCACGGGCTGCTCGACTACGCGGCGCTCGGCCAGTTGCCCCGCGGCGCCTACGTGGTCAACGCCGGGCGCGGCGCGGTGCTGCGCGCCGGCGACCTGCTGGATCTGGTCGAGCAGGGCCATCTCGGCGGCGCTACGCTGGATGTGTTCGACACCGAGCCGCTGCCGCCCGAGGACGGGTTGTGGCGCCATCCGCGGGTGCGCGTCACCCCCCACGTGGCGGCGCAGACCCTGGTCGGGCCGTCGGCGGCGCAGGTGATGCGCAAGATCGCCGCGCTGGAGCGCGGCGAGACCCCCGGCGGCGTGGTCGACCCCTGGCTGGGGTATTGAGGCCCCCGCCGCATCGACGAAGGAGTAGCGCAGATGAGTACCTTGTTGTCCGGGCTCGCCCGCAACATCGAGTCGGTCGAGGTGGTCGAGGTCGGGCCGCGCGACGGCCTGCAGAACGAATCGACGCCGCTGCCGGCGCAGGTCAAGGTCGAGCTGGTCGACCGCCTGGCCGCCGCGGGCCTGCCGGCGATCGAGGCGGCCGCGTTCGTCTCCCCGCGCTGGGTGCCGCAGATGGCCGACGGCGCGCAGGTGATGGCGTCGATCCGGCGCCGCCCCGGGGTGGTGTACTCGGCGCTGGTTCCCAATGTGCGCGGCATGGAGGCGGCGCTGGCGGCCGGGGTCGACGAGGTGGTGGTGTTCTCGGCGGCCAGCGAGTCCTTCGCCCGACGCAACATCAACTGCGGCATCGCCGAGTCGATCCAGCGCTTCGAGCCGGTGGCGGCGATGGCGCGCGAAGCCGGCGTGCGGCTGCGCGGAAGCATTTCCTGCGCTCTGGGCTGCCCCTACGAGGGCGCGGTGCCGGCCTCCGCGGTGGTCGCGGTGGTGCAGCGCATGGCCGACCTGGGCTGCCACAGCGTGGACATCGCCGACACCATCGGCGTGGGCACCGCGGGCGCGGTGCAGCAGGTGTTCGAGGCCGCGTCGCGGGTGCTGCCGCTGGCCCGGCTGGCGGGGCATTTCCACGACACCTACGGCCAGGCGCTGGCCAACGTGCTGGCGGCGCTGCAGATCGGGGTGCGCAGCTTCCATGCCTCGGTGGCGGGCCTCGGCGGCTGCCCTTACGCGCGCGGTGCCACCGGCAACCTGGCGACCGAGGACCTGCTGTACCTGCTGCACGGGCTGGGCCTGCGCACCGGCGTCGACCTGCAGGCGGTGGTCGACTGCGGAGACTTCATCAGCGGTGCGCTCGGGCGCGCCAATTCCAGCCGCGCGGCGCGCGCGCTGCTGGCCGCGCGAGGCGCCGCGGGCTGCGAGACGGCCGGGGCGCACTAGAATTCGCCCCCTGCGCCTCGCCGGCCGCCCGCCGGGCCGGGGGGCAGCTCCGCCCCGCCAGGGGGATGCCCTTCGCACCATGTCCGCCCCTTCCGCCGCCCGTTGCCTTCCCCGCGCCACGCCGGAGCGCGCCGCGATACCGCAGCCGGCGCTGCGCATCGGGCCCTACGAGCTGCCCAACCGGGTGTTCTCCGCGCCGATGGCCGGGGTCACCGACCTGCCGTGGCGGCGCCTGGCGCGCCGCCTGGGCGCGGGGCACTGCGTCAGCGAGATGGTCGCGTCGCGCGCCGAGCTGCGCGGCTCGCGCAAGAGCGCGCTGCGCATGAGCCACGCCGGCGAGCCGGGGCCGGTGGCCGCGCAACTGCTGGGAGTCGACGCGGCCGAGATGGCCGACGCGGCGCTGGCCAACGTGCGCGCCGGAGCGCAGATCATCGACATCAACATGGGCTGCCCGGCGAAGAAGGTCTGCAACCGCTGGGCCGGCTCGGCCCTGATGCAGGACGAGGATCTGGCGCTGCGCATCGTCGACGCGGTGGTGCGGGCGATGCTGCCGCTGGGCGTTCCGGTGACGCTGAAGATGCGCACCGGCTGGAGCCGCGAACAGCGCAATGCGCCGCGGCTGGCGCACGCGGCGCAGGAGGCCGGGGTGGCGCTGGTGACGGTGCACGGGCGCAGCCGCGAGCAGGGTTACGGCGGCCAGGCCGAATACGAGACCATCGCGGCGATCAAGTCGCGGCTGCGCATCCCCGTCGTGGCCAACGGGGACATCGATTCGGCCGACAAGGCGCGCCAGGTGCTGGCCGCCACCGGCGCCGACGCGGTGATGATCGGTCGCGCCGCGCTCGGCCGCCCGTGGCTGCCGGGAGCCATCGCGCAGGCGCTGCGCGACGGCGGCGCGCAGCGCCTGCCCACGCTGGCCGAACAGGGCCGCTGGCTGCTCGAACACCTGCGGGAGCACCATGCCCACTACGGCGCGGCCGGCATCGCCAGCGCGCGCAAGCACGTGGGCTGGGCGGTGGCCGCGCTGCCCGGCGGCGCGCAGTTGCGCGCCCGCTTCAACACCTTGCTCGACCCGCAGGCCCAGCTCGACGCCGTCGCCGGGTACTTCGACAGCCTGCAGCACGCGATGGCGGCGCAGCCGACATGACGCGGCCGCGCCAGTCCGATCGCGCCGCGGCGCCGCAGCGCCGCGCGAGTCCATCCAACCCTTTTGCAGGAGCCCGGCCATGAATGCGCGCTCGCCGCTCGAGCAGTGCGTGATCGACAGCCTGGAGGCGTATTTCCGCGACCTCAACGGGACCGAGCCCCACGGCATCCACGGCATGGTCATGCAGACCGTGGAAAAGCCCCTGCTGCAGACGGTGATGCGACGCGCCGGCGACAACCAGTCGGTGGCCGCGCAGTGGCTGGGCATCAACCGCAACACCCTGCGCAAGAAGCTCAAGGACCACAAGCTGATCAAGTGAGCCCGGCCGCCCGCGCGCGGGCGGCCGCCGTTCCCGCTGCAAGCCCCTCCCGCAACCTCCCTCCCCCAGCCATGTACGCCCTGCTGTCCGTTTCCGACAAGACCGGAGTGGTCGATCTCGCCCGCCGCCTGCACCTGCGCGGGGTGCACCTGCTGTCCACCGGCGGCACCGCGCGGCTGCTGGCGCAGGCCGGACTTCCGGTGACCGAGGTCGCGGCCCATACCGGTTCCGAGGAGATGCTCGACGGCAGGGTCAAGACCCTGCACCCGAAGGTGCACGGCGGACTGCTGGCGCGGCGCGACCTGGACGAGCACATGGCGGCGCTGGCCCGCCACGGCATCGCGCCGATCGACTGGCTGGTGGTCAACCTCTACCCCTTCGAGGCGACGGTGGCGCGCCCCGGCTGCACGCTCGAGGAGGCGATCGAGAACATCGACATCGGCGGCCCGGCGATGGTGCGCTCGGCGGCGAAGAACTGGCAGGGCGTGAGCGTGCTCACCGACGCGTCGCAGTACGAGCCGGTGCTGGCCGAGTTCGAGTCCGCCGGCGAGGTGTCGCGCGCCACCCGCTTCGCGCTGGCGGTGGCCGCCTTCAACCGTGTCGCCCAGTACGACGCGGCGATTTCCAACCACCTGTCGGCGCTGCAGTGGCAGGACGACCGGGCGCAACCCCAGGCGCGGCGCTGGCCGCAGCAGTTCAACCTCAGCCTGGTCAAGCTGCAGGACCTGCGCTACGGCGAGAACCCGCACCAGGACGCCGCGTTCTACCGCGACCTGCAGCCGGCCCCCGGTTCGCTGGCGCTGGCGCGCCAGGTCCAGGGCAAGGAGCTTTCCTACAACAACATCGCCGACGCCGACGCGGCGTGGGAATGCGTGCGCGCCTTCGACACCTGCGCCTGCGTGATCGTCAAGCACGCCAACCCCTGCGGCGCGGCGCTGGGCGCCGACCCGCAGGCCGCGTATCGCGCGGCGTTCGCGACCGACCCGACCTCGGCCTTCGGCGGCATCATCGCGTTCAACCGCGAGGTCGACGAGGCGGCAGCGCGGGCGGTCAGCGGGCAGTTCGTCGAGGTGCTGATCGCCCCTGGCTACACCGCGCAGGCGCTGGCCGTGCTGGGCGCCAAGACCAACCTGCGGGTGCTGACCATCGACCCCGGCCCTGCCGCGCCCGCGGCCAGGCTGGACGCCAAGCGGGTGAACTCGGGCTGGCTGCTGCAGACCGCCGACGACGCGCTGCTCGACGAGGCGGCACTGAAGGTGGTGACCCGGCGCGCTCCCGGCGACGCCGAAATGGCCGACCTGCATTTCGCGTGGAAGGTCGCCAAGTTCACCAAGTCCAACGCCATCGTGTTCGCCGCCGGCGGGCGCACCGTGGGGGTCGGAGCCGGCCAGATGAGCCGGGTCGACTCCACCCGCATCGCGACCATCAAGGCGGCCAACGCCGGCCTGCAGGTGGCCGGCAGCGTGGTCGCCTCCGACGCCTTCTTCCCCTTCCGCGACGGAGTCGACGTGCTGGCGCAGGCCGGCGCGCGGGCGGTGATCCAGCCCGGCGGCTCGGTGCGCGACGCCGAGGTCATCGCCGCCGCCGACGAGCATGGCCTGGCGATGGTGTTCACCGGCATGCGGCACTTCCGCCACTGAGCCGCGGCACGGCCGGCGCCAGCATGCGCATCCTCGGCATCGACCCCGGGCTGAACGTCACCGGCTACGGCGTGCTGCAGGCGCAGGGGCAGCGGCTGCACTACGAGGCCAGCGGCGCCATCCGGGTCGCCGGCGGCGCGCTGCCCGAGCGCCTGCGCAGCCTGTTCGAGGGCGTGAGCACGGTGGCGCGCGAGGCCGCCGCCGACATCGCGGTGGTGGAGATCGTGTTCGTCAACGTCAACCCGCAGTCCACGCTGCTGCTCGGACAGGCGCGTGGCGCGGCGATCGCCGCGCTGGTGGCCTGCGGCCTGCCGGTGGCCGAATACACCGCGCTGCAACTGAAGAAGGCCGTGGTCGGCCATGGCCGCGCGACCAAGGCCCAGATGCAGCAAATGGTCACGCGCCTGCTGGGACTGCCCGGCGAGCCCGGCCCGGATGCCGCCGACGCCCTCGGCCTGGCCATCTGCCACGCCCAGAACCATGCCACGGCCAGCGCCTGGCAGCGCGGCCAGGCGCTGCCGGCCGACCCCGCCGCGGCGCACCGGGGCCGCGCCGCGGGCAGCCTGAGCGCCGGGGATTTGCGCTCCATGCGGGTTCGCCGCGGCCGGCTGCTGGGCTGATACCCGGCGCCCGGCGCCCGGCGCGGCCGATTGACTGCGCGGCGGCTTTTTGCTACTGTTGGCGGACCATGGTTCGGAACCCGACAAGCGTGCATGGCTCCTGCCGCCAGACTTCGGCCGGGGCGCTTGCGGCCTGGCAGCGCGGCCTGATGCTGCGACTGCTGCGCGTCGACGTCGAGCGGCGACTGCGCCCGGCGCGCAGCTGACCTCCCCTCGCCCCCGGCTGCCGCTCCCGGCAGCCCGCGCTGGCCGGTGCCAGCAACCGACCCTGCCGATGCCGCCGCGCCCGCGGCGCCTGGCCGCAACGGCCGCGGCAGCGTTGCCGAACCCCCGAACACCCGAATCGCCGGAGATTGCCGCCATGTTGAAAAACCCCCAGACCAAATACCGATCGATGCCCCCGGTGGGCCTGAAGGACCGCACCTGGCCCGACCGGGTGATCACCCACCCGCCGATCTGGATGAGCACCGACCTGCGCGACGGCAACCAGGCGCTGTTCGAGCCGATGGACGCGTCGCGCAAGATGCGCATGTTCCAGACGCTGTGCGCCATCGGCATCAAGCAGATCGAGGTCGCGTTCCCGTCGGCGTCGCAGACCGACTTCGATTTCGTGCGCCAGCTGATCGAGGGCGGGCACATCCCCGACGACGTCACGATCGAAGTGCTGACCCAGGCGCGGGAGGACCTGATCCGCCGCACCTTCGACTCGCTCGAGGGCGCCAGGCGGGCGATCGTCCATGTGTACAACGCAACCGCGCCGAATTTCCGGCGAATCGTCTTCAACGTCGACGTGGCCGGCTGCCAGCGCATCGCGGTCGAGGCCGCGACGCTGATCCGCGAACTGGCCGCCGAGCGGCCGCAGACCGAGTGGACCTTCCAGTACAGCCCCGAGGTGTTCAGCGGAACCGAGCTCGAGGTGGCGGTGCAGGTGTGCAACGCGGTGTCCGAGGTGTGGCAGCCGACGCCGCAGCGCAAGGTGATCTACAACCTGCCGGCGACGGTGGAAATGAGCACCCCGAACATCTACGCCGACCAGATCGAGTGGATGCACCGCCATCTCGAGCGGCGCGACGGCGTCGTGCTGTCGGTGCACCCCCACAACGACCGCGGCTGCGCGGTGGCGGCGGCCGAGCTGGCGGTGATGGCCGGAGCCGACCGCGTCGAGGGCTGCCTGTTCGGCAACGGCGAGCGCACCGGCAACGTCGACCTGGTGACCCTGGCGTTGAACCTGTACTCGCAAGGCGTCGACCCCGGGCTGGATTTTTCCAACATCAACGCCATCGCGCGCACGGTCGAGGACTGCAACCAGCTGCCGATCCATCCCCGCCACCCCTACGTCGGCGACCTGGTGTTCACCGCGTTCTCCGGCTCGCACCAGGACGCGATCAAGAAGGGCCTGGCGGTGCAGAAGGCCACGGCGATCTGGGAGGTGCCGTACCTGCCGGTGGATCCGGCCGACCTCGGCCGCACCTACGACTCGGTGATCCGGGTCAACAGCCAGTCGGGCAAGGGAGGCATCGCCTACCTGCTGGAATCGAGCTACGGCCTGGTGATGCCCCGGCGCATGCAGGTGGAGTTCAGCGGCGTGGTGCAGCGCTACACCGACGCCTCGGGCAGCGAGGTCACCGCGCAGCAGCTGTGGAGCATGTTCAACGAGGAATACACCGCGGCCGAAGAGCCGCTGCGCTACCTCGCCCACCACCTGAACGAACACGGCCAGGAACAGGGCATCCGGCTGGAGCTCGAGGTCGACGGACGCGGCCTGAGCCTGCGCGGCGAGGGCAACGGCCCGATCGACGCGGCGGTGCATGCGCTGCACCTGCCGCTGGTGGTGCACAGCTACGAGGAGCGGGCGCTCGGGCTCGGGGCCAACGCGCGGGCGGTGGCGATGGTCGAAATGGCCCTCGAAGGCACGACCGCGACCACCTTCGGGGTCGGCATCGACCCGAACATCGTGACCGCGTCGATCCGCGCCATCGTGTCCGGTGCCAACCGGCTGCTGGCGCGCGTGGACGACGCCGAGCGCGCGCAACTGCTCAAGGCGATCCAGGCCAAGCTCAAGGCCGTGGCCTGACGGCGGCCGCGCGGGTCCCCGCTCGCGGGGGCCCGCGAGCCTGCGTTCAGAAGCCTTCGGTCGACGTGAACAGCCCGACCCGCAGGTCCTTGGCGCTGTAGATCTCGCGGCCGTCGACGCACATCACCCCGTCGCCGATCCCCATGACCAGGCGATGGTTGATGACCCGCTTGAGGTCGATCTGGTAGCTGACCAGCCGCGCCGTGGGCAGCACCTGCCCGGTGAACTTGACCTCGCCGACCCCCAGCGCGCGGCCGCGCCCGGGCGCTCCCATCCAGCCCAGGTAGAACCCGACCAGCTGCCACATGGCGTCCAGCCCCAGGCAACCGGGCATCACCGGATCGTTCTCGAAATGGCAGCCGAAGAACCACAGGTCGGGGCGGATGTCGAGCTCGGCCCGCATTTCTCCCTTGCCGTACTTGCCGCCATGGTCGGCGATGCGGGTGATGCGGTCCATCATCAGCATCTGCCCCAGCGGAAGCTGTGCGTTGCCGGGTCCGAACAACTGGCCGTGGCCGCAGGCCACGAGCTCTTCATGGGAATACGAGGATTGGGCTTTCATGGGGCGCCTGTGGGTGCGCCCGACAGTGTAGCGGCGCTGCGCCGGCGGCCGGGCCGGCCTGCTACAGTGCCGTCCATGATCGGACGCATCCACGGCACCCTGCTCGACAAGACCCCGCCGCAGGTCCTGGTCGACTGCGCCGGCGTGGGCTACGAGATCGACGTGCCGATGAGCACCCTGTACGGACTGCCCGCGGCCGGGCAGCCGGTCACGCTGCTCACCCACCTGCTGGTGCGCGAGGACGCCCACCAGCTCTACGGCTTCGCGACCGCGGCCGAGCGCCAGGCGTTCCGCGCGCTGATCCGCATCACCGGAGTCGGCGCGCGCATCGCGCTGGCCGTGCTGTCGGGGCTGAGCGTGGGTGAACTCGCGCAGGCCGTGAGCACCCAGGACGGCGCGCGCCTGACCCGGGTGCCGGGCATCGGCAAGAAGACCGCCGAGAGGCTGCTGCTGGAGCTGCGCGGCAAGCTCGGCGCCGACCTCGCGCGTCCGCCAGGCGCGGCCGCCTCCCACGGCGACGTGCTGCAGGCGCTGCTGGCGCTGGGCTACTCGGAGCGCGAGGCCTCGGCCGCGGTGGGCAAGCTGGCTCCCGAGCTCGGGGTCGACGACGGCATACGCCAGGCGCTCAAGGCGCTGGCCAGGGCGTGAGGGCGCGATGACCATCCAGCCCGACAGGCTGCAGCCGGCGCGGGTGGTCGCGCCGGCCGCGGCCTCGCCGCAGGAGGAGGCAGCCGAGCGCGCGCTGCGCCCGCAGCGCCTGGCCGACTACATCGGCCAGGCCAGGGTGCGCGAGCAGCTGGACATCTTCATGGGAGCCGCGCGCCGGCGCGGCGAGGCGCTGGACCACGTGCTGCTGTTCGGCCCGCCGGGGCTGGGCAAGACCACGCTGGCGCACATCATCGCCCGCGAGATGGGGGTGAACCTGCGCTCGACCTCCGGCCCGGTGCTCGAGCGCGCGGGCGATCTGGCCGCGCTGTTGACCAACCTGGAGCGCAACGACGTCCTGTTCATCGACGAGATCCACAGGCTGTCGCCGGTGGTCGAGGAAATCCTCTACCCGGCCCTGGAGGACTACCAGATCGACATCATGATCGGCGAAGGCCCGGGGGCGCGCAGCGTGAAGATCGACCTGCAGCCCTTCACGCTGGTGGGCGCGACCACCCGCGCCGGCATGCTGACCAACCCGCTGCGCGACCGCTTCGGGATCGTCTCCCGGCTGGAGTTCTACACCGCCGACGAGCTGACGACCATTGTCGAGCGCTCGGCGCAGCTGCTGCAGGCGCAGATCGACACCCAGGGCGCGCGTGAAATCGCCCGCCGCTCGCGCGGCACCCCGCGCATCGCCAACCGGCTGCTGCGCCGGGTGCGCGACTACGCCCAGGTGCGCGCCGACGGCCGCATCGGGCTCGAGGTCGCCGACCAGGGGCTGCGCCTGCTGGATGTCGATCCGCTGGGCTTCGACATCATGGACCGCAAGCTGCTCGAGGCCATCGTCCACCGCTTCGGCGGCGGCCCGGTGGGCCTGGACAACCTGGCGGCGGCCATCGGCGAGGAGCGCGACACCATCGAGGATGTCATCGAGCCCTTCCTGATCCAGCACGGCTACGTCCAGCGCACCCCGCGCGGGCGCATCGCCACCGCGGCGACCTACGCCCACCTGGGGCTGGCCGCTCCGCGCGCGGCCGGCGAGCTGTTCGGCGGCTGAGCCCGCTCGCGCGGCCGCGGCCTGCCGGCAAGGCCCGCGCGGCGGCCCTTCGACGGCTCAGCCGGCCGCCTCGTCCGCGGCCGCGTCGAGATGGCTGCAGTCGTTCCAGCCGACCAGGCTGACGCGGTCCTCGCTGAGCAGCAGGCGGTTGATCGCGGCGTTGCGCAGCTCCCAGCTGCGAGGCGCCTGTATCGCCTGGCCGGTGGCCAGCCGATACAGGCAATCGAGCACCCCGCCGTGGCTGACCAGCGCCACGCTGTGCCCGCGATGGCGCGACGCGATGTCGCGCAGCGCGGCGACGACCCGGCCTTGCACCTGCTCCAGCGCCTCGCCGCCGCCGGGAGCCGCCCACCGGGGGTCGCGCCGGCGCCAGCGCTCGCAGTCCAGCGGGTGCAGCGCCTGCAATTCGGCGAAGCTGTGGCCCTCGAAGTCGCCGAAGGCGCGCTCGCGCAGCCGCGCATCGGTGCGCAGCGGCAGGCCGCGCTGGCGGGCGAGTTCGGCCGCGGTCTGCCTGGCACGCTGCAAGTCGCTGGCGTAGACCGCCTGGAGTTCCTGCCCGGCGAGGGCCGCGGCCAGCGCGGCCGCCTGCGCCAGGCCGCGCTCGTTGAGGCCGATGTCGGTATGGCCCTGGATGCGCTGCAGGGCGTTCCACGCGGTCTCGCCATGGCGCACGCACAGCAGCAGGGTCGCCTGGTCGTGCAGCATCGGCAGCGCCGCGCGGCGGCCCTCAGTGCGCGCCGCCGGCGTCGACCGCGGCACCGTTGCGCACCGGCTTGATCAGCCACACCAGCACGATCATGCCGAGGAAGGCCCAGGCGCTGAGGCGGAACATCTCGTCGACCGCGATGGTGTAGGCCTGGCCCTGGATCAGTCCGTCGATCAGCCCCAGCGCCTGCTGGTGCCCCAGTCCCAGGCGCTGCGCCAGCGCCAGCGTCGAGTCGGCCACCGGGTTGCCCTGGTAGATCCTCTCGGCCAGCTGGGAATGGTGCAGGATCGCCCGGTTGACCCACCAGGTGGTGTAGATCGAGGTGCCGAACGAGCCCGCGGTGATGCGGGCGAAGTTGGACAGTCCCGAAGCCGCGGCGATGCGCTGCGGCGGCAGGCCGCCGAGCACGATGGCCAGCAGCGGGATGAAGAACAGCGCGGTGGCGATGCCCTGCACCAGCGTGGGCATCGCGTACTGCCAGTAGGTGTCGCCCAGCGTGAAGCGCGAGCGCATGTAGAACACCAGGGAGAACACCGCGAACGACACGGTGGTCAGCCAGCGGGTGTCGACCCGATGCACGTAGCGGCCGACGAAGGGCGACAGCGCGAGGGCGAACAACCCCACCCAGGCCAGTACCTCGCCGGCGTTGGTCGCCGTGTAGCCGACGAATTCCTGCAGCCACAGCGGCAGCAGCACCAGCGAGCCGAAGAACATCGCGTAGGCCAGCGCCAGCATGATCGTCCCCAGCGTGAAGGTGGGGATCCTGAACAGGCTGAGGTCGACCACCGGATGGTCATCGTGCAATTCCCAGATCAGGAACAGCACGAATCCGATGAAGGCGGTGACCGCCAGGCCGAGGATGACCTTGGAGCCGAACCAGTCGAGTTCCTGGCCCTTGTCCAGCATGACCTGCAGCGAGCCGACCCAGATCACCAGCAGGCCCAAGCCGGTCCAGTCGATCGGCAGCTTGCGCGTCGGCGTCTCGCGCTCGCGGTAGATGCTCGAGGTGATCGCCGCGCAGATGATGCCCACCGGCACGTTGATGTAGAAGATCCAGGGCCAGGAAATGTTGTCGGTGATCCAGCCGCCGAGCAGCGGCCCGGTGATCGGCGCCACCAGGGTGGTCATCGACCACATCGCCAGCGCGGTGCCCGAACGCTGCTGCGGATAGCTCGACAGCAGCAGGGTCTGCGACAACGGGATCATCGGGCCGGCCGACGCCCCTTGCAGCACGCGGAACAGGATGAGCACCGAAAGGCTCGGCGCCTGCCCGCAGAGAAAGGAAAACAGGGTGAACAGCAGGATGCTGGTGATGAACACCTTCACCGCGCCGAAGCGCTGGGTCACGAAACCGGTCAGCGGCACCGCGATGGCGTTGGCCACGCCGAAGGAGGTGATGACCCAGGTCCCCTGCGAGGAACTCACCCCGAGGTCGCCGGCGATCGCCGGCAGCGACACATTGGCGATCGAGGTGTCCAGCACGTTCATGAAGGTGGCCAGGCTCAGCGCGAGGGTTCCGAGCACCAGCGCGCTGCCCGCCAGCGGGCGCAGGTGCACCGGCTGGTCGGGCTGCGGAGTGGCCCCCGCCGCGGCTTCCTCGACGACCACCGTGTCGGTCATGATCGCTCCCTGGCTGCCGCGGGCTCAGCGCCGGGCCGCCGCGCGACGCGGCGCGGCGCGGTGCAGGCCGACCTCGGCCGCCGGCATGCCGCCGACATTGGCGGCGATGATGCGCGCCACCAGCGCGTCGGCCTTGGCCCAGTTGGCCGCGTACATGTCGGTGCTGGCCACCGGCTTGCTCGGCGCCAGGCCGACCACCGGGGTGCCCGAATGGTCGCGGATGTCCACCGTGACCTCGGTCGACAGCCCCACGCGCAGCGGATGGGCGCGCAACTGCGCCGACTGCAGGCGGATGCGCACCGGCAGGCGCTGCACGACCTTGATCCAGTTGCCTGTGGCGTTTTGCGCGGGCAACAGCGCGAAGGCCGATCCGCTGCCGGCGGAAATTCCCACCACCCGGCCCTTGTACACCACGTGGCTGCCGTAGATGTCGGCGACCACGCTGGCCTTCTGGCCGATGCGCAGGTTGCGCAACTGGGTCTCCTTGAAATTCGCATCCACCCAGACGTGGTCCAGCGGCACCACGGTCATCAGCGGCATGCCGGGCCCGACGCGCTGGCCCAGTTGCACGCTGCGCCGCGCGACCACCCCGCTGACCGGAGCCACGATGCGGGTGCGCTCCAGCGCCAGGTACGCCTCGCGCACCCGCGCGGCGGCCAGCCGTACCGTCGGATTGCGCGCCAGCACGCTGCCGGCGGTCTGCGCCTCGTTGGCGGCCACCGCGGCGCGCGCCGCCTGCACGGCGCTTTGCGCGGTGCGCACCGCGCTTTGCGCGGCCTGCACGGCGATCTGCGCCTGGCGCAACTCCTCGGCGCCGACCGCGCCGGTGCCTTGCAGCGCGCGCCGGCGGCGCAGCGCGTCCTCGGCCTTGGCCAGGTTGGCGCGGGCCGTGGCGACGTCGGTCTGGCGCACCTCGACCTGCGAACGCAATGCGGCGGTCTGCGCATAGGTGACGCGGATTCCCCGCACCGCCTGGCCGAGCTGTGCCTCGGCCTGCTGCAGCGCGACGCGCGCGTCGGCGCCGTCCAGGCGCACCAGGGTCTGGCCGGCATGCACCACCTGGGTGTCGTCGGCGTCGATCGAAGTCACGGTACCTCCCACCTGCGGGGTGACCTGCACCAGGTCGCCGCCGACGTAGGCGTCGTCGGTGTTGACCTCGCGCTGCGACAGCCAGTATTCGTAGCCGCCGTAGATCAGGCCGATGACGATGAAGGTGCCGATCGCGCCGAGCATCAGCTTGCGACGCCGCGCGGCGCGGGCATCCGCCTCGGCGGTGGCTTGTGGGTTCTGGTCTGGCAATTGGGCGCTCATGCGAAGCTCCGGATCATGCGAGTGTGTTCTTGTTCGTTCGGTGCAGGCAGCGGACTCAGCGGGCGCCGCCGGGCGCTGCGGCCACGGCCGCCGGGGGTGCGCCGGCGTAGCCGCCGCCCAGCGCCCGGGTCAGCGCCACGTCGTCGAGCAGGGCCTGGGTCTTGAGCTCCGCGCCGAGCTGCTGCAGTTGCAGCACCGGCTCCTGCGCCTGCAACACCATCAGTTCGTTGCCCAGGCCGGCCCGGTAGCGCCCGCGCGCGAGTGCGTGCGCCTGGCTGGCCAGCAGCAGCGCGCGCCGCTGCTGGCGCATCTGCAGCTGCACCGAACGGCGCTGCGCGACGGCGTCGGCGACCTCGCGCACCGCGCCCACCAGCGTGGCGTTGTACTGGTCGATCGCAGCGTCGGCCGCGGCATCGCTGGCGCGCAGTTGGGCGCGCAGCGCGCCGCCCTCGAAGATCGGCAGGTCCAGCGCCGGACCCACGCCCCAGGCGCGGCTGCCGGCCGCCAGGAACTGGCTGAACCCCAGGGCCTGGAACCCCACGAAGGCGCTGAGGTTGATGTCGGGGTAGAAACTGGCGCGCGCCTCGCGCACCGAGGCCAGCGCGCTTTGCACCTGCCAGCGCGCGGCCACCACGTCCGGGCGGCGGCCGATCAGGCTGGCCGGCAATTGCCGCGGCAGTTGCGGCAGCGGAACCTGCCGCAGCCGCGGATGCAGCGCCGCGGTCGCCTGCGGGCCGCGCCCGATCAGCGCCGCCAGCGCATCGCGCGCCTGTTGCTGGGCCTCGCGATTGGCCTCGACCTTGAGCTGCAACTGGGGAATCTGCGCCTGCGCCTCGCGCTGCTGCAGGGTGTTGTCCAGCCCGGCGCGGGCGCGCTCGCCGACCAGGCGGGCGATGGCCTGGCGCTGGCGCAGGCTGCGCTCGATCACCCGCCCCTGGGCGACCAGCCCGGCCAGGCGGAAGTACGCGGCGGCCACGTCGGAGGTGATGAGCACTCGGGCTGCCTGGGTTTGCGCCTGGGCGGCGCGCGCCTGGCCGATCGCGGCCTGCAGGCGGGCGCGATTGCGGCCGAAGAAGTCGAAGTCGTAGCGACCCTGCAACGCGAGCTGGTTCTCGGTGTAGACACTGCCTCCGAGCGGCGGCGGATAGATGTCGTTCTGGCTGAAGCGCTCGCGGGTGGACGACAGCGCCGCGTTGACTTGCGGCAGCAGCGCGCTGCGCGCCAACCCGGTGGCCGCCCGCGCCTGGCGCTCGCGCGCCTGCGCCTGCTGCAACCCGGGGTTGCCCTGCAGCGCGAGTCGCTCCAGGTGGTCGAGCCGGGGGTCGCCAAAGCGCTTCCACCACTGCTCGGCGGGAAACACCGTGGCGCTGGGACCCAGTCCGAGCTGCGCGGGCTGCACCAGCCGCGCGCGTGGCGCGCTGGCGCCCGGCCAGGCGCAGCCGCCGAGGCTTGCCGCGGCGACGGCCCAGGCGGCCAGGCGCCAGGCCGTACGCTGCGGCCCCGGTGCCGGCCGCGCGGGGGGGCGAAACAATTGCAAGGGGTTCATGGTCGGGGAGGGTCGGAATGCGCTCCGCAAGCTGAGTCGGCGCAGCCCGCGGCTGCGCCGTTGCGTACGAATCGTTGCAACAAGTCCAGCAGTTGACGGACCTCGTCGTGGCTGAAACCCCGCAACTGGCGGTTCAGCACCCGCACGACGCAAGCCGGGATGCGGTCGGCGACGTCGCGCCCACGCTCGGTCAGGTGCACATGCACCACCCGTCGGTCCTGCACGCTGCGGGTACGCTCGAGCAGGCCCTTGGCCTCCAGCCGGTCGAGCATGCGGGTCATCGCGCCGGTGTCGATCCCCGCCTCGCGGGCGCAGGCGGCCACGGTGTCGGCGCGGCAGCGCCGGATCAGCCACAGCGGACCCCATTGCATGCCGGTGAGGTCGAGTTCCTGCATGTCCAGGTCGAGCTGGCGCTGCAGGGTCATGTAGGCGTGCTTGATCCAGTAACCCACCGACTGGTCGCTGGAATAGTTCGCAACCTGGTAGTAGTCCTCGCGCTGCGGCTGCGCAGCCGGGGAGTCTCCAGGGTCGTCCGGGTTTTCCATGACGCCATAATATTTGCCCATGCAAACTTTGCATACGCAGACATAGTGCCCATGGTATCTGTGTGGTTTTATTCCGACGCGCCGCGCAACGCCCGCGGCGCTGGCGCGGCGGCTACCAGTCGTGCACCGAGAACAGCTTGCGGTGCTCGCGGATGGCGTAGCGATCGGTCATGCCGGCGATGTAGTCGGCGATCGAACGCAACTGGCGCTGACTGCGCTGGTATTCGACCGGCAGCAGGCGGGGGTCGTCGGCGTAGGCGTCGAACAACTCGCGCAGCACCCGCGACGCCTTGGTGGTCGAGCGCAGCACCTGGGGGTGGCGGTACAGCTGGCGGTACAGCAACTGCTGCAACTGCCGCAGCTGTTCGCGCACCGGCGCGCTGAACGCGGCCAGCGCCGGGGCCGCGCGCACCTCCTCGGGACTCGCGACGGCGCTGTCGCGTATGCGCCAGGCGGTCTGCTCGACCATGTCGGCGATCAGGGCCGAAATCATGCGCCGGATGGTCTCCGCCAGCACCCGCTTGGCGCCCAGCCCGGGGTAGGCGGCGCGCACCGCGTGCAGGTGGCCGCCGAAGAACGGCACCTCCTCGAGCTGCTCCAGGCTCAGCAGGCCGGAGCGGATGCCGTCGTCGATGTCGTGGTTGTTGTAGGCGATCTCGTCGGCCAGGTTCGCGACCTGGGCCTCCAGGCTGGGTTGGCGCCCCAGCAGGAAGCGCTCGCCCACGTCGCCCAGACGCTCGGCGTTGCGCCGCGAACAATGCTTGAGCACGCCTTCGCGGGTCTCGAAGCACAGGTTCAGCCCGTCGAAGGCCGCGTAGCGCTCCTCCAGCCGGTCGACCACCCGCAGGCTCTGCAGGTTGTGCTCGAAACCTCCGCCGGCCGGTTCGCGGCTGCGCATGCAGCCGGCCAGCGCGTCCTGGCCGGCGTGGCCGAAAGGGGTATGGCCGAGATCGTGGGCCAGCGCGATCGCCTCGGTCAGGTCTTCGTCGAGCCCGAGCGCGCGGGCCATCGAGCGGGCGATCTGCGCGACCTCCAGGCTGTGGGTCAGGCGGGTGCGGAACAGGTCGCCTTCGTGGTTGAGGAAGACCTGGGTCTTGTATTCCAGCCGCCTGAAGGCGCCGCAATGCACGATGCGGTCGCGATCGCGCTGGTAGTCGTTGCGGTCGCGCGGCGGCGGCTCGGCATGCCGGCGCCCGCGCGAGCGCCGCGCATCGCTGGCATAACGCGCCTTCGCCGGCGCCGCGGGGATTGCGCTGTCCGACGACACGGTCACTCAGGCGCCGGCGAGCGCCTGCGGGGCCTGCGCGCCGTGCGCGAGCAGCGCGCGCGCGGCCTGCTCGTCGCTGGCCGGGCCCAGCCGCGCCGCTCCCAGTCCTTCGAGCAGCACGTAGCGCACGGCCCCGGCTTCGGCCTTCTTGTCCACCCGCATGAGCTCGAGGTAGCGCGAGACCGGCAACGCGGGCACCTCGACCGGCAAGCCGGCCCGGCGCAGCAAGTCGAGCAGCCGCTGCTGCGGCTCGCGCCCCAGCGACCCCAGCGCCACCGACAGCTCGGCGGCCACGACCATTCCGGCCGCGACCGCCTCGCCGTGCAGCCAGCTGCCCCAGCCCATCGCGGCCTCGATCGCGTGGCCGAAGGTGTGGCCGAAGTTGAGCAGCGCGCGGGTGCCGCTCTCGGTCTCGTCGCGCGCGACGACCGCGGCCTTGATCTCGCAGCAGCGCCGCACCGCGTGTTCGACGGCCTGGGGGTCGAGTTCGAGCAGCGCCTCGACATGCCCCTCGAGCCACTCGAAGAACCCGGAGTCGGCGATCGCGCCGTGCTTGATCACCTCGGCCAGCCCGGCCTGGAGCTCGCGCCGCGGCAGGCTGCGCAGGGTGTCGGTGTCGGCCACCACGAGCCGCGGCTGGTGGAAGGCGCCGATCATGTTCTTGCCCGCCGGATGGTTGATTCCGGTCTTGCCGCCGACCGACGAGTCGACCTGCGCCAGCAGCGTCGTGGGGACCTGCACGAAGTCCACCCCCCGCATGTAGCAGGCGGCGGCGAAGCCGGTGGTGTCGCCGATCACCCCGCCGCCGAGAGCGAACAGCACGCTGCGGCGGTCGCAATGCTGTTCGAGCAGGGTGTCGAACACCTGGTTCAGGGTCTGCCAGTCCTTGTACTGCTCGCCGTCGGGAAGCACGCACCGCAGCACCCGCGCGAAATGCGGCAGCAGGCTGTCGTGGAGCGCCTGGGCGTACAGCGGCGCCACCGTGGTGTTGCTGACCACCAGCGCGCTGGCGCGCGGGCTGGCCACCGCGGCGAAGCTCTGCGGCCGGCGCAGCAGGCCGCCGCCGATCACGATGTCATACGAACGCGAACCGAGTTCGACCCGGACACTGCTCATGGGAGCGGCCCTCGCGCGGGCTGTGGCATGGAAAGCCCGCCATTGTAGGAGCGCGGCCGCGTCGGCGCGTCAGCGTTGCGGCACGGCGCGGCCGACGACCACCCCGGCCAGCTCGAGCTGCGCCAGCACCAGCTGGCTGAGCATCGCCGGCGAGGGCCTTCCGGTCTCGATCACAAAATGCGCGACTTCGCGATACAGCGGATCGCGTTGGCGGTACAACTCGCGCAGGCGGGTGCGCGGATCGACCCCGCGCAGCAAGGGCCGCACGCGGTCGTTGCGCATGCGGTGGGCCAGTTCGTCGGGAGCCGCGCGCAGGTAGACCACGGTGCCGCGCTCGTGCAGAGCGCGTCGGTTCGCCTCGCGCAGCACGGCGCCGCCGCCGGTGGCCAGCACCACTCCGTCCTGCCGGGTCAGCTCGTCGATCACCTGCTGCTCGCGGTCGCGGAATCCCGCCTCGCCCTCGGCGGCGAACACCTCGCTGACGGTCATCGAGCAGCGGCGCTCGATCTCCTGGTCGCTGTCGACGAAGGACAGGCCGGTGCGCTGTGCCAGCGAGCGGCCGACCGTGGTCTTGCCCGCACCCATCAGGCCGACGAGGAAAATGCGTGGCGAAGCACTCACGGTCTTCCCCGTCGGCAGCCGCGGCGGGCTCGCGCCGCCGCGCCCCGGCTCAGTGGGTGAGGTCGGCGTTGTTGACGATGCGCGGGGTCAGAAAGATCATCAACTCGTCCTTCTGCATGCTCTTGCTCTTGGTCTTGAACAGGTAGCCCAGAACCGGGATGTCGCCCAGCAGCGGCACCTTGTCGGTCTGATCGGACTCCTGCGAGGTGTAGATGCCCCCGAGCACCACGGTGCCGCCGTTCTCCACCTGCACCTGGGTGCTGACGGTGTTGGTGTTGATCGCCGGGCCGTTGTTGGTGTTCTGACCGACGCTGTCCTTGTGCACCGCGACGTTCATGATCACGTTGCCATCCGGGGTGATCTGCGGCGTGACGTCCAGGCTGAGCACGGCCTTGGCGAACTGCACCGCGGTGGCGCCGCTGGAGGTCGCCTGCTGGTAGGGGATCTCGGTGCCCTGCTCGATATGGGCCTGCTGCATGTCGGCGGTGATCACCCGCGGCGCCGAGATCACCTTGCCCTGGCCATCGGCCTCGAGAGCCGACAGTTCCAGGTTGATGAACCGGTTGGCGCCCGCGTTGAACAGGCTGATCGCCAGCGTACCGGGGTTGACCCCGGCCAGCACGGTGTTCGCGATGGTCGTCGCCGGCAGGTTGACGAACTGGCTGTCGGTCAGCGTCGCGCCGGTGGCCAGGGTCTGCCCGGTGGCCTGCCCGACGCCCAGGTAGTCACCGCCCACCGCGGCACCCGGGTTGTTGCCCCCGGTTCCCGGCAGGTTGTTGTTCCAGTAGCCCAGCTTGGCGCCCAGCGAGCGACCGAACTGGTCGGTGGCCTCGACGATGCGCGCCTCGATCAGCACCTGCCGCACCGGCTTGTCGATCTTGTGGATGAACTCCGCGATCTCCCGCAGCTTGGACGGAATGTCGGTGACGAAAATCTGGTTGGTGCGCGGATCGGCGATCACCGTTCCGCGCGACGACAGGATGCGCGAGGTGTTGGACGCTGCGGTGTTGGCGCTGGACAGCACCGGGTAGGGGATCGGCGCGGTGTTCGGCGCGCCCTGCTGCACCCCGCTGGTGGCGCCGGTCAGCAGCGCGACCACCGCGGCGGCCTTCTGGTAGTTGAGCTGGAAGGTCTCGGTCTTCAGCGGCTCCAGCGCTTCGCGCGACTTGGCCGCCTGCAGCTCGGTGCGCTCACGCGCGATGATCTCCTGGCGCGGCGCGATCCACAGCACGTTGCCTTCCTTGCGCTCGCCCAGTCCCTTGGCCTGCAGGATGATGTGCAGCGCCTGGTCCCACGGCACGTCCTTCAGCCGCAAGGTGAGGTTGCCGCTGACCGAATCGCTGACCACCACGTTCAGCCCGGTGAAGTCGGCGAACACCTGCAGCAGCGAGCGGACATCGATGTTCTGGAAGTCCAGCGACAGCTTGCGCCCGTGGTAGCCCGGGCCGCTGCCCGCCACCAGCTGGCGGGGGTTGGGAACCTGCGGGTGCACCTCGAGCACGAACTGGTTGTTGGCCTGGTAGGCGCTTTGCTCGTAGGCGCCGGTGGGTTGCACCACCATGCGCACGTTGTCGCCCATCTGGAAGGTGGTGATCGTCTTCACCGGAGTCGCGAAGTCCCCCACCAGCATGCGCCTGCGCAGGTCCGAAGGCAGGCTGGTGTTGAGGAAGTCGACGACGATGTTCTGCCCCTGCTGGTGGATGTCCACACCCACCTGGGTGTTCGGCAGGCCGACGACAATACGCCCGGAGCCGTCGCTGGTGCGGTGGAAGTCGACGCTGCGCAGCGCCAGCTGCAGGGTGTTGCGCGACTTGGCGAAATGCACCGTCTCGCCCACCGGGGTGGCGCTGGCGCTGGGATTGGCCGGCGCGCTCTGCGGCGCCTGCATGGTCACCAGCAGCTGCCGGCCCTCGACGCGGGTGGTGTAGGGGGTGCTGCGGCGCAGGTTCAGCACCACGCGGGCGCGTCCCTGCGCCTGCACCACATCGGCCGAACGCAGGTTGCCCTGGGTGGACTTGATGGCGTCCAGGCCCAGCGGCGAACTGACCCCGGGGAAGTCCAGCACCACCGCGGCGGGCCGATCGATGGTGAACCCGACCGGAGCGGCCTGCAACGGCTGGGCGAACTGCATGTCGACGACCACCTGCCCGCCCTGCGTGCTGGCGTTGATGCTTTGCAGCACATTGGCGGCCTGCGCAGCGGCAGCGCAGGCCAGCCCCCACAGCAGCGCCGCGCCGGCCAGGCATCGGGCCACGCTCGCACGTTCAGGCCGAAGGGACATCATTTGCTGCTCTCCTGCAATTGAAGGGTTGCGGTGTGGTGCACCCAGTCGCCCGTGGCGTCCTGCACCAATTCCTGCAACACCACCTGGTTTTCATCGATCTGGGTAATGCGCCCGTAATGCTGGCCCGCGTACTCGCCGACGTGCACGCGGAACAGCAGGTTGCCGGCCTTGAGCAGCGCGTAGCGGGTGCCGCCGATGGTCAGGCTTCCGACCATCTGGATCTGGTCCAGCGAATAGGCTTCCAGCGGCTGCTTGGGTCGGTTCATCTGGGCCAGCAGCGCCGGGCTCAACTGGCTCATCTCCTGGCGCACCCCGGTCTGCAGCTTGGCGCCGGAAAACGGGCTGACCGCCTCGGACAGGCTGTAGCTGGCGGCCACATAGGGCTTGGGCGGCTCGATCGGCTTGACCTGGGGGTGCAGCTGCGCGCGCTGGCGCGCCATCCAGGCGCGCAGGTCCTCGTGCCGGTTGCCCCCGCAGCCCGCCAGCAATGCGGCCAGCAGCGCCGCGCAGGCCAGCCCGGCCCGAGCGCGCAGATCCTTGCCCCGCCGCTGCGACCCGGTCATTTGCGTCCTCCCGGCGGCTTGGCCCGCCCTTGCTGGGCGGCGATTTCATCGGCGTCCAGGTAGCGGTAGGTCATCGCGGTCGCATCCATGCGCAGCCGTCCCTGCGTTCCCTGGCCGATGCTCACGTTGTTGATGGTCACGATGCGCGACAGCTTGGCGATGTCGGAGGTGAACGAGGCCAGGTCGTTGTAGCTGCCCTGCACCTCGATGGCGATCGGCAGGTCGGCGTAGTAGTTGCGCACGTCGACCTGGCCCGGGCGGAACAGGTCGAACTGCAGGCCGCGCCCGATCCCGGCCTGGTTGATGTCCGACAGCAGTGCGTCCATCTCGGCCTTGCCGGGCAACTGCTTTTCCAGCACCAGCACGTACTGCTCCACCTGCGCCTTCTGCGCCTTCAGCAGGTCCAGGCTCACCGCCTGCGCGAGCTTGGCCTTGTAGGTCCCGCGCAACTGGATTTCCTGCTGGCGGGCATTGCTCAGCTGGGTCTTGACGCCCGACAGCCAGAAATACCAGCCCACCGCCAGCACCACCGCGAGCAGCAACGCGTACACCGTATAGCGCGGCAGCGGCGGCCAGGTGCCGGGGTCGTTCTGGTTCAGTCCGCGGAACTGCCCGGCCACGCGCTCCTGCAGCGTGGCGAAGTCAATCCGCATCGACAAGGGGTTGGCCATGCTGGAATGTTCCCGATCAGTGTGCCGGCGGCTTCTTCTGGGCCACGGGCGCGCCCGGCAGCCTCAAGGTGGCGCGCAACTGGAATGCCGACTCCGGCTGTCCGCCGGGCCCGCGCACCGAGTGGATTTCGATCAGTTGCGGCTGTTGCAGCCAGCCGTGGCCGTCGGACAGGTTGCGCAGGAAGTCGGCCACCCGCTGCTGGCTCAGCGCGGTGCCCTGGATCAGCACCGTCAGGCCCTGCTGGTTCACACCGCCCAGTTGCACCCCGGACGGAGTCTTGCGGGTCAGGTCCTCGAACAGATAGACGGGCAGGTTGCGCGCCGACTGCAGGTCCTCGACCGCCTTCTCGCGCGCGCGCAGGCTTTCGATCTGCTGGCGCAGCGTGGCGATGTCGCGGATCTGGTGGTCGAGGATGGCGATCTGCGACTGCAGGAAGGCGTTGCGCGACTGCTGGGAATCGATCATCGCCCCCAGCACTCCGTCGCCCAGCACGAGCAGCAGGCCTCCGAGCACCAACGTGACCGCCGCGCCGATGTAGAAGGCGTCGCGACGCTTCTTGCGCCGCGCCTCGCGGTGGGGCAACAGGTTGATCAGGACGATGTTCATTGCAGGAACCTGCGCATGGCCAGACCGCAACTGGTGAGGTAGCTGGGGGCCTGCAGCCGCAGCTTCTTCTCCCGCACCTCGGAACCTATCGCCATGCCCTCGAAGGGGTTGAGGACCAGGCAGGCGGTCGAGGTCAATTCGGTGATGCGCTCGACCAGGCCGGCCAATGCCGCGGTTCCGCCGGCCAGCAGGATGTAGTCGACCTTGCTGTTGGGCGTGGCGCGGAAGAAGAACTGCAGCGCGCGGGTGACTTCCTGCGCCATGCCCGCGACGAAGGGCTCGAGCACCTGGGCGTTGTAGTCGTCGGGCAGGTCGGCATTGCGCTTCTTCGCCTCGGCCTCCTCCTGGGAGAAGCCGTAGTGCCGGGCGATCGCCTGGGTGAGTTGCTGGCCGCCGAAGGTCTGGTCGCGGTCGTACAGGGTCTCGCCGTTGCGCAGCACCTGCATCGAAGTGCTGGAGGCGCCGATCTCGAACATCGCGACCAGCAGGTCGTGGCCGCCTCGCGGCAGGCGCTCGATCAGCCGGCCGGCCGCCAGCCGCGACGCGAAGGCGTCGATGTCGAGGATCTGGGGTTTCAGTCCGGCCGCTTCGGCGATGGCCTGGCGCTCGAGCACCTTGTCGCGGCGCGACGCGGCGATCAGCACCTCCTGGTCTCCCGGCGAGCCCAGGCTGGGGCCCAGCACGCAGAAGTCCAGCGCCACGTCCTCGATCGCGAACGGAATGTACTGGTTGGCCTCGCTCTCGACCTGGACCTCGATCTCCTCGTCGCGCAAATCGCCGGGCAGGATGATCTTCTTGCTGATCACCGCCGACGACGGCAGCGCCAGCGCGACATCGCGGGTACGCGTGCCGCTGCGCTTGATCAGCCGGCGCACCGCATCGGCGACGTCATCGGGCTTCTCGACGTTGCCGTCGACGATCGCCCCTTTTTCCAGCGGCTCGATGGCCGCCCGCACCAGGGTATAGCGCCCCTGTTGGTCGAGATCCAACTCCACCAACTTCACGCTGGAGCTGCTGACGTCCAAACCCATCAGCGGCGCATAGCGCTTGCGGAATAAGCTGCTGAAGATGGACAACTCGCCCCCCTGTTGATCCAGAACATCCGCTTTGGCCCCTAAGTGCGCGCCGCGACCCGGGAATGCGCCTCATCCTAAAAACCGGCGTTTGTTCCAGATCGTAGCAACAACCATTTTGCAGACCGTGAACTTTTCCGGCCTGCGGGGCGCTTTCGTTGCAAATCACCCACGCAATCAGGGGGGGGATACGCCGCTGACAGCGGAAAAACCCCTACAAAATACCCAAGTCGCACGCTGCAGCGCAGCGTCGATGGGGGCCAGCGCGGCCCGCCGGCCTCAGCCAGCCAGCCCCGCCAGCACCAGCCGCGGCCCGCCCTGGTCGCCGATCGCCTGCTGCAGCAGTTCGGCAAAACTGCGGCCTTCGCGGGTATCCAGCCAACGGCCCTGGCTGTACCGAAAATGGAAAGCCCCCGACTTGCTCGCCAGCCACAACTCCTGTACCGGAGGCTGCAGGTTGATGATCACCTGCGCCGCATTGTCGAGTTCGAGGGTCAGCACCGAGCCTTCGCGCCGCGAATCGACATCGGCCTCGTCGGCGGCGCTTTCCACCGCGCGCAGCGCCTGCTCGGCCAGATCCAGATACTGCGATTGCGAAAGGTGGTCCATGGGCGAGTCCGGGTGATCGACCCGATCGGGTCGCGGGGCCCGTCGACGGTCCCGCTTGCTACACTGGAAAATATGTCGGATCAGCGCATTCTAGGAGCCCGACGCGGCCCTGTGCGGCATGCGGCTGCTGGCTTGGCCGCGCTGGCCGCAACCGTCGCGCTGTGCGGCTGCGGCCAGCCTGGTCCGCTGTATCTGCCGCCGCAAGCCAAGCCGGCACGGCCGGCCAGCGCGGCCTCTCCCGCAACACCCGCGCAGCCCGAGTCGCCCCGGCTCGGCGGGCGCTGAGCGAGCGCGCTGCGGCATCCCGGCAGCGCGGCGCCGGCGCCCGATCCAGTCCCGTTTTCCCGCTCCCCGCCTCCATGTCCGACCCTTCCCGCCCAGTCGACGCCCTGCCCGGGCATCCGCACATCGTCCGCCGCGGCGACACCCTGATGATCGAGGCGCTGCGCGCCGACGAACTGGCCCGGCGTTTCGGCACGCCGCTGTATGTGTATTCGCGCGCCGCCATCGAGCAGGCGGCGCGGCAATACGAGGACGCCGCGCGCGACCACCCGCTGGCGCTGCGCTATTCGGTGAAGGCCAACTCGAGCAAGGCCATCCTGCAACTGCTGCAGCGTCGCGGCTGGGGCTTCGACGTGGTGTCCGGCGGTGAACTCGCGCGGGTACTGGACGCCGGGGGTTCGGCCGACAAGGTGGTGTTCTCGGGAGTCGGCAAGACCGACGCCGAACTCCTCGCCGCGCTGCGCGCCGGGGTGCAGTGCATCAACGTCGAGTCGACCAGCGAACTCGAGCGCATCGACCGTCTGGCCGAAGGCCTCGGCGTGCAGGCGCCGATCAGCCTGCGGGTCAACCCCGACGTCGACCCGCGCACCCATCCCTACATTTCGACCGGGCTGCGCACCAGCAAGTTCGGCATCGATCAGGCGCAGGCACGCCAGGCCTACGCCCGCTGCGCGCAACTGCGCAACCTGCGGGTGCTGGGGATCGATGTGCACATCGGCTCGCAGATCACCACCCTCGATCCCTACCTGGACGCGCTGGACCGGGTGCTCGAACTGGTGCGCGAAATCGAGCACGACGGCATCCGGCTGCACCATCTGGACCTCGGCGGAGGACTGGGCATCCGCTACGCCGGCGAGAGCCCGCCCGCCCCCGGGGAGTGGATCGCCGCGCTGAGCGAGCGCCTTCGCGCGCGTGGCCAGGGGCACCGCGCGCTGCTGGTGGAGCCCGGGCGCTCGGTGGTGGGCAATTCCGGGGTGCTGCTGTGCCGCGCGATCACCCTCAAGAGCACGCTGGAGCGCCATTTCGCGGTGGTCGACGCGGCGATGAACGACCTGATGCGCCCGGCGCTGTACGAGGCCTGGCAGGCCATCGAGCCGGCGGTGCTGCGCGAAGCCGGCCATGCGCTGCGCTACGACATCGTCGGCCCGGTGTGCGAATCGGGCGACTGGCTGGGGCGCGAGCGCATGCTCGACCTGCGCGAAGGCGACGTGCTGGCCATCCTGTCGGCCGGCGCCTACGGCATGGCGATGGCCTCCAACTACAACACCCGAGGGCGTGCCGCCGAGGTGCTGGTCGACGGCGGGCAGGCCCACCTGGTGCGCGAGCGCGAAACCCTGGACGACCTGCTGCGCTGCGAACGCGGCCTGCCGGCCGACTGACAGGCGCTGGATCGATCGCGGGGCGCCGCGTCAGCCGCGCCGCAGCCGCCGCCGCAGCGCGTAGGCCAGCCGCCAGCCCAGCAACAGCGCCAGCAGCAGCGCGTAGCCCTTGGGGTCGGCGGTGTTGTTCTTCGCCAGCTTGCCCCACCAGTAGTGGAACACCGCCAGCACCCCGACCAGGTAGACCAGCCGGTGCAGCGCCCGCCAGCGCGCCGCGCCCAGGCGACGGATCATGCCTTGGGTCGAGGTGGCCGCCAGAGGCAGCAACAGCAGCAGCGCGCTGAAGCCGGCCAGCACGAAGGGGTGGATCGCGGCGTCCTGCAGCACCCGGCGCCAGCTGAAGTCGTTGACCAGCGCGAAATAGCAGAAAAAGTGCAACAGCACGTAGAACAGCGCGAACAACCCCAACATGCGGCGAAAGCGTGCCAGTTCGCTCCACCCGCTGAGCTGGCGCAACGGGGTGACCGCCAGCGTGAGCATCAGCAGGCGCAACGCCCACAGCCCGGTGGTCCAGATCACCGCCTGCTCCGGGTTGGCGCCCAGGCGCATGCTCAGCCCGCGCCAGACCAGCACGCCCAGCGGAGTCAGCGCCAGCACGAACACCACCGGCTTGCTCGCCGGCGACGCCAGCAACGCGCGGCGCAGCCGCGCGGCCGGAGCCAGCGGCCGCTGCGACGCGCGCGCCGCGGCGCCGCGGGCCGGCGCGTTCATGTCAGAAGTCCTTCACCAGGTTCATGCCCTTGTACAGGTACGCCACCTGTTCGCCGTAGCCGTTGAACAGCCGGGTCGGGATGCGCGGAGTGAACAACCCGCCGAACGAGCCCTGGCCGATGCGCCGCTCGTAGGCCTGGCTCCAGTCCTGCGGACTGACCTCGGGATTGACATTGGAATAGAAGCCGTACCAGTTGGGCGCGGCGCGCATCCACGAGGTCAGCGGCTGCTTGCGCACCAGACGGATGCGCACGATGGACTTGCCTCCCTTGAAGCCGTATTTCCACGGGATCACCATGCGCAGCGGGGCGCCGTCCTGGTTCGGCAGCACTTCGCCGTACAGCCCGAAGCTCAGCAGGGTCAGCGGATGCATCGCCTCGTCGATCCGCAAGCCCTCCAGGTAGGGCCACTGCAGGATCGACGAGTTCTGGCCCGGCATCTGCGCCGGATCGTGCAGGGTGATGAACTCGACGAAGCGCGCAGCCGAGGTCGGCTGCACCCGCTCCAGCAGCGCCGACAGCGGATAGCCGATCCAGGGGATCACCATCGACCAGCCTTCGACACAGCGGTGGCGATAGATGCGCTCCTGCATCGGCGCCAGGCGCAGCAGTTCCTCGATCGAAAACGTGCGCGGGCGCTGCACCTCGCCTTCGACGACCACGCTCCACGGCCGGGTGCGCAGGCTGCCGGAATTGCGCGCCGGGGCGCTCTTGCTGGTGCCGAATTCGTAAAAGTTGTTGTAGGTGGTGACGTCGTCGTACGGAGTGCGCTTTTCCGAAGTCGAGTACTCGGCGTTGCGCTCGGCTGCCAGGCGCGGCAGCCGGCCCTGCGGCGCCACTTCCAGCGCCCGCGCCTGCGGCAGCATCGCGGCCAGCGCGCCCGCGCCGGCCGCGCCGAGCAGCGCGCGGCGCGCGCGGTACACCGTCTGCGGGGTGATGTCCGACGGCACCGGATGTTCGAAACCCTGCTGTTGCCACTTGTTCATGACCTGTGCTCCTCGAGCGTGCCCGGCGCTGCCGGATGCCGCCGCCAGGCCGGCGTGCCGGCCGGCCCGGTCGTCGCGCTGGAACCTTAGCGTCGGGATTTCAACCCTACAGCCAGCATAAGTATTAGGCCCCGCGCCCAGTACAAAGGCCCGCGCACGCGCGGGCCTTCGGGGTTGCGACAGCCCGGGGCCGAGCCCCGTCCCGCGTCAGAGCTTGCCGTAGGAATGCAGGCCGGAGAGGAACATGTTCACGCCGAGGAAGGCGAAGGTCGTGACCAGCAGCCCGGTCAGCGCCCACCAGGCGGCGACCTGGCCGCGCAGTCCCTTCATCAGCCGCAGGTGCAGCCAGGCCGCGTAGTTCAGCCAGACGATCAGCGCCCAGGTTTCCTTCGGGTCCCAGCTCCAGTAGCCGCCCCAGGCCTGCGCCGCCCACAGCGCTCCCAGGATGGTCGCGATGGTGAAGAAGGTGAATCCGATGGCGATCGCCTTGTACATCACGTCGTCCATGACGTCGAGCGCAGGCAGGTGGGCGGCGATGCGGCGACGGCCGTACAGGATCCCCCCCACGGCCAGCGCGGAGACTCCGGCGAACACGCCCCAGTATTCGGAAATCCCGCCCTGGCGGAACACCAGCGGCTCGAAGAACATCACGAAGCCCAGCAACCACAGGGGAGCCAGCTTCCACCACGAGCTTTCCTGGCCGTTGACTTTCACCAGGTACGCGAAGCCGATCATCGCGGCGATCGAAAAACAGCCGTAGCCGACGAAGTTCGCCGGAACGTGGAGCTTCATCCACCAGCTCTGCAGCGCGGGAACCAGCGGCTCGATCTGCGACTGCCCCTGCACCAGGCTGAACCACAGCAGGAAGCCCACCGCGGCGCTGACGATCAGCATCGCGAAGGCGCCCATCGAACGGGTGCGGTACTTGTGCTCGAAATACAGGTACAGGGTGGTGGTCAGCCAGGAGAACAGCACGAACACTTCGTACAGGTTCGACAGCGGGATGTGCCCGACGTCGGGGCCGACCAGGTAGCTCTCGAACCAGCGCATCATCGTGCCGGTCAGCGCCATGGTCACCGCGACCCACGCCAGCCGCGACCCGAAGTACTGCGGGAAGTTCGACTGCCAGCCCGAGGCATCGCGCACCATCGTGCCATCGGTGGAAGCGCCGGCCTTGCTGAACATGCCCACCCAGTAGCTCGCGGTCGACAGGAAGATCAGCAGGGCCATCCAGAGGATCGCGGTCTGGCTGGACAGGAAGAACTTGAGCAGGAAATTCTGGTCGCCACGCGCCAGCACCGCGACCCCGCCGGGGCCGTAGTACTGGCTGATTCCCAGCAGCGACAGCGCGGCCACCGCGACCGCCAGGTTGCGGATCGCCCCCCAGCCCCAGCCCAGCAGCAGCAAGGCCGTGGTGGCGCCGAGCAGGATGAGTTGCACCCAGTAGCCCATCGACGCGCCGAAGCGGTGCAGCACGTAGCCGTCTCCGCCTGCGATCAAGGCCAGGTAGACCCAGTCGTAGACGCTACGGCGGCGCAGGTAGGCCAGCGGGCCGGACTGCGTGGGCTCGGGCTTGACGCCATCGAGGTCGATGACCGGGTGCTTGCTTGTCAGTTCCATCGCTCGGGTCCTTCTCAGGTTGGGTCGGCGCCGCCCCCGGGCTTGCCGCCCGGGGACTGCAGGAGGGCGTCCCGCAGAGCGCCGAATTCACGCTCGAAATCGATTGTCCGTCGATTCGTACTCATTGCCATCAGGGTCTGGCTGCCCTGCTCCGGGTCGTCCTTGACCAGGAACCAGGCCCGGCGCTCGCGGATGTAGAGCATGGTGAACACGCCCAGGATGAGCAGCCCGGCGCCGAAGTACACGATGACCTTGCCCGGAGCGCGCGCCACCTGGAACACGCTGGCCTCGACCTGCTTGAAACCGGTCAGCTGCATGTACAGCGGCGCCGGGTAGAACATCGAGTCGGACAGCGCCAGCACCGCGGCGTTGAAAAAACGCTGGTCGGCTGCATCGGCCTTCGCCGGCGGCTGCCCGGCCTGCTGGCGCGCGACCTGCCAGAGCTGCCACAGCGTGCCGTTGAGCACCTCGATGAACACCTTCGACGCCTTGGTGAGCTGGGCCTTGGGAACGTTGTGCTGGAGGAATTCGGCCAGCGCCGGCAGGCCGCCGGGCGAGCTCAGCATGGGCTTGCCGGTGCGCGGATCGCGGGGAATGTCGCCGGCGAACACGTCCAGCGTGCGCCCGGCCGTCTCGCGCAGTTGCTGCGCCAGGGTCGGCGAAACGCCGGCAGGCAGCGCGTCGCGCACGTAGGCGTCGACGGCCTCGGCACGCAGCTTCGGATCCTGCAGCGCGCCGCGCAGGCGCATCCAGCCGTCGATGCGGCCTTGCGAATCGGCCGGGATGCGCAGGTAGCGGTACTGCCCGCCCACTTCGCTGCGTTCTCCGGCGACGAACATCGACATGCCGCCGAGCTGCATCGGCAGCATGTAGTTGAAGAATTCGTCGGCCTGCCCGGCGGAGTTGCGCAGCTTGTAGATCACCGCCGGGCCGACGTTGGTCGGGCGGTCGCTGGGGTTCTCGCTCACCGCGGCGCCCATGTGGTGCTCCAGCGTGGCCAGCAGCCCGCGGGAAGCCGGCTTGCGGGCCTGTTGCGCGCCGTGCAGGTTTTCCACGTTGATCGCCCGGAAGCCGGTCAACTGCAGGGTCAGCGACTGCTGGCCGTCGCTGAGCTGGCGCGACGAGCCGACATCGCCCCGCAGGTCGAAGGGCTTGTCGCCGGCACCCCGCATCGGCCACGCCTTGAGCTGCAGGTGCGACCCGCCGTCCTGGAACCCCGACTGGAAGATGGTCACGCCATCGTAGGTCAGCGGGGCATTGACCTTGACCACCGCGGGGAAGGTCTTGCCGGTACGCGAGTCGGTGATCAGCACGTCGCTCTTGAACAGCCGCGGCATGCCGGTGGAGTAGTAGTCGACGCGGAATTTCTTCAGCGCGATGGTGAACGGCAGCGGCTGCAGCACCGAGCCGTCGCCGATGGTCAGCACCGCGGTATTGGACTTGCCGCCTTCCGGGATCTGCAGGTTGCCGCGGAAGCTGGGGTTGTGCACCGACAGCACGTACTGCGGAGGCACCTGGGCGATCTGCATGTTGCTGGTCAGCAGCTTCTTGCCGGTCAGCAGCATCTGCAACCGGATCATCATGTCGCCGTCCAGCAGCCCGCCGATGCAGATGAGCACGAAGGCGCTGTGCGCCAGGATGTATCCCAGGCGGTTGAGGCCGCCGGTCTTGGCCGCGACCAGCGTGCCGCCCGGGGTTTCCTGCACCCGCATGCGCCAGCCGCGGCTGCGCAGCCCGGCCTGCACCTGCTGCACCATGCGCTCGCGCGGCAGCGCCAGCGTGGCTTCGGCGCGATCGGGCAGCGAGCGCAGCGCCTGCTCGCGCACATGGGTCTTGTAGCTCTTCAGGTCGGCCAGGATCTTCGGCGTGTTGCGCACCAGGCACAAGGTGGTCGACACCACCAGCACGCCCATGATCAGCAGGAACCACCACGAGCTGTAGACGTTGAACAGGTCCAGGCGGTGGAACACGGCCGTCCAGAAGGGCCCGAACTGGTCGACGTAGTTGTTCAGCGGCTCGCCCTGCTGCAGCACGGTGCCGATGATGCTGGCGATCGCCACCACCACCAGCAGGGCGATGGCGAAGCGCATCGACGACAGCAGTTCCACCCCGCTGCGCCACGCGCGCGAACCGCGACGCAGTTGCAGACCGGAGGTGCTCAGGGTGGTGAAGGTGGAAGACATCGATGTCCAGCTAAAGCCCGGTTGCGGGCAGGCGACGCGCGGCGGACGCGATCGGGCCGCGGTAGCGCGGGCCCGAGGGGTCGGGGCGGGAGGAGCACCGCGCGGCCTGCGGCAGGAACCGGGCCCAAGGCGCCCCTGCAGCCGGGCGCCCGGTGGTCGCGCGAAGGTTCATTCGCCGGCATCCGGGACGGACTGTGGCCGCGAACCCCGACCCGAGCAATATAGCAAAGGCGCACTCACGAGATGGTAACGAATGCCTCAGACGCAACAAGGTCTTTGCAGGCCCCCCGGATGGCACCCCGGATGGCACCCCGCGACCGCCCGACAGACGGCGTTCCGGCCTGCAGGAAGGACGAGGAGCCAGGTTCGCCGGAGACCCGGCCAGGCGGTGCGGCACTAACATGCCCGGATGATAGCAATATATAAGTCATGACGAATATCGGGAATTCCAGCAGCCAGGCTGCCGACACCAGCGCGCTGCTGCAGTCGGCCAGGTTCCTGACCACGGCCGCCGAATGGCGCCAGCTTCCCGAGCACGGGCTGCCCGAGGTGGCCTTCGTGGGCCGATCCAACGCCGGCAAGTCCAGCGCGATCAATGTGCTGTGCGGCCAGCGCCGGCTGGCCTTCGCGTCGCGCACGCCCGGGCGCACCCAGCACATCAACCTGTTCACCGTCGGCCTGGGCGGTGCCGAGCAGGCGGTGCTGGCCGACCTGCCGGGCTACGGCTATGCCTCGGTGCCGCTGGCGACCAAGCAGCGCTGGCAACGCTTCATCGCCCATTACCTGGCCGAGCGCGAGCAGCTCGTCGGGCTGATCCTCATCGCCGACATCCGCCACGGCCTCACCGGCCTGGACTGGGAACTGCTGCAGTACTTCGCCCCGGCCGGGCTGCCGGTGCACGTGCTGTTGACCAAGGCCGACAAGCTGTCGCGCAACCAGCAGATGCGCCAGGCGCAGGTGGTGCGCGACGACCTGCAGCGCAACGGCGCGCGCGCCGGCCTCGTCGCCCCGACATCGGTGCAGGTGTTCTCGGCCACCGCACGCATCGGACTGCAGCAGGCCTCGGCGCTGCTCGAGGAATGGCTGGGCCGGCACCCGGCGGCCGCCGGCTGAGACGGCTGCGCGGCGCGCCAACCGCGCAAACCGCGCAAACAAAAGGCCCGCGCACTGCGCGGGCCCGGCAACGCCAGACGACCGCAGGCCCGGGAGGCGATCCCGGGGCCCGCGTCGGACCTTACATGTCCATGCCGCCCATGCCGCCCATGCCGCCGCCCATCGGAGCCGCCGGAGCGTCTTCCTTGGGCGCGTCGGCGACCATGCACTCGGTGGTCAGCAGCAGGCCGGCGACCGAGGCCGCGTTCTGCAGCGCGGTGCGGGTGACCTTGGTGGGGTCGAGGATCCCCATTTCGATCATGTCGCCGTACTCGCCGTTGGCCGCGTTGTAGCCGAAGTTGCCCTTGCCCTCGGCAACCTTGTTCAGCACCACGCTGGGCTCGTCGCCGGCGTTGGCGACGATCTGGCGCAGCGGCTCCTCGATCGCGCGCATCACCAGCTTGATCCCGGCGTCCTGGTCATGGTTGGCACCCTGCACCTTGACATGGGTACGCGCACGCAGCAGCGCGACGCCACCACCGGCGACGATGCCTTCCTCGACCGCGGCGCGGGTGGCATGCAGCGCATCCTCGACACGCGCCTTCTTCTCCTTCATCTCGACTTCGGTGGCGGCGCCGACCTTGACCACCGCGACACCGCCGGCGAGCTTGGCCACGCGCTCCTGCAGCTTCTCGCGGTCGTAGTCGGAGGTGGCCTCCTCGATCTGCACGCGGATCTGCTTGACACGCGCCTGGATGTCGTCGCCATTGCCGGCGCCGTCGATCAGCGTGGTGTTCTCCTTGGCCACCTCGACGCGCTTGGCCTGGCCGAGGTCGGCCAGGGTCACCTTCTCCAGGGTCATGCCGGTCTCTTCCGAAACCACCTTGCCGCCGGTGAGGATCGCGATGTCCTCCAGCATCGCCTTGCGGCGATCGCCGAAGCCCGGAGCCTTGACCGCGACGGTCTTGAGCACGCCGCGGATGCTGTTGACCACCAGGGTGGCCAGCGCCTCTCCGTCGACGTCCTCGGCGATGATCAGCAGCGGACGGCCCGACTTGGCCACCTGCTCGAGCACCGGCAGCAGGTCACGGATGTTGGAGATCTTCTTGTCGTTCAGCAGGACGTAGGGGTTGTCCAGCGTGGCGACCTGGCGGTCCTGGTTGTTGATGAAGTAGGGCGACAGGTAGCCGCGGTCGAACTGCATGCCCTCGACGATGTCGAGCTCGTTGTTCAGGCTCTTGCCGTCCTCGACGGTGATCACGCCTTCCTTGCCCACCTTGTCCATCGCCTCGGCGATGATCTTGCCCACGTCCTCGTCGGCGTTGGCGGAGATCGTCCCGACCTGGGCGATTTCCTTGCTGGTGGTGCAGGGCTTGGAGATCTTCTTCAGTTCCTCGACCAGGGCTCCCACGGCCTTGTCGATGCCGCGCTTGAGGTCCATCGGGTTCATCCCGGCGGCCACGTACTTCATGCCTTCGCGGGCGATGGCGTGCGCCAGCACGGTCGCGGTGGTGGTGCCGTCGCCGGCGTTGTCGCTGGTCTTGGAAGCGACTTCCTTGACCATCTGCGCGCCCATGTTCTGCAGCTTGTCCTTGAGCTCGATCTCCTTGGCCACCGACACGCCGTCCTTGGTCACGGTGGGGGCGCCGAAGGAGCGCTCGAGCACCACGTTGCGGCCCTTCGGGCCCAGCGTGGCCTTGACGGCGTTGGCCAGCACGGTCACGCCTTCCATCATGCGGGAGCGCGCGTCGGCGCCGAAAACGACTTCTTTTGCAGCCATTTGGTTTTCTCCGAAATCTTGGTGGGTTCGCCGGAAGCGGACCGGATTACTTCTCGATGACGGCCATCAGGTCGTCTTCGCGCATCACCATCAGTTCGTCGCCGTCGAGCTTGACGGTCTGACCGGCGTACTTGCCGAACAGCACGCGGTCACCGACCTTGACCGCCATCGGCAGCAGTTCGCCCTTGTCGTCGCGCTTGCCCGGGCCGACCGCCAGCACTTCGCCCTGATCGGGCTTCTCGGCAGCGTTGTCGGGGATGTAGATCCCGGAAGCCGTCTTGGTTTCCTGTTCCAAGCGCTTGACGATGACACGATCGTGCAGGGGACGCAATTTCATGAAAGTGGCTCCTGAGGAGGTATTCGGAATGTTCAAGCAAGGTGTTCAACGCAGGCCGCGCCGGTGTCCCAGGCGCGGCCGACGAGGCCTGCGGCCGCGGGCCAGGCCGCGGCGATCGTTAGCACTCATCTGTTGCGAGTGCTAATTGTAGGGGTGGAACGCAGGAATTCAAGTGGCCGCATGCCGGGCGCCCCTTCCGACACCGGCGCCCGTGGCGACGCCGGGCGCAAACCCCTTAGCCGGCCGAGGGGGAAGCGGCCGATGGCCGGCCGCAGGCGCGGCCGTGGACTTCGACAATCGTCCGCATCACCTCCCGCCAGCCTTTGGCGGCCTCGGGCCCCGCGGCCGTGAAGGCCGCGGCCAGGTGCGTGGCCTGCGTGGCGGTCAGTTGCGACTCCAGTTGCCGCCCCTCGGCCGACAGGGTGAGTTGCTTCATGCGCCGGTCGTGCGGCGCGACCGCCACGCTCACCAGGCCCATCGCCAGCAACTGGCGCAGCGGAGCGTTGAGCGCCTGCTTGCTGACGTCCAGGATCGCCAGCAGCGACTGGATGGTGATCGACGGGTTGCGACCGATGAAATAGAGGATGCGGTGGTGCACACGGCCCAGCCCGCGCCGCCGCAGGATGTGATCGGGACGCGAAGTGAAGGCGCGGTAGCCGAAGTACAGCGCCTCGATCGACTGCAGCAACTCGGGTGCGGCATTTGGGTCAACCATGTTGACATGCTAGACGCCAGACCCTAGCCTGTCGATAGGTCCACCACATTGACCTGTTTGACCGCAGTCCTGACCTGGAGCCGCCGCAGATGAACCCTGACCCCATGCATGCGCAAGCGCGCTTCGGCAGCCGCATCGCCAGCCGCTTCGCCAGCCGCATCGGCCGCCTCGAACCCTCTCCGATCCGCGAGATTCTTTCGGTCATCGAACGCCCCGGAATGATTTCCTTTGCAGGAGGCTTGCCTGCGGCCGAGACCTTCCCGCGCTTCGACGTGTCGGCGATGCCGCAGCAGTGGCTGCAATACGGCGCCTCCGAGGGCGAGCCGGAATTGCGCCAGGCGATCGCCGGGTCCTTGCGCGCGATCGGCCTGGACTGCTCGCCGCAACAGGTGCTGATCGTGTCGGGTTCGCAGCAGGGAATCGACCTCGTCGCCAAGCTGTTCATCGAGCGCGCAACGCGCGTGGCGGTCGAGACCCCGACGTACCTGGCGGCGCTCCAGGCATTCCGGATGTTCGGCGCCGAATTCGTTGCGTTGCACCGGGAATGTCCGGCGCGGGCGCTGGGCGGCGAGGCACCGGCCGAGCGACCGGCCTTTGTCTACGCGATCCCGACCTTCCAGAATCCGACCGGACACAGCTACGACGCGGACGAGCGCGCCCGACTCGCGGCGGCCTGCGACGCGGCGCAGGTCCCGCTGTTCGAGGACGATCCCTATCGCGATCTGGCCTACGACCCCGGCGAGCGCACCCCGGTGTGCGCCCGCCTGCGGCGGGCCCCGTGGGTCTACCAGGGATCGTTCTCGAAGAGCCTCGCTCCCGGCTTGCGCCTGGGCTTTGTCGCCGCGTCGCCCGAGTTGCTGGCGCATCTGGTACGCCTGAAGCAGGCGGCGGATCTGCACAGCAACCGCATCAGCCAGTGGCTGGTGCTGCAGAGCCTGCGCGATCCGGCCCGGGCGCAGCGCCGCGAACGGCTGGCAGCGTCGTACCGGCGCAAGCGCGATGGCTTCGCGGCGGCGTTGCAGCGCCATTTCTCCGGTCTCGCCGACTGGAACACTCCGCCGGGGGGCCTGTTCTTCTGGCTGCAGTTGCGCCGGCCGATCGACACCCGCCGCCTGCTGCCGGCTGCCATCGAGCGCTCGGTCGCGTTCATGCCGGGCGAGCCCTTCTATCCGCAGCGAATCGAGGCCAGCGGCTCGCTGCGGTTGAATTTCAGCCACGCCGACGAAACGCAGGTCGAGACCGGGCTGGCGACGCTGGCCGAGCTGGTGCGCGACGCGCTGGCAGCGGCGGATGCGGCGGATCCCGAAGGCCCGGGCGCGCTGGCGCGCGTCGGCCGTGCACGGGCGGCATGCGCTGCGGTGCCGCCCAGCCCGGCGCCAGCCCAGGCAAGCGCCGACGAAGCAGTCGGTGGCGTCACGCGCCTCGGACCGGGCAGCTAGCTCGTCATGCGCTTGTCGATCTCGTCCTTGAACTTCTGCAGTTGCCGGGTCACGGCATCCTTGCCTCCGACCTTGAACACCTTCGTGGAGGTCGCCTGGTAGGTCGCGATGATGCCGTGCAGCTTGGTCTGCAGCGCGTGCATCTCCTCCTTGGCCTTTTCCAGCTTGGCGACCTCGGCCTGCGCCTTCTCGAACTTGTCCAGTGTCGGGCCGAAGCCCTCGCCGAAGGTCTTCAGGACCTCGCTCATCTTCTTCACCACCTCCTTGCGCATGTCGGGATCGGAGATTTTCTCGCCGACCTTGAGGCAGGCGTCCTTGTAGCCCTTCCAGATGTCATGCAGCGACTCGGCCATCGATCACGCTCCAGGGCCGCCCGGGCAGGGGAAGCGCCGGCCGGCGACCGATCTGCGCGCGCGCCTCCACCGCCGGGTCGGGGCATGCCCCGACCCGGCGGACCCGCACGATGAGATGCGCGCCCGCGGCCCGCGGCAACTGGGGTTTGACCTGAAGCGGTGCCTTGCGCGGCCGGCGGGCATGCCGCGGGCGCTTCAGCCGGCGCCCAGCCGGAGCAGCCGTGCCCGCCGCGCAGGCCATGCGGCGCGCATCGTCCATGTCCCGCTCCCGCCGGCTTGCGCGGCGAGCCTCGCTCCATGCTAGTGTGCTGTCCCGCCATCGAATCCAGGGAGAACGCCATGCCCGCCGAGAACGCAGCCGTGGCCGTCGTCGCTGCCGAGGCGCCGCCTCGCCGGACGCCGTCGACCTACCCCGCCGAATTCGCCGCACGCATGGCGGGACGCATCAAGCGCCCGCTGGGCGAACTCTTCGGCTTGCGCAACTTCGGAGTCAATCTGACCCGCCTGGAGCCGGGTGCGCAGTCGGCGCTGCGTCACGCGCACCGGTCGCAGGACGAATTCGTCTATGTCCTCGAAGGCGAGCTCACGCTGGCGACCGACGCCGGGGAGCAGCCGCTGCGCGCGGGGATGTGCGCCGGCTTCCCGGCCGGCAGCGCCAACGGCCATCACCTGATCAATCGCAGCCGCGGCGCCGCGGTCTACCTGGAGGTCGGCGATCGCAGCGCGGGCGACCGTGTCAGCTATCCGGATGACGATCTGCAGGCCGTGCGCGGCGACGACGGCACGTGGCGGTACCTGCACAAGGACGGCAGGCCCTACGACGGCTGAGCGTGGCGGGGGTGCCGCCGGCGGTCGCGCCGGGGCTCGCGGCCGCGCAGGCCGGCTCACCCGCTGTCCGTCCCTGCCTGGGCGGCGCCTGCCGGCGCTGTGGCCAGCCGCCACCAGGGTTCGCTCCCGAGCTCGCGCGCCTTGGCCTGGTACATGGCCGCATCGGCGCGAGCCAGCAGCGTGGCGAAATCCTCGCCGTCTCCGGGATACAGCGACAGGCCCATGGCCATGCCGATTTCCACCTGCTGCTGCCCGAGGTCGAACGGCGTCTGCACCGCGCGATGCAGGCGCTCGAGCACGGCGCGCAGCTGCTGCGGCGCAGCCGATGGGCCGAAGCCCTCGAGCACGACCACGAATTCATCGCCGCCGAGCCGGCCGAGGAAATCGGTCTCGCGCAGTTCCTGGCGCAAACGGGCGACCAGGCTCTGCAGCAGCCGATCCCCCGCGGCATGGCCGAAGCGGTCGTTGACCAGCTTGAAGCGGTCGAGGTCGATCATGCCCAGCGCCAGCACGGTTCCCTGCCGACGCGCCACCGCGAGGGCCCTGCGCACGTGCTGTTCCAGCGCAACGCGGTTGGGCAGTCCGGTCAGCGGGTCGTGGCGTGCCTGGTAGGACGCCTCGAGTTGCAGCGTGGAGAGCTGGCGCTTGATGTCGAGCTCGTCCAGGCCGCGCCCGAGCAGCTCGCTGACCCTCTCGCACAGCGCGACCGTCTTGGTGTCGAAGATTCCGCGCTGCGGCGAAACGAACACCAGCACCGCCCACAGCTCCTGCCCGCGGAACACCGGCGCCGCCAGTGCCGCGTGCCACGCGTGGCGCAGCAGGAAGTCCCGCCACGGCGCCAGCTGCGAGTCGGCCGGGTGATCGTTGTTGAAGGCGATGCGCCGGGTGGCCCAGGCGCGCACGATCAGCGGCCCGTGTTCGCCGTCGCGCTGCGACACATGGATCTCCGGCAGGTCCTGCGCGCCGCGCCCGGCCTGCGACAGCACGCGGAAGATGCCGGACTCGTCGGGCTTGCCGATCCACGCGGCATGGAACGGCGTGCCCGAAATCAGCTTCTCGCAGGCCTGCCGCAGCATCTCGGCCTCGTCGTGCCCGCGCAGCAGCACGTCGGCGGCCTGCGCCAGCGCGTGGTAGACGCGCTCGAGGTTGGCCACCTGCTGGCGTCGGCGGATGGCGTCCAGCCCCTGCTCGATCTGCGCGGCCAGGTCGAGCATCAGGCTGCGCGACTCCTCGTCCCATACGGCGATGTCCTCGCAGTACAGCGTGGCCACTGCGCGCACCCTGCCGTGCTCGTGCAGCGGCAGCGCGGCGAAGGCGCCGAGGCCATGGCGCGCGCCCTCACTGGCCCAGGGCTCCGCCACCCGCGGCGAGCCGTGGCGTTGGACGAACACCGCACGGTCGTCGCGCCAGGCCTTGCCCGTCGGGCCCGCTCCGCCCGGCAGCGCGGGGTCGGGCGAGATCGGAACGCGGCTCAGGTACTCGGTGGCACCGGCTGCGGCGAGGACCTCGAAGGCCCGATGCGAACCATCGGGGCTGCCGATCCACATCAGGCGCAGCGCGGCGAGTTCCACGCCGCAGCGACACGCCGCGTCGAAGAACGTCCGCTCCTCCCCGGCGACTTGCGCAGCGCGGATGACTTCGGCGCGCAAGGCGCTGAAGCGCGCCACCCGGCGAAGGCGGTCCGCGTCGCGGCCGCGCCGCTCCAGCAGGGCCGCCAGACTCCATGCCGCGAGCGCCAGCAGCACTGCGCTGGCGAACTCCAGGGCCCAGCGGCCCCTGGCCGAGTCGCGGTAGATCGCACCCGGCAGCGCGGCGGGCCAGGCGGCCTGCACGGCCAGCGGAAAGCCCGGAACCGCGGCGCGCACGCGCGCGCCGGGCGGCCGCGCGACGGCCAGCCGGACACGGCCCCGCACCAGGGTGCCGAGCACACTGCCATCGCGCAGGTCGCTGACGACCAGCGTCCAGGGCGAGCGATGCGCCAGCGCCTCGGGCAGGCGAAGCAGGTGATCCAGGCGGTAGGGGGTTCCCACCAGATAGCCGGGGCCGCCATGCGGTCCGGGCACGCGCACCCGCATGGTCAGCACCTTCGTGCCGACTCGCGCCGCATAGCGCGCGGCGCCGAGCAGAAAGCCCGGATGCCCCGCGACGGGAGTGAAACGGTCGCCGCGGACGATGGGCCTGCCGGCCTGCCGCCTGGTCGACCACAGGATGGCGTTGCCGTCGGCCGACTGGATATTGAAGGCGTACAGGTCGCGATGCACCGCAGTGAAGCGCCTGAGCATCTGCGCTGCCCTGGCATCGGGGCGCGCCGGGTCGCGCTGCGACCCGAGCACGGCCACGGCGGCGAACTGCAGTTCGGTGAACTGGGTATCCAGCCGATCGGCGATCAGCGCGGCCAGGCTGGCGGCGGCCCGCCCGGCACGCTGTTCGACCCTCTCGCGCGCCTGCACATACTCGGCGCGCTCGATCCAGGCGCTCCACAGCAGCGTGAGCACCACGGGCAACGCGAGCACCAGCACCCGCGCGGCGCGCTTGGCGCCGGGTGACAGGCAGAGGCGGCTGCGCGGCATCGGACGCAGGGAATGGGGGGTCGCTCGATACGCGATACGCGATACGGTCGATTCGTCCGCCGGTCGGCTAATGGATCAACATGCTACGGGAGGTCATTCGATCTCGATGCGGGCGCAAGCGCACCTCGGAGTACGACATCCGCAGGGCGCCTGCCCTTCGCTGCGTACCCGCGACGCCCATCACGCACCAGGCAGTGTAGGCAGTGCGCGGCCGATCGCCAAGGCGCCCGCCGTGCGTTCACCGCAGTTGTCGAGGATCGCTGCGCGGCGGTCGCGCGGGGTCGCGGGCGCCGCCGGTGCGCAACAGCCGGTCGGCGAGGTCGTTGGTGATTCCCCACCAGCGCTCGGCGTCGTGGTAGTGGTGGTGCATATGCGATCTGCGCAGCACCCTGCCGTAGCGCGTGCGGGGCAGGTACCCCGGATCGTGGTGCGAAAAATGCATCCACTCGTAGAACACGAAGTAGGCCACGCTGCCGGCCATCGGCACCAGCGCGCGCGTGGCGCCGAACACCAGCGCGTAGCCGCAATAGACCGCGGGTCCGAGCAGCAACAGCGCCCACGCCGGCCAGAACAAGCGGTCGATGCGCCGCGGCTCGGCGTGGTGGGCATGGTGCAACGCCACCTGCAGGCGTCGTCGCAGCCCGTCGCGTGACGGCAGCCTGGCGTGCAGCACCCAGCGGTGCAGCCCGAACTCGACGAAGGGCGCCAGCGCGACCGGCAGCAGCAGCAGCGGCCACGCCCGCCGCAGTTCCCCCAGGCGCCACGCGGCAGCCAGCAGCAGCACCAGCAAGCCCAGCATCGCCAGCACCGTCGCATGGGTCCACAACGCGCTCCTGGGCAGCGCGGCGGCGCTGCGCGCGCGCGGCGCGGTCATGCGACACCCGGCCGCGCGAGCTGCCGGCGGCGGCTGGTGGTTCGGGGCTGGGCGGTGGTCATGCGGGCTGGGGACCGGGCGCCACGCGTTGGCGCGGCCGACGCAGCCAGTCTATCGGCAAGGAACCCTTCAGGGGCGCGCCCCGCCCGCGCGCGGGAACGCTAGCATCGGTCCAGCCCACTCACCGGAGTCCGCGATGGCCTACGACCCGAACAACCCCTTCGCCCGCATCCTGCGCGGGGAACTTCCCAGCATCCAGCTCGCCGAGGACGAGGCCGCGCTGGCCATCATGGACATCATGCCGCAGGCCGACGGCCACGTGCTGGTGATCCCCAAGGCCCGCTGCGAACTGATTTTCGACCTGCCCGACGACGCGCTGGTCGCCGCGATGCGCATGACCCGGCGCCTGGCCGTGGCGGTGCGCGAGGCGCTGTCGCCCGACGGCATGTTCATCGGCCAGTTCAACGGCGCCGCCGCAGGGCAGACGGTGCCGCACGTGCATTTCCACGTCATCCCCCGCCACCAGGGCGTGGACCTGCGACTGCACGCGCGCGAAATGGCCGATCCGGCCAAGCTGGAGGCGATCGCCCGGCGCATCCGCGAGCGCCTCGGCGAGACGAAGCCGTGAACGGATCCAACGTGTCCGCACGACTTGTACGCGGCGGGCGTTCCCTATAACATTCATTCTTGATGCATGTTATAGGGCCGATGCGATCCGGCAGCGCGCCCGCCTCTTCCAGCAAGCCCCAGCCATGTCCCAGCCCCATCTGCACCTGTCGGTCGACGCCGTCTATCCCTTCGACGCCCGCGGCATCGCCAAGCGCTTCCGCCATGCGGCGATCTTCGGCGCCTTCGACGCGCTGGCGCCAGGCGAGACCATGCGCTTTGTCAACGACCACGACCCGCTGCCGCTGCTGCAGCAGTTCGGCCAGCGCTACGGCGAGCAGGTGTCGATCGAGTACCGCCAGCGCGATCCGGGCGCGATCGTGATCGACTTCGTCAAGCGCTGAGACGGCGCAAGCCGTCGACATCGAGTTCGAAGCGCATCGGCCCGGCACGCCGCAGGCAGCGCGCCTCGGCGAGCCGGCGCAGGATGCGGCTCAGGCTCTCCGGGCGCAGCCCCAGGTAGTCGGCGACGGCCTTGCCCTCCAGCGGCAGCTCGATCTCCACGCCACCGGCGCGCTCGGCCAGCTGCAGCAGGAAATCGGCGACCCGCTCGCGTCCGGCCAGCCGCAGCCTGGCCGCCTGGCGCACCATGCGCACCATCTGCACGTCGGCCAGCCCGAGCAGCTGCGCCAACGCCGATCCGCTGGCCGCGCGCGACCAGCGCCACGGATCGATGGCGCGAATGCGCGCATCCCTCGCGACCACCGCGTCACCGCCGTACACCCCGCCGGACAGGGCCTCGCAACCGACGACGTCGCCGGCCAACGCGAGGCCGATGATCCGGCAGCGGCGCGGGTCGACCCTGCGCGACACCTGCACCACGCCCGCTTCGACCGCGTAGACCTCGCGCAGCGCATCGCCGCGCCGGAACAGCAGCGTCCCCGCCGCGACCTGCCTGGCCTGCGCCGGCACCCGCCGCGCCCGCTCCCCCGACCCGCGCGAACCCGCGCGGCCGGCGCTGTGGACCGACCCCATCTCCTCACCTCCACGACAGCCTGCCGATGCCGCTTTCCGGCGTGCCCGCGCCGGCTGCAAACCGCGGCCACCTTACAAGTATTTTGCATACTGATTTGCCGGGGGATGATCTGGATCAAACGCTGCGGGCAGACGCGGCGCGAGCCGCCGGGCCGCCGCGCATGCCCTCCGAGACCACGCGACCGCGGAAACTTGCGATCATGTGGGATCGGAGTCGGGAGAATGGGCGATGAACCACGGCTGGTTCGTGCTGGTCGACCTGCTGGGCACCTTCGCTTTCGCGCTGAGCGGCGCGATGGCCTCGATCGAGCGCCGCCTCGACCTGTTCGGGGTCGCGGTGGTCGCCTACCTGACGGCCTGCGGCGGCGGCATCGTGCGCGACCTCTGCCTGGGCGCGCTGCCTCCGGCCGGCATCGCCCAGTGGCGCTACGCGGCCGTCACGCTGGTGGCCGCGGCGATGGCCATCTGGATGCAAGGCCTGGCGCGCCGACTGCGACACCCGGTGCTGTTCTTCGACGCCATCGGGCTGGGCTTTTTCGCCGTGGCCGGAGCCCACAAGGCGTGGTTGCTGAGCGGCAACGCCGAGGTGGCCGTGCTGCTGGGCGTGGCCACCGCGGTCGGAGGCGGGGTGCTGCGCGACGTCGTGCTCAACCGCGTCCCGGTGATCCTGCAGCGGGAGATCTACGCGCTGGCGGCGCTGGCCGGAGCCTGCGTGCAGGTGGCCGGGCAGGCCTTCGGCTGGGATGCACGGCTGACCCCGTGGCTCGGGGCCTTCCTGTGCGCGCTGATCCGCTTCCTGTCGATGCGCCTGGGCTGGCGCCTGCCGATGTCGCGCCGCGCGGCGCAGGCCGACTCCGCCGCGCCGCCGCCCGCGCGATGAGCCCGCTGGCGCTGGCGCTGGTGCTGTGCGCCGCGTGCCTGCACGCGACCTGGAACCTGCTGGCCAAGCAGTCGCGCGGCGGCGCGGCGCTGGTCTGGTCGTACAGCGCGGTCAGCCTGCTGGCTGTGCTGCCCGCCGCGGCGCTGGCGTGGCGGGGCAGCGGCCAGCCACCGGGCACCGCGGTCTGGTTCGCGGCGGCCTGCAGCGGCGTGGCCCACCTGGCCTACGGTCTGGTGCTGCAGAGGGCCTACCGCAGCGGCGACTTTTCGCTGGTCTACCCTGTCGCGCGCGGCACCGGACCCCTGTTCGCGGTGCTCGCCGCGGTGGCGCTGCTGCACGAGCGCCCGTCGCCCGCCGGCTGGGCCGGCATCGCGGCCATCCTGGCGGGCATCGTGCTGTTGTCCTCGACAGCGCGCCGCGCCGCCCCGGCGGCGCCCGGCAGCGCGCCACGCGCGGTGCTGTGGGGCGCCGCGACAGGCCTGTGCATCGCCGCCTACACGGTGATCGACGGCTGGGCGGTCTCCACGCTGGCGGTGGCGCCGGTGCTGTACTACGGCCTGGGGGTGGCGCTGCGCGCGCTGCTGCTGGCGCCGCTGGCGTGGCGCGACCCGGCGGGTCTGCGCGGCCCGTGGCGACGCGACGGCCGGCGAATCGTCGCCATCGGCATCCTGTCCCCGCTGGCCTACCTGCTGGTGCTGTACGCGATGACCCTGGCCCCCCTGGCCTACGTGGCCCCGGCACGCGAGTTGTCGATGCTCGTCGGACTGGTGCTCAGCGTCAGGCTGCTGCACGAAGGGTTTTCGGCGTCGCGCGCGCTGGCGACCGCGTCGATGCTCGGCGGAGTCGTGCTGCTGGCGCTCGCCCGTTGACAAGCCCGTTGACAAGCCCGCTGGCGCGCCCGGCGCTTCAGCCGCGCTGCGCGCCCGCCCCCGCGCCGCCGGGTGCCGCCAACGCGAGCAGGATGCCCGCGACCACCACGAACAGCCTGCCGCTGGCGGCGTCGAGCAGCGAGGAATTGAAAAGCCCACTGACCAGCAGGGTCACGACCAGCGCCTGCAGCACCTCGCGCGGCTCGCCGCCGAGCGACAGGCTTCCGCGCCAGGCGACCGCATACACCGACAGCAGCGCCAACAGCCCGACCACCCCCTGCTCGGCCGCCACCAGCACGTAGCTGTCGTGGGGATTGTCGGTGGGCGGGCCATAGCCCCCGCCGGCAGCCGCGCGGTAGTCGAAGGCATAGCTTCCGGTCCCGCTGCCCAGCAGCGGGTGGCGCAGGAAGAAGCGCAGCCCGGAGCGGTCGAAATTCAGCCTCTCGCCCACCGAGGTATGGTCGCTGCCGTGGGAGTAGGCGACCAGGTTCTGCACCGATTCGCGCACCCGCAGGCGGGTGACCCCGGACAGCGCGAACGCCAGCCCGCCCAGCAGGCTCAGCACCACGCCGGCGACCAGCAGGCCGCGCCAGCCGCGGCGTTGCCACCACAGCAACGCCAGCAGCGCGAACAGCACCACCCATCCGGTGCGCCCGGTGTTGACCATCAGCACGTCGACCGCGGCCAGCGCCGCGCCGATGCCCCAGCCGACGCTGCGCTGGCGCCAAGCGCGGGCGGCCATGACGTAGGTGGCGAAGGCCTCGATGACCCCGAAACCGATGCGGTCGTGGAAGGCGCTGTACTCCTCGCCGATGAAATAGGGTTTGAGCACCCCGAACAGCCGCAGGTACGACACCGCCAGCGCGAGCAGCGCCCCGAGCAGCACCGCGTCGAGCGCGCGGCGCTGCTCGACGGTATCGTCGACCATCGTGACCAACATCGGCACGAACAGCAGCTTGGAGTATTTCTGCAGTCGCTCCAGCGCCGAAGCCCAGTCGGCGCTGCCGTGCGCGACGCCGAGCAGGCACACCGCGAGGAACAGCAACGCCGCCAGCGAGGTCCGGCTGCCGCGGATGCGCCGCCACTTGTCGCGGTAATCCCCGCTGAGCACGAACCACCCGCCCACCGCCACCAGCGCCGCCGAGGAGATCGCCACCGGAAGCGCCAGGCTGGCAGCGGCGGCCAGCGGCAACCAGCAGCGCAGGCGCTGCATCCAGGGCTCAACGGATATAGACATGCGCGATGGATGGCGAGCCACCCGGCGCAGGCAGGGTGATGGGGCTCATCCGCATCGTAGCCGCAAGCGCCGGCCGGCGTCGGCCCTGTGCGCCAGCGGATGCGGGCCGGCGCGGGTTAGCATCGGGCCGAACCTTCCGGCCAGCGTCACGCCATGCCCCGCCCCGCCCGCGTCCCCGACCAGGTGCTCGATCTCCTCAGGCAGGGGACTCGGCACGCCTGGACCATGGAGCAGATCTGCGCCGGACTGCAGCAAGCCGGCAGGCAGGCGGATTTCTCCTCGGTGTACCGCGCGGTCGAGCGGCTGCTGCGCGAGCAGTGCCTCGAGCGGGTCGCGCTGGGCGACGGCACCACCCAGTACGAACTGGCCGGCCAGCACCACGACCACGTGCGCTGCGTGCGCTGCCAGGCGCTGGCCGCGCTGGACTGCCTGGTGCACGAGCCGGACCTGCGCGCCGCCGAACGCGCCAGCGGCTGGTCGATCCTGGCCCACCGGGTGGTGCTCGACGGCCTGTGCCCGGCGTGCCGCCAGCGCCAGCGCGCCGGCGAGGACTGAAGGCCTGCCGCACCCCGCGCCGGCAGGCCCGCGTCAGTCGGCTGCGCGCACGGCGCCGGGCTGCGCCAGCTGCCACCAGCGCAGGCGCTGGTTCTTGCGCGCCTTGACCTGGTACATCGCCACGTCGGCATGCCGCAGCAGGGCACCGGCGTCGTCGCCATGCCCCGGGTGCAATGCCAGCCCCAGCGACAGGCCGATGCGCCCGATGCGCTGCTGGCCGAGGTCGAAGTCGCTGTCCACCGCCTGGTGCAGCCGGCGCAACGCGATGTCGAGCTGCAGCGGCGCCTGCTGTGCCTCCAGGTCCTCGATGACCACGACGAACTCGTCGCCGCCCAGGCGGGCGATGAAGTCGCTGGCGCGCAGCAGTCGGCGCAGGCGGTGCGCCAGCTGCTGCAGCAGCAGATCGCCCGCGGCATGGCCGAAGAGGTCGTTCACCGGCTTGAAGTCGTCCAGGTCCATCAAGCCCACCGCGATCATCGTCTTGCGGCGTGCCGCGCGCGCCATCGCCTGCGGCAGGTGCTGCTCCAGCGCGAAGCGGTTGGGCAACCCGGTGAGCGCGTCATGCCGCGCGCGATGTGCCTCTTCCGACTGCAGGCTGCGCAGGCGCAACTTGAGGTCGAACTCGTCGAGGCCGTGGCCGAGCAGCTGGCAGACCTGCTCGCAGGTCTGCAGGGTCTGGGCATGGAAGGCATCGCGCTGCGGGGCGACGAACACCAGCACGGCCCACACCTGGCCGGCCCGCCGCACCGGCACCGCCAGCACCGACTCCCAGCCGGCGCTGCGCATGGCCTGCAGCCACTGCGTGCCCTCGTGGGCCTGCAGGTTGTCGTTGCTCACCACCACGCGAGCCTCGCGCCAGGACGTGGCGGCCAGCGAACGCTGGTCGTCGACATGGGCGCGCAGCCGGTCGACCAGCTCGCTGGCCTGCCCTGCGCGCGCCAGGGTCTGCAGCCAACCCTGGGCGTCGGGCCGGCGCAGCATGACGGCGTGGAACGGCGTGTCCTGCACCAGGCCTTCGCAGGTCTGCTGCAGCATCTGGCGCTCGTCTCGCGCGCGCAGCACCACGTCGCCCTGGGTCAGCAGCGCGCGATACAAGCGCTGCAACTGCGCCGATTCGCGGCGCTGCGCCTCCTGGGCGGTGACGTCGTAGACCGTCCACACCGAGCGCCGGGCGTCCAGCCGCACGCCGATGAGGTCGCAGCACATCGGCGTGCCGTCGCGCCGGCGCAGCGCCACCGCCGGCAAGCGCAGCTCGCCGCCGCGCTCCAGATCGGGGTAGCGCCGGGCCAGCAGCTCCCAGGCGCTGTCGTCGGCGAAGATCTCGCGGGTGTGCAGGCCGACCAGCTCGCCCGCGTCGGCAAAGCCGAAGAGTTGCGCCATGCGCGAGTTGGCGTACACGCAGCGGCGCTCGCCCACCACCGCGACCCCGGCATCGCTGTGATCGACCAGCGCCTTGTTCAGCTGCCGCAGCTGCAGGTGGTCCAGCCCCTGCTCGATGTCGCTGGCCAGCTCCAGCAGCAACTCCTGCAGCAGGGAGTCGAAAAAGCCGCTCTCGTCGCTGTACAAGGTCAGCACGCCCAGCATCGCCTGGCCGCGCCGGATCGGCAGCACCGCGCTGGCCTGCAGTCCGTGTCGCTCGGCTCTTTCGCGCCAGACTGCGAGCCGCGGGCTGCAGGCGAAGCTGTCGTTGAAAAACGCCCGCCCTTCGCGCCAGCAACGCCCCAGCGTGCCCTGGCCTGTCGGCAACGCCGGATCGACCGAGACCTCGATGTCCTCCAGGTAGCCGCGCGCCGGCCCGGCCTGGGCGACCACCTGAACGCGCAGCGCTTCGTCGGGACTGCCGACCCAGGCCAGGCGCACCCCGGCGTGCCGCACCGCGAGCTCGCACACCCGCTGCAGCAGCTCCCCATCGGATCCGGCGCGCGCCATCGCCATCCCGGCCTGGGCCAGGAAAGCCCGGTAGCTGGCCAGGCGGGCGTTGCGGTGCGCCAGTTCATCCTGCTCGCTGATGTCGGTGCCGACGGCGATCAGATACGCCGGACGGCCCTGGGCGTCGTCGAGGATGGCGTTGCTCCAGCGCAGCAGGCGCTTGCGGCCACCGGCGCCGACCCAGAAATTGGTCGCCGCGGCCGGGATGCTGCGGCTGTGCATGGCCTCGAACCAGCCGCGCACCCTGGACACGTCCTCGGGCAGCAGGAAGCGTTCCCAGAAATAGGGTTCGGCGCATGCCTGGGCGCTGGTGTATCCGGTGAACTCCTCGGCCGCGCGGTTCATGCGCACGATGCGCCCGGCCGCGTCGATGACCAGCGCCACCGCGCCCAGGGCGTCGAACAGCGCGTCGGCCAGCTCCGGCGGCTGGATCGCGCGGGCGGAATCGGAAGCGGATTCGCGGCGAAGGTCTTGCATGGGCCCGGATTGTCATACAAGCGCGCGTCCGCGCGGACTGCCCGGCAGCCCCCGCGATCCGGACAAACCCTGAGGCACGGCAGCGCCCGCGGCCCGATTGTCGTGGCGGTCCGGGCGCCGCCGTCGTTTGTGCCTTGCCCGCTTCACACTAGCATCTGGCCGATGCTCGCAGCCCGGTCGTGCCGCGCTGCGCTGTCCGAAACCCCCACCAGACGGCCCGCGAGCCGAAACCACCTTGGGCAGTCCCGTCGAACCGCTGAACCACCTGCAGCTTGCCAAGCACGTCGCCGAACAGGATCTTCCCGCCTTCGGCCTCAGCCTGCGCCAGTTGCTGCAAGCCACTTCCAGCGACAGCAGTTCGGGGCAGCAGGTCGCCGACATCGTGCTGCGCGACCCGGCGCTGACCTCGCGGGTGCTGCGCGCCGCCAACGCCGCCCATTTCGGGCTGTCCGGCGGCGCGCGGGTGGTCACCGTCAGTCGCGCGGTGGTGGTTCTCGGGCTCAACCCCATCCGTTCGTTGTGCGTGTCGGCACTGGCGGTGGAAAGCCTGGGTGCCGGCGAGCGGCTGAACCGCCGCGTGCAGCAGACCCTGGGGCGGGCCCTGCACGCCGCGGTGCAGGCGCGCGACATCGGGCTGCGGCTGCGCCTGGGCAAGGCGGCGGCCGAGCAGTGTTTCGTCGAGGCCCTGCTGGGCCATGTGGGGGAACTGGCCTTCTGGTGCTTCGGCGGGGCGCACGCGCAGGCCCTCGACGAGGCGCTGCGCGCCGGCGAGGACGCGCTGCAGGCGCAGCAGCGCATCCTCGGCATTTCCCTGCAGTCCTTCGGGCGCGAACTGCTGCGGGCGTGGAACCTGGACAGCGTGCTTCGCGAAGGCCGCGAGGTCGCTCTGGCCGGCCGCCTGAGCCAACAACTGGCCGGCGCGGACGCCACCGGCCAGCCCTGGCAGCGCGCTGCGGTGACGCAGACGGTGAAGCAGATCGCCACGCTGCTCGGCCAGGGCGAAGCCGAGACCCTGGCGCGCCTGCAGGACAACGCCGGCGAGGCCATGGGCCTGGCGCGCGCCCTCGGCGCGCTCGAGGCGGCCGACAGCATCCCGGCGGCCGGCGGCCCGGTGGCACAGCCCGAACCCCAGGCCCCGCAGGCGGCCTACACCGAACCCGACCCCCAGCAGCAACTGCGGGTGCTCAGCGAAATGGGCCAGGCCGCGCGCAGCCGCAAGGAGCTCCCGCTGTTGTTCGAAACCTGCCTGGAGGGCCTGCACCGCAGCGTCGGCCTCGATCGCTGCGTGCTGTGCCTGCTCAACCCGGCACGCAATCGCCTCGCTGCGCGCATGGCCATCGGGCCGGCCAGCGCGGTGCTGCGGGACAGCCTGCAATGGGAGGGAGACAGTGCGGGCGAGCTGCAGACCGGCGTTGACGCGCCACGATGGTGCAAGGCGACCGAGACCCGGCGGCCGTCGGCCCTGCTGGCCGCCAGCGCCGCGGCCGAGGCCTTTGTCGCGCCGCTGGTGGTCGACGGCCAATGGCTGGGTTGCTTCTACGCCGACTGCCAACCTTCGGCGCGGGAACTCGGGGCCGGACAGTTCGAGAGTTTCCAGCGCTTCGTCTGGGTGACGCAGTTGATCGTGCAGTCGCTGGCCAAGTCCTGAGCCGGGACGCTGCCCGGCCGATGTTGCATCCATGCAACGAAGACCCGGCGCCCGCACGCCGGGGACGGTGCTCTCCGGAAGTCTGCGCTTAGGATTGACCACGTCTGGCATTGGTCGTCCCCAGCCCTGCTGCGGGCCGGACAAGGCAGTGGCCCGCCCTCCAGGGGGCGGCTGGAGCATCAAAACGGTCCCTAAGGATCACAACTCTGGAGATGTTCACGATGAAAAAATCCCTGATCGCGCTGGCCGTGCTCGGCGCTTTCTCCGGCGTCGCGATGGCTAGCGGCAGCAACGTGCAGCTGTACGGCTTGATCGACGAAGGCATCACCCACTACACCGGCCTCGCGCCGGCGGGCAGCGCCAGCCCCGGCCAGACCGTCAGCTCGACCGGTCTGAGCTCGGGCGTGCAGTCCGGCGACCGCATCGGCCTGAAGGGCACCGAAGACCTCGGCGGCGGCGTGTCGGCGATCTTCGACGTCGAAACCGGCTTCTGCGGCTCGGGCACGAGCCAGGACAAGCAGACCGTCGGCGCGACGGCCCAGACCTATTGCACCGGCGGCGGCTTCATGCAGCGCCAGAGCTGGTTGGGCCTGACCGGCAACTTCGGTACCGTGACCGGCGGCCGCCAGTACACCGCTCCGTTCGACAACGAAGCCAACATGGATCCGTTCGGATTCGGCCTGAACGGCGACATCGGCAACATCGGCCTGGTCCACCAGTACGGCATGTACCGCGCCGACCAGACCCTGGCCTACGTCACGCCGAACCTGTCGGGCTTCACTGGCGTGGTCGCCTACGTGTTCGCGGCTGGCTCGGGCACCGTGCCCAGCGTCAGCGGCGCGGGCAGCAACGTTCCGCGTGCCTGGACCCTGAACGGCCAGTACGGCAACGGCCCGATCACCGCCGGCGTGAACTACACCCGCACGACCAACCTGTACGCCAACCCGGCCGTGACCGGCGCGGCGGCCGACGGCGCGCTCAAGCTGTGGCAGATCTACGGCGCCTATGACTTCGGCGTGGCCAAGATCTCGGGCATCTACGAGCACGCGACCCAGGACTACTACAGCGGCAACGCCAAGTTCTGGATGCTGGGCGCGACCATCCCGGTCGGCCCCGGCGCGATCCTGGCCTCGTTCAGCGAGAACAAGGACACGCTGGTCGCCAACGGCGGCACCGGCGACGGCATGGGTACGGCCAAGCAGTACGCGATCGGCTATACCTACAACCTGTCCAAGCAGACCGACCTGTACGCCTCGTACGCGCACATCAGCAACGACGCCGCGAGCGCGACCCGGACCGGCACCGCGCTGGCCGTGGGCTCGTCGACCGACGCCTTCTCGGGTGTCACCGGCCAGAGCTCCAGCGGTTTCGCGGTGGGCATCCGCCACATGTTCTGATCGGGGTATCGATCGGTGCAGCTTCCTCGCCGCCGCCTTCGGGCGGCGGCTGGACCAAGCCGCCTTCGGGCGGCTTTTTTTGTTCCAGCCCGGCATGTCGGCGCGCGATGGCCCGGTGGCCCGGCGTCCCGATTGCGCGACAATGCCGGGAACGCGTTCCCTGCGGGCCGCGAGCCCGTGCCGCCTGCCATGACCCCGCCATCCCCCGTCCCCCCGTCGATCCCCCGTGCCGGCGCCATCCCGGCCTCGCTGCAGGACCGGCTGCTCGGCGTCGCCGACAATGCGCTGAAGACCCTCGCCGGCGGCCTGCGCGCGTCGCGGGCGATGCCCCGCGCCCCCGCCGCGCTGCAACCGCAGTCAGCCCAGGAGCTCGAGCCCTCCGAACGCGACCTGTCGGGCCGGCTGATGCGGGTGAACCACGTCGGCGAGATCTGCGCCCAGGCGCTCTACCAGGGCCAGGCGCTGGTGACTCGCGACCCCGGGCTGCACGCCCACTTCACCCGCGCGGCGCGCGACGAATGCGACCACCTGGCGTGGTGCAGCCAGCGGCTGCGCGAACTCGACTCGCGCCCCAGCCTGCTCGACCCGCTGTGGTACGCCGGCGCGCTGACGCTGGGTGCGCTGGCGGGCAGCCTGGGCCGCCGGCTCAGCCTGGGTTTCGTCGTCGAGACCGAGAACCAGGTCGAGCAGCACCTGGCCTCGCACCTGCAGCGCCTGCCCCAGCATGACCAGGACTCGCGCGCGGTGGTCGAACAGATGAAGTTCGACGAAGTGCAGCACGCGGTCGCGGCCGAGAAACTGGGCGCCGCGCCGCTGCCGGCGCCGGTGCGCCTGGCGATGCGCGCTGCGGCGCGGGTGATGACCACCACCGCGCACTGGATCTGACGCCGCGGCGCGCCGCGGGCGCTTCAGACCTCGAGCACCTCGACGTCGGTGGTGATGGTCGCGGTGGCGCCGAGCATCGCGATCGCCGAGCAGTACTTCTCCCGGGTCAGTTCGACCGCGTGCTCGACCTTGGCGCGGTCCAGCGCGCGGCCGGACACGACGAAATGCATGTGGATGCTCGTGAACACCTTGGGTTCGGTGGTCGCGCGCTCGGCCTGCAGGCGCACGTGGCAGCCGCGGACGTCCTGGCGACTCTTGTGCAGGATGTAGACCAGGTCGTACGCGGTGCAACCGCCGGTGCCGGCGAGCACCGTCTCCATCGGGCGCGGCGCCAGGTTGTTCCCTCCCGGCTCGCCCGGGCGCGCGGCGGGTGCGCCGTCCATCGCGAGCACATGGCCGCTGCCCGTCACCGCGACAAAGGTCATTCCCTGCCCGCCAGCGGGTTGCATCCACTGCACTGTGCATTCCATCGATCCGGTCTCCTGGTTGTGGCCCAGCGCGCACGGCGCGCAGGACGCCATTGTCCGACACCGGCGCCGGCTGCCCCGCGGGGCGCCCGGCGCACTCCGCGCAGCCGCGCGATATCAGCGCATGATGATGCAACGAATCTATCCCACAAAGCGCAAGGGGTTTTGCCATGCACTCGGGTTTGTACTAAGATAGCGACATGCTGATGAGAGCTTGGTTGCAAGCTGTCCCAGCGCCCCTTGTCTCCTCCACCCTCCTCCATAGGTGGATTCAAGCCCAGGCCCAGCCTGGGCTTTTTTTTGGCTGCCGCCGCTGCGGCGGGCGCGCGGCCCCCGCTGGGTAGAATGGGTTTTTTGACCTCCGGCCCCGTCCGTGACCCGCAAACCCGCCGATTACCTGCAAGCCATCCTGACCGCCCGGGTGTACGACGTGGCGCAGGAAACCGCCCTCGATACCGCGCACAACCTGAGCCGCCGCTTGCACAATTCGGTGCTCCTCAAGCGCGAGGACCAGCAGCCGGTGTTCAGTTTCAAGCTGCGGGGCGCCTACAACAAGATGTCGCGCCTGAGCGACGAGGAGCGTGCGCGGGGGGTGATCTGCGCGTCGGCCGGAAACCACGCGCAGGGCGTCGCGCTGGCCGCGCGCAAGCTGGGCTGCCGGGCCGTGATCGTCATGCCCTCGACCACGCCGAAGGTCAAGATCGATGCGGTGCGCGCCTTCGGCGCCGGGGCGGTGGAGGTGGTGCTCGAAGGCGAGAGCTACAGCGACGCCGCCGCCCACGCGACGCAGCTGCAGCGCGAGCGCGGCCTGAGCTTCGTGCACCCCTTCGACGATCCGGACGTGATCGCCGGCCAGGGAACGATCGGCATGGAAATCCTGCGCCAGCACCCCGGCCCGATCCATGCGGTGTTCTGCGCCATCGGCGGTGGCGGGCTGATTTCCGGAGTGGGTTGCTACATCAAGGCCGTGCGCCCCGAGGTGCGGGTGATCGGCGTGCAGACGGTCGACTCCGATGCCATGCTGCGCAGCGTGCGCGCCGGACGCCGGGTCGAGCTCGCCGAGGTCGGGCTGTTCGCCGACGGCACCGCGGTCAAGCGGGTCGGCGAGGAAACCTTCCGGCTGGCGCGCGAAGTGGTCGACGACTACGTGGTGGTCGATACCGACGCGGTGTGCGCGGCGATCAAGGATGTGTTCGAGGACACGCGCTGCGTGCTCGAACCCTCCGGCGCGATGGCCGTCGCGGCGCTCAAGCAGTACGCCATCGCGCACAAGCTGAAGTCGCAGACCCTGGTGGCGATCACTTGTGGCGCCAACATGAACTTCGACCGCCTGCGGTTCGTCGCCGAGCGCGCCGAGGTCGGCGAGGCGCGCGAGGCGCTGTTCGCGGTGAGCATCCCCGAGCAGCCGGGCAGTTTCCGCAAGCTGTGCTCGCTGCTGGGCGCGCGCGCGATCACCGAGTTCAACTACCGCCTGGGCGACCCGCAGCAGGCCCAGGTGTTCGTCGGCATGTCCATCAGCAGCCGCGACGACGCCCGCCGCATCGCGGGCCACCTGGGACGTGCCGGCTATGCCACGCTGGACCTCAGCGAGGACGAACTGGCCAAGCAGCATGTGCGCCACCTGGTCGGCGGTCGCGCGCCGCGCGCCAGCGACAGCGCG